>WQZP01000082.1 GCA_009780675.1 Spirochaetaceae bacterium | reverse complement strand
TTTGCAGGGCTGCAAAAATGTGGTGGAGCAAAATACCGCAGAGGGCGTAAGCCCGAACGGTGTTTTGCGGAACCCAAAAATGCCGAACAGGCATTTTTGCGCTAATCGTGTGTTAGGCGACGTTTTAACCCTTTTTTATACATTTTCAGTATTTCCTTCAATTACCGTTAATGCTTCGCCTTTAATGTATATAGGATCAATCCAGATTGTTTCACCTTTTTTATTTTTATAATAATCGCTTGTAAATGTCCTCCAATGACCTCTACGCAAATGAGGAGAAATTTCATGATTTTTAAATAATTTGATATTCTTTGATATAGTTATTTTTTTGTCAGAAATTATATTATCTACATCAATAATTGCTCTTTCAGGAACACCTTTTAGAACGTTTTCAGGAAATGCATTCATATAAAATATAAGATTCAATATAACCCTATAATACTCTAATAATTTTTTACTATATTCATCTCTTGTAATATCATTGTTGATCATTACTAAACCATTTTCTAAATATTCAATTCCTTTTTTATGTAACATTAAATCTTGAGAACTATTTGAATCTGATAAAGTAATATAATTCAGTATATTTCCCTCATTAAAAGTTTGAGTACAACTTATGCAAACTGCAAGAGATGTCGGAATTAAATTTATTGGAGCAAACAATCTAAAAGCATATAAACGAAATGGAGTTTTTTTATTTTCAAAACATTCATCTACACATTTTCGATTTTTAAGTGAATAGTATACTTGCTGTGCAATATCAGATTGTAAATTTATACTTGTTGAAGAAAAGAATTTATATAATTCTTCTATTTCAATAAAAATATTTTCTATATCGTATTTATTTTCTATTTCTGCTTGTAATAGAATCATTTGTTTTAATTGCTTTTCTTTTAAATTATTATAACCAATATTTAATTGTCTTATGGAATCAATATTATTAACTAGCTGATTGAATCTTTTATTTGTTTTAGAATACTTTATGCGACTCTTTTTCATAATAACATATTATTCCAATTACTAATTTTTGTCAATATTTTTCTTTATTTGACCAAATATTTTGTGTTAAAATGTCGCCTAACTCCTCTGTTTGTACGCCTATTGCTGGAGGCTATGGGTGTATCGATCCTGCGACTGGAAATAGTGGCTATAGCAAGATTGACAGATGCATGGCTGGAGAGTATGCGCCAGATGCGGCTCATCATACATGCTCTTCGTGCACCACGGGAAAGTGGAGTGAGTCCGGGAAGACAGCATGCGAACCCTGTACTGCCGCATGGCCGAAACCGGTAACTGTTGAAGCAGGATTTTCTAGTAATGGTTCTGTTTGTAATCTTTCTTCTATAAGGATGGAGATACTTGTTACTGCAGGCTAAATTGGAGAACAGCCAAAGTATCGGGCATAGACAAAAATGTTTGTGATGGGCCATCGAGTTGGGAGCAGATTAAAGATGAAAACGGAGATTTTCCTAGCGAGCCTTGTTTTAATTACTTAAATCATTGTGAAAGTATGTTGACTACACCATAAAAAACAGCCTAATAGAATAGGCTGTTTTTAATATAAAATAAAATTATAGATTATGCGCCACGTATATTGGATGTTGGAAGTGTGAATGTAATCCATCTGCCATTTACAACCTTGTTATTTTCTATATAATCTTCTTTGGTAGCATTAGGATTAATTAAAAAATACTTTGCGATAGTATCTGAAAATTGCTGTCTATTACCAAGCGTTGTATTAGTCGCTGTGCTTTCTTCTGTCCATCCTCCACCAGACATAAGGCGCTGTTTGCGCACCGTATTATCATTCTCATCGACCTCGTTTATCCATTCGATCGCATCCCTAAAGCCCTCGCCAAGGATCACAGTCACACCCGGTTTTCCGTCTTTACCATCATCCCCATCCCTGCCATCCTCACCGGCAGGACCCTGTGGACCCATCGCTCCCTGGCAGTTAAGAAGCGCCAAACCTATCAAGGTCACCGCAAAAAGTTTAAGAAATTCTTTTTTCATGTTTTTACCAATACCAGTACGTGCGCCAATAAATTTGGTTACCGTATTCATAGAAGAACATCCTGAAGGTCGTGAGAAAAATAGATGTTGTTTGGTGTGATTAGGTCGTTATCGTGCGGGGGGATGAATTATTTACTTAAGCTAGCTAGTAGAACAGTAACAGGGCAAAGCAACAAGACCGCCGCCTCCTTTTATAACGTTGATATCTCCTAGTATGAGCTTAGGTAGTGTGTCAATAGGGTATTTTGTTTATTTCTGGCAAAGGTAATATACCCCGGTGCTTAATGTCTGGCAGCACAGGAAGGAAGGCAGAAATACAAGAGGCTGAATACAGGGAGTAACGTGCTTGCGCCAAGCGGTGCGGGAACGGGTGCTCGTTGGGCAGCATCGGGGTGGAACACCCCGCTAGCTGCCCAATGGGCGGATTCCCGTACCGCTTGGCGGGAAGAAATACGTGCAGTAATGGCAACTCCTCTGAAATTATGCTTGGACTACCTTCACGAAAGCCTGATAGCGCGCATCGTCAAAATTGATTTTCGCACCTTAATCAAAACCGCTCTTGACATTCCCCGTACTTCTCGCTAGTATGTAAGTTCATAATCTGGTGAAAAGGTGTTAGTATATGAAGACAGTGTTTATAAAGCCTGAACTTGTGGAGCGCAAGTGGTTTTTGATCGATGCAGAAGGTCAGATACTT
>WQZP01000081.1 GCA_009780675.1 Spirochaetaceae bacterium | reverse complement strand
GAGCAAATGACACAGAAAACATTCGATATTGAAGAAATAAAAATAAGCAAAGAGAGTAAGTTTTATAAATATATTGACTTTACGAAAATACTTTGAGAAAAAGCGGGGTACATCGCCTAACATACGGTAACTGCTCACCGCCCTGTTCGGGCGGTTCGGGTTCCGCAAAACCGTGTTCAGGCTTCACCCTCTGCACGGTTTTGCTCCACCACATTTTGCGGTTGCTGGTCTTGCTACGCAAGCCCTTATACGCAACCGCAAAACGTCAGTTACCTTGAACGTTAAACGCAAAAACACGGAGTTGTAATTCGTAAAAGCTCCTCCTTTTTGCTGCAGATACAACTCTTAAAAAAATTTTCTTGTTAAAAACAAGTGGCAGCCCCTCTTTCTTGGAGTTTTTTCACCTCTACATGAGACACTTTCGAGGAAAATCGATATTCATGCGTTTGACGTGTGCGAAGTATAGACATTCGTATTAAAATGCTGTATTGTAAGCAATAAGACGAATATAGCCTTGGAGGTTTGCATGCTGAAGATACTAGCTTCTGCGATTCACCATACAAGTGAATATGGAGATTTTCGTATTTTTATTGTTCAAGAAGAGGAAAACCAAGATGAACATGTTGTTTTGATTAAAGGTAGTATAGAAAAAGAGAATAATGTATTATGTAGAGTCTCTTCTGAATGCTTGCCAGGAACGGCTTTGTTTTCTGCAGAATGCGATTGCAAAGAGCAAATCCAATTTTCCTTAAAACTTATTTCAACACAAGGAAAAGGTTTATTTATATATTTAAGACAAGAAGGTCGTGGGCATGGCTTGGTGAAGAAAATACAAGCTTTGCAAAATAAAAATAAAGGGCTAGATACTTTTTCTGCCGTTGAGCAGCTTGGATTACCGACAGATATAAGGCAATATTCTATTGTGAAAAAAATAATTAATTATTTTAACATCAATTCAATTGCTTATATCACTAATAATCCTGATAAAATTAAATTACTCTCACAAGAAGGGATTACAATTCAATCAGTTATTAATATACCTATCAGTGATAATCCAATTTCTCATATCCATTTAATTAGTAAAAAAGAACATGGGCATATAATTAATTTTAAGAATACTGAAGTTACTACAAACCAAGAGGATGTTAAGTTATGATGCTTGGTACACAAGGTATCAAAGATGCTGTAAAAGAAGGACAAATTAAGGTTACCCGTGCTAAATGGCATGAGGAAAAAAGAAAGATGACGATATATTTACTTATAAGGAACTAACAGATGCAGATTTTACTTAACATAAGATAGATTTAACGATGGGATATATATTAAAAACATTTTCTAGCACAAGGTATATTGAAGCTAAATATTTATATAAAGGTCGAGATAGTATTGTTGATTTACGAAAGCTAGAAGATTCGAAATATATGCTTATGTCAGGTGAAACTATAGCAGTATACACTAATGAATATATTGAACTTGATAAAAAGCATTTTGCTCTGATTTTATCAAGAGTAAGCGGTGAGGCAGTGGGGTTTGTTGTTTCTACAACCTATGCTGATCCTGAATGGAGCGGGCTGCTACAGCTAATCATAACTAATAAATCAGAACAAGCGCTTGAAGTTAGTTTGGATATGAAATTAGCCAAGTTAGTCTTGTTTGAAATTAAAGAAGAGGGCAACTTTCAGGATACACAACATCCACATCGTAATCTCACATGGTCGCAAATGGAAATACAGCCTGAGTACCCAAGCTGGGCAGGCCGAAAACTTTCTTTCTTTACCAGCATGCGCCACAAGTTTCTTAGAAAGAAGAAAATATTTTTTGTTACCGTGTTTATGGCCATTGTATTAATTGTTTCACTGATAGTATCTAATGTAACCCAAAATGAATCCTTAAAAATCTTTTCTATATTTTCTTCTATTGTCAATTTTTTTGCAATAATTTTTTCTTTTATTACAAAATAATACTGTAAATTGCAGATCTTTGATGGATACAGAGAAAATCGCATAGCAGAACTATATATGCCGTGCATAAGCATAGTAATTACCTCAATAAACTTGAAAATGAGAATCTGTGTGCATTGATTATCGGTTTATAGAGTTTTGTGCAATCTTTCGCAAATGTGGCATAGTTTTGCCATGCGGGATCGTGTCTGTATTCAAAAAACAGCTCGTCTTACGCAAGACGGTCAATAATATCATGTACACGATAAGCTTCATGTCAAGCCCCTGCGGGGACTTGACATCTCAAACGCATGAATGTATTTTACTCCAAATTTATCACGCATAAGCGCAAAAACACGGAGTTGTGACTCGTAAAATATCCTTCTTTTTGCTACCGATACCACGCTTAAAAGAATTTCCTTGTAGAAAACAGGTGGTAGATTCTCTTTCGTTGAGTCTTTTCACCTCTCTGTGTGAGACACTTTCGAGAAAAATCAATATTAATGCGTTTGACGTGGCAAGATAAAGGCAAAGCGGCTGAGCCGCTAAAGAATACAAGAATGTTGTTTTATATTTCCATTCTGGGGCGGCGTGAGTCAGCCCACCAGCGCATTGTGTTGGCAAAATTGGAAAATAATGAAAAAATAGAAACACGCTTCTTCATCGCATAACAAACGGTAACTGCTCACCGCCCTGTTCGGGCGGCTCGGCTTCCATTCGGCTAGGTCGGCTTCGCCTCCCACGCCTCATTCCAGCACATTTTGCGGTTGCTGGTCTTGCTACG
>WQZP01000080.1 GCA_009780675.1 Spirochaetaceae bacterium | reverse complement strand
GCACAAGAAGTAATACATGAGAGCGTGAATCTTGAAAAAGTGACTCAGGAGATAAGCTCAGGTATGAACGAAATGGCAAATGGAGCTGATGAGATAAATGTGGCTGTAAACCATGTCAATGAAATCACTGCCAAGAACCGTGAAGCAGTTGATACCTTGATCAAGGAAGTTTCACGGTTTAAGGTTTAACTGGGCTTTTCTGCAACTGGCATATTCTGGTTGCAAAAACTAACCCTGTTTATCGTATTCTTGTGTTTCTGTGCTTTTATATTCCAGCAGGATACCTGCTTCTTTAAAAAGCGCTTCGGAATCTGCTGCTGCTTGATATTTTTTTTCACACACAACTCTTACGATCCCGCAGTTGATTATAAGCATTGCGCAGGTTATGCAAGGGGTCATTCTGCAATATAGTGTAGCCCCTTCAATGGGAATACCGAATTTCGCAGCTTGGCATATTGCATTTTGTTCTGCATGAACAGTTCTCACGCAATGCATTGTTACAGACCCATCTTCATGAATCATTTTTTTGATTTTATGCCCCACGTCATCACAATGGGGCAAACCAGAAGGGGAGCCTACATAGCCTGTAACAAGAATTCTCTTATCCTTTGCTATAACACAGCCACTCCTTCCGCGGTCACATGTGGCGCGTTTGGAAATAGCATCAGCTGCTTCAAGAAAATAATCATCCCATGATGGTCTTTTATGTTCCTGCGCCATATGATTATTTTCCCTTCTCAAGTGTTAAAGTAATTGTTGGTTGGTTACATACTTCATCAGGCCCAAAATATTGTATTGCTCCTGGATATATAAATGATGTATTTTTTGCCCATTCATCTCTGTTTTTAGCAAAAGTTTTAAAAGGAACTCCATCAAGTTCTACAAGAGCTTTCTTTATAACAGGCTTCATTTTCCCTTTTCTCTCTTCAAGGTTCATAAGAAGCGAAATTGGAACACCACCTGGTACCCACTGTGAAACTGGTTTTGATAATCCTGTAATAGATGTCATATAGCCTGTTAATCCCAATGCAATAAGCACTGTTGCGCAATAACCAAGTGAGTAGCAGTAATCTGCATCAAAATTTGATGGGAAAGCGCATCTTCCTTCATAACCAAAAAAGTGGGTTAGACTGTCGAATTTCCCTTTATATTGTCCGCTTTCTTTAAGTTCTTTTAGTTTTGTATCAACCATGGCCACAATAAGCTTTTCTGTTTCGATCCTTGAAACCTGCACATTGCCGTGAGGGTCTCTGTCCATAAGAAGCTGTTCCCGTATGAGTTTTGGGAGGCTGGAGAAAACTTTGGATGCTGTTTGTGAAAGATTTTTTATAAGCCATTCAGACTGTTGTTCAAATTCCTTAAGAGTAGAGAAGTGCTGTTCGTTATCTCCTAAAAGTTTATTGATCTCTTTTATAAGCGCCCCAATTTCCGGAATAAATTCTATCAATCCTTCTGGTATCAAAGCAACACCAAAATTTTCTTTATTATTGCCTCTGTCCATTACAATTTTGGTAATATCATTTATAATGCTTTCAAGAGATTGATTTTTAGCTTTAACTTCTTCGGAAATTATTGTGCAGTTAGGTTGTGTTTGAAGCGCGCACTCAAGTGCAATATGGGAAGCAGACCTGCCCATAAGTTTTATAAAATGCCAGTATTTTTTGGCAGATTTTGAATCTCTTTCAACATTTCCAATCAATTCTGAAAATGTTTTTGCAGCAGTATCAAATCCAAATGAAGCTTCTATAAGATCTGTTTTAAGGTCCCCATCTATTGTTTTAGGAACTCCAATTACTGCAATATTTTCGTTTTTTGCTGCGAAAAATTCTGCAAGAAGCGCAGCATTTGTGTTTGAATCATCTCCGCCTATTACTACAAGCGCATCAAGTTTTCTGCTCTTACACACCTGTAGAGATTTTTCAAATTGTTCATCTGTCTCAATTTTTGTCCTGCCAGAGCCTATGAGGTCAAATCCACCTGTGTTTCGATAATTATCAATAATTTCTTTCGTTATTTCCATTATTTTGTCGTCAAGTATCCCCTGAGGTCCACCAAGAAAACCTATTAATTTTGAATCTTTGTTTATTTTTTTAAGGGAATCAAAAATACCTGCTATAACATTGTGACCGCCAGGAGCTTGTCCGCCGGAAAGAACAATGCCAACAGAAAAAGGTTTTGTTCCGCTTTTTGCTGTTTTTTGCACAAATTTTACATATTTCCCCCCAAAAGTTTTTGGCAAAATTTCTTTTAATTTGTCGCTTTCCGGGTTTTGCGCACCAGAATTTACTTCTTCAAAGCCAACAGCCGAGATATCTTTGCTTAGACACTCAGGCAGTTTTGGATTATATTGTTTTCTTGCATTGTCTAATACTGAGTAATTTGCCATAAATGATTCTCCTTATTATTTGTCTTTCTGATCCTTGTGAAACAGTAGCCAGAACCAGTCATTTGCATATTATTATAAATCGAAAACAGAGGAGTCTCAAGCTGTATTTTGCTAATTAACTTTATCTTTTATTAAATAATCAGCAGAATAACTCTTCGCATTTGCTTCAAGATTGAGTAAAAAATGTCATTTGAATCGAAATCTTCTGTAAATACCCTGACGTTAGACCTTAAATTGCAAGACTTCCTTCATTAAAGTATCAATTGCTTCGCGGTTCTTAATGGTTATCTCATTAACATGGTTTACAGCTATGTTGATCTCATCAGCTCCGCTTGCCATTTCATTCATACCAGAACTTATCTCCTGAGTCACTTTCTCAAGATTTGTACTCTCTTGTATTACCTCTTTTGCTCCAGTAAGCATTTCACTTGAGCTGGTT
>WQZP01000079.1 GCA_009780675.1 Spirochaetaceae bacterium | reverse complement strand
GGGGTGTTGCAGGCAAAAGCTACAGAATACCTGGTAAGTATAGAAAAAAGCCCTCAGGGAAAAACTCCTTCACTTTCTGTTTCACCATCTTCTCCCGGAACTGTTAAGCAGGATAGTGAAACCAATACAGCATTATACTATGATGCTGTGACATTATTCAGCTCAGAAAATTATGAAAAAGCTATAAGCAATTTTAAACAATATGTTTCAGCAAATCCTGAAGGTGAATATGTTATAAAAGCTTTATGCGATATTGGAAAATCCCTATATTTTCTTAAAAAGAATGATGAATGTATAAAACATTTTACCTCTCTTATTCAAAAATTTCCAAAGCATACAGATATTGGTGAGTTTTTGCTTTATCTTGGGCTGGCAAATCATGCAAAGGGAGAAAAAACAAAAGCAGAAAGTTTTTATAAAAAAGTAATTGAAATATCTGAAGAAGGGTCAGAAGTAAAGCGAAAAGCTAAATCACAGCTTAAAGTTCTTGGAGGGAAGTAATGGCTCTTGATCTATCGCAGTTTGACAGATTTAAAGTAACTTTCCAAAAGGGCGACCAGATTTTTTGTGAATATGAACCAGGAGACTCTTTTTACCTTATCCAGGGAGGCAGGGTACAAATCGTAAAAATAATAGGTGAAATAGAAAAAATGGTTGATATTTTGTACCCCGGAGAAATATTTGGCGAAATGGCTATACTTGAAGAAGCGCCAAGATCTGCAAGCGCTATAGCATTGGATAAAGTAGAAGTTCTTGAATTTAACAAAAAGAATTTTGAGATCCTTATGAGGGGAAATCCTCAAATAGCAATGAAGCTTCTTATGACGTTTATAAAAAGAATTTACGATCAGAAAAGAAGATTTATGATTCTTACCTTGCCAGATCCTCAGGCAAAAGTAGCAGATGTTTTTTTAATGCTTTACGAAACGCAGGCTGCACAACAACATCACCAACAAAGTGGTGAGTCTAAACCAAAAGTAACCGAAGATGTAATTATAGACGCAACTGTTGAAGATATTTCAAACTGGTGTGGCCTTTCTGTTGCCGAATGTAAACAAGTAATTACTTATTTTACTGCACAGAGAAAAATCGAAAGCAGAAGTCATCAGTTTATTGTAAAAAATATAAATGATTTTCAGCGTTTTGTTAATTCCAGAAGAAAAAAAGAGTAGTTGTAGCGTGTAACGTTTTACGGAACGTTTGTTGAAGAATAATGCTCTTAACTTAAAGACTGAAGAATATCTGTTCTTGTTAATATCCCTTCCAGTTTGTTATTTATGATTATAGGGAGATGGCCTATATTATTTTTATATAATATTTGTTCAATCTCTTTTAGACTGGCATTTCTATTTACAGATATAACATTTTTCGACATATAAGCTCTTACCGGAGAATGCATTTGTCCTGATTTTCTCCCTTTCATTATATCTTTTAAAGTTAAAATCCCTGTAACCGTGCCATTATCATTTACTACAGGCGCTCCTGTGCAATTTACTTCTTCCAGAAAAATAGATGCATTTATAAGCTCTGAATTTTCGTTAATTGTATGTACATTTTTTGTCATAAGATCAAAAGTAGTTTTTGCAACAGGAATATTATCTGCAAGGAGTTTAAAAAGTTTGTCATAAACAACCTTTCCTTCTGTTTTTTTTATGGTTGCAGAAGAAGCAAGCTTATGCCCGCCGCCATTGTAGTGAGAAAGAATTTTGGGAAGATCAATTGTCTCTTTTTTACTTCTTGCAATAATCATTGTATCATTTTTGCTTGTAACATAGAAAACAGCAAAATAAGCATCCTGATTCTCAACCCCGAAAACATTTTCCACTACAGCAGCAAGTCCCTGTATTTGGTCTTCTATTTCCATGTAGCTTAGCATGATATCATGTCTGTTTATATTTCTGTAAATAAGTTTGCTTAGAATTTCGTGAAATAAGTTTATATGGTGTTCTTCTTTTATGCTCTTTAAAAAATGTTTTATAATGGATATTTGCGCTCCCTGTTCTATTAAGCGTGAAGCGCAGGAAAAATCAAGCGCTGTAGTGGTTTCATGTATAAAGCCACCTGTATCTGCGTAAATACCGGATAACGCAACTGTAGCTTCATCCGGGGTCAGTTTTATATTTTTTCCTGTCATCATTGAGCATAATTGTGTGGCGCTTGAACCGCACTGCATGGAATTTATAATAGCTCCTGTAATATCATCTGAATCAGAAGGGTGATGGTCAAAAACAGTGATTGTTCCTGTAGCTTTTTTTATTAAGCTTGAAAATTCCTTGACACGCAGGTTTGACCTTGTATCAACAACTATAATATTTTCAATTGATTCATTTTCAACATCTTTGATAGTTAGAAAATCAAGGCTTTTTCTCATCATATTATATAAATTTTTCGCAACAGGGTGGATAAGGTTGCTTACGATTGGTTTGTAATCAGGAAATAGTTTATGCGCAAGTAGCATAGAGGCAATGCAATCCATATCCATATTGGTGTGGCCTATTATAATATTCATGTTCCGCCTCTTAAATAATTGATAATTGCCTGATTATTCAGTATATTATAACAGATTATGTTAAATTACACGACTAAAAAAAGGAATAATATGACAGAACCCGGAAGCAGGGAAAGAAGCTATCTTACAAAATTATCGCATAGTGTTGAGCCGATTATCAGAATAGGGAAAAATGGGCTTACAGAAAATATTTTAATTGCTATTGATGAGCTTTTGACCAGTAAAGAGCTTATAAAGATAAAATTTATTGATTTTAAAGATGAAAGACAGTTTATAGCGCAGGAAATCGCGCAAAAAACAGATAGTTTTCTGGTTAGAGT
>WQZP01000078.1 GCA_009780675.1 Spirochaetaceae bacterium | reverse complement strand
TAGCTGGTTTAACAATTCACGCAGGTTATCCAAAGATTATGAAATTTCAACTGTTTCTGCGGAAAACATGGTTATGATTTCACACTTAGCTACTTTGATTAAGCGCTTTTGAATACGGCTTCTAATATTTCTTTATTTGTACATGTATATTTTAATCCTCTTTTTCCACTTTTCTTGGCGATATTTGGGCTTTTTATTCAGGAGTGCACACTTTTTCTCCTGGAGCAAACGTATGGAGGTTCAAAATTATCAGAGGTATTTTCGTAGATTCTTTTATCTGGGAGGAAGCATGAATGGCTAAAGAGTTTGATTTAGGCAATGTTGAATTTGTATTTGATGAAGCGACAGACATTATCACTTTTAAAGTACCAAATGGGCAGGCTCTCATGGATTATTTAGGTATTTGCGCATGGATAAATTACTGAACCGAGAGGCTAGAAGAGAAATTTTTGTGGATAACTTAGTGTACTCCTGCGTGTACTTGGTTTTTTCCTGGTATATTTGGGACTCAATGCAAAATGATCGCTTCTTTATGTTATCTTCCGCTGTGTGCATATTATGCATTGTTCTTAACTCATTTTTAAGGCTGCGAAACCCATTAGGCGCTGAATCTATCGAAAACAGTTGTCTGCGCCTGGGTATCCTGATCGTTTTGTGGAATTTACAAGTTTTATACTTTTATCTTAGCTATTCTTTTTTTGTTACTTTTATATTGGGGGTGGTGTTGCCAGGTATAGTTCTGTTTCAAAGCAACAAGCATTTTCAGGACGTGCAGTTGAATTTCATAGTTTTGCTTGGATACTATTTTTTAATGCTCCTCTGTCTCCATATCGTTTTTTTCAGAACTATTCCTTTGTCTTTTATGACTGCGTGTTCAGCGACCGCGCTTATCTTTGTGTTGTGGTGGTATCCTGCTAAAACTAAGAAAATTCTTGATGGAAAAGATGAAGAGGTTATTGAATTTTATTTTTATCATGAATCGAACTTCTACAGGGGCATGTTAATAGGTTCTTTGCTTTTTTTTGCAAGTAATATTTCTTTATTTGTACATGTATATTTTAATCCTCTTTTTCCACTTTTCTTGGCGATATTTGGGCTTTTCATTCAGGAGTGCACACTTTTTCTCCTGGAGCAAACGTATGGAGGCTCAAAATTATCAGAGGTATTTTCGTAAATTCTTTTATCTGGAGGGAAGCATTAATGGCTAAAGAGTTTGATTTAGGCAATGTTGAATTTGTATTTGATGAAGCGACAGATATTATCACTTTTAAAGTACCAAATGGGCAGGCTCTCATGGATTATTTAGGTATTTACGCATGGATAAATTGATGAACGAATTGGCTGAGCGTGAAATTTTTTATGCTAACTTTAATTTCTTTTTTCTTGCGCTCGGCGCGGGGGTTACGTGGTGGTATGTAACAGAATTTCACGCAGACACGTTGTTTTGGGGAATATCATCCGCTATATACGTGTTATGTATTGCGATTATCTTATATTCAAGGCGGCGAAATCCATTAGATGCAGAAAGCATCGAAGGGAGCTGCTTATATTGGGGGGTTATTTTTGGATTGTGGAATTTACAAATTTTATACTTCTACAATAGCTATTCATTGATTGTCATTTTCATATTGGGGGTGGTCTTACCAGTTATAGTTTTATTTCAATTTAACAAACATTATGAGGATGTACAGGTGAATTTCTTAGCCTTGATTGGGTATTATTTATTAATGCTTTTCTGTCTCAATATTGTTTTTTATATATCGGCTCTCCTTTATGTTTTTGGTGCTCTAATATTATGGTGTTACCTCATAAATCGTAAGGAAATTTTGAATGGAGGAGATGAAGAATCTATCAAACGGTATTTTTGTGGAGGCTCTATTTTTGATCACGGGGGGTTTTTTGTTCTTGTTTGCGTGTTAGCGTTCTCTCCTTTCATGACGAATGAAAGATTTGTTCATCCTGTTCCTCTGCTGCTCGTTGTTATGTCAATCATGTTCATCAATGAATATTTACTTTTGATCATGGAACAAAGAGCTGGAGGCTCACACTTAGCAGATGTGTTTTCGTAGATTGTTGTCGCATCAAGGATTTTTGTTTTTTCACATAATACAAGTTCTGCAGAAAGGTCATAAAAAATAATTTCACAGGAGGAACGAAGATGGCTAAAGATATTGATTTTGGGAAAATAGAAATTTTATTTGATGAAGAAACAGACAGTTTAGTTCTAAAAATACCAAATGGTGACGCTCTCCGTTCTTATTTCGCAGCTTCTGGAGTGTGTTTAGATTCATTAGACGGCAATTTCACGACAAGTTATGGTGCTATTGTCGCTTTTGATAACGCAAAGGCTGTTGTATCTTTCCCTTTTAGTATGTTCGAAGCAGCATTTGAATTTGCTGATATATTTGAAACAAATAGAGCAAGACTTTTTAATACCGCTCGAGATAAAATCAGACTTGGTATTGCTGTCATTGAAGGTGTTCTGATTGTAGACTCTGCGAATCAACATGCATCAAATTTCGGTCTTGGAGCTTTTCAAAGACATAAACTTTGCGCGCTTGTTTTATCGCCAATTTGATGTCACCCACATTTTTCATGCCCCCATTATCATTGAGGGAGGGATGACATTTTCTCTGTCCCGCTACACTATGACATTATCATTGTCCGGCGACACAATGCTCTAACCGTTCTTTACAATATCAAACTAAAGTGGTAATATAAATAAAATCATCTGATTTTCAATTAGTGTTTTACTGAAAAGGCTGTCATTATGATTAGCAATATTGCTCCAGAAAATCAATTTAAGGCGGGATGATTTGTTCTCATGAATATTGCTGTATATTATACTTCCAAACTTACCAGCAACGACG
>WQZP01000077.1 GCA_009780675.1 Spirochaetaceae bacterium | reverse complement strand
AAGATGGTTATTGGTGAATGGGCATAAAAACACGTTCCGGCTTTCTTATGGATGTACCACCCGAATCCTAACAGGGACGTACCGTTTGTTTTGTAGAAATGCGAACTAGGGACGCAGCAGCCGGAAGCCAAGATTGCACTTCCGGTAGTAAGGCGCTGCCGCCGTGTCCAACACTGTAATCGGTCGTTTACGCATCCCGATCGAATCAACATTCCCAGATGCTACCGCTCATATCGTACAGACAGAGCTCGTTGGTTTCTTCCCCGTCAACTTCATTTATTCGTCTGCCGCTGCTTTTATCGTGCTACGCTGCATCCTCCGCCGTATCGCTGCCAGCATACAGAAAGTACGTAGAGGTGTTTTTATCTTCGTACCTTTGCAATTTTATCCAGCCCTTTGCTGCAGGACGCAATGCCAAATCCTAGAAACACAAAGACGGCTGTGGCAGCAATCCATCCTGTACAGAAAAATCCTGTGTAAAGGCTTGATGGATGAGGGAGAAAGCGTGGAGCTGCAAGCAGGGAAGTGAGGGGATTTTATAAAAATTGGTGCTATATATTTGAGTTGTTGCTAAAATAACTTTTTTTCATTGACAGATAATATTAAGCAGAGTATTGTCTCTCTTGGGTTTGTCTTTATGGGCTAAATACCGTGTAGTATAAGCACGGTATTTAAGTATGGAAAGTACAATCACTGTAAACAAGGAGATATAAAAAATGAAAATCATCTGTGATTTAATACACTCGTATATTAAAATTGACCGTGATTTAGAAAAGGTTATTAATAATGATTCTTTTCAGCGGTTAAAATTTATAAACCAGACTTCAGCCTACCACTTGTACCCATCGACAAACCATACACGCTTTGAACATTCACTGGGTGTAATGAAATTAGCAGATGATTTTTTTATCAATCTTAAAGATCAATTTAAAAAGGTATATAAAAAAGATAAAATATCCAATGCAAAAATAAAACAAAGAATACGCAGTAACTATATGCATCTTACGTTTGCCGCTTTATTGCATGATATTGGTCATGCTCCATTATCTCATCTTGGGGAAGAATTCTATGATAAATGTGATATTCAGGAAAAAATAAATGTATGCTTACAGGAATTAGGCTTGAAGAAATTTGATTTTAATACACTTAAAGAGGGGAATTCTCATGAATGGATGAGTGTTCTGGTAATTATTGGCAACAAAGATCTATACAAGATACTTATGGCAATATATGAATTTGACATTGAATACTTAGCCAGGATAATAACCGGAAATAAATATGGTATTGGGGATAATTTTGAAGGATGGAATAAGAATCTGTGGGACAAAGACTTGATAATTTCAATAGTAAATTCAAAAACAATTGATGTAGACAAGCTGGATTATCTAATGCGGGATAATTATATGACAGGATTTGTAGGACCAAAAATAGATATAGTACGATTATTGTCCTCGCTTACTATTACAGAAGGGGAAGGAATACAGGCTAAACAGCTGGGCTTTACTAAAGTGGGGATTTCCTCAATTCAAAAAATCATTGAGTGTAGAGATAATGTTTACCTGTGGGTTTGCAATCATCATACTGTTGTTTATTCTGATTACCTGTTGCGGGAATGTATTAGCCATATGATAGAACTAAATAAGTATACGGAATCTTCCGATAAAGAGCCGCCAGAATATATCAACGAAAAGAGAATATATTATCAAAACAAAGGAAATCCAAAAAATATATTATGCGATATAAAGAATTACTACACTGAGTTAAGTGGAGAACAAGACGGGTGCTGGAAATTAAAAGATACACTTAGTAATAAATCTAAAAAACAATGTGTTGCCTTGTTAAAAGACATTAAATACTTACCTTACGCAGAAGCATTTAATAAAAATGATTATTTTTCTACCGATGCCATACTTAAGCATAAGGTAACTGATAGTGAAATATACACGTGTATCAACAGTGCAAAAAATATGCTGGGATCCGATCTGCTCTCAATCCCAACAGAAAGACTGCTTGGACAACTAAAAGACCGTAACTTCTTGAAACCAATATGGAAAACGCTTTCTCAATACAAGCAGTTTATGCAGGATAACTTCAAGAATAAAAATGATCAGGAAATCATTGTAAATTTCATTACCAAAGGGGAGAATTCAGAAGAAAACAGGAGAAAGATCGTAAGAATCATTTGCAAAAGGGCTTCCTGTAATGTTGGCGAGGTTTTCCTGGTAATTCGCAAAAACAAATTTTACTTCCCCACTGATTTCAGGGATTTTATTGTATGTAACGGTGAAGGGGAAAAACAGACATACAATTCAATCGATAATCTTTTACCTCAAAAAGATTATAGCGAAATGTTTGAAGAAGTATCGTTTTATCTGTTTTGCAAGGATAATAAAAAAGATGCTGCTGGAGCTGCATTTGTAGAGCTTATGAAAGATTATCGAAAAATAGAGTCAACTTACAAAGAGGAATTTGGGGATGAGCCAATTAAACGGAGAACCAGAACAGGACTTCCGTACTGTCCCGTATGCGGAAGCCTGCAGGAACAAAGCGTAGGTACCATAGCTCAAAGTATGAAGTTTGATCGCAGATAAAACTTCAAGCTAACTGCCGGAGCGGTTAGCTATGATCTTGCTTATAATCCATCCTCCCAGTATAGTTACCCTATGAATTTCAGCACAACCCTTACGGTAAAATGGTTTCCCCTCATCGCTTTGGTCATGTTCTTTCTTCCCTCTTGTGTAACAGGGACGGCACACATATCGAGCGAGCTTACCCCGATGGAGTTAATTCAGCGGGGGCAGGAAGCTTCTGACCTTAACAAGTTTTCCCTGGCGTTGCAATACTACGATGCCCTTATTGAGCGCTTTCCTACCCAAACTGCGGCAGTTATTGCCGCCGAGTACGAAATTGCCTTTATTCACTATAAACGGCGGGACTTT
>WQZP01000076.1 GCA_009780675.1 Spirochaetaceae bacterium | reverse complement strand
TTCCGAATGCTTGCTGCAACTGTTTGAACGTATGCCCTTCCTGTTTATAGGCTACCGCTCTTTTTACGAAATCTTTACTGTATGCCATACTTTATTTATCGGCGTTTCCTGCTGGGTATTAAGCTAATTCACTATAACTATACAAAATTGCTGTCGAATGATAATGACGTTATTGTAGAGAGAATAGAAAATGGACATACGTTGGGTTATACGATCTTTTTTAGCGAGATTCCTATCGATTATGAAATTGATAGTGAAATTGAATTATATTATGAAATCGCTATGAAAGGAAAATTGAAGAAATGATTACATTTCCTCCGTTACGAGGAAGAAAAATAATTGACTGGCGTGATATTACGTTAGATGAATATAAAAAAATCTTTAATGCATTCTTGATAAATTTTTATGCGTGCTGTTCTATACTCCAATGAGTATAGAACATAATGAAAAGGTGTTTCGCCTTTCAAACGGATGGAAAGTATTCTTTATCTTCGGTATATTGTTTGCTATAACCATGGTGGCATTTATCATATCACTATGGTCGTCCGTAAGTACCATACTTATTTTTGCCGCCTTTTTGCCGTTTCTTCTTTTTATAGCGTTGGGCGTACTCTATTTTGCATTAGCGCTCAAACGATACAGCATAACGGTAGAAGATACCCTGATCAAAGTACAAAATCCCTTCATGAGACAAAAAATAGATCTGACCAATTTTGAATCTTACCGCACATACGCAGGCAATGGGGCTTTTCAAATAATATTATTCCCTACCGATGTGCGTAAAAAAAAGCATGTCTCAATCGCTGTATTGATAAAAGAAAAAAATGCGCTTCTGCAACATATTTCTGGCTATCGGGTTTATCTGGATCAAAAAGAGTATGCAAAAGAATTGGATACTATTGTACAGGATCAACGTCTGGGTGTTGATGAAAAAGAAAGGTTAGAAGCGATCGGTAGAGCTGCTAAAATTAACCGTGCGATAAACGGTATAGTATTTGCGGTAATTCTTGCTGGATTTTTCCTGCCACAGTATAGAAATATAGTTACTATTATTTTAGGGGTAATCCCGTTTGTAGCACTTATGCTTATACCTGTTTCAAATGGCAGGTTTAAATTTAACACGGGAATAAACTCCCCATATCCGTCTGTGCTCTATTGGTTTCTTTCCCCAATAGGGGGATTGCTATTCTATAACATTTCTTATCTGGACCGTATACTTAATTTTAGTAGTATAATATTTCCAACATTGGTACTAATGGCTCTTTTAACCACGGTACTTTTTATTTGTACCGCAAAAGAAAAAAAGATACGGTAACTGTTATTCTCTTTTTATTTTTTGCCACTTTGTATGGCTTTAACGCATCGATTTCTTTTAATACTCTCGGTGAACAGGAGATTATTGAAACCCATCAAGCCATAATACAAAACAAGCGGGTAAGCAGAGGAAGAAGCACAAACTATTACCTTTACTTGTCAGAGTGGGGAGAGCAACGTGAGGGAAAAAGCGTTTCCATAAGCAGGCGAACTTTTAATTCTGCAGAAATAAATGACCCTGTTACCATTAGAGTGTTCAGCGACTTATTGGGAATCAGATATTTTAGGGTTAGAGTAAATGAGGATTAGTAGCCAAAGGGATAGTATGAAGAATACGGTATTGTTAATTATCTGTATGTTGCTTATTTCCTGTAATCCTCTAAGACCGGAAAATATATCCGATGAAATTTTACTGTAAAATTACCAGCCCTTCAGGGAAGGGACAAAAGCGTTATAGTTACCAGAACCATCGGTACTAAGCCTGGAAGATAATTTACCGGTAATTGATGGCGCTACCGCATTATATCCTCTGTATTCAGCTTTTATTCAGGCAGTATACCCGGAAGATGAATATTATATTTTCCCAATTTCAAAACAGGAAAATGAAAATACAAGAACAGTTTTTCCGATTGTTAGGTGCAGTACAACTACTGTCACATATAACTCCCTTATTAATGGAAGTGTTGATATACTATTTGCTGCCAGACCTTCTGAGGAGCAAATACAGATGGCAAGAGAAAATGGCGTTACTGTAAATTTAACCCCTATAGGGAAAGAGGCGTTTGTATTTTTTGTTAATAAGCATAATCCTGTTTCGAATTTAACAATACAACAAATTAAAGGCATATATTCTGGCAGGATAACAAATTGGAAGAAGCTTGGCGGAAGAAACAGGAATATAAGGGCTTATCAGCGGGCAAAGAACAGCGGAAGCCAAACAATACTTGAATCACTACTGTACGATGAACTTATAGTGGAGCCAATTAAGGAAAGTGAATTGACGTTTATGCTGGATATTATAAACCGAACGGCTGCTTATAGAAATTACAATAATGCACTTGGATATTCATTCTTTTTTATACAACGCAAATGGTTCAAAATGACAGCATAAAACTTTTGTCAATAAATGGAATTTCCCCATCAATTGAAACGATACAATCAGGGGATTATCCCTTTACCGATTATTTCTATGCAGTAACAACAAACACCGAAAATGAAAATGTAAATAAGTTTATCGAATGGATTTTATCGGAACAAGGTCAATATCTTGTTGAAAAAACAGGGTATTTTCCGCTAAGATAATCTCCATGCAGATAATACTCATGCGTAAAACCTGAACACCTTGCCAGCGCACTACAAGATCACACCAGCAAGGTATTCACAATTACTTCACCTGATAAATAAGATCGATCACACTGCCATCCCGGTAGGTGATCACCCCGACAACTTTATCCGTGTACTCAACCGGATCGGGCTTGCCTACCAGATCGAGCGCCATGTCGCGCATTACTTCTATCGACATGAGCGGAATCTTGGCGGCGGCAAACTTTTCTTTAAGGTCGCCACGCAGGGGATTAACGACAACGCCTTGTTCGGTAACAACCACGTCAACGGTTGAGCCCGGCGTACAAATTGCGCCAACTCTATCCACCACACAGGGAATGCGCCCGCGTGTAATCGGACA
>WQZP01000075.1 GCA_009780675.1 Spirochaetaceae bacterium | reverse complement strand
GTAAGAGTTTTGTCTTTAAGAATTGAATTAATGTAATTAAAATTAGCTTCAGCTTCTTCAATAAAATCATGGAATACCATTGGGTCTATCTGGATAACATCAAACATATTCTTCATTTCCAGTTCCTGAGCTTCTCTCTGGAGCTGAAGCTCCATCTCAAACTCTTTTTCTCTGGAGATATCCTGGATTACCCCTATGATCACTGACTCCGAGCCTATTTGGTCAATTAGCTGGAACCTTGTGGTAAGGATTTTTATACGATCATCGATTTTGTACTCAAATTCTGAAATAGGGTTTGCTTCTTCAAGGAGCTTGGCGCTTTTTTCATTTGAGAAGATCATATCAAAATAGTCTTGCATGATTTGAAGCTGCTTTGTGCTCAGTGAAGTACTTATAATATCGAGAAAATTTCTTCCTTCCAATTCGGAATCATAGTATGAGAGGATTTGGATCAAAGAGCGGGAATACAGGGGAAGTATTTTAAGTTCCCTGTCCATAAGAAGGATTCCCTGAGGGAGATTGTCTTTCATGGTTTGGATAACATTCTTTTCATGGGAGAGCTCCACATGGGATTTCTCGATTTGCTTTGCTCTGCGGCGATAAAGGATCAAGTTCAAAATGCCGGAAATTAGTGAAAACGGGATGGCAAGTGCTAAAAGAAGCGTCATGCGTCGTGCATCTCTACGTTGGATATAAAGATATCTGTCCAAAATATCAACACCAGCGATACTGCGGATATTTCCATGCCTGTCAAATACTGGCGCGTAAGCAGTAATAAGCCCATCCCAAGTTGGAACAATAACGCCTAAATTAGATACGACAATATTTCCGGCAAGAGCGGGAAGAGCAAGATAATCCTCAACAATATCGATTATTACCCACGGCCCTACCTCTTCGGTCGGGTCAAAATCATTATCAACAATGAATTGAAGTTGATTATTTCCATAATAGCGCCAAAAATAAGCATAAAGAATGTTGTGATTTTCGGCAAACGCGACAAGTCGATGTTTTAATTCCTGAAACGCCTCTGTTTTTGTATCCTCGATCGTGTGATAAAGACTCAATTCTTCGGGGCTAATAAATTCTGCCAATGCCTGGGCAGCGCTTACCAAATGGTTCTGGGTTGTCTCGGCGAGCATTACCCCTGAGTTGTACATTTGAGTTCTTAATACTCCTGAAATAAGCAAAACCATAAGCGAAGAGATAAAAAATAATCCAAGTATTAGTCTGGGCCCTGTAGTTTTTAAAAAGCGGTTCATGGTATCAAAAATCTTCATTTGCGTCACTTTCACTTTGTCGGGTCCACTGCAATTGAAAGACAAAATTCCTGATCTCCAAAAATCGTGAAGGGTATGCAGATAATCCTGGTTTTTTCCGAAGGCCATACAATAGAGTGGGCTTTTCCTTTGATTATAGAGGGAAGAGATATTTTTATCCGCAGTTCATCCTCAAAATGCTTTTTTACATTGCCAGCGATAATGTTTATTATTTCCCCTATTGCATCAGTAACATACATATCAATGTGATTATGTTCTGAACCTGTCAGAATATTCGTAATTTTGAAAGCAGTAGCGCTCTTTAGTGATATGGCGACTGCTCCGGATGCTTCGCCTGAAAGTCCGATAATGCCGGAAATATCCCAATTTGATTCATATTCATCTTTCGACACAAAGAACACTCTGCCTGCTGTGACTTCTGTTTGGCAAAAATCACGAAAAACTATTTCACAAACACTGACAAAAGGCTTGATGTATTGTTCCATTTTTCTCTCCTAAAATGATATCTCTGAAAGCTTTTCCTTGAATATTTTTTCACGGACAGGCTTAACAATGTAGCTTGTAACCCCGTGTTTAAGGGCCTCGATTACATTGTATTTTGCAGCTTCTGAGGTTACCATGACGATTGGAAGGTCCTTATAGTCAGGCATGGCTCTAACTTTTTTTAAAAACTCCATACCATCCATTTCCGGCATATTCCAATCAAGAAAAACCAAGGATACCTTGTTGGTTTCAAGTAATTGATAAGCTTTTCTTCCGTTTTCCGCTTCCAGGTACTGACATGGGATTTTAAGTGTTTCGAAGGTGTTCTTAACAATTTTTCTCATTATCGTACTATCATCAACAACAAGAATTGTTTTCATAGGGTACCTCTGCAGAATAATAGCAATTTAGTAAAATTTCCATAGTTGTTCATATAAACAAAAATATATCAAGAAATTTTTATATTTGCAACTAGTCGAAGCGTTTCATAAAAAGAGATTTTTCAAAATGGCAAATCACTGCGCTACAATTTTATCTTAATTCTACTATATTAATACAATTTTTTCAAAATATATAAAATAAATGTTTTGTTTTAGCGCTTATTTTATATCCCCAGCCATATTTACTTTTAAAATGAGCCTTCAAGGATTATGTTTAAAGGCGCAGCTTCCAGTTTGGTTGCTTTGTTTTCAACTGTGGCTTCCATTGTTTCCATGTATTTCTCCAGCCATAGAGCTGTGGGTTTGCTTTCGAGTGCGAGGATCCGTATGGCAAGGAGTCCTGCATTTTTCGCGCCATTTACTGCAACAGTTGCTACAGGAATGCCGCCTGGCATCTGCACAATGGACAACAGCGAATCCAGGCCTGAAAATGCTGCTGTCTTGACTGGTACACCAATGACCGGCAGGGTAGTGAGGGAGGCGGTCATTCCGGGAAGGTGAGCTGCTCCTCCGGCGCCGGCAATAATGACTTTAAGCCCCCGCTTTGTAGCTGTTTCTGCATAACGCACAAGGCGCTGCGGTGTGCGGTGTGCGGAAACAATGGTGATCTCAAAGGGAACGCCAGCTTCGTTTAAAATAGCAGCAGCGTCCTTCATAACAGGGAGGTCGGAATCGCTTCCCATAATAATTCCAACAAGTGGTTTTGTCATTTTGCTTCTCCGTGGATTTTAAGTATTGTTCGCGCATATTCAGCTTTTTCAAGAGCTTCCTCCAATGTGCTGGCTGTTACTGTAAAATGCCCCATCTTGCGAAACGGCCGCACTTCGGTTTTCCCGTACAAATGC
>WQZP01000074.1 GCA_009780675.1 Spirochaetaceae bacterium | reverse complement strand
CTACATACCTTCTTTTCTGTTCTTCCATGTTTCCGCTCCTTACTATAAAATAAGGATCGGGAGCGATGTCGGGTGATTGGTTACACCGTCCTCCTATTCGATGTCTGCCTTCCGAGCGCTTTTATGCGGACGGAGGGCAGCATCACTTTGCTTTACGGCGTCCGCGGACTAAAGTCCGGCTGAGATTAATCTGACACTCGAGGATCACGGCGTTTTACGGGCGTCCTCACGGCACCTTTCAACCTGCTGCCGGCTCCCTGATCCCGTCGGATCAGGATACCAATCTTTCCCGACAATTTAAATCATAGCATCTGTCACCCGGAGCATCTTTGCCCGCTGTTGCGCCTGTCCAGAAATGCTTGAAGCAAGTCGATGTGTCTGGATCAATGCCGCTAAGACCGAACCAGCGAGTGAAAAGGCGATTGACACGGCGGGGTGTGCGGTATATGATATTACAAAGGGTGAGAGTGGGGTTGTGGAGAAAAATTCTCACACGTAAGATTCTGGATGTTATAGCTTGCTGATAAAAGGAGAGTATTATGACTATTAACAACCTTATTATTCACAATTTGGAAAAAGAAATTCAAGGATCTGCCAAACTAATACTTTCAAAAAATACCTTGGAATCATTAGCCGATAAAACTATTTCACTGAATAAAGACTTAAACTTGTGTTATCGGGATAGTAACACTTCTTATGGAATATTCCGAGCTACAAGTGATGATTCTGAAACATTTCAACAAGAATTCGACAAGTATCTAGCAGACCAGACGAAAGAGAATTTTATCGTGTTTTCCATAAACACCATAAATCAGCTCTATAACCGTATAGATTCTATTAAGCCTGCAAAAGGGGGATATTTAATATATGCTGACTATGTGGATGATTGGAGCAACCGCTTTTTATCTGTGTTTTTTATTAGAGATAAAACTGATAAAATATTTAAATATAAAGATGATGTGATAAATATTGATGAAGTTGTTTGTGTTGATACAGATAGACTTGCAATGGCGTCTAGAATCAATATAAAACGTTATCAGGATGTAAATAATCCATCAACATATCTTAGCTTTGTAAGTGTAAGGCAAGCAGAGACCTCAGATTATTTTCTTAATTGGATTGGAGCAGAAAAAATAGAGCGTAATGATGAAGATACTGACAGTCTTCTAAAAATACTGCTTAATATTGATCCGCCTGAAGAAAATGGATCTCCAATGGAGAAGAAGGAATTCCACAGAAAGGCATATGATGTTATTATTACTTTTGGCAAATCACCAATAAATACAACTACTTTAAGTACAACATTATTTAATGACCCTTCCACTATCAGCAAATACGCAGAAGAAAAAAGTATCATTTTACCCACAGAATTCGTTGGTAATAAAAGAAAGCTTAGAGCTTTGACAGGCTATCATATAAAGAGGGATGGAATTGATTTAAAATTTCCAGTAGCGTATTATGGTGATAAAATAAAAGTCAATGATGAATCTTCTTTTGTAACAATTCATTCTGAAATCCTTGCAAAAGCAATAAAAGATGCAAACAGGCAATGGAAAGTCTAGATAAAATTATCAACATTTTATTGACGATAAAAAAAGCGTCATTGTCAATAAATGATGATATTATTTTCCATATTCAGAAAGATAAGATATACGAAATCAGAAGTTATTTAGAAAATAACAACATACAGATTTTTAATGCCCTGCCTGACGATCAAGTACAAATCGAAAAAGCAGTTTATTCACAATATAATATTCAGCCGTATAAAGATTTTAAGAGTTTTTCTAACCAGTTTGAATTATCTGATTTCGGAAAACGGACTATTGTTATTTTAGAAGAAAATGAAAATGATATATTGATATTTAATAATAATGAAATACCAGTGTCATACTTTTTCAAATCGAGGAAAAAAGACTTTCGAGTATCTAATTACTATTATCTGAAAAAAATAAAAAACGTTTTTCTACCCAGAATAGCAGATTATACCGATTTTGTGAATAGCAAACATATCCTACTATCGCCTGAGTGCGGTAAATTTGAGGTAATTGAAGGTAATGTCTCGGAAATTGTCGGGATGGGAAAGTCATTGGAGAATACTTATAAGGCAATTGAGAATATTATTTCGTTTCAAAAGGGATGGGAACCAATAATAAAAAACAGAATAATTCGTGGTCTTGAGGTCATTAAAGAGTCAAAAAATCGTTTTTATTGGTTGATTATAAATCTTGAGCAATTTATTACAATAACAATAAAAGATTATGATGTTTTTTTAGCATCGCATAGGCACGAAACAATTTTGGAACGATACGAACACGAAAAAGATATTTTTTCAGAAAAGATTAGGGCTGTTCTTGGAAGAATTTCAACAAATCTGCTGTCTATTCCTATTACATTTTCTGTTGTACTTTTTGGGTTAAGAGAAATAAAGGAAAAATGGTTAGTTGATATCTTCCTTATGGCTTTGGCTGCTTTTATAATTTTTTCCTGCATTATTCAGGTGTTATTTATACTGGATCTGAATATTATTAAGAAGGAAATAAAAGCAAAAATTGATTATTTCTTAATGTTATTGCCTGTTTTTAAGGATGATTTTTTTAATATTTCAAGACCACAGTTGCACAAAATACTTTTCTTGCAAATTTTAACTTGCCTGATGATAATTGCCTTTTTTGTATTATATTGTTACTTGGCAAAAAATTTTCTCACCTCAATTACTGGAGAATAAAGGGTGGTGCAAGAGTGATTGACACCGAGACCCAGTGTCAGGTACGAGCACTCCGTACCTGACCCCAAAAGTGAAAATCGTGCGCCAAGCGGTACGGGAACGGGTGCTCGTTGGGCAGCATCGCTTTGGAACACCCCGCTAGCTGCCCAATGGGCGGATTCCCGTACCGCTTGGCGTGAAGGAATCCGGGAAGCGGTAACCCTCCCTTTGATGAAACGCATTTTCAAAATTGATTTCCGTAGGTATAGTGAATTAACTTAATAACCAGCAGGAAACGCCGATAAATAAAGTATGGCATACAGTAAAGATTTCGTAAAAAGAGCGGTAGCCTATAAACAGGAAGGGCATACGTTCAAACAGTTG
>WQZP01000073.1 GCA_009780675.1 Spirochaetaceae bacterium | reverse complement strand
TCAATAAATACAATTTCGTTTATGCTCAAATATATTACCCCATCAAAAGAACGAGTAAGAAAAATCGTATTCTTCGTCAATAGGGCTGCCAACTACGCGGCTTATTGGACAGCCCGGTATTTTCTGTTACCTTTTCCGCCTGAAGAGGTGGCACTCACTGAATTTATCGTGAATGTTTTTGGAATAAGAATTTCCCGCTACCTCTACAAGATCAGTATGATGCCCAATAATAGAGCTGATCTTTGAATGATACTGTGCTGCGGATTTATAATTTCCTATGTTCGTCAAATATACATCATCATATTGTTGCAGCAATATTTGGACAACAGTATGCACATCAAAATAAGCTCCAAAAGGTACGCTGGAAATTATTGCCAGAATTCCATTTTCCAAAGCTATGTGTTTGCTATTTTTTATACTCACAGCATCATTAGCGTTATCAACTGTGCCTGTTGCAACTGCGCCTGTTGCAACTGCCGCTGCTGCCAGGACCGCAGACTGCACCCCTGCTCCGGAAGCTGCTGCCAATTCAGCGCTTGGGGCTGGGGTAATTGGAGTTGGGGCACTTGAAGGAGGTGTTTCCACTGCAGCTTTGCAGCAGGTTGAACTTTTTCTGCATTTAAGCAAAAAGAAAATAATAGCCGCAAGTATGATAAGACCAATCAGCGGAAGTAAAATTTTCCAGGGAAATCCAGACCTTGACTTATCTGCTGCAGTTGCAGGCGTGGCAGTAGCTACTGTAGCTGCTGATTCTATAACAGGCGCAATAACAGGTGGAACAACAGGCGCAGCAGGTGGCAGAATATTATTATCCAGCAATACCCTCACACGCCTATTGGGACTCTTGCTCGCTTCTGTTGTATTATCGCCCCAAAGAGCCACTTCTCCCTGACAAACAGGCTCTGAAAACAATTCACCAGGAACTCCCCGTCTCTGCAACTCATTCATTACAAAAACAGCTCTATCCCTTGATAAATCCATTGGCTTAATATAATTTGCAGCAATCGCAGTATATCCAAAAACATTTATTTGCCCAGCCAGCAGATTCCTCTCCATCAAATTCTTCGCTATATTATCAAGCTGAGTCATTGCTTGAGCGTGATTCACAAAGCTGTTGCTGCTATTGGGAAAAAACAATAAATAACCTATTTCTTCCTGCCCTCCGGTATCTCCAAAAGCCAGAAACCCAAAAAAAGCAAAGAAAACCATCATTAGACACAGTTTTTTCATAAATTTTCTCCTTTCGCAGCTTAGTCTGCCAACTACGTTACTTACTCAATCTCTGCCCTTATCCTTCTCACTCCCGCAGAAGAAGACTGCTCTTTTGTTATTTTAAACTTCCCGATCACGCCAGTTCGGTCAACGTGAGGGCCACCACAAACCTCTTTAGAAAAATCCCCTATAACATATACTTTTACTTTTTCCTCATATTTGGTTTCAAAAAAAGCAATAGCTCCCTGCTCTTTTGCCGCTCCCAGAGTCATTACTTCCATTGTTACAGGATGATCAGATCCTATCTGCTGATTTACAATGTCTTCAACTTTTTTTATCTCTTCTGGTGTCATAGGTTCCTGATGAGCAAAGTCAAATCTTAATCTTTCTGCCGTAATATTAGACCCTTTCTGCTTTACATGTTCTCCCAAAACTTTTCTTAATGCTTCATGAAGAAGATGGGTAGCTGTATGATACTTTGTTGTAACTTCACCACTATCTGCAAGCCCGCCTTTAAAAATCTTATCTGCCCCCTGCTTGGAAAGCTCCTGATGTTTTTTTAAAGCTTCATCAAAACCTTCTCTGTCTACAGTAAGAGAATGCTCTGCTGCAAGTTCTTGTGTAATTTCAATAGGGAAGCCGTAGGTATCGTAAAGTTTGAACGCAAGCCTTCCCGGAATAATTTTCTCTTTTCCCTTAAGAATATTCGGAACCATTTTTTCAAACTCTGCTTCCCCTTTTGCAAGAGTTGAAATAAAACGCTCCTCTTCTACCTCTATTTCTTTTAGTACAAAATCTTTTTTTTCCAAAAGCTGTGGATATACATCTTTATACATTTCAATAACCGCAGATGCAGGGCTTGAAAGAAACTGCCCTGTTATACCAAGCTTTCTTCCATGCCTGATAGCTCTTCTTAAAATTCTGCGTAAAATATAACCCTGCCCTACATTTGAAGGCTTGATTCCGTTTTCATCTCCAAGGATAAAAACAGAAGTTTTTACATGATCAGCAATAATTCTTACTGAAATATCTTTGTCCGGATCCATACCGCAACTGTAGCCCGAAGCCTGCTCAATCTTTTTTATAATAGGGATAAAAAATTCCGTATCATATACTGATTTTTTCCCAGTCAGGATTGCAACAGTTCTCTCAAGCCCCATCCCTGTATCAACACATTTGCGGGACATTTTTTCATACGACCCATCTTTTTTCTTATTATACTGCATGAATACATCATTCCAGATCTCTATGTATTTTCCGCACGAACATCCTGGTTTGCAAGCAGCGCTGCACGCCTCTTTTCCTACATCAAAAAACATTTCTGAATCTGGTCCGCATGGCCCTGTTTCTCCGGCAGGTCCCCACCAGTTATCTTCACGCGGCAGCATATAAATTCTATCTTCTGGAATCCCTAAGGATTTCCATATCTCTTTTGCTTCTGTGTCAGGCGGCACGCCTGTCTCTTCTTCCCCTTCAAAAACTGTAACAGAGAGCTTGTCTACATTGATTCCAAGCCACTCTTTTGAAGTAAGAAATTCATGACTCCAACTTAGAGCCTCTTCTTTAAAATAATCACCAAGCGACCAGTTGCCCAACATTTCAAAAAAAGTCAAATGTGTTGCATCTCCAACCGAATCTATATCGCCTGTTCTAATACATTTTTGAAAATTTACAACCCTCTTGCCTGCCGGATGTTCTTCCCCAAGTAGATATGGGACAAGCGGATGCATCCCTGCTGTTGTAAAAAGCACTGTAGGATCATTTTCCGGAATAAGGGATTTCCCTGAAATCTGTTTATGTTCTTTGCTTACAAAGAAATTGATATATTTTTCGCGTAATTCTTTTCCTGTCATAGCGGTAATAGTATTGTTTGAACTGATGTTTTGTCAATCAG
>WQZP01000072.1 GCA_009780675.1 Spirochaetaceae bacterium | reverse complement strand
CCTGGACTCAACCGCATTAAGCGTATGCAAAAACTGGAACATATCCACGCATAAGGTGACTCGGGGATTTGCTTCGTACGGGAAGACAAGCGAGGGCTGGTTTTTTAGGTTTAGGGTGCATGGCGTGTGCGATGCGCGGGGTAATCTGGTAAATGGTTGTTTTACTACCGCAAGCGTGCATGACAACCAGCAAGCTGAGTCGCTGACTGAGGGACTAAGCGGGTTGTTTTTGTTCCAGCAGTTCGGGGAAAAGCGACAGCGCCTCCCGGTAAATTCTATCCTCGTTCTGGATGCGCTTTTCGAAGTAATAGATCGAGGGCTTGTGCGGTGTTCCGCCAGAATAAACCTGATTTACGCCCCGATAGAAGACTTTAATGCCGTCTTTTTTTTGCGATGCCTGTATCATGAAGCATTTTTCAATATACTCGCTGACGGAATGATTGGTGTAATTGTTCAACGCGGTATAGATTTTGCCAAGCAGCTCATGCGCGTATGCTTCGTTATGCGCCATTTATTGAAAATATTTATAAAGTAGTTGATAAAGTTAATGTAATTAAAATATAATGCATATATGGAAAAAACCATTTTTTTGGATTTGTTTTTTATTAGGCACATTTGTTCTGGTAGGTATATGTATTACTTTAAGAATAAATTATTTAAGAAAAGAGTATTCTCAATCATTTCTTGCAATTACAGGTATTTGTACGAATTATGATGGTAAAGTCATACCATCTGGACATTTTAATGTAAGATTGTATAATTCACAAAAAGTACAAATTGAAAGAACAAATGTGCTTAGTAGTGATGGGGAATTTAGTTTTTTTCCTTTACAGCCTGAAACATATTATCTAAAATTTTCAAAATTAGGTGCTCCAGATGTATGGTATAGAGATGGTGAGCCAATAATATTAAAAGATACGGATATTCATATTAATTTTCGATATCTACAAGGATATAGTATAACTGAAAAGTTTACCGATTCTAATGATAGAAATGTATCAGTTATTGATAATATTTTATTATATAATCATCAAAAATAATTTATAAGTAAAATCGGTACAACTGAGTTATTTGGAAATGATGGCACATTTGCTTTATATGGATTACAACCAGGAATTTATTATTTAAAGTTTTCAAAAGGAAAATCACCGCCTATTTGGTATGGTGGTGGTAATGGTGTACCGATAATAATTAAAGATTCTGATATAGTGCTAGATATTCAATATCCTAAAGGATTAAATATTACTGGTTCATTTGTTAATATTAATTTTGATGGTGCTTTTTATGAAAAATCATCGACAATTCTTTACGATTATCAAAAAACAATGATAGTAGAAAATATGGGCTTTAATATTTTATTTTCAGATTTACAATATGGTATATATTATATAGGTTTCAATAAATCCAATGCACCAGGTATTATATGGTATGGAGGAGAAAACGGTGTTCCTATTATTTTAACTGATTCAGATATTGAAATTAGTTTTAAATACTCGCATGGTTATAATATTTATGAAATATATCGGGATTTTGATAATACTTTATTTAAGTTTAGCGGTCAAGAAAATATTACGCTTTACAATATGCAGAAAGAAAAAATAGTAGGAACATATGTATAGGATAATAAAGGTTTTTTATTTTCAAATATTCTACCAGGGATATATTATCTAAAATTTTCTAAACTAGGTGCACCAGATGTTTGGTATGGCGACGATGAAGGTATACCGATAGTAGTAGATGATTCTGATGTTCATATAAATTTTCAATATCCGCAAGGATTTAATATAAAAAACACTTTGTTTTTTGAAGCAAAATTATTTAATAAAAATAAAGAATTTATAACTTCTACAGATTGGTTTCAATCATTTGAAGATAATAGAGATGTCAGAAATTTTACCTTTTTTGGATTACAACCTGGGGTTTATTTTATTCAAACAAATCCCCCGCTAATATGGTATGGTGGTAGGAATGGTAAATCCATAACTATTAGGAATAAAAATATAAATTTAAATTATATGTCAATTATAAATAGAATTCGTAGATTTTATTTTGATCCTATTAGAGTATATTGACAACCAAGAAACAGCGCATAACACACGATTAGCGCAAAAATGCCTGTTCGGCGCATTTTTTGGTTCCGCAAAACACCGTTTGCCAGCCCTGCAAACCTGCGGTTTGCTTATTCGGGCTGTCAAACCGTCGCCACTCTATCATGATGTACGAGTTGCACTTGAGATCAGTCTCACAGCTGATGATTTTTACCAACAAAGAAGATCTGCACCACGGACAGAGCATTATGGCTCAGGGGGGCGTACACGCTGGCGCTGGGGTTAAAGCAATTAAACATAAAGGGCGCGAGGGGGTTTTGCTTTGACGCCTGCGGCACCGGCGACACGCTGGTAATTTCCACCACGGCGGAGCATTTGCTGAGAGAAGACGGCGACGGGAAAAAACTGCGGCGCTCTGTCAAGGCGCTGCAAACGCTGGCTCATACCACCGCCAGCGGCTTAGGTATGAAAGGTGCTGCTTGCCCCACGCCCTTTTCCGACGACGCCGGCTTTTTGCGCGCCGGTCTTGCCGCCCAGACGATAACGATGCTCCCCACCGCCGAATGCGCCCGCCTAGTCTCCGCGCTCCGGACCAGCCCCGACCTAGCCGGGGCACTCATCAACGCCGAACTGCGGTAACACTGCCGAGTCCGCTTCATCCCCGAAACCTGGCGCAGCCTTAACGACCCCCGCGACAGCCCTCTGCGCCTGATACTGCAGCACTTCCGCGCGGTAACACGCTTCGCGCAGGCGTTGTGCGGGGGGTAGGGGAGCAGATTACGAAATGCTGTTTGGCATTTTAACGCCACTGAAAAATAAAACCTTTGCGATTATTGGTTATTCTCCGCTCCTTTGTTCTTGCGGAGAATGAAATTTGTAGTGGTCGAGTCCTCAACTTCCCTGTTTTCACCCTTGTACTCACTTGACCTGCACCAGAAAATTAAAAAATAAAGGGCAACCAGGAAACCAATAACAACTAAAACAAGATGAAGATTATTGGTGCAAATGATTGTCTGTATTTTGCTTATTAAAATACAGAACCATACAAAGGTAACAACAGCGGACAGCACAATGTTAATTCTTGAAACCGAATAGGAACGATACTTACCACAATGAATAACTTTATATAAGGGTCCTGTAACCTCATCTTCCAGCATATCAATGTGGGCTTTCCAGTTTTCCTGCCAACTTTTGCCACCAAGAACGACCAAGAGCCAGGCAACCGAGAAAATAAAGCCAAGTAATATGAGGTAGATGTCGAAGTTCATATCTAAAAGTGCCTGGTTGTTTTGCTGGTCATTACCAGCATGTAACCGGTAGATATAGTGAATTAACTTAATAACCAGCAGGAAACGCCGATAAATAAAGTATGGCATACAGTAAAGATTTCGTAAAAAGAGCGGTAGCCTATAAACAGGAAGGGCATACGTTCAAACAGTTT
>WQZP01000071.1 GCA_009780675.1 Spirochaetaceae bacterium | reverse complement strand
CTGAATACTTTTACAAAGCAATAGATAAAATAAAAAATTGTATGATTGAGCAAAATTCAGGGAAAATAGTTTTTTTTATATTTTCCAATGATATTCAATTCTGCCAAAATGTACTTTTTTCTGCGAGAAAAGAGAGCTTTGTTTTTGTTGATATAAATGACAACGACAATGGCGCGCAGGATATGTATCTAATGTCTTTGTGCAACCATTTTATATTATCGGCACATTCGGTTTTTGGGTGGTGGGGAGCATTTTTATCTTCTGCTGATAGCAGTAAAATAGTAATTATGCCAGTATCAGAAGAAAAAAGCGGAATGTTTTTGCAAGGCTGGACAGGAGTGTGAGCGCTTCAGAAAAGTTGCTCAAAGGAAAATAAATGCCAAAGCTCTCGATAATAACAGTCAATCTCAACAATAAATCAGGACTTATAGATACAGCAAAAAGCGTTATCGCGCAAACTTGGGGTAATTACGAATGGATAATTATCGACGGTGGCTCAATTGACGGAAGTGTGGAAGTAATAAAAGAATATGCCAACAAAACCAACAAACTTGTTTATTGGTGCAGTGAACCAGATGGCGGAATTTATCAAGGCATGAACAAGGGGATTGAGAAGGCGAGCGGAGAATATTGCTGGTTTCTCAATTCTGGTGATTCTGTTCATAAAAGCACAACATTGGAAGAAGTATTTGCGAGTGAGTTTGATGAGGATATTTTGTATGGCGATATTGTGTTCAAAAAAGAAACAGGACATTATATTACTAAAAAAACCAATTATAAATTGTCTCCTTCCAAGTTAGCTTACGGCAATCTGCCGCATCAAAGTATATTTACCAAAACAAAAATTTTGAAAGCTAAAAACGGATACTCAACGGACTTCAAAATAATTTCGGACTGGCTGTTTTTAGTAAAAGTGATATGCAAAGAAAAAGCATCTTACAAACATATTCCAATAGTATTTGCGACAGGTCTTTTAGATGGAGCAACATCATTAAATCCAAAAAAGCATAAAAAAGAACGGAATATGGCGTTAAAAGAAGTGTTCTCAAAAAAACAACGCTTTTTTTATTTTTTTTCCATCCCGTCACTCAGAAATAAAATCAGAAAAATATTGGTACTGTTTGGAAGAAGTTAGAAAAGAAGTAGCTTGCCTCAAAAGGAAATAAATATGGAAAAAAATATACTGCTTTCGATTATAGTCCCATGCTATAATTCCGGAGCGTTTTTGGAAAAAACTTTATCTATGTTAGTTTCGCAAGGGCTTGACAGTGTTGAGGTTGTAGTTGTAAATGACGGCTCTGCAGATAACACAAAAGAGATAGCAGATTCTTTTGCCGAAAAATATTCGCAGTTTAAAATTTTAACCCATTGTGAAAACGGAATTTGGCTGAGCAAGGAAAGCAAGTCAGCTCCAGGTCCAATCAGGAATCGTGGAATGAGCGCTGCTCGCAATACAGGGCTGCAATCAGCCAAAGGAAAATATATCTATTTTTTTGATTCTGATGATGCGCTAGCAGACGGCACATTGGATTTTTTCAGAAAAATGATTTCTGTCAACCCAAACATAGATGGTTTTGCGTTTGGGTATGAGGTGGTTGTTGATGGATTAAGAAAAAAGATATACACAAGTAAAGATACGAAAGATTTAGGATTGCAAGATAATATTTTTGGTAAATATTTATCCAAAAAATTGCAATGCAATATTTGCAGTGTGATTTTCTCTGCATCATATTTGCTGAACCATAATATACCATTTTTTAAAGAAAAAATATCTGGGGAAGATATTTCTTTTTTGCTTCCAGCGATTGCATTTGCAAAGTCGATGTATTATGACAATAGAATATGTTTTCGTTACCAAATAAGAGGCGACTCAATAATGCAGGGATACAAGAAATATGGAACACTTCACTCTACCGCTGTTTTGACAGTGAAAAAAACAATAGAAGGGTTAATTCCTCAAAAAATTGATTATGAGAGAAACTTGAATTTCTTTATGGCAGTGTATTATGTATATAATCTTAAGCTGTACTTAACATCCAAACTGCCAGCAGGAGAAGCTGCTGCCCCGGTAAACAATGTTTTTATTGAAAACAAATATTTGCTTAACAAAAAAATGTCAGGCAAATTTTCGTTAAAATGTATTGTCTTTTGTGTAAGAATATTTCCATTGAAACTATTGTTTAAGATTTTTGGAAAATTTGATGCTAGTCAAAAATGAGTCAGGAAGATAATATGAGCAGCTTGCTTTTTTCAACGAAAAAAATGCTTAAAAAAAATCCTGTGTTCTCAAAAATCGCACGAAGTTTGATTACTTTTTTCCGACGCAGATCAGAGCGCAAAGTATATGCTTACATAAGGAAAAATTACACACAACTTCTTGAAAAATATAATAACGTGACAGATTTTCCGGCAAAACCCGAATCGAAGTTATGCGAAGAGAGCGCATATCCTGTTTGGGTTTTTTGGTTTCAGGGAGAAGAGAATATGCCGGAAATAATAAAAATGTGCTATAGCTCGCTATTGAAAAATGCTGACGGACACAAAGTAAATCTGATTACTGCAAATAACTGCTCTGAATTTATTGATATCCCAGAGTATATTTCTGAGTATCACAGAAAAGGAGTAATAACGCATACTCATTTTAGTGATATTTTGCGCATGAGTTTACTTTCAAAATACGGAGGCTTATGGCTGGATGCCTCTATTTACATTTCAAAAAAACTTCCACCTTTTGATGGGATTCAGTTTTGGACAGGCAAATGGACTAATGGTTGTGAATATTCAAAAAAAACAAGGTGGACAGGTTTTTTATTATATTGTTTGCAAAATAGCCCCTTTGCAGGTTTTGTAAAAGAAGGTCTTTATAAATATTGGAATGAAAACAATAAACTTGCTACATATCTTATTATTGATGTTTTTATTACTCTTGCTTACGAAAAAATAAATGTTGTCAAAAATTTAATGGATAACGTGCCAGCAACTCAGCGCGGAGTGTTTGACTTATATTCAATGTTGAATTCAGAATATGACAAAGAAGAGTATGAGTCTCTTTGCAAAGAGATATGTTTTCATAAATTAACTTACAAAGAGGATTTTATGGAATACACAAAAGAAGGGAAACTCACTTTTTACGGTCATTTAATGCAGGAGTGGATGACCGGGAGATCTAAATGAAAAATCCGATGTTTTCGATAATTACACCAATGTATAAAGGCGCTGCGTTGATTGGAGCAACGCTTGATTCTGTAATTGCTCAAACCGAAAATGACTGGGAAATGATAATAGTCGACGATTGCTCTCCAGATAACGGAGAAGGCGTTGCTGTTGTTGAAGAATATATTAAAAAAGATGCCCGGATTATTCTTATTAAGTCACCGAAAAATCGTGGAAGTTCTGGGGCAAGAAATCTCGCTATGGAGAATGCTTCTGGCCGATATTTTGCTTTTTTGGATTCAGATGATCTTTGGGATAAAGATTATCTTGAAAAAATGAGAAAGCATATTGAAGAAAATAAAGACGAAGCTGTGGCGATTTATTTTTGCGGATACCGCCGTAAAGACAGTAAGTGCGAAAAAGAT
>WQZP01000070.1 GCA_009780675.1 Spirochaetaceae bacterium | reverse complement strand
TAATAATAAGTACATATAATATGTGTAAAAGAGAAGTAATTCTTTTACTTATAATAAATAATTTGCTGAATAATTATTAATACTTATTAACATTTATCCATACTTATTCACAATCATGGGTATAATATCATAATTTTATATGTTTTATAAACAGGTTATTATATAGAATATGTTAATAATTTAGGAACATTAGAAAAGCTATTTAGAACTATATTCTTTAACTGTTCTTATTATACTGTTGATAGTTGCTTCCATAGTTGGATCGGATTTAAGGCTTCCCTCTATTTTTTGTATTGCGTGCATTACTGTTGTGTGGTCTCTTCCACCAAAATCAGATCCAATTTCTGTAGTAGAATATTCTGTAAGTTCTCTTGCTATATACATTGCAATATGACGGGGAAAAGCTATTGCTTTTGTCCTTTTTCTTCCGCGCAGGTCAACATGAGAAAGGTTAAAATATTCCGCAACTTTTTTTTGTATAATATCTACAGAAATATTACTCTGTTTTGTTGTTGTAAAAATATCTATAAGCTGCTTTTGCGCGATCTCTTTTGTTATTTTTTGATTAACAAGCTCTGCATACGCAACGAGTTTTGTAAGAGCAGATTCCATATCTCTTACATTAGAAGTGATATTTTGAGCTATTAATTCAAGAATATCATCTGATATTGATAAATTAAGAGATTTTATCTTGTTGAGGGATTCTACTTTGTTTTTTAATATTGCAAGCCTTGTTTCAAAAGCAGGGACCAAAAGTTCCACATTGAGCCCCATTTCAAATCTACTTTTCATCCTTTCTGTAATATTTTTAAGTTCTGAAACAGGTCTGTCACATGTAAAAGCCATCTGTTTTTTTGCTCCATAAAGAGCATTAAATGTATGAAAAAGCTCTTCCTGAAGCCCTTCTTTGTTCTGAAAAAAGTGAATATCGTCTATTAAAAGTAAATCCAGGGATCTGTATTTATTTTTAAATGAGTGGGGTTTATTTTTTTGAATAGATGCTACAAATTCATTTGTAAAGCTTTCAGCTGTTACAAAAACGATTTTTTTCTTTCCTGCATAATTATCATGTACAGCATGTCCTATTGCCTGAAGAAGGTGTGTTTTTCCAAGGCCAACCCCGCCATATATTAAAAAAGGGTTGTAGGATTTACCGGGATTATTTGATATAGCAAGCGCAGCATTTGCAGCAAAAGAGTTATTTTCTCCAATAACAAAATTTTCAAAAGAGTAATCTTCTCTTAAATCAGAGTGTTTTTTTATATCTTCAACACTACTGCCATTTTGTTTATGATTTTCATCTTTGATATCTTTTTTTACCACAGTAAAGGAAATATTGATTTTATTTCCGGAAAGTTCTCCTATTGTCTCTTTTATAAGGGGGAGATATCTTTGTTTTATCTGATCCATAAAGAAATTCGATGGAACCGATAGAATTATAGTATTTTCTTCTGAAGAACAATATGAAATATTATTAAACCACATTGAAAACTCTTCTTTTGAGACAGTGTTTTTTATTTGATTTAACATTTCTTTCCAAAAAACTTCATAATTCCATGAATCCATTGAATACTCCATAAGTTATCAACAACATATCCACAAAAAAGAAACAATACAGTAAAATTTGACCCATCGCAAGTGAAAAAAAAAATAATTTATTACCATAATAATTCCTTATATTGTAATAAATTATTTGCGCCAAAACTGTTGTGAACTTGTCGTTTTTAATAATATTTTAACAATATTAGAAATACTGATTTTTCTACAACAGTTATCCACAAGTTATCAAGATAACATTGCTTATTGCCATTTATTTCAAAAATCTCTGAATATTGTAGCATTATACTCTATTACAGCTTTGTAATAAAAGAAAGTATCTTTTTAATACTTTTAAAAAGGTTTAAAAAGTAGATGTTTATTGCTATTTGTCGGATAAAAATATATACTTTTTTGGTATTGCTTTTAATTCTCATGGTATTCAGGTAAAAAAAAATATGGAAAATAAATATTCAGCCCAAAACATTCAGGTTCTTAAAGGGCTGGAAGCTGTCCGGAAAAGACCGGGCATGTATATAGGGTCTACAGGCCCAGATGGACTGCACCATCTTGTTTATGAAATCGTAGATAACAGTATAGATGAAGCATTAGCCGGTTTTTGCGATAGAATAGATGTAGAAATAGAAAAAGGAAACTCAATAAAAATAACAGACAATGGGCGAGGAATTCCTGTTGATCTCCATCCCGGAGAAAATATAAGCGCTTTGGAAGTTGTAATGACCCGTCTTCATGCAGGCGGAAAATTTGAAAAAAACAGCTACAAAGTTTCCGGAGGGCTTCATGGCGTAGGAGCATCTGTTGTTAATGCTCTTTGCGAGTGGATGTCTGTTGAAGTGCACAGGGATGGGAAAATCTTTTTTCAGAGTTATAAGCGGGGTGTGCCGGATAATCCTGTAGAAAAGATCGGACAAACAGAAAAAAGTGGAACTATTGTAAGATTTTCCCCAGATCTAAGCGTATTGGAAACAAATCTTTTTAGTTTTGATGTGCTTTCAAACAGATTAAGGGAGCTCGCGTTTCTTAATAAATTAATAACAATAACCATAAAAGATTTTAGATTGCCTACAGTGAAAGATCACGAATTTCATTTTGAGGGCGGGGTAAAATCTTTTGTAAGCTATCTTAACAAAAACAAGGTCACTATTGATAAAGAGCCTGTTTATATCTCGGGGAAAAAAGAAGATATAGAGCTGGAAGTTGCTCTTGAATATAATGATGGTTATAACGAAAATATTTTTTCTTATGTAAATAATATAAATACCAGAGAAGGGGGAACCCATCTTGTTGGTTTTAAGTCCGCGCTTACAAGAGTTTTTAATGAATTTCTTAAAAAATCAAAATTGGTTAAAAAACTCGAAGAAACTCTTTCCGGAGAAGATGTAAGAGAAGGGCTTACTGCTGTTGTTTCCATCAAAATACCAGAACCGCAGTTTGAAGGCCAGACAAAATCAAAACTTGGCAATTCAGAGGTCAAAGGTATTGTAGAATCATTTGTAAATGAGTCTCTTACAGCTTATTTTGAAGAAAATCCCGGTAGCCTTGAAAAAACACTTGAGAAGATAATAAATGCAGCTAAAGCAAGAATTGCCGCAAGAAAAGCAAAAGAGCTTACCAGACGAAAAAGCTTTCTTGAAAGCTCAGGGATGCCTGGAAAACTTGCAGATTGCAGCGAAAAAGACCCAAAAAAGTGCGAAGTTTACATTGTTGAGGGAGACAGTGCAGGAGGAAGCGCAAAACAGGGCAGAGACAGGCAATTTCAGGCAATCCTTCCTCTTTGGGGAAAAATGCTGAATGTTGAAAAAACCAGAATAGATAAAGTTATATCAAACGATAAACTTATGCCAATAATAAACACCCTTGGAACAGGCGTAGGAAACGGGTTTAACTTATCAAAGCTCCGCTATGGTAAGGTTATAATTATGGCAGATGCTGATGTTGATGGCTCTCATATAAGAACACTTCTGCTTACTTTCTTTTTCAGATATATGAAAGAGCTTGTTGAAAAAGGGCATGTTTTTATAGCAATGCCGCCTCTTTTTAAAATCAG
>WQZP01000069.1 GCA_009780675.1 Spirochaetaceae bacterium | reverse complement strand
ATCCAGCGCCTCTGTATATGCTTTGAAAACTTTTATATAAGAAATAAAGTCCCCATCAGGATCGCTGAATCTTTGATGAGCTTTTCTTGCTTCAAACTCTTCTCCCTGCGGCATAAGGAAAGGGGAATTCGTTGATAGGAATGTTGCTGCAAGAATTGTCTCCTCAAGAACAGATGGGTAACTAAGTATTGCTTCCACAATAATCCTTGAAAGGCGGGGCAGTAACGGAAAGGTTACCATTATACTTCCAATGTTTGTAAGTGAGTTATCATTGTTTATTGCGCCAAGCATTTTTAATGTTTCAACAGCGCCATGTATACCTTGTCTCCCTGGAGAAGAGATAAAATCAAAAGATTCAAAATCCCTTATCCCTATTTCTGCCATTCTTAGAACTACTTCGGATAAATCAGTCCTGTAGATCTCTTCTTTTGTATAAAGAGGTCTGGTTTCATAGTCATCTTTTGTGTAAAGCCTGTAACAGACTCCGGGCGCTGTTCTTCCAGCTCTCCCTTTTCTCTGATTACATGATGCCTTCGAAATAGTGGATTCAAGCAGCGAAGAAGTAAACGTTATTGGATTATAGGAATTTATCTTGGCAAGGCCAGAGTCTATGACAGAAGTAATTTTATCTATTGTAACGCTTGTTTCCGCAATATTTGTCGCAACAACAATTTTTACTTTGCCTGACGGAGTTTCAATAAAAACCCTTTCCTGCTCCTCTTTTGAAAGCCTTCCATACAATGGAAGAATCACCATTTTTTTTCTGTATATCGAATTATTAAGAAGATTTATGCAGTCTTTTATCTGCTTTTCACCCGAAAGAAAAAGAAGAATATCTCCTTCCCGCTTTTCAGCAATTATTCTTTCAATAATGGTTTTTATCTTTAAAATAATTGCATCGTCTTCGTTTTTATCTGCAATAGGGTCATAAATAATTCCAACTGGATAAACTATAGAATCAATATTGACAACATGACATCTGCCAAAGTATTCAGAAAAAATAGCAGTGTTGATTGTTGCAGAAGAAATTATAACCTTAAACTCAGGTCTTGCCTCAATAACTGTTTTCAGAAGCCCCATAATAAAATCAATATTAAGGCTTCTCTCGTGAGCCTCATCAACGATGATGCAACTATACTTTGACAGCATGGCATCTGTCTTGATTTCCTGCAACAATATCCCATCAGTCATGATTTTTACAATAGTCTCGTTGGAGGTCATATCATGAAAACGCATTTTATAACCAACAAGCCCCGGCACATTTGTTCCAAGTTGTTTTGCAATGTAATCGCACACAGATATTGCTGCAATCCGCCTTGGCTGCGTTACCCCAATTACCCCCAATCTGGAGTATCCTGCTTCATGAAGTATAAGAGGCAACTGAGTAGTTTTTCCCGAACCTGTTGGGCTTTCTACAACTATTACTTGATTATTTTTTAGTACTTCGAGTATTTTTTCTTTTTGTTGATATACTGGTAATTTATGTGGTTCCATTAACTTTCACTTCCCTGACAATTGATACTATTTTCTCTATCCCATCATCAATTTTGATTTTTTCATAATTTTTTCTTGCAATCAAATCTTTGACTGTTATTGTCCCAGACTCATTTTCATCTTTTCCGATTATAACTCCGGCTGGGATATTCTTTTTTTCTGCATAAGCAAACTGTTTGTTAAGTTTTTTATTCTCCGGGTAAACTTCGCAGGAAATCCCTTTCTTCCGTATTTCTCCAGCTGTTTTGTAAAGCGCCCCAATAAGGTCATCATCAATATTAAAAATTATGCAGTCGCACATTGCCTGTGCTTTTTTGCTGTCCTCTGATTTTTCAATAGCTGCAATCAACCTGTCAAGACCTATTGATGCTCCTATTCCGGGAAGCTGCTCATTAGTATATAACGAAGCAAGATTATTATATCTTCCGCCTGAAAGCACAGACCCTAAATCCCTGTTCCCATCAAGAAAAGTCTCAAATACAAGCCCTGTGTAATAATCAAGCCCCCTTGTAATCGTGGGGTCAAGTATATAATAATCCTCAATCCCATTCTCCTTAAGCGCTTTATATATAATCTTAAGTCGATCTGTTTCGCTGTTATCTCCATTGCAAAGAGTTATAAGCTTATCCAGTGTTTTATCAAAACTCCCTTCCGGATTAATAAAATCCAGAATTTTATCGCACTTACTTTCGTCCGTTAGTTCTTTAAGAAGCTCTTTTACTTTCTCTTTTCCTATTTTGGCAAGCTTGTCGATTATCCGCAAAATCTCTGGCGACTTATCCTGTATTCCATTTATCTCGAGAAACCTGGTCAGGATTCCCCTGTTTGAAAGATAGATTTTGAAGCCACCAATTCCAAGCCTTTCAAGCGAAGCCTTCATCATCATCAAAATTTCAATATCTGCAGCAGGGGAGTCAGAGCCAACTATATCAAAATCACACTGATAAAACTCCCTGTATCTGCCGCGCTGGGTATTCTCGCCCCGCCACACCTTTGAAATATGGTATCTTTTAAAAGGGAAAATTATATCACTCTTATTAGCCGCAATAAACCTGGCAAGAGGGACTGTTAGGTCAAACCTCATCGAGACATCTCTTTCCCCATTGTCTTTAAAACTGTAAACTTGTTTATCGGTTTCACCGCCACCTTTGCCCAGAAGAACATCTGTATATTCGAGGACAGGTGTATCAATCGGCACAAACCCAAAAGAAGAAAATGTCTCTTCAAGTTCCTTAAACATCTTCTTTTTTCTGATTTCTTGTTCAGGAAGAGAATCCCTGAATCCTTTTAATACTTTTGGTTCAATTATTTTGTCCATAACTCGGTTAGAGTTTACACTTTTTTTTTATTTATGTCTTTATTCTGTTTGCGGATTTAATAAAGTCTTCGGCATTATTTCAATACGTTTATACTGATGATGGTATTTTATTGCTCTATCTTGAATTTCTATACAGTACGGCATCAAAGTTTGCTTTGAACAGTGTCCCAAGAAAACAATTTGTCTTTCTTTTTGCGATATTGCTTAATTACCATACTTATCTGGGTTGAAAGCTCCAATGGCCATCTATTCGTGTCCCTGTCCATGTGTAGATTCCTGCTCTGCGGTTATTTGCATCGTAGACCCTCCTGAATTCATTCCATCCTGGTGATGAATCTAAATGAAATGGCATTTCGAGAAGATTGACATTTGCGCCAATACTTATCTGCGGGATATTCCCTAAAGACCCAGCAAATACATCTCCACCTATAGACGTGATGCCATTGCCAATGGTTATGCTTGTGAGTTGATTGCCTGTAAACGCAAACGCCTCGATAGTTGTAACACTATTAGGAATGGTTACGTTGGTAAGTTGATTCTGTCTAAATGCCCCATTCCCGATAGTAGTTACTCTATTGCCAATGATTACGTTGGTAAGCTGATTTTGTCGAAATGCTGCTACACCGATAGTAGTAACACTATTAGGAATGGTTACTCTGGCAAGTTGATTTTCCATAAATGCACCATCTCCGATAGTAGTAACACTATTAGGAATGGTTACTCTGGTAAGTTGATTCCGTCTAAATGCCCCATTTCCGATAGTAGTTACTCTATTGCCAATTATTACTCTGGTAAGCTGATTTTCCGCAAATGCCCCATTCCCGATAGTAGTTACTCTATTGCCAATGATT
>WQZP01000068.1 GCA_009780675.1 Spirochaetaceae bacterium | reverse complement strand
TCTTCTCCCAGTATTTAATTTCCCCTTTAACAAACACTTATTTACACTATCCCTGTTACTCTGAATAATACATTTGCTACTACTGCAACAATAACCGCAATAGCAATTATCAGTTTTAAATTTTTCATAGTTTTCCTCCCTCTTTTATAATTTTCATCGCAAATCATCTTCTGCTAACCTTTCCGCTTCCAGGCATTCATCACAGCGGAAAAAATATCGATTACTGTTATCGGTAGCAATAAGTTCTACTTTAAACAAATCACACAAATAGCCATATCTGCTTAAGTCTAATTTTGCATACTTATTTTTCTTACATAGACCGCAAAATTTGGTATGACAATCAATTTCCAGTATTATTTTTCTTGGCATGATTACTCCTAAGCATCATTTCTTTTTCTGTCCAAATCTCTCTGAGATTGGGAACGTTTACAGAATCAAGGTTTTCTTTATCAAAAAAATCAAGACTGAACCTTTTATCATTTTCATCTCTTACGTACAGTTTAAAAGAATTATCATTGCTATAATCATCATGAATATCTATCCACCCCCGAATCCAAACTTGCTTTTTTTCGGGATAAAAAAAACGAACCTTAGCCGCTATGATCTGTCCGCCCTCAATCGGGTTATCGTGCCTATCGTAAATAAAAAATTGCGCTATTAACCTGTTTTCCCTGTAAACCTCTATCATTTTTTATTCCCCTAGTCTTATAGCTCTTATTTCTGCGCGATAATCCTTGCTATTGAACTTCATAATAATCCCATCTTCAATGATCCTGCTAAGTACATCATTTTCAAGATGATACTCAAGACATTTTGGACACGGACTCTGTACTTCTTTGCAATCACTCTTTGTATGGCAATTCGCGATAAAGATTATTGGCAATCTTTTATCATAACGTTTTCCAACAACATAAGAAAACCAATGCTGCTTAGATTCGCTATCTTTTACTTTCTCAACCTCGTCAATAACCAGTAAAGGAACTGTACAAAGCTCATTAAAGATTTCCCATTCTTTCGCTTCCCCTGCATAACTTTTACGAAGCTTTAGACCTATTTCATAAGCCGTGTATATTTTACCACCTAATTTTTTTAATATACTTATTGCAAGATGTGTTTTCCCATTTCCATTTTCGCCAATCATAACAAGCTTGCCAGTCGGGTAATCTGCGAAGGCGCAGCAAGTCCCAAGATGTCCAGCTAATTCAGAATTATACGCATTAAAATTATCAAATGATGATTCAAAAAATCTCTTTTCAATATTCATTTTTTGCCAGTCCTGAATCTCTATCTGCTTTTTAATTTTTTTATATTCTTGCTGCTCTTCCTCTTTTTTACAAATTGGACAATATGGCTTTCCTCCTAATCCAAGAAAACTAAGCTTGCTTGGATTACTTGTATATTCCCCATGTATGTCACATACAAAAGTTTTACATTCGTTTATCGCTGCTGCTTGCATTCGCTTTTACCTCCCTACAAAGATTTCTTTTGCTGTTGATGTGAAGATACTGGTGGTGATCTTACTTGATGATTATTGCTTCTTTCTCTTTTTCCCCAAGTAACACAGGCTGCTTTCCAATCCTTCATTGGCGTGTTTCCTACTTTCCAGCCTTTACTTGTATAAAAAGCAATAAATGATTCAGCATCAAAGTTATAACCTTTTTGCTTTATGTATTCCGTAACCTCTTCTTGAGTTGGTGGAGTAAACTTTTTTGACTTTTGATTATCAGGTTTGTTTTCTTGAAAGTCATGCGATTCGTTAGAATCGCTAATATCTTTACTTTCCTTTACTTTACTTTCCTTTACTTTACTTTGTGGATTATTGTCATTATTTTCTTGCTTTTCGGGGGTTTCTGTATGCCTAACACCTACATTAACCCCAATCAAACTACTTTCAATAGGGTTATTGTTTGTATTTTGATATTTTATTCTTATTTCTTCTATTGTTATTATTTTATTATTTCGCCTATCATAAGCATCTTTTATTGAATTAATAAGAACAGGACAAATAATAACTTGATAATTTTCCCATAAATCTTTATCGAGCTTTTCTGTCTTTACCATAAGTTCAATCATTTCAATGCCTTTTTCTTCATCTTGCACTCCTATTTCTGCGAAGAAATTTAGCTTATCTAATTCATCTTTTATGCAATAATGATGATCTGGAGTTAGTGAAAGAAAGCGCATTAAGTTAGTAAAAAACCCTATACCTTCAAGTCCATATTTACTTTGAAGTATATTTAATGTCTTTCCCCTTTTTACATAAAAAGGAAAATAATCTACATCACGTCTTTCTGGTCTTGCCATTTATCCCCCCAGCTATCTATTCTCCATAAATAATTCATGGACTTTTTATCCTCCCAGATAATTTCAATATAAAGCTTTTAATCAACTATGCAATAATATACACATATAATATGTGCAATAATTGATTAACTTCTTTTTTATATAAGCTATTTACGGTCATACCCCCTCCACCTATCAAAAGCAGGTAAATTAAATATCAATTCCGCGCACTGAGGGACAATGGCGTTACCAAGCCCTCTAATTGAGTCCAATTCTTCGGATAACCCATCATCTTTTCTAAAAAAATACTCGATGGGTATTCGTTTGTTTTTGCTATAAACAATTCTACCAAGGTTATCATCAATTTTTTCTCCACGCATTTTCGATAATTTTTTTTTAATGATTCTATTTTGAAAGTAAAACGCTTGCTGTCGCTCGCTAGAGGGGTAGGTAATAATCCATACTCTTTCTCTTTGATGAGAAGCTCCAACTGCTGAAGCGGATATAACTTGCCATTCTGCGTTGTACCCGATTTCGGAAAGACAACCAGTGACTCTTGCGATACCTTGGTATTGCCACGCTTCCCATTCTTGTTCCTTGTTATCTTTCTCATATCTTGGTTTTCCTTCATCAAACCATCCAAGTAAAGCTGATACGTTTTCCATGATTGCGATGCTTGGTCGTATTTCGCTAATGAGCCTAATATATTCATAAAACAATCCTGATCTTTCGGCATTTAACCCTCCACCTTTTCCCGCTGTTGATAAGTCCTGACAAGGGAATCCGCCCGAAATAAAATATTCACCCTTCGGTAGCCCCCCCCCCATTTATATTTTTTATATTGCCTAATGCAATAGCTTCCGGGAATCTTCTTTGATAAAGTTTAATTGCATAATCATCTACTTCGCTAAAGTAATGCTTGTCGAATCTAAGCCCAGCCCAATAAGCGGCAAGAGCAAAGCCCCCTATTCCGGAAAACAAATCAAGAAATATGGTCACACTATCCCCTGCAAACTTGGTTTTACTTCCTTTGATATACACTCCCCACCCCAAGGATCGGGATATGACATGATGTGTAACGCATATCCATGGCTTACCTTTTCCCAATATTCCCACTTAATGCATTTATCTGTTCTATAAAGCTTGCAATCTTTACAAATAACATCCACGCCTGTTATTGCTTTATTTACCGGCATTTCTTTTCCTCTCTATACACTCGATCATCTGTAAAATGACAGCTCCGCACTGGATCAGTTCCTCTATTTGTTTATCGGGCTTTGTTTCTAAAAACGGTCGCGCTCCGTGCGAGCGCGTGGATTGAAACCAGTTGTTCACGGCTCATTCCACTTTGATTAAATTTAATGCCCGGCATACTATGCTGGTCATCGGGGACTGG
>WQZP01000067.1 GCA_009780675.1 Spirochaetaceae bacterium | reverse complement strand
GATCAGGTGCTTACAAAAGACACCCTTGGTAAAACCTTTGACGTAAGTCCTGAGTTAATTGAAAGTATGGTATTGTGATGGTAACGGAATAGTAAGAAGCGCTGGCTAACTTTACAGTAACCAGCGGTTTTGTTAATTACACTTCAGTTACACTTTTTTAGGCGACACGCAGATTATCGAAAATATATAGTTTTTATATTGACATTGTTAATATATTGGTTTATTATGAAGTTATTGGAGATTTAAGTGTATAAAACAAGTGTTGTTTTACTAATATTCATCATTTTTTTGTCATGTAGTAGGAATAAAAATATAAATTCTAATGAGACAGTGATTGAAAATGATAATATTTTGCTTGAAAATACAAATCAAATAATTACAAATAATATTGGATTACCAAAAATAATGTATGTTAATTCTGAAACAGGCTTACGTGTTCGATCTGAGCCATCTATAAATGGAAATATTAATGGATTATTATTATTCGGCACTAGAATAATAATCAATGAAAAATCAGAAATGCCTGATACAATTAATGATATTAGTGCGTATTGGTATAAAATAGGTGATTATAGGAATAGAGATGCTTGGGTATCTGGATGGATATTTGGTGGATATATTTCAGAAGAATTACCATCAAATTTGCCTATTGTATTAGGAAAATGGGATAACATAAATAGCGAGATTGCATTTGATTATTTTATCGAAGCTATTTCGTTTTTCCCTGATAATGAATTTAGCCATACTTTCAGGAAAGAGACTAGTAATGGAATATCGGGTTCTTGGAATTTAAATGATAATAATCTTATGATTTTTGATATAATCCCTAGAATGGATTATATGGCTGCGAATTTTGGTTTGAGTGATGAAGATGATTGGTCGGTAGTGTTAGAAAATAATAGGCTTCCATCACAAAGTATTAATTTAACAATAATAGATAAAAATAATATAATACTAGAATTTGTTGACAGAATTGTAGAATTGAAAAGGAGCGATGATTTATGGTAAATATTAATGTGTTGCGCATCGCATAACAAACGGTAACTGCGCACCGCCCTGTTCGGGCTTTGCCCCCTGCGGTATTTTGCTCCACCACATTTTGCGGTTGCTGGTCTTGCTACGCAATCCCTTATCCGCAACCGCAAAACGTCAGTTACCTAGAACGTTATATGCCATTTGCAATAGATGAACTATTGACAAAAATAATTTAGCATAGTATATCTGAGGGTATGAAAACAAAATGTATAAACAACTTATTTATTTTCATGTCATGTATTTTTTGTTTATTGGTATTATTATCATGCAACAGAAAAAATCAAAAACATGAAACAGAGGTAATTTTAAAAGAAAATATTTTTGAATATTTATTGTTAAATTTGCCAACAAATCTTTATTATTTTAAAAATAATAAAGACTTTAAAGTCACTGAAGTTTTTCCTGACGATTATCTTCGTCCAGAAAGGGAAATTATTGTTGAAAATGAATATTTTAGAATAACATATTACCCAACCAGTAATCCTGAAATATTTGAGCCACATCATGTTAGAATATTCAAGCGAAACGATAAAATTACTCTCGGTGAATTAATTGGAGAAAATATCGAAAATTTATCACAAAGATTTTTTAATGAATTTATAATAAAAGACAGAATTTATCACAATCATCCTCCTGAGCATGAGCGTTATACATTTTACGATTTTGGATGGCATCCCAATTCAACTGGTGATCCAATAAGTGAAAGAATAAGTTTACAAATATGGGTTATTGATAATGTTATTGAAAAAATAGATTACCATTATATATGGTAAAAAGTAACAGTACGCCGCCTGAGGGCGGCTAGGGGTGCGTTCGGCTTCAACTGAAAATGATTATACAAAATAGATTGACAAAAAAATATAATAGTACATAATAAAACAATGGAAGGTTTTGATTATCTTTTTATAATACTATTTATGTTTCCGCTTACAGCTATCGCATCTATCATAGTATGTGCGTTACTTTATACTTTATATGCTACATTATATAATAAAATTAAATACAAAATTATTAGAATATTATTGAAAATAATTACATACGTAATAACATTAGTATTGATAAATATTATTCTTTTATTTATTTGTTGTGCTATATATAGCGTATTATTTGAAAATTGGGGAATAATGCTTGAAATCAGTATTGCAATTAGCTGTATTATCATGATTATTATTAGTGTTGTATGTTTTATTGTAGCAAAGATATTGAAAAATAGTAAGAGGCAAAGTAAAACGTCGTATGACAAACGGTAACTGCTTCCGTAAAACACCAGTTGGCACTTCGCCCTCTGCGGTATTTTGCTCCACCTCATTTTGCGGTTGCTGGTCTTGCTATGCAAGTCCTTATCTGCAACCGCAAAACGTCAATTACCTACAACGCTATCGGCGCAAAGGTTTCGGCTTTTAAGGAAGCGCCTCCAACTAAAGCCCCGTCAATATCAGGCATTGCCATAAGCTGCGCCGCATTGTCCGCCTTTACCGAACCGCCGTACTGAATCACGGTTGTTCGTGCAATCTGGCTTCCGTAGAGCTTTTCGATAACGCCGCGCACAAACTTGTGTATGGCTTCGGCATCATCGGGCGTGGCAGTTTTTCCCGTACCGATTGCCCACACTGGTTCGTAAGCTATCGTAACCTTGGACATTTCTTGCGCGCTAACACCTGAAAGACCTTTTTCCGTCTGGCTTTTGCATACCTGCTCCGCCTTGCCTTTTTCCCGTTCCGCAAGCGTTTCGCCAATACAAAGGATAACTTCAAAACCGTGCGCGAGCGCCAGCTTCACTTTCTTATTGATGAGCGCATCGCTTTCGTTGTAAACATGCCTTCGCTCACTGTGTCCCAAGATCACGGCGCGTACGCCTAAATCTTTTAACTGCAACACGGAAACTTCTCCAGTGTGCGCTCCCTGTTCTTCGGCGGCGCAGTTTTGCGCTCCTAGAAGGATGTTGCTTCCTGCAAGAACTTCACCGACAGCCGCAAGCGAAGTAAAAGACGGCGCGACAAGGTATTTGTGCTTCCCGCCCTTTAAGGCTTTTACCAAGGACTTTGCCAGTGCAGCGGACTCACTCCGTGTCATGTGCATTTTCCAGTTTCCAGCAATAAAGCGATCCCGTCCGCGGGTAACTTCAATGCCGGGCAGCGGCTTTCCTTCAAGAAGCTCCAGTGAAGCGCCTCCTCCGGTACTTACATGGCTCATTTTGGAGGACAGCTTAAACTTGTTCACCGCAGCAACAGAATCGCCGCCGCCGACTACGGTAATAACTCCCTTGCCCGTGGCTTCGGCTACAAGCTTGGCAACTTCTTCCGTGCCGTGCGCAAAGGCATCAAACTCAAAAACGCCGACGGGACCGTTCCACACGATTGTCTTTGCCTTGACAAGTACCTGTTTGTATTTCGCCAAAGTCTTGGGTCCAACGTCCAGCCCCATAAGCTTGTCAGGAATATCGGTCTTGGCAATGGCAACAGGTTTTGCTGCGGCATCCCAAGTCTCCGCTCCAACATGATCCAGCGGCAGCACAATTTCCACGCCTGACTTTTTTGCAGTTTCAAGGATTTTCAGCGCGGTGGCAATCTGATCGTCTTCGACCAGCGACTTGCCGATCTTCTTTCCCTGCGCCTTAAGGAACGTGTACGCCATACCTCCGCCAATAATCAGGGTGGACGCATTTTTCAAAAGGCTTTCCAGCACCGCAATTTTTGACGAAACCTTTGCCCCGCCGATAATGGCGGCAAGCGGTTTTATCGGATTGCTAACAATCGGCTCAAGGTAGTTGACT
>WQZP01000066.1 GCA_009780675.1 Spirochaetaceae bacterium | reverse complement strand
TGTCATAAACAACAAACTCACAATCGTTCATAAATCCGGACAAAAAGATACAGGAAAGCCCTATGGTATTATCCATACGCCTTATTTTAACATTCTTTATCAAGTGAACTTTTGCCCACACATCCTCATAGTAGCTATCTACAAGCTCCAAAACTGTTAAGTCTTCAATACTTGTTAATTTATCCGTACCTACAAACTCCGAACTGAAAGTATAATGCCCGGGATGTTCCGAACCCCAAGAATAATCTCTTGGGTCGCGGAATTTTACGTTTTTAAAGTCATAGTACGCACTGTTTCCTCTTTCGTCCTCCATGAAGCTGATAACCCCTGTTCCGCCGGACGGCTCATACCACGGGTATATTCTTTCATCGGGCGAAATGTCATAATGAATTACCCACTTTGATAAGTTAGAGTTATGTATATAATCCATGACGCCCATACTGTAATCATACATATTACCATAATTACGATTGGCATTGTGGCAAAAATAATCATCATCCTCAACCATAGACGCCATCGCAACATGGTACAGTGTTTTATGATCAATAGCCCTGACCGTCAAATAAAAATCATGCCCACCGCTGCATACCTCTATGACTGTTTTATACAAATAGTTACATCCATCGCGTATCTCTTCAGCAAGTATATTTCCACTAAACGATGGAGTATATCTGAATTTATACAGCTGCCCGGGTGTTAACTTTTCGGAATCATACAATCCCTTTAATGTTGCGTAGTCTGTCTCAGTAACCTTGTAAATTTCCGAGACCATATCTTCCAATAATCCGCCAACTCGCTCTGCCGTGTTGGCTTTCTTTGCGCTCTCTTTTTTAATTTGCTGCGCTCTTGTAAGTAAATCTGTTATGCTCATTTTAATCTGTTTTTGGGTTATAATAAATTATAATTCTTTTGTTATTTAATTATCCTATAGATGATAAACAAGATGAACATGTATAACCAGCCCTCCGGGAGGCGATTCGGGGATATCGCAATCGCCAAAAAACAGTTGAAAATCTCCATCTTTCTTTATTCTTCCTTTTAAAGGGACTATACCGGAAAGAGCCATATTCTGCGGAACTTCACAATAGGCAGTAAAATAGATATCAAAGCCCTGCTCAACAGGAATCAATTCAGGAAGTATACTCAATGAAATAATATGGTACCAACCTGCTTGAATCGTTTGTCCCAAATATCTGATAACACCGGATAAGACCACAAACCCTGAGTCTGTTTTTCCACAGTACAAACCAGATGTATTTACAACGGAATTAGTACCAATGCCTAATGTATCGACAAGAGGCCCCGGTGAAAACAACCTTTCGGACGCAACCGCTTCAAGGCAAGACATTGAGAAATTCGTATTCTGAGTTGTTGCCATTGCATATCTTCTCTTTAATACGTTGTACGTTTCACCGGTAGATGTAGTATCATTTTCTTCAATGATGATTACCCAGCCTCCGGAAGAGGCCACAAATGGAAGTATTTCGCCATTAATAATAACTATTCCGTTGGAATAGCTGCCGGAATTAAGCACAACACCGGAAAGTATGCAATTTCTGCCTCCTGCTATTCCTATAATGGCATTCTGCAACTCTTCGGTTGATATTTTTTGCAGTTCGTTTAAAACGTTTGCGTCAAGCGGAAAATCGCTTTTTTCTAAAAATGGTATCTTGTTCATAATTAAAAATATTTTATAATGTATTGTTTTGTTGCTAATTTATAATAGTTAATCTTTGCGCGTATTTCGATTTCTCTATCTTGCAGACAGATGGGTATATTGACTGTAAATTCGTTCCTGTATTCAATTAAATCTCTCCTGTTAACTAAATGCACTCCGAACATTACAGGCTTTTCCTCCTCCCTCCTGTAAAGCATCAGGTGTGTTCTTTGGGCAGCCTGTGCAATGGTTATTCTTCTTTGGGCAGGGTCGAAAATGTCGTTAAGCATTTTTCTCATGCTGCACACCTGAGCGTTGTAGCTTATTTGCTGATTTTTGTCTAATCTGAATAAATTAAACTGTTTATACAGAGTTTTAACGGGCTTTATAAAAGCGTTTAAAAATGCTTTTATAATCACTTTCCGAAGCGAAATCGGAAGTAAAAACTTAGCCAGACGTTCAAAATCAATGTGAAAGATATTAGCCATACGGAATATAATTTATTTGTAAATCACTGTCGTTTTCAACTATAAAGTAGCCGGATTCGGCAATAGTATTTGTCTCTACAATACATTCAGGATTAGCCGCCCGTTGCGTTTTTACCTCAATCAGATGGGGAATAATAACACCGGGGATGCTCTGTACCCTGTCGATCAACCACACATTCGCATACATGCCATTAAAGTCAAGGTTTGATATATACTCCTTGATTACACCTTCTACCGGTTTATCAGAAGGGGTAAGCAGCATGGGATTGTAAAATATTTTCATTGAACAGAAAAACTTATCTGCCTGCTGATTTATAATCTTATATGGAACTCCGGCGTCCTTTATCTCATTCACGTAATATCCTAAAGCCTCTTCCTCATTATTAGAGAGCTTTTCACGATATCCGGGAAGCCCTTTGGCAACTTTGATGAGCAAAATTGATTCTCTGTCTTCCACCGAGCAATATTTCACTGTTTGCAGCCCTTCTACTTGCCCGTTAGTCAATCCCGTATTATTATACTTGTCCGTATCGGGAATTAACTCCCTGCCAGGATATTGAAACTGTAATACTTTTGTTCGATACCAGCGAACTGTATGCGGAAGTTTATTGTCTATTTCCCTGTTGATGTCACTCCTGAGCGTGTCAAATAAGCGTTCCAAAATATAGTGAGCCATTGCTACGATATAAAACCATATATTCTCAATACTTGCCTTTGAAAGTTGCTCATCAGAACTTAAACCTGTATCAAGCCTATATTTTGCAATTACTTCCGGTTCTGCAATGAACGCGGAGGTCATCTCTTTTTTAATTTCTTCTACTGTGCGTGCCATAATTATTCAAAAAATTCATCAAAAGTTTCATCAAAAATGCAAGAAGACTCCCCATCCCCCCAGAATGTATCGTCAAACGTATCGTCAAAAACGCCAAACAGATCCTCCTCATAGCCGATTAGTCCGGTCGCCGGTCTGATACTGTTCACTGCGTAATAATCAACCACCCTTTTATTTACCGGAACACCGGTAAACTTCAAAACCTGTCCGGACATTAAATCGTCGGTAAGGCTGATACCATTTTCGAGCGCAATGTCGAAAGCAGCTCCGGCAGAACCGGACACCATCAGGGCGATGTCGAACAGGGATTGATTACTTTGGGCGATTATTTCCATTCTATTACGAGCTATAAAATTTTATACTTTTTCAGAAAAAGAAAAACAAAAATCAAAATTCCAAAACCGAAAATCAAAGCCGTAACAATTACCCACGCCGGCGTCTTCTGTTTTACGGTTGTCCTGTCTATTATTTCCGCCTCTATTTCTACCCTCTCCCTTCTGCTTTCTCCCTTCTCCATTCTCCCCTCTGCCTTCTGCTCCATAACGCTGCTTGCATCATGCCGCACTGTTTTTTCTTTGCTGTATTCCCGATCGGTGGTGGTTATCTCGATCGGGAACTGTACGCCGGTGCTGTCAGGATCAGACAATTTAACGGCAATTATTCTTTCGAGAACTGTTACTAATTCGTCAGTCAGCTGAGTGATGTTGTCTGTCACTTTCGTTTCCTCAAAAATCCTCACATCTTCCTTGGTGTCGCTCCTGACTTCAATGCCGGTTTTGACTGTTTCTCGCGTATTGAATTTTGTCGTTTTGCAGGAGGCAAAAAATGCCGCAAAGCATAATAATAAAACTGTTTTTTTCATTGTTAAAAATTTATATTATTCTCT
>WQZP01000065.1 GCA_009780675.1 Spirochaetaceae bacterium | reverse complement strand
TTTTTTCGTTTATAGCTTGCAAGACAAATATTGACCATTCCTTTTGATGTTTACCAACAGCACACAAACGAAGCAAGTTATCACCTTTGTAATTTTTAATATAACTTTCATTATCAATATTGAGAGGTAAAATTAGCAGCTTTTTAAGTGTTAAGCTCATTTTGGCCTCCAATCAGCAGGAGGGCAACCACAAGGGGTGCAGCAGCAAATAATAAAATAAGATGTTGGAAATTTTAACGTAGTAAGTCCATCAAGTTCTTTTCTTATATTTTGTGCTTCGATATATGTTTTTAATACCCAATGTTCATCATCTAAAAGATTGGGCGATAATAATGTATATACAGCACTGTTATCTGGATATTCAAAGCCATACTCTTGCTTGAATTGCTCCGGCGTGGGGTGCTTGCGGTGGTAGCATGGGCAACAACCGAAATGTTCATGGTCGGTAACACCTATGCAAAGTCTATTAACCCTATTGCACCATTCCTGCCCGTCGAAAAAATTGCCACTGCAATAATAATCTTTGTTAATTTCTATCATTTTGGTTTCCTATCACAATAAATTTCTTCATCGACATCTGGCGCGCACTGCTTAAAATCTTCGCACTCTAAACAAACGAGATATGGCACTTTATACGCAGGCACACATTCCGAAAAATCACTATCACAAGCATCTAAATTATTAACCCCGCACCCGCAATAAGGAGAACAAAGTCCGTCATAGCCGTTCTCTTTCAGATACTCTTTAACTATTTCTACTACGGTCATTTCTCACCACCATCCTTCTGATACCCCTTACATTCAATCACGACCTTGCAGCTTTTCTCATGGAAAACTATATGTTCAAAATCGCATTCCGGATATTTTTCTTGTTTCTCACAATTGCTACATAGCGTTTTTGGTAGTTCTTCCATTTTCTAAGTCCTCCCTTATTTTTTTTACAAGTTCTGTTGCTTCTACTGGATTGGCAGCAGGATTTAACGCAACAGCAGAATTGCATTTTATCGAACAAACCAATCGCATATTTAGTTTATGGTGTATAACTTTCTTACTCCATTTTTTTATATTTGCCTTTGTTTGCGGTATCCTATGCGCCCACTGGGCAGCTTGCCCCAAATGATTTCCACAAACAAAGCAATACTTTTGCAACATTACGGCTACTTCTTTTTGTTCGCTTATCTCTAACTGCTTACCAGTCACTTGTCAAAAATCTCCCTTTCCCGCAAGACAGAAGTGGCTTCCTGCCAATGCTTTTATATCCAATCTCTATGATTACATCTTTTTCATAAAGAGGTATTACTTCCCAATCTTCAAACGCTGTCATGCTTTTTCTTCCACTCCTTTACATCTTCCATGTACTCCGATAAATCAACGCCGTTTTCAGCACCTACAATAAAAGCAACATCAAACAAAACAGCCATTTCCTTAACCGTTGCCAAATGCGATGGCTTAGGCGACTCTCTACTTGTTATAGGATTTATTACAGGCGGATAACCGTACTCGCTCATTGCAAGTTCTTTTATGCCCTGCTTTATAAGCTCTATATCCATTAACAATACCTGTGATATATCTCTCAAAATTCTATGCCACAAAGCGTTTTGCTCTAAAGTTCTTTTCCGTTCCCACAATTCAAGCGTTAATTTTAAATATCTGCCATCTTTTAACTTCGCCATGTTTTCCTGGTAAAACGCTTTTACCATTCCAACATCATTCTCATTGATTTTATAAGCAACAGTATCAGCGCAGCTTAAAGATACTGGCAGAACTTTAGAGACAACTTTTTCCATTACCACGGATCCCTTGCGCCGTTACTTGATTCGTTTTTAGATTCCTTTCTTTCTGGTGACCAAATTATATTATAATCTGGATGGCTTTCTTTTTCCTTGTCCTCATTTTTAAACGCTGCAAAGGATAAATTCATTCCAGGATATTCAATGATTCCTGAAATATATTTCTTCCCCTCTTTTGTTTCTTTAACCCACATTGCCCCAATTTTCATACTCATTACGCTACTCCTTCCCATACCGCCTTAACGAATGGATTATTTTTTAATTTTCTTTTTTTCTCAAAATAGTAATAATCAAGCAATTTTAAAAATGCCCTGCTTCTATCGCCTATATCTTTAGATAAATCTCTAAACTCTGGCTCGCCCGTTTCTTTATCGAGCCTCAATACCGCAGCATTATCTATTTTTACATCGCCTGCATATTCGTCATTCCACCCCAGCAAATATGCTGCAAGCTGCATCCGATATTCGTCATAAATGGCTTTTGATGTTTTAAAATCGATTAAATAACGGTGTCCGTTAATAACGGCTATTGCATCAGCCGTTCCTGCATACCCATATTTAGTTGATACGATTTCAATTTCCGATTTCTCCCAAACAACATGATTTTTACTTTCCCATTCAAGAAACGCCAGAAATCCGTTTTGTACTCCTTCTGGAAGCTCGCCAGATAAATCTCTTTTTTCTTTGATATATCTCTCAATTGCATTGTGTACCTGGCTTCCAATATCAAGAGCCTTTTCGCTCGTTCTATTAAACGCTGTTGCCGCTTCTTTTAATAGCTGATCTATATCATGTGCGCCCTGCGGATTTTTAATTACTTCAAGATTATTTCTGATATGTTCGCAAGCACAATTTGCAGCCCACTGTTTTAACGCTGCTGATTTATCTAATATGCCTAATATTGTTGTAACCGACGGATATTCAATTCCGTTTTTTTCATATGCCATAGCTTCCCCCTTAATAAATCCCAATCGCTTCTTTTTTCTTTTCAGGCTCTGGAATTTTGTCATCTTCAAATTCTTTTTGATCACCCCATGGAACACCGGAATCGTCAAACCTTGTGTCTCTTTTACCTATCATTTCAATAACTTTTTCATTAAAAGCTATTGCGTCATTTTTTGTTTTTACTGCATCATATTCGTCTCTTAATTGTTTTAATTCAAAAGACTGAAATAGCCCTTTATTTTCTTTCATCAAATTTGCGGCTTCATTTAATATTGCTGTTACAACATCATCATCTTTTTTTGGTTCGGCTTTTTCCTCTTTCTTTTCCGTTGAAGCTTTTGGTGTTTTTATAGGCTCTTTAATTTCTTTCTTAACTGGCGTCATAGCATTTAAAAAATCCTGAAAACCATTTTCCTCTGATATTTCTATTGTTACAGGTATGCGCCCCGTCCTATCTTTGGAGTCAAACAAATCTCCCTGTCTTGGTGTATAAAGTAGTCTTACCTGTTTACCCTCAACAGTTTTAACGCCCATATAAGAGATAACATCAACAATGTTTGGGATTTCTTCCCTCAACTTTGTTGCGACTTGTATTCTGTTAACAAGTTCTTCGCCGTTCTTCTCTTCTGAAACATGAGCGACCAGAATAATATTTTTCCCGGAATCTCTAAGCCATTTAATAAAATTTCGCATTTGCTTTTTTGCTTCGCCCCAACCACTCATGGTTAGCGATCCGTCATGCTGGCGATATTTTGCGCCTGATAAAGTATTACCGTTTATCAGTTTTTCCATTGCTTCGCCAAGCGGGTCAAGGATTATTGTTTTAAATGGCTCAATGATTTTTGATAAATCTTTTTTATCAGAGTCTTTGAACCACTCTTGAATCCTTGCAACTTTTACATTAAAACCCCGTTCTCCAAGATATTTAGTTCCGTTCTCAAAATCTAAAATCAAGGGTTCTGGTGCTGTTGCTGCAAAAGTTGTTTTTCCAACCCCACCCTTTCCATATACAACCATTACCAGATTTCCGGTTGGTTTTATATCACTTGTATTTTCTATTGTCATATACTCACCCCTTGCTCTTTTTGCCCAAACGCCTCAAATAGCGCGCCTCTGATTATTTCGCCTGCTGATAAACAAGCGAAAGC
>WQZP01000064.1 GCA_009780675.1 Spirochaetaceae bacterium | reverse complement strand
TTTATAAGAATTATGGCAGCAAAACAATCATTTGATTCTTTTACAGGCTGGTTTCTTGGAACTGCTGATGCTGTAAGAAAAAATTTGAACAGTTTTTTGCTAACGAATCCAGATTATATCATGATACTTTCAGGAGATCAGCTATACAGAATGGATCTTTGGCAATTTTTTGAAGAACATATTGAATCCAAAGCAGAAATAAGCATAGCGTCAACTATTGTAACAAGAAAAGCAGCAAGCTCTTTTGGGATACTAAGCATAGATAAAAATGGCATTATCAATAACTTTAAGGAAAAACCTGGTGTTGATGAAGATATATCTGAGTTTCAACTGCCGCCGGAAAAAGCAGTAGAATCAAGAGATGGGATTAAAAAAGAGTATCTTGCTTCAATGGGTATTTATATTTTTAATGCAGATACATTGAAAAAGTGTCTTGATTCTGATTTTTCTGATTTTGGAAAAGAGCTTATCCCTGATTCTCTGAATAAGTATAGGGTAAAAGGATTTATATATGATGGTTATTGGGAAGATATAGGAACAATAAGAAGTTTTTATGAAGCGAACCTTAATCTTGCCTCTTCATATCCATATTTTAACCTCTATGATGAATTCAGGCCAATTTATAGCAGTAGCGTAGAGCTTCCGCCGTCAAAAATAAATACTTGTACATTTAGAAATACGCTTACCGGAGAAGGTTCTATAATTACAGATGCTTTTATAAGTAATTCTCTTGTAGGTATAAGAACAATTATTGATTCCGGAGCCAGCCTTGAAAATGTCTATTGTATGGGCGCTGATTATTATGAAACAGATGAACAGAAAAAAGAAAATTCTATTAAAGAAATTCCTAATATTGGGATAGGCGCTGGTTCAATAATAAAAGACGCAATAGTAGATAAAAATGTCAGGATAGGAAGAAGTTGCAGGATCGGGGTAGATAACATCGAAAGAAAAGAAGGCGATTACATCAACTATTATATCAGAGAAGGGCTTATAGTTATAGGTAAAGATGCGATTCTTAATGATGGAACAGTTATATAGTCAGATAATATTTTTTATTGATTCTTGTGTTGCTGGGGACAGGTTCTGGCAATGACAGAATTTTCAGGCAGCAAAAAGAGTTTTCATATAGTTGTTTCTGGCCGTGTGCAGGGCGTTGGCTACCGGTATTCGACAGTAAGAACTGCGGCAAAATACCGGGTATTTGGCTGGGTTAGAAATAATTCTGATGGCTCTGTGGAGCTTGAGTGTGAGGGAAATTCAAAAGATATAGATAACTTTATTAAGTGGCTTAAAGTTGGTCCAGCAGGAGCAAGAGTAACTTCTATAGAAATCAAAGAAAAACAGTATCAGGGGATTTATCCTAATTTTGCAATTGAATATTAGAAAACCAGTGATATGGACAGTATTATGGATGGCAATCAGTGCGAGTCGCTGTAATTTTGCGTAGGGCAGTAGTATTTATTTCGCTTTATCTACTTCTTTTGCTGCTACCCGTTTTTCTATTTCCGATATAAACTTTTCTATATTTTCTCCATCCAAAGCAGATACAAAAAGAGAATCACTATACTCTTGCTCGAATAAAGGAATTACAAAGTGAACTGATGTAATGTCAGCCTTATTAAATAGTACCATAATATTTTCTTTGTCTACGCCTATTTCACTTAAAACTTCCATTGAGGTTTGGTAATGGCTTTTTACCTCGCTGCTTGAAGCATCCAGCAGGAGTATAACTAAATCAGCGAAAACTGTTTCTTCAAGTGTTGATTTAAAAGCTTCGATAAGTTGGTGCGGAAGTTTTCTTATAAACCCTACTGTATCTGTTATTACAATTTCCTTTCCGCTTGGAAGATGTAATTTTCTTGTTACAGGGTCAAGAGTATCAAATAGTCTGTTATTTGTACTTACGCTTGCCCCTGTAAGCCTGTTTAAAAGAGTTGATTTTCCAGCATTCGTATAACCTGCAATCGAACAGGAAAAGACCTCCCTGTTTTCTCTTAGCTTTCTTCTTGTATGTCTCTGTTTTTCAATATTGGCAAGCTCTTTTTTTAAGCTTGTTATTCTTTTTAGCAGAACCCTGCGGTCTGTTTCAATCTGCTGCTCTCCGGACCCTTTTGTTCCATAACGTCCGCCTCTTTGCCTGGAAAGATGTTTCCAGGCTCCTGTAAGACGTGGCTGCATATATTTGCAATAAGCAAGTTCTACCTGCAAAGAAGCTTCTTTTGTTTTTGCCCGTTCTGCAAAAATATTTATTATTACTTCCCTGCGGTCTATTACCCTTTTTTTTGATAACTTTTCCCAGTTTTTTTGTTGTGCTGGAGAGAGGTCGTCATCAAACACAATAAGAGATACGTCGGAATCAGAAGCATTTGAAATTATCTCTTCTACTTTCCCTTTCCCTATAAGAAAAGCAGGAGAAGGCTTTTTTATAGAAACAACGCTACTGCCTGCAGTTTCTACTCCAAGTGTTGTAAGAAGGGATGAAAGCTCATCGCAGTGGCTGCTTATTTCTTTTCTTCCAGCGCTATTCCCTGCACCAGGGATTTTATTATTGGAAAAATTAATTCCTACAACCCATGCTTTTTCTGTATTTGTGTTACTTTTTTCTTCTATATTATGCACTATTATAACTTTAACATATTTTGCAAAGAAGAATAAGGGGAAAAATATTATTGTGCAAAAAGGGGGCAGGGCAACAAATAATCTTTTACTACAGGGCTTGCGCTACTATAAAAGATTATTTATTATTCTTTTCGTGAAAAATCAAAACACTCCTCCTAATTGTTTTAAATGCACTTATTTTGAAATAACATGGGATGAAAAATTCCCCCGCGCATGTTCTGTTTTTAATATAAAAACAAATGAACTCCCATCTGTTACTGTCCACCGAAATACAGGGCATAATTGCCCTGCTTTTAAAGATTCCGGAAAAGTTAAGTAAACCAGTATTGAAAATGATTGATAATGGTTTTAGAATAATCGTATGTTAGTAACAGAACTTATCGATAGAAAAAAACATGGAGAGCAGCTCTCCTCCGAGGAAATTAATTTTTTTATTAAAGGATATGTTGAGGGAACGATTCCTGATTATCAGGCAACTGCATTATTGATGGCTATTTGGTTTAAAGGGATGGATTACCGCGAAACAGCAGACCTTACGCTTGCAATGGCACATTCAGGAGATATTGTAGACCTTTCGGGAATCCCAGGCATAAAAGTAGATAAACACTCCACAGGCGGAGTAAGCGACGGGACAACTCTTATAGTAGCTCCTCTTGTTGCAGCCTGCGGCGGAAAAGTTGCGAAAATGTCCGGCAGGGGGCTTGGGCACACAGGCGGCACTCTGGATAAGCTTGAATCTATCCCTGGTTTTTCTGTAAATATTGGGATGAAAAAATTTACAGAAATAGTATCAGAGGTAGGGCTTTCTGTTATAGGTCAAGATAAAGAACTTGTGCCCGCAGATAAAAAACTATATGAGCTTCGTGATGTTACAGGAACAGTGGACAACATCTCCCTTATCGCATCAAGTGTGATGAGTAAAAAAATCGCTTCCGGTAGCAATGCGATTGTTCTTGATGTAAAAACAGGTAACGGCGCTTTTATGAAAAAAATAGGGGATTCTGTAAGACTCGCGGAAGTTATGGTAGAAATAGGAAAGCGAGCAGGCAGAAAAACTGTAGGCATTGTTACTGATATGAATCAGCCGCTTGGCTTTAGCGTAGGCAATGCGCTTGAAGTAAGGGAAGCAATAGAAGTTCTTCAAGGCAAACACGAATCAAGTCTAAAAAAAGTAGTTTTTACACTTGCTGCAAGAATGCTTATGGTGTCGGATATTTGCGTCACAGAAATCGAAGCATTGGAAAAACTGGAAGATGCGCTTGTTTCCGGAAAAGCTCTTTTCAAACTTGCGAAAATGATAGAAATGCAGAATGGAAATCCTGATGTTGTTTCTGATATTTCACTTCTTCCCCAGGCAGCAAAAAAAATAGCAGTTAAAGCAGATAAAAAAGGATATATAACCGAAATTGAAACAAAAAATGTGGGAATCGCGGCAATGATGCTCGGAGCAGGAAGAGAAAAAAAAGATGATAAAATCGACCCTGCAGTAGGTATATGGCTT
>WQZP01000063.1 GCA_009780675.1 Spirochaetaceae bacterium | reverse complement strand
GACAAAATATTATTTATCGAAAAGGAAGGTTTTTTATGAAGAACTTTTGGAAGTTTTTTGGGGTTGTTACTCTCGTAGTAGTAGCTGGATTTTTTTTAGTATCTTGTGGCGACGATGATGACTCAGTTGTTTACCGAGATATAATGGGTAGAGTAGTTCTTGCTTCAGGCTCACAGGGAGTAGCTGATAATAAAGTAGTTACTGGACTAGCAGAAGGGTTCGCATACCTTGTATTAATTGAGGGAGCTGATGGGCACATTGCAGAAGCAGCTATTCAAGTTACAAGAGCTGATGGAACTCTTACAGGTTATGATGCTGGTACAGCAGATACTGCTATTATAGATATAAGCACTGCAGTAGCTGCTTTAGCTGATACAGCTGCTACTGCTATGGCTACGAAATTGGATTTTGGACGTACTAGAGTTAGAGGGCTTGAAAATGAAAGCTCTGGTTTTACTTACAATTTCTTCAAATACCTCGCAATAGATGATGATACTATTATTTCTGATGATATTGAAACAAATTTAATTGATACCAGAGGTAGAAATATTTTACTAGACATTGATGCTGGTTCTGATCCGATAATTAATGTAGGTCCTGGTGCTGGAGTAGCTGAAGGCACAACTATTATTTTTTACACAGCTCAGGCAGTAGTAACTACTGTGCATAATGCAAATCTTCGTGATGCCCTTGCGGTAGACACTGACCTTGTTATATTCAGTGGTGTAGAAAACCCAGGTGATACTGCTAGGCTTTTCGCTAATGCTGGTGATATGTTTTTTATAGTTAGGGGTATTACTCCTGAAACTGAATTTATAGCGACAATTGACAATTAATTTAATGCAATTTGTATAAAAAGTTTTTATATATACTCCTCCATTATTCGGAGGAGTATTTTTTTTCACGCGCTGGACGCCATCCGTGGCTAGCGCGTGATGCGACGTCCGTGTCGCTACCCCGCGCTTTATCGCTTGGCAGCGTCCCTATGGACACTGCCCGCCTGCGCGCGCAAGGTCTACAACAGGGACGTTGTGCCCTGCGCTAGCCACGGATGGCGATCAGCGCAGGGGGCGCTTGGCGTCCCTTGTTATAAAAGTATAATGGATTTAGTTTTTGATATTGTTATCCATTTCCATTGAAGATTCCAACCTACGCTGGAATGACGCATAAATCAGCTTTGACTTGTTTTTTTTGAAAAAATCGCTTATTCTTAATTGACGCAAAGAGTTGCTATGTGGAGGGGGAGAAATGGCAGGAACTGAACGCGACCAAAACCTCATGATTGTCTATGCTGTAGAGGGTTATTCTCAGCGGCATAATATTTCAGAAAAAGATGTTATAACTCTTTTTCTAAAACATGGAGTTAATCATTTAATTCGTAAAAATTATGATGCTCTACATACACAAGATTTAGATGAAAGTATTTTTTTTGCTGAGGATGTTTTGGCATGCAGACAAAACTAATTTTGTACCACGGTTCAAATCATAGTTTTGATATGATTGATCTTTCAAATCCACACTCCTGATGCGCTTTTGTGCCTAAAGAATATAAGGAAGTATCAAAAATGAAAGGCAAATACATCTTTAAGGATCAGGATATAACTACAGATGTACTTTTTAAAATTGAGCAAATAGTAAGTATTTTGGCGGAAAAAGAACATATTTCTTTTGATTATGCTTATGAAAAGTTTGTTTCTTCTAATACCTACAGTATCCTAAAGAGAACAGACAATCTCTATTGGGCGGAAAGCGCAGAGTTTATTGCAGATGAATATTACAGGGAAAAACTCTCCGCAAAACAACAGTAACATTTGCTGTTTTAGATTCCAGCCCTATCATATCAGTCCAAATTTGAAGCAGCTCTTTTTTCTCTCTGTAAAATAATACTTGGCAAAAGCATTAATTTGATATAAAGTAAGGAAAGTAAGGAGTTATATTATGGAAGTTGCAAGAGTTACATCAAAAGGCCAAATTACTATTCCTCGTGATATAAGAGGTAAAATGAATATTAAGCAAGGGGATAAAATTGTGTTTTTTGAAGACAATGGAAAATGCTTTTTTCAGAATTCTGCCTCAATAGCCATAAAAACATTAGAAGACTTTCAAAAATTAATGAAAGGCGAAGCCAAAAAAGCAGGTTTTACTGAACCTGAGGATGTTGAAAAGTATATAAAATCTATCAGAAAAGAGAAGAAAAAATAATATGAACATTATGATAGATGCAAATATTATTATATCTGCAATCTTGTTTCCAGAATCAGTTCTATCAAAAATCCTAAAGCATATTATACTCAATAGCGAAATAACATTGAGCCAATATACAATTGATGAAGTTTACAAAGTTTTCAATAAAAAATTTCCGCATAGGGTAAATGAAATGAAAGATTTTATTGACAAATTACCTTACGAATTATTTTCATTAAATGAAATTAAAGTAAAACAGTATCCAAATATTAGAGACATAGATGATATGCCAGTATTGATAAATGCAATTGAGTCCAATGTGGATATTTTAATTACAGGGGATAAGGATTTTGATGAAATTAAAATAAGAAAGCCAAGAATCATGAACCCCAGAATGTATTTTGAAGAGTATATGGATAAAATTGTTAAGAGCAAAAGGCAAAGAGACCAGTAAGATAAATGAGTTGTATACTCTTCCTCTATTTGGATCATTAGGAAAAAAGTGTGTCATCCAGATATAAGCGCCTTAAATAAGGCTTATAGATAGAAATGAAAATAATATATTAAAACCCATTTTATAGTAATCTCTAAATCATCAAATATTATTCCGCTTTCTTTTACGGTCTCTAAAAGTCTTACAGTAGCTTAAGCAACTTATCAATATCACCTCATTTCTTCCTTGTTTTTCACTCCAAATCTGCGTTGTTTATTCTGTCAAATAAGTTGACAAAATATTATTTATCGAAAAGGAAGGTTTTTTATGAAGAACTTTTGGAAGTTTTTTGGGGTTGTTACTCTTGTGGTAGTAGCTGGATTTTTTTTGGTATCTTGCGGCGACGATGATGACTCAGTTGTTTACAGAGATATAATGGGTAGAGTAGCTCTTGCTCCAGGTTCACAAGGAACAGCTGATAATAAAGTAGTTACCGGGTTAGCAATTGGATCCTCATATCTTGTATTAATTGAGGGAGCTGATGGTCACGTAGCAGAAGCTGCTATTCAGGTTACAAGAGCTGATGGAACTCTTACAGGTTATGATGCTGGTACAGCTGATGCGCCTATTGAAACTATTGCTGATGCTGTAGCTGCTATAGCTGAAGATTCTGCTGCTGCTGGTATGGCTACAGGATTGGATTTTGGACGTACCAGAGTTAGAGGGCTTGAAAATGAAAACAGTGGTTTTACTTACAACTTCTTTAAATATCTTGCAGTTGCGGCTGCCGCTACTGTTGAAATTTCTGATGATATTGACACAGCTATAATTGATACCAGAGGTAGAAATATTTTATTAGATCTTAGTGGTACTGGTACTAGAACGATTGATGTAGGTCCTGGCGCAGGAGTAGCTGAAGGTACAACTATGATTTTTTACATAGGGGCAGCAATAACTACTAGCGTACATAATGCAACTCTTGTTGCCGCAAGTCCAGTAATCAACTTCGCTACATTTTCTGCTATAGAAGATGAAGATGGTGATGTTAGAGTTTTTGCTGTTATTGGCGATGATTTTATTACAATTAGAGGTATTAATCCTGAAACTGAATTCAGAGCAGTAGTGGTTACCCCTTAATATTATTTATTACAATTTGTATAAAAGTTTTTATATATACCCCTCCTATATTTGGAGGGGTATTTTTTTCCCCGCGCTAGCTTATACGTGGCGCACTAATCAGCACAAGCCAGAACATTTCACCTATTTATTCCGATACAAATACCCCGCCCTTTGAAGCAATTGCTTGGTCAGCATCCTCAATGGATGCTGACCGCCTGCGCGCGTAAGGAAAGCTGCGCTTGGCGTCCCCTGGCCGGAGTTCTTTGTACTCTACAACGGGAAAGAGGATTTTCCGGATGAGCATGTTTACAAGCTATCCGACCTTTTTGAAAAACCAGAATTTTCAGAGAACATTAAACCTTTATTGGAACTGGAGGCAAAGGTACTCAACATCAATGAG
>WQZP01000062.1 GCA_009780675.1 Spirochaetaceae bacterium | reverse complement strand
CTAAGACTTCGGTTTTATAGAATGGATCATCATCACCTTCGAGCAAGTGTTCCATTATCTTGTTAGGTACAAGTGTTGGTACTTCTTCCTGTGTATGTGCAGAACGGTAATTGAGTATTTGAATACCTTTAGGTATTGAGTTATTTAACATTTAGTTCCCCTCCCAGAGTTTTAGATGTTATCTATATTTAAAAATCATTTCTTTAATTACGCTAACTTCATAAAAGATTCCCATTTTTGCCAGATAAATCAGCTATAGGAAATTCCAATAAAATATCTGTATTAGTCTCTAGGCCTTTATTTAGCAGGGCTATCAGTTCTTCACCGCTTAAATGACCAATTAAATGATCATTACCATCTTTATCTTCATAGGCATAGATCATGTCAGGCATTGTTTTTCCTATATGCTTTCCATTAAACCTTTTTAAATATTCTCTAATTAATTCCTGTCTATCATTGTCCATAATTTAACCTCCCTAAAATATCTTCCTTCATTTCTCCGTACCACTTCCAGGCAGTAGGCAAATATTCTTCAAATGCACGCTGTACAGACTGCATATTCCCTTTCAGACCAATATTCATAATCAAGCCATCCAACATCATCTCTTAAGACGTCTATTTCTTTAAATGGCGTTAACTTTCCTCCGGGATAAAAACAGCTTCTCCTTTGGGGATGTTTACCGCTTTCAGTGTTAACTTAAGCTGCTCATTGGGAGTAATTTTTTTGCGGGCAGAAACCTGAGTTTCCAGTGCGAGTGCTGGAATGATAACAACCCAGCGATTAACTTTTTTCTCCAAAGCGATTGCATCCCACACAGACCCTTTCTTGTCGGAAAGATAAACCATTGTCCAATGATTGCGGGACGCTCTTTCTGCCTGAGCAACAGCAATTGTTGCTGCTTCGCCAGCGCTCATTCTTGCTAAAACTTCATCAGCAGTAAGGGGAGTATCGCCCCGCAGCATAGAGCGGATCTGGATATGCGCCAAGAGGTCGCTGTAGCGCCGCAAAGGGCTGGTTACCTGAGTGTAAGTCTCCAGTCCAAGACCAGCATGCTTGCTCGGAGTTATTGAAAGCGACCGGGCGCGCATACAGCGGCGAAGCTGATAAGCGCCTGCCATGCCGGGAAGTATTTCGCCAGGCATTTCCCCTATTTCCTGCCCTATGAACGGGACAGCTAACTTGCGCCGCATTGCCCATAGCCCGGCCCCTTCTGCGGCAAGTAGCATACATTCCCGCACCAGATCTTTGGAACGGTATGGAACAATTTGCTCGATTGTTACCTGTTCCTTGTCCATTCTTATGTAGGCTTCGGGCAAATCAATTGTTATTGCTCCTGCAGCGACACGGCGCTGGAGATTGCGCTCAGCCAGAGTATACAGATTGCGTAACACAGCAGCTTTGCTGTTGTCTGCATCAGGCGCGCTGAATATAAGCCCATCAGCCTCTTCATACGTTAAGCGGGATACTTTTACAACCGAAGGGAAAATTTCTGTTTCCTCGATTTCAGCATTATCATTAAGTGTTATTTTAAATGTCAGCGATGGAGAAGTTTCCGCAAGCCCCAGCGCAAAAACAGGCAGAGCTTCTTTGGCTAGCATACGGAAGCTCCCTTCGGGAATGTAAAGCGTTGCGCCGCGGTCCCGCGCTTCCAACTCTGCCGGGCTGGAAGCAGTAATCGAGCTGGCTGGGTCAGCAACATGGACATAGAGATTCTGTTTGTTGCCGTCGATCTCCAGCGAAAGCGCATCATCCGGGTCATGACTCCAGGGGCTGTCAATTGCAAAAGCAGGCATTTGGGTGAGGTCCCTGCGGTTTTCGGGCTGCGGCGGATCCGGGATATGCTTTGCCTGTTGGAGCGAAATGCCGCAGCGGGCAGGGTGAGGGTTGTTTCTATTTGTCCAGAAGCCACAATCCAAGAGCAAGGCATGAGCATCTTCCGGCGTTTCGCTCATGTTGATTTCCTTCATGGTTTTGCTTTTGGGAGATTTGCCGTAAGCCAAAGCTTCAACATCTTGAATAAACCGGCGGTCATCAGGAAGTTCATCCTGAGCATCAGAATTATTCTGTTCAGTTGGCGAAAGATATGGGCTGCGACTGCGAAGCCTCTGCAAAAATTCTTCCCTCTCTCCGCTTGTTTTCTGTTTTTTTTCGCGCTTTTCCACATCTGCCTCGACCTGGTCTTGCGGCCGCGGGGAGATTGCACTGACAGTTCCGGAAAAATAAAGGCCATCCAAAAGCAGCCGAAAAGCTGCCCATGCAGAAACAGGGCTGTATTCGCCAAATGCAAGCTCTGCAAGCTCTTTGAGAGAAGCAGGTTTTTCTTCCATCAAAAGAAGCTCCCATGCTTCCTTAACAGCATCTGGCTTGGATTCTGCGCCACCATCTTTGAGCCCATCAAAATTTTTCACAGGCCCGGGATGGATCACTTCTATATCTTTTTCCCTGACTTTTATTGAGTCCCCATCAGGCAGAGAAAGGGTTATTTTATCTTGCGACTTTTCTTTTACCAGAGCGGGTTTATTTTTGTATACAACTAATGCAGCTTTTGTCTCTGCCATTTTTACCTCTTTGTTTTGAAGAAGGAATAATAGTCATTTATATCATACTTTAGGGAGACAAGCTACACTGCATTTTCAGGGGAGATTTTTTCCGTCAGTGGGTTTTATCTCCGAGACCATCAGTGTCTGCTCTTTAAGGCAGAGGTAATTATTTTTTGTTGACTTATAACTTTAATCAAATTAAGATGTTTTCTATACAGGAGAGTCCTTTTGGAACAAGATGACTTACTTGTTTTTGCAGATGAAGATGATGATGTCACTAAGCCAGAGTCAGGTACAGAAGAAGTTGCCGCTACTATAGGTTTCTGGAAGATTTTAATTGTTGATGATGAGCCCTACGTTCACCAAGTTACAGAAATGGTGCTTAGAGATTTTGTTTTTGAAAATAAAGAGCTTAAATTTATCAATGCGTATTCTGCTGCAGAAGCAAAAAAAATTTTGGAAGAAGATAAAGACATACCACTCGCTATTGTAGATGTTGTTATGGAAAATGACAATGCAGGACTCAATCTCGTAAAATATGTGAGGGAAATTCTCAAAGAAAAAAAACTTAGAATAATATTAAGAACAGGCCAGCCAGGAGTCGCGCCCGAACAAGAGGTAATAATAAACTACGATATCAATGACTATAAGGAGAAAGTAGAGCTGTCCTCTCAAAAACTTATTACATCAGTTATTGTTGCTTTGCGAAACTATGGATATATTGCGGAAATTACAGATCTCAATGAAGACCTTGAGCAAAGGGTTGCAGACAGGACAGAAGACCTTAAGCAGGCAAATAAAAAACTTCAAGAGACGCTTGAAGAGCTTCAGGATGACCAGGAAGCAGGCCGCATAATGCAGACCAAGTTATTGCCAAAAGAAAGAGAAGAGATTTTAGGATACAAGTTCAGCAGCAAATTCTACCCTTCCCTGATGTTAAGTGGAGATTTTCTTGATTATTTTGAAATAAATGAAAGATACGCAGGATTTTATATTGCAGATGTATCGGGGCATGGTGTTTCATCAGCAATTGTTACTGTTCTTCTTAAAAATTTTATAGATAACGCTATTGATAAGTACCGTGTGGAAAATGATAATATGTTGTTGAATCCTGTTGATTTATGCAAAAGATTAAATGCCGAACTTGTTAGAGAAAAACTTGGAAAATACCTGACTATATTTTACGGAATAATTGATACAGTAGAACATAAAATGCAATATGTAAATTGCGGACAATTCCCGTATCCCCTTATCGCAGATTGCAAAGATAAAATAAGCATATCTGCCCTGGAAGGGAAAGGAACTCCTGTGGGGTTGTTTAAAAAACCTGTTTTTCATGTTAAAGAAATCAAGTTTCCGGAATATTTTAAAATGATATTGTTTTCAGATGGAATTCTTGAGATACTTACAGCCGACGCTGTGCAAGATGCCGACAAATATATTAATGAAATATTCAGTAATGAAAATGTAGATATTGATAAAATAAGTCAGCAGCTTAACCTTGAAAACAGGGAATACTTCCCCGATGATCTTACTTTTCTTATAGTAGAAAAAACTTCTTAGGAGAAACAGGAGATAATAATGAGTAATGATGGAAAATATTATTATGTGTTAGATGGAAAAAAAGCATTTTTTAAACTAACAGGAAATCTTAAATATACTTCTGCCAGTAAATTTGATACTTTTCT
>WQZP01000061.1 GCA_009780675.1 Spirochaetaceae bacterium | reverse complement strand
TCTTTAAAAGCATCTTTGTATTTATTTGAAAATTCATATCTGTGCCTGTGTCTTTCTGTAATTATTTCTTCTTTATATACATCAAAAATTTTTGTGCCATGATCGATTTTTGTATCACTGTTTCCAAGCTTCATTGTTCCTCCAAGAAGTCTGGAATCCAACTGTTCTTCAATAAGACTTACAACAGGATGTTCTGTATCATGAGAAAATTCTGTGCTGTTTGCACTTTCAAAGCCAAGTACATTTCTTGCATATTCAATGATCATTATTTGCATTCCAAGACATATTCCCAAATAAGGTATATTGTTCTCCCGTGCATATTTTACAACCTGGATCATCCCGGTAACGCCTCTTTGTCCAAAACCTCCTGGAATAAGTATCCCTGATACATCTGCAAAATTTTTCTTGATTTCAATTTCATCATTCCCGACTTTCTCAAGCTCTTCGGAATCTATTTTTACTACATCAACTTTTACATTGTTTGCTATTGAAGCATGAAAAATTGCTTCCATAATTGATTTATATGTGTCATTAAGATGGATATATTTGCCTACAAGGGCAATTTTTACTACCTGCGTCGCGTTTTTAAAACTGTTTACAACACCTTCCCACTGGCTTAAATCTATAGTATCTGCATTTTTGATATTTAGCTTTTCTATTGCAATTTTATCGAGGTTTTGTTTGTGATAAACAAGCGGAATTTCATAAATTGTTGTGTTTATATCGTGCGCGGAAATTACAGCATCATCATCTACGTCTGTAAAAAGGGCAATTTTTTTCTTTGTATTGTCATTAAGCTCAAGAGGGGTACGGCAAAGAAGGATATCTGGCTGAATACCAAGTTCCCTAAGGACTTTTACAGAATGTTGGGTAGGTTTTGTTTTTAATTCCCCCCCAATAACTTCCGGAACAAGGGTAAGATGGACATACGCAACATTTTCCCTCCCTATATCGTGCCTGAACTGCCTTGCAGCTTCAATAAACGGAATGGATTCAATATCTCCAACTGTTCCGCCAATCTCTACAATTGTGACATCAACATCCGGAGATTCCCCTATTGCGAAAATTCTGCTTTTTATTTCATCTGTAATATGTGGTATAACCTGGACTGTTCTCCCAAGATAGCGGCCTTCTCTCTCTTTTTGTATAACAGTCTGGTAAACCTGGCCTGTTGTCATTGAATTTGCCCTGCTTAGTGGAGCGCTGGAGAATCTTTCATAATTCCCAAGGTCAAGGTCTGTTTCTGCTCCATCAGCAGTTACATATACTTCGCCATGTTGATACGGGCTCATTGTCCCTGGGTCTACATTTATATATGGATCAGCTTTTATAAACCTTACTCTTAATTTACGGCACTCAAGCAAGCTGCCAAGTGAAGATGCTGCTATCCCTTTTCCAAGGCTCGAACAAACCCCACCTGTCACAAATATATATTTATTCATACTAACTGATTATTTTATACTGTCTTGAGAATGTCAATTACTGATAGATAGTAAAAATATAATATAAATTTAGCTCTAAAATCCTCTTTTATAGGCTTGGAATATGAAAAAATAAATTGACAATAATCTTTAAAAAACTATACTTAACATAGCTTATGTCATTTTCAATTACAAATGCTGATTTTGAAAAAATTAAAAACCTCATTTACGAAAAGAGTGGGATATTCTTCTCTGAAATTAATAGACCAATTCTGGAAAGCAGGTTAAAAGAAAGATTAAAAACTGTAAACCTGACCTCTATAGATGAATTTTATAAGCTTCTGACATCCAATGAAGAAGAAATGAAGTTTTTTCTTGATGCTGTTACAACAAACCTTACAAGATTTTTCAGAAACCAGGGGCAAATGGATGCTTTTGAGCGCTATATTATCCCTGAACTTGTGGATTTTAAAAAGAAAAAAGGGCTTCCTTCCACTATAAAAATATGGAGCGCAGGCTGTTCAACAGGAGAAGAGCCTTATTCGCTGGCAATGATGCTATCTGAAATTCTTCCTAAAGATTTTACTGCTTCCATTACAGCATCGGATTTAAGCCTTAACTCCCTAATGACAGCAAAAACAGGATTTTATCAAGAATCGCGTATAGACGGAATACCAGAAAAATATCTTACAAAATACTTTACTAAAATAAATGATGGGTATCAGGTTATAGATAATTTAAAGAAAATTATCAAATTTGACTACCATAACTTGAATTTTGATAGTGGGTTAACAGGTCTTGACCTTATTCTTTGCAGAAATGTAATTATTTACTTTGATGAAATAGCACAGGAAAAAGTAATAAGTAAGTTCTGGAGTTCATTAAGTAATCATGCTTATCTGATAATAGGACATTCAGAATCTCTTTTTGGCATGAAAACTCAATTCCAATTTCAAAAAACAGAGTGGGCTACATTTTATACTAAAATGCTTGATAAATAGTAACAGGAAAAATTATGGATAAAATAAAAGTACTTGTAGTAGATGATTCTGCACTTATGCGTTCGCTTATAAGCAAAATGATTGAAGCTCAGGATGATATGGTTGTTGTGGGAACAGCAATGAATGGGATATTTGCCCTTCAAAAAATTCCTACTTTAAATCCTGATATAATAATACTTGATATTGAAATGCCTGAAATGAATGGTATTGAGTTTTTAAGAGAGCGTGGAAACAGGGGGATAAAAACTCCTGTTATTATACTCTCATCTATAGCAGAAAAAGGGGCACAAGTTACTTTTGAAGCTCTTTCTCTTGGCGCTTCGGATTTTATAACAAAACCTGGGGGATCAATTTCCCATAATATTGCAGATGTTGCAAATCACCTTGTTTCAATAATCAGGGTATATACAGGCAGAAAAGAAAAGCGCCATGCAGAGCCAGTAAAAACAGAAGCAGCAAAAGAAAAAATAGCTTCGGTCATGCAAGTTGTTCCGCCTGCAAAAATACAGGAAGTTCCAACTCGCCATTCTTCCGGAAAAATAGATATAGTTGCAATAGGAATCTCAACAGGAGGGCCTAATGCTCTTAGAGTTCTCCTTTCAGATATTAAAGAAGATTTCAAAGTTCCAATAGTAATAGTCCAGCATATGCCCGAAGGGTTTACAGCAGAATTTGCAAAAAGCCTTAAAAGAACATGCTCTCTTGATGTAAAAGAAGCTGAAAATAATGATGTTATCTCCAAGGGAAGAGTATTGATTGCGCCAGGCAATAAACACATAACAATAGAGAGAAGCCCGCAAGGTAATGTTGTTGTAATAAACAGCAAAGACCCGGTAAACGGACACAGACCATCTGCCGGAGTTCTTTTTAACTCAGTTGCAGAAGTCTACGGCAACAAGGCTATGGGAGTTATAATGACAGGAATGGGGCGTGATGGATCTGCAGAAATTGGTAATATTTATAAAGCAGGCGGCTATACAGTGGCACAGGATGAGAAATCTTCGGTAGTATTTGGAATGCCTCGCGTAGCAATTGAATTAGGTAATATAAATAAAATCTTACCATTGGATGATATGGCAAAATATTTAGCCACTTATATTTCTTAAAAAAGAGTTTTAATATGGGCGCTTGGTTTGGCAAGCTTATAGGCGGAACAGCAGGTTTCTTTATTGGAGGCCCAATAGGAGCTGTTCTTGGCGCTGTTATAGGACACAGCTTTGACAGAAGAGCTGGAGGCCAGACAACTTCACGCAGGAGTTCCACCGCCTGGGGCAGAGGCGGCCCGCAAACATTTACAGCAAATGATCAATCCCAAATGATATTTTTTTTAGCAACATTTTCCATGCTTGGAAAAATGGCTGCTGCTGACGGCAGGGTATCAACCGAAGAGGTAAGAGCTATAGAAGATTTCATAGACAGAAATCTGCGCCTGAACAATGCTGAAAAACAGTTTGCAATGAGGATTGTAAGCACATCTGCTGTATCTCATGAACCATTTGAAAAATTTGCCCAGCAGTTCTATTCCATGTTCAATAGGCAGCCGGAGATGCTGCAAACAATGTATGATATACTTTACAAAGTAGCGTCCGCAGATAATACAATAACCCCGGACGAAAAGAAAATTCTTGATTCAGCAACGAAAATTTTTAATTTAAGAAGCAGCGGAAGCAGTACAAGTTACAGTAGCGCAGGCAGCAGCGATAAAAACTATACTGTTTTAGAGTGCAAAAGAACAGATGATAACGATACAATAAAAGCAGCATATAAAAGGCTTGTTAAGGATTTTCACCCCGATGCTATTGCTTCAAAAGGGCTTCCCGAAGAATTTACAAAATTTGCTGCGCAAAAATTCAGGGAGATAAACCAGGCTTATGAAGAGATCAGAAAAGAGCGCAATTTCTGACATCAAGCTGGTGTTTTTCTGCGGCAACCCCGGAAAAGAGTATGC
>WQZP01000060.1 GCA_009780675.1 Spirochaetaceae bacterium | reverse complement strand
TCTTCTCCCAGTATTTAATTTCCCCTTTAACAAACACTTATTTACACTATCCCTGTTACTCTGAATAATACATTTGCTACTACTGCAACAATAACCGCAATAGCAATTATCAGTTTTAAATTTCTCATAGTTTTCCTCCCTTTTTTATAATTTAATACGCTTGTCTTCAATCCATTTATTTACATCAACCATCAAAATATCATAACCTTTCTTATCACAAGTTATTTTATGCTTTTGTCCAGAAATCCAAAAAATAACAAAATAAGACGATTCATTCGACCATGCCGACTTTTCTTTACCATGTTGACATGCATCTACTGCATCCATATCAATAACAGTTTCGCTATTTTCATCACCAAATTTTATAATCATTTTCATCTTCCCCCATGTTTTAAGAATTATCGCAAATCATATTCCACCATCCTTTCCGCTTTCAAACATTCATCGCAGCGGAAAAAATATCGATTACTGTTATCGGTGGCGACAAGTTCTGTTTTAAACAAATCACACCAATAACACCAATAACCGTATATTTCGCCGATTTCGCCGTACCTTTTTTTCTTACAAGAGCCACAAAATTTGGTATGGCAATCAATTTTCAGTATTATTTTTCTTGGCATATCAACCCCTTTTACTTTCGCCGGAAAGCGTTATTTCAATTGGTCGGAAACGGTCAAGTATCCCATTGCCAAACTCTGACGCAAATTCCTTAAAGGTCATGTTGGATATTAACAAGGTCGGTTTCATTTTTTTCCAGCGTATATGCATAATGTCAAACAGCAAATCTACCGAAAATTCAGTCTTTTTGCGCCGCCCGATTTCGTCAATTATGAGCAATTTAACGTTTCCTAACTTATCAATCATGTCACGCCGCTTATTATAATCTTGCTGGACTTCGTCACATATTTCAGAAAACTCGTAAAAAGTCGCTCCTTCTTTTTTTAAACACATAGCCAAATAACTTTTTCCCGTTCCAACCGTGCCGGATATAAACATATTCTCTGTCCATGCCAGTTTAATTTTAGCAATTGCGTTTTTTTCTTCGTCTGATTTTGCTATAAAGTTCTCTAAGCTTGCAGCGTGATACCGTTCAGGTATGTTGTATTTTTCATTAAGGTCTATGATTTTCGCCTTGTTTGATTCTTCTCCATGCTTTCTTAATTCTTCTTTTCTGCTTTCCGGTAAGCTATCCCATGTATTTTTCCAGTCCTGTAACTGCTTCTTTAAAACACTGCCTGCTTTTATCACCTGTTCCATGCTATGCCTCCCTGCGATATTTTTGCCAATCATCGCCCTTTATTTCATCCGCTGCTATTCTGTGCTTTTTAGCAGGGTCGCCTCTTGCTTTCATTTGGCTATAAAGCTGCTCATACTTGTCTCGCAATTTTTTTCCACTTTGAATATTTGGAAACCAAAAATTACCAGGCGTTTTAACCCACAAAATAACTTGCCGTATTGTTTCTGGTGACTTTTGGTCAATACGAATCAATTTTTCAATATCTTCTGCCCATCTTTCAATAATCGCTTGGCAATTTTTTCCAGAAAGATAATCAGGAATCTCTTTTTGATGTGAGGTTAATAGCAAGGTTGAAAGCTCTGTAGCATCTTTCACAGATTGTGTTTGTTCAGGAGGATCAAAAAAAGAATCAGCTACTCCTTTATCCTGTAATCCATTAATCCTATTATCCTGTATTCCTTCCAGCTCGGTATCTGTCTCGGGCATATCTTGAGATGTGCTTAGGCACGTCTCAAAGTGTGCTTGGGAATGTTCTATAATTTCTTTAGATGGTTCTGGATATTTTGCGGGACTGTTTTTTTCATTTGCGCTTGGATATTGATATTTCCCAAAGTTGATAATATATCCATAAAATCTATCTCCAGATTGATACTTAATAAAATATCCATGCTTTTCAAGAATATCTAACGTTTTCTGCATATCAAAATTAAGGTATGGCAATATTTCATTTTTTAATACTCTTGCTTTACATAAAAATACACCATTCTTATCGCATTGAGTCCATAGCCCAGCATAAACGAGCATGATATATTGTCCAGGATGTGCAGTTTCTAAGTCCTGCAAATCTTCATGTTTAAAAAACTCTGGCTTTATTGTGCGTATTCTTGCCATCTATCCCTCCCCCTTAATTACTGAACGCTGATAAGCGCTTTTGCTATTTCTTCAACAACTTTTACTGTTACTGCGTTCATGCGATTGACTTTGTGTATTGATTTTTTCCAGTTGCAAAAAGTCTAGCGTGTTCATCTTTTGCTAACAATTTTAAGTTATCAATTTTATTATTACCCTTATCGCGATCAACATGATGAACATCATGATTATCTGGTATTTTACCATTATAAAACTCCCACACATCACGATGCATTAATTTTCTCTTACCTTTAGTTGATAAATAATAACCATTTGCCCGCTTAGTATATTTTATACCGTTAAAATACTGGCAATCTGCCGGCATTCTTTTTCTTGGCTTATATTCTAATTGCTTGCAACACATACTATGTATAGATTGCCGAGTGACGCCCATTATTTTTGCTATCTTTGCATGTGATAAACCTGAATTATAAAGTCTTACTGCCTCACTTGCTTTTTTATCATTTCTACTCATAAAACCTCCTGCTTTTATCTATCTCCTGCAAATAAATCTAAGAACGCTGTCACTTTTAACCTGCCAATCTTATTGATTTATACTTTTTATACATCGCTGCCGGACGTATCCATGGCCATGCAAAACTTACCCACGATGAATCACGAACACCAATTTCATCTCTATACAACATCGCCATTGGCATAAATCCTGCTTTCATGCAATTCACTAACCTTTCTTCTGCTTTCTCAAAGGTATCGCCTGGATAACCAATCAAAACATAAGCTCTTAATACATGAGATTTTAAAGAAAATCCTGCATCAATTAACATTTTACCTGCTTCAAACAATGGCTCTTTATCAGTTGGTGTGTCATAAGCAAAAAATATTTGAGAAGGTTTTAATTTATTTAATTCTTCTACATGCCATTGTTTTAATATTGCTGCTTCAAGCCCGCCGGTAAATTCTATTCGTTGCCTTTTTCTTTTTTGTCCAGCAAGCATAGCAAATACATTTTTAATATGCTCATCAGAGCAAGATAGTAAATTATCATCAAGCACATTAAAACCTTCGGTTATTGGCAATTCTCTAATATCACCTTCTCTTTTCCAGACAGAACAAAACCAACATCTATTTCTGCACCCTCTGCTTGTTATTACATAACCTTTTTTAAGATACATTCCGGGAACAAAATCACCACCTCTTGTTCCCATTGCAACACCGCCTATTTCTGTTGGCGCTATTTGCGACCATTCTTTATATAACTGTTCTGCTTCCGGTATATCCCAAGTAAAAGCAACGCTTATATGTATTTTGTCTATTTCTAAATTTCCTGAAAATAAATCAGGAGAGCCAATAAAGGCTAAATCATCAACAGGAGTAGCTTTTGTTCTTCTTGGGAATACTCTTGCAATTTTCATCCTATAAGCCTCATTAGATACCTCCGGCAAGCGGCAATTCTTGTATCAGCGTATCTTGCCAAATATCCTGTAAGTTATTTTTCATAAAAATAGGTATATTATGTTCACGGCAATTTGCGATTATCGTCTCTATCCATTCGCGTTTGGGTATAATTTTATTTTTCCTATTGCCGGTCTCGGCGCCAATTATCGCCCAGCCTATTAATTTGTCAGAATTATAAAAATAACACGGATCATCCAATAACGGTTCAAATGAAACAAAGGTATTATATTCAGGGTATAAACTGTTTCTATGGGTATTACTTTTATCAGTAACTGTCCAGCCATACCAATGTTCTCTTGGCAGTTCCCCAGCTTTTGCAAACGCTATATACCGCTTCGGATTCTTGGTTAAAAACAAATATCGATGTTGCGGTGCTTTTTTGCAAGCCTCAAATACTTTGCAAATCCATTCATCAGGAACCCATTCGCCAAATAAATCAGCCATAGAGCATACAAAAGTATTCTGTGGTTTTTTTATTTTTTGAGGTTCTCGCAATCTGCGATAATAAAAAGTAGGGATAAAACCGAGGGGAAAACTAATAAAATCACTGCGTTTAAATCTATTCGCAATCTTTCTGGCATAGCAGTACGGGCAGTTATGGAGACAGCCAGTTACGGGTGACCATGTATAATCACACCATTCAATTTTTGTTTTATTCATTATTTCTTTTCCTCTCTATACACTCGATCATCTGCAAAATGACAGCTCCACATTGGATCAGTTCAACAATTTGTTTATCAGGCTTTGTTTCTAAAAACGGTCGCGCTCCGTGCGAGCGCGTGGATTGAAACCAGTTGTTCACGGCTCATTCCACTTTGATTAAATTTAATGCCCGGCATACTATGCTGGTCATCGGGGACTGG
>WQZP01000059.1 GCA_009780675.1 Spirochaetaceae bacterium | reverse complement strand
TGAAATGCTTGCAGAAGAATTAAAAAATAGTTCGTTTGAGGATAATGTTTGGAAAAATTTCAGAAGTGAATTATTGGAAAAATACAGAGATTTTAATGCCATCGGAGGCATGCCCGAAGTTGTACAGGTTTGGCTTGACACTAAAAATATTGAAGAGGTTGAGAAAAAACAAGATGAAATACTTCTCGGCTATCAAAAAGATTTTGTAAAATACGCAGATGCAAAAGACTATCCCAGAATTTCAGCTGTTTGGCAATCTATCCCAAGTCAGCTGGGAAAAGAAAATCGCAAGTTCATTTTTAGCCAAGTTAAAAAAAGCTGGAGAGCAAAGGATTTAGAAGACGCATTAATATGGCTCATCAATTCAGGGCTTGTTTATAAAGTAGAATATATTAAAAAGCCCAATTATCCGCTTCCTTCATATGCCGACCATACTTTTTTCAAGTTGTATATGTCAGACATTGGATTATTGAGGCGGCACGCAGATTTACCATCTTCTGTTGTCTTTGATAACTCGCCTGTATACAAAGAATTCAAAGGTGCAATGGCAGAAAATTTCGTTGCCTGCGAGCTTAAAAAGATGTATGGCAAAATAAAGGATAAAGATTTGTATTATTGGACAGCAGAAGGGTCTGCCAAAGCAGAAGTGGATTTTATCGTTCAAGATGACAAAAAATATATTATTCCCATTGAAGTTAAATCAGGCACAGCAAAGCACGCACGTTCAATAACACAATATTGCAGAAAATTCAATCCTGAAAAGTCTGTTTTAACTTCACTTGACGAAATGACAAAGAGAAATATACCGCTTTATGCTTTTTGGAAGCTCAAAGAATGGATTAACATATAATATCACGACAGCACTAAAAAAGATCCAAAAAATCTTCTCTTAGCCTGCTGCCCCGGTCTTCCACTTCTCTTCTTTCCGAAGCCAGCATTTCCAGGACTCTTCTATCCATATATTTAATAGTTAGCGGCCTTTCAAGGTGAAGGTTTACCTCGCTACTTTCCCAGTAAGCTCCTCTTGGGTCTATTCTTGTTGCTCTATTGTATCGTTCTTCAAAATTAGTAAACATTGTAAAAAAATCAAGCCGTTCCCTGTTCAAAACCAGTGTAATTATAAAAAGCCGCCCATCATAAAACTGAAAAAAAGCTCTATCAATAAAAGAAAAGCCAGCAGTTTCTATAAGGTGCTGATTTCTTGTCAAAAGCATTGAAACATCAGGCTCTCCTCTGTAATTAAAAAAAGAGTTCTCCCTGAGTCTTTCCCTTACCTCATCCATGTTCATGCCTAAAAGTATATCCATAAAACCATTAGGGAGATTTAGTTCTCCGGTTTCGCTGTTTTCAAAATCTGATAGTAGCGCGCCAATATCTTCCTGCGTCAAAACAGGATAAACAGAGAAAAAACAGAGAAATATCAGTATAAAAAGAGAAATTTTTCTTGCCATTAGTTCAATATCGGAATAATTATAGACTATTTTAAACGGAAACTTTATAATCAAGGCAAGGCCCGGACAAAAAATTGATTCTCGCCTTTGGCTGCATTAAGTCATTTTTTGCCCGGATAGCACTCTCTCGCCTTTATCCAGTGCGCCTGCTAGCAGGATAAAGGCTGCTGATTAAGGAAAAAATGGAATGAGTAATAAAAAAATCATTATTACAAGGAAAACAAAAGAGACAGATTTGACACTTGAGTTGGACATTTCGGGAAATGGGGAGACAGAAATCAAAACAGAACTCCCTTTTTTTAATCATCTTCTGAATTCAATGGCTTTTCATGGTAATTTTGCTTTGAAAATCGCAGGAAAAGGGGATATAGATGTTGATCCGCACCATCTTGTTGAAGATGTAGGGCTTGTTTTGGGAGATGCGCTTAAGCAAACAGTTGAGCAATATGGCTCTGTTACAAGGTTCGGGCACTCTGTAATACCAATGGATGAAGCGCTTTCCGAAGTTACGATTGATGTTAGCGGAAGACCATTCTGTTTTTATAAAGCAGATTATCCTCAAACCCATTCAGGCAACTTTGACATATCGCTTTTAAAGGAATTTTTTACTGCTCTTACAGGAAAAGCTCATATCACGATTCATGCTGAATGCAGGTATGGAGAAAATAGTCACCACATGGCAGAGTCTCTTTTCAAGGCTTTGGGAAAAGCAATAAAACAGGCGTATCTGCCTTTAAAAGGTGGAAGCAGTGCGCTTTCAACAAAAGGATTAATATAGGCGAAGCTCTATCCCGTAGCAGGTTCCATGTCATACCAGCGAAGGCTGGTATCCATTGTTCAACAGGGTCATACGGGATAGGCGAAGCTGTATCCCGTAGCAAAAATATGGATAAAAAACCGGAAAAAGAAAATTTTTTAAAAAACATAAATTTAAAAAATGTAAAAAAAAACAGTTTTGTAAAAATTACTGACTCCGGAAAAAAAGATTTAAACGCAACCGACCGTGTTGCTTTAAACAGAAAAGGGAATCAGTTTCTTAATGAAGGGAAAATTGAGGTAGCCAAGAGAATATTTATTACAACCGGATATACGGATGGGCTTACAAGAGTTGGCGATCTCTATTATAAAAACAATAATTATCTTGAAGCTTTAAAAATGTATTCCATGGCCCCTGCTCCTGACAAAAAAGATGAACTAATAAAAAAAATCAGTAATGTAATTATAAGATGGATAAATTAAAAACTGCTTTCTCCAGTGTATATATGAAAAAAATTAACAAAGAGCAAAAGTAAACATTTATGAAAATCTCCCTTTCCGGAATGATGCCAGATGAAATTCTTTCTGCAGTAAATCCCGACAAACCATACAGGGCAAAGCAAATTTTTAAAGCTATCCAGAGCAATATAACAGATTTTAATTTAATAACAAACCTTCCCGCAGGGTTGAAAAAAAATCTTTATGATAATTTTACCATTACCGGAAGTACAGTTACTAATGTTCTAAGAGATAATAACAGCGGGAAACTTTCAATCACATTGCATGATAAAAATATTATTGAATGTGTATTGCTTAGCGATCTTAAGGGGAGAAAAACAGCTTGCTTATCAACACAGGCAGGTTGCGCAATGGGCTGTCTGTTTTGCAAAACAGGAGATAATGGTTTTTCCAGAAATCTTTCTTCTTCCGAAATAATTGACCAATTTATTTTTCTTGAAAAAGAGTTTGGGGAAATATCAAATATTGTTTTTATGGGAATGGGTGAACCGCTTGATAACATAGAAGCTTTATTCAAGGCAGCAGATGTATTAAACAACAAAGAGGGAAAAGGGATAAGCTACAGGAGAATGACGGTCTCAACATGCGGGCTTGCGGATAAAATAGAATATATGGCAGATATTGGCCAGCCCATGCGCCTTGCGGTTTCGCTAAATTCCGCGAATCAGGAAAAGCGGGAAAAAGTAATGCCTGTTGCAAAAAAGTTTGATCTTGGCAAGCTTAGGGAATCACTGTTTTACTATCAAAGTAAAAGAAATAAGCGGATAACCATTGAATATGTGCTTATTAAAGAATTCAATACAGATAAAATCGATGTAAAATATCTTAAGGATTTTATTCAAGGTCTTTCTGTAATTGTAAATATAATACCATGGAATCCTGCAGCAGGACTTGATTTTCAAACACCATCAAAAAAAGAGATCGAAAATTTCTTAAACCTTCTTGATGCAAGCCATATACCATATGTTGTAAGGCACAGAAAAGGGGAAAAAATAAGGGGCGCTTGCGGGCAACTTTCATCAGAAGCTTATGGGTGAGAGCCAGCAGATTAGCGCGGATTAATACAGATTTACATTACTCAAATAATAATACACTAATTTTATCAGTAATTTCAGCAATTGTATCTGGAGCTTCTTTTGCAATAAATTCTATTTCTCTTGTTTTCCAATCAAGGCTTTTTATCTGGTCTGATAATACAACACCAGTGATTTTTTTGTTTTCAATTTTAACTTCAAATGGATAATTTTTAATAATGCTTGTTATTGGGCAAAAGAGACCTAACCCTGTTTTTCCGTTATATTCTTTTGGAGATATAACAATTGCCGGTCTTTTTTCTTTTTGTTCATGCCCAGCTTGAGGATTGAAATTCAACCATACAATATCACCGCGTTCGGGGATATATTTTTTCTTTACCATATTTCTTTTCCAACAGGGGCGCCTGTATCAATTTCTTTATGGAGGTTCTGCTCATTAATTTTACTTAGCATTTCGGTCAGTTTATTTTTTTTTATTGGTCTGATTACTATTTCTTTTCCATTGTCATTAATGTCAACAGATGAACCTTCTTTCAATAATAATTCACGGGCAATATGATTTGGTATTCTAATGCCCAGACTGTTTCCCCATTTTTTTACCACTGTTTCCATAAGGTATCTCCCCTGACAAGAGTATAAACAATGTATATACTCTTGTCAATGCTAATTGCGAAGAATTGTAAAACGATATTCAATTGGCATCAATAAATACAATTTCGTTTATGCTCAAATATATTACCCCATCAAAAGAACGAGTAAGAAAAATCGTATTCTTCGTCAATAGGGCTGCCAACTACGCGGCTTATTGGACAGCCCGGTATTTT
>WQZP01000058.1 GCA_009780675.1 Spirochaetaceae bacterium | reverse complement strand
TTGCCGATTTTATTTAATATTTGTATATTTTACAATAAACCCTTAGGAGAGTAAAATGTCTTCACATCAATTTCAGACAGAAGTTTCACAACTTCTTCACCTTATTGTTCACTCACTCTACTCACATAAAGAGATATTTCTGCGCGAGCTTATATCAAATGCGTCAGATGCCCTTGATAAGCTTAAATATCTATCCCTTACAGATGATAATTATAAAAAGCTCGCTTATGAGCCAAGGATAGATATCTCTTTTGATGATGGCGATGTTAAAAAACTTGTTGTACGCGATACAGGCATTGGAATGGATGCCGAAGAGCTTGCGCTTAATCTTGGAACAATCGCAAAATCAGGAACAAAAAATTTTATAACCAGCCTTACAGGAGATGCTAAAAAAGATTCAAACCTTATAGGACAGTTTGGCGTAGGCTTTTATTCAGCTTTTATGGTAGCAGATAAAATAGAAGTGATTTCAAAAAAAGCAGGAAGCGATAAGGCAAGTAAATGGTCAAGTGACGGAAAAGGGACATTTGACATAGACGAAGCAGAAAAAACAGATTTCGGCACAGAAGTTATTCTCTACCTCAATGAAAACGGAAAAGAGTATAGTAGCAGATGGCAAATCGAAAATATTATAAAAAAATATTCTGACCACATAGCTTTCCCGATCTTCCTCGAATATTTTGAAACAAAGTATGAAGGAACAGATGATAAAGAAGGGAAAAAAGAGAAAAAAATAGAAAAAATAAATTCCGCTTCGGCACTATGGAAAAGATCCAAATCTGAACTTTCAGATAATGATTATAATGAATTTTACAAAATAATTTCGCATGATAGCGATGAACCGCTGTTTTATATGCACACAAACGCAGAAGGGACAATAAATTACACGACACTATTTTTTATCCCCAAGCTTGCTCCATTTGATATGTTTCAGGCAGATTACAGACCAGGGGTAAAGCTTTATGTATCGCGTGTCTTTATTACAGATGACAACAAAGAGCTCATGCCAACATATTTGCGGTTTTTGCGCGGTGTAATCGACTCCGAAGACCTCCCTCTTAATGTAAGCCGTGAAATCCTGCAGCAAAATAAAATTATGACAAACATAAAAAGCGCTTCTGTAAAAAAAGTGCTTTCGGAATTTAAAAAACTCTCGGAAAGTAATCCGGAAAAATATACAGAATTTATAAAACAGTATAACAGGCCACTTAAAGAAGGGCTCTATTCCGATTTTGGCAACAAGGAACTTCTTCAGGACCTTGTCCGCTTTAAAAGCACCACGCGGGAAGGTTTTGTAAGCTTTGCTGATTATGTCTCTGCAATGAAAGAAGACCAGAAATCAATATATTATATTTCAGGCGATAACGAAGAAACCCTTAGAGACTCTCCGCTTCTCGAAGCATATAAAGAAAAAGGGATAGAAGTTCTTATAATGAATGATGATATTGATGAAATTGTTATTCCTACATTGATAAAATATAAAGATAAGGATCTTAAAGCAATCAACAGAAGCGGCACAGCAGATGAACTTAAAACCAGCGAAGATAAAGAAAAGGAAAAAGAGGCAAAACCTGTTGTTGAAAAGATAAAAAAAGCTTTGGGAGATACTGTAAAGGATGTAATTGCGTCAAGCCGGCTTAGTGGTTCTCCATCTTGTATTGTTATGGATGAAAATGACCCTTCGATACAAATGCAGCATATGTTTAAAGCAATGGGGCAAAAACAGATGCCGGAATTCAAGCCAATACTCGAAGTAAATCCAGAACACGATATCGTAAAAAAGATTGCAGATACAAATGATGACTTATTTGCAGAAGATTTAAGTTTTTTACTTCTTGAGCAAGCTAAAATAATGGAAGGAGAAGAAATCAAAAAACCTGCAGATTTTGTCAAAAGGTTAAACAGGATACTTAACCGCAGTAATTAAGTAGCAATTAACCATCAATATTGATAGGCGCCCCACCGGGAGGTGGGGATATGTTCAATCTATGCTTTGCTAAATCTATTAGATATGTCGCAAAAGTGGTTGTGGATGCCATGTTAAAAGCCCAGGATAATGAAGCAGAAAAACAGTAAAACCCCCAACTGAATTAGCATCAATCAGGAAATTTCCAGAACCAATTTTAAACAATTATTTATTTTTTCAAACATTGATTTAGGCAGCATAGCAGCTTGTATTGTTAAATCAGTTTTATCAAGAGTTGTGATTTGTGAAAAATTAACGACAGAAGTTTTGTCTAATCCGGAAATAGATTTTTCAAGCAATAGGTTGCCCGGCAGGGAAGCTAATTCAATATTAGAAGTAATGATAGCGCAGATTACTGTATTTATTTTGCTCTGGTTAAAAGAGTCACCCTGAATGACTAATACAGGGCGGTGTTTAGCAGGTTTTGAGCCTTTTGGGGGAGGAAGATTTGCCCACCATATTTCTCCGCGAACCATCTACCAGTCTTCCTTGTCCAGCAAGCGGTATGCGGCTGCCTTTAATCCATCGTCGAGCTTAGATTCATGGTTTTCGTAATAGTTGTTCAATTTTTCCGTAACAATATCAGGAGAGTGATTCTGAATATATTCGCTTATTGCAATGCAATACAATTTGCTGCGTGATAATCCAGCGTTGCGGGAAAAATTCTCCGCCTCGTCAAACAGTTTTTTATCAATAGAAATTGCTGTTTTCATATAAAAAGTATGACAAATAGTATAACCATTGTCAAATAGAAGAATTTCTCTATTTTTATTAATTTGATTGGCTACCACTCTCGCGGAACAAATCCTTTGGGAACAACGAGCTTCATGGTGTCACCACTCTGCTCAAGCACATAAAACCCGGATTTTCTGGCATAGTTTCGCGCTTCGTCGGTTACTATGGCTCCGGCAACTGCTCCGAGATATTTGCGCTTGTCATCATCGTCTGCTATGCGGCGAAGGGTCTTCATACGGGCAATATGGTCATCCACATCCTGTTTCTGTAATTTTGATTTAACTTCTACTGCCATAAAAGTATCTTTGTTTTCCAGAACTATATCAACTTCCGCAACAACCTGCCTGGTTTCAGGGTCTGCAAACTCGCCGCCCCTGGTTGAAACCTTATAAAAATTTAATCCAATGCCACTAAATTTTTTCACAATACCTGGAACAACAAGATGTTCGGCAAGCTCTCCAAAACGGTTTCCAAGTTTGCCTATCTGTCTGCCAGTTTCTTTAATTTGCTTTTTGAGTTCCTCCGTTTGCCGAGCAGCTTTTTTCCACCTTTCGTCTTCTTGCTTTTTGAGTTCCTCCGTTTGCCGAGCAGCTTTTTTCCACCTTTCGTCTTCTTGCTTTTTGAGTTCCTTCGTTTGCCGAGCAGCTTTTTTCCACCTTTCGTCTTCTTGCTTTTTGAGTTCCTCCGTTTGCCGAGCAGCTTCTTTCTGCCTTTCAGCTTCTTGCTCTCTGAGTTCTTTCATACGCTCTCTGTCTTCCATAAGAGCTGCCCAAACTTTCTCAAAGGTTAGAGGTTCGTTGTGTGCTTCGGACATATCATCCTTCTCCTGTAATAAAAATACTCTGCATTTGTATAGCTGTCAATCAAAGTGTCGATCTGTCTATTTATTAACCAGAAAAAGGAGAATTTGCTTCAAAATAGCGACATGGACGTCGCATCCCGCGCCGCGGCATGGACGCCTGTGTGCGGATTTCTTTGCGCCACAGGCGGGCAGCATCCATTGGGGATGCTGTCAAGCGATAAAGCGCGGGGCAGCTAGACATGGACGTCGCACCCCGCGCTGCGGCATGGACGCCTGGTGTGCGGATTTCTTTGCGCCACAGGCGGGCAGCATCCATTGGGGATGCTGTCAAGCGATAAAGCGCGGGGTTGTCAAAGCCAGGATTAAATACTTTTAACAAAAGCGCTTAAGACACCGAAAATAATCTATGAAAAGGAAAAATTTTAAGGTAAAATAAAGGGTAAAAAAGCTCTAAATTCCATAGAATATTGCGGAGAAATAATGGCGAAAAAAACTGGAAGATCGTATAATCCAGGCTTTTATATATTTATAATTATAATAATTACTTCGATTTTTATACCAGCTCAAAAACTGTTTGCTCAAGCTGAAACATATCGCTGGAGTGGCTTGGGTGATGGTTCTAGTTGGGATAGTTACCTCAATTGGCAAATCCTGGATGATCCTGGTCCGCCAGAGGATTGGATACCCGCGCCTCCCGGCAGCTTTCCTGGAAGCGATCCAGGAGATACTGCAAGATTTGATATTGATGCAGTAATAACAAGCGGAATACCTCCTTCAATTGCTTCGCTCGTAGTAAATGATGCTGATCTTGGGCTCACTCTTACTGTACCTTTTTCAACTGCAACAACTACAGCTGAAGGTACAATAAATGTCTCAGGAGCTGATATTAATCTGGGGAATATTACGCTGGATGGGGATTTTACTATTCAAAATGCCGGAAATAACATAACTGTAGGAACTATTAATGGAAACTCCAGCTGTACACTTATTGCTGCAGCAGGCAATGTTATCTTAGGCGGAGCTATTGGCAGTCCAGACCCGCTTGTTAATTTAAGTATTACAACAGCGACAGGCAGTGCTTTAACATTGCCAGCAATAGATATAACAGGGAATTTGACAACAACAAGTGGCACTTTAAGCGGGGCAGCCCAAATAGGAGTTGATGGAACAACAAATATAACAGCAGCAGGGACTACTGTTTCATTACCAATCCCAGCTAACAGCTTTGGAAGCACAGTAACAGTAAATGCAGCTTCAGCAGCAGTAACAGTAGATGCTGCTGGGGGTATACAGTTTGGCACAAGCACTGCAGCAAGTCTTAATGTAACAGCAGGCGGGACAATAAGCCAAGGTGGAATATTAACGGTGTTGCCCGGTGGTTCTGTTTTTTCCTCAACTACC
>WQZP01000057.1 GCA_009780675.1 Spirochaetaceae bacterium | reverse complement strand
GAGAAAAGCGACATCCGTGTCGCCACGCGAGACGCTGCCATCCATGGCGCAGCCACTATTGCGTTTTTTTCATAATTTTTCAAACCTTAAAGCCCTTATTGCATCTTCATTGCGCTGATTAATTTCTGCATAAACTTTTTCCATGAACATAGAACTGCCGCGCGATATTGTTGCTAATGAAAAAAGTATTCCACTAAAACAAATCAGAATAATAAACATGGCGATCAATCCACGAAGAAGTACAAACCCCTCTTCTCCATCAGCATTAATTTTCCCACGAAGTAATATCAGCATCTTTACCGTCTCCCCCTTCCCTGCCATCAGCAGCAAATGAGCGTATACCATAAGGGAGTCCGTAAGGGCCTGGAACCCTATACTCATATTCATTTCCCCAAGGATCTTTCGGGATAGGCCTTAATATATACGGGCCATTCCAGAAAGGACTTACAGGTTCAACAACAGGTCTCTGCCACAATGCAGAAAGCCCCTGCTCAGTCGTTGGATAGCGACCACAGTCAATATAAAAAGATTCAAGAGCTACAGAAAAAGAATCTATCTGACTCCTTGCAGTTGCCCGCCTTGCTTTGTCAAGGTTTTGTATTGCAACAAAACCAACTGATGAAGTCAATACCAAAACTATAGCTATTGCCACAAGCGTTTCCATAAATGTCCAGCCGCCATCTGAACGCAAATTAATTTTTCTCATAACACCTTCCCATATAATGCAAACACAGGCAAAACAAACTGTATAATCAAAATAAATATTATTATTCCAATAACCAGTATCAACACAGGCTCAATCATGTTCATAAGTTTTTGCGTAGAATTATTAATTGAATTTTGAAAATAGGTTCTTATCTGCGCAAAAATATCCGAGACTTTTCCAGTGCGCTCACCTACTGCTATCCATGTACCAACATAACTTGGAAATTCTTTGCACTTAAGAAAAGCTTCAGACAAAGCATCACCCCTCATCAGTTCTTCATTTATAGTTGTTATTGATTTTTTAAATCTCCTGTTGCTCACAACTATCACAGCTTCCTGCAATGCCTTATTTACTGTAATACCTGATGAAGTAAGCATCTCCATTGCAAAAGCAAAGTTAAGTGTTTGCACCGAAGAAATAAAAGCTCCTATGCCTGGTAGTTTCAAAATAAAATTATCAAAGAGCGCAGCAAATTTTTCACTCGTTTTATATAAGATAACCGCTACAACTACACTAACTGCGAACATCATAAAGAGCCAAATAAATATCCACAAAGAATTATATATGCTCTCTACTTCTGCATAAACATTACTCCCCCCTGGGTCAAAAGCCAAAAAAATATTGCTCATCTTCGGAAGAATATATAAAACAATTCCAAAGCATCCTGTTATCGCAGCAAACAATACTATGGAAGGATACATAAGCGCATTTATTATTTTATCTTTTACAGTTTTATTGGATTGCAGATAACCACTCATGCGTTCGAAAACTTTTCCAACAGAACCTGTTTGCTCACCAAGTTTCACTAAAGCCTGGTAAAGCGGAGAAAAAGATGATGAATATATTTTCAATACTGAATAAAAAGAATCGCCGCGCTTCATCCCTTCAATAAGGCTCAGAGATAATTTTTTTACTTTGGAATTATTTGTTATTGCTGCGCACAGCTCCAAAGAACTCTGGAGATTTAAGCCAGCGTTTAATAAAGATGACATTATATCTGTAAAAGCGCTTATCACTTCATGATTAAAATGTTTTCTGGTATTATAAATTTCTTTTTTATTGACCAAGTCAAAAGAAACAAGAAAACTATTAAGGTTTCCAAAAGATGATATAAGTTCATTCTCACAAGAAACTTCTTTTATGATTTCATTTTTTCTTCCAGCACTATTTATCACAACACATTTATAGAATGGCATTAAAACAAAACCTCCCGTTCAACTTCTTCAAAAGAGGTTATGCCGCCTGAAACTTTTGCAAGCGCATCACAGGCAATAAGCTGCATACCATTTTTGTTTGCATACTTTTTTATTTCTGCTATTGACTGCTGTTGCGATATCATTCTTTCTATTTCTTCATCAACCTCAAATATTTCTGCTACTATTGTTCTCCCTTTATATCCTGTGTGATTACATTCATGACAACCTGCAGCAACAAACATAACATCGCTTTTAATTTTATATTTCTTGTACAGCTGCGCAAGTTTCCAGGAAGCTTTGTGTTGCTTTATACATTTTACACAAAGTTTTCTTACAAGACGCTGCGCAACAGAACACCGAAGCACTGCTGCAATTAAATATGGTTCAAGGCCCATATCGCAAAGCCTGCTTATGACAGAGATGCTGTCATTCGTGTGAAGTGTGGAAAGTATCAAATGCCCTGTCAGCGATGAGCGAAGCGCAAGCTCTGCTGTAACAGTATCTCTTATTTCTCCAACCATTATTACATTCGGATCTTGCCTCAAAACTCTTCTTAACATTCCGTCAAAAGTTAAATTGATCTCTTCGTTGATCTGAACCTGATTTACTCCAGGTATTATTTGTTCAACAGGATCTTCTATTGTAATTATTTTTAATTCTTCGGAAGGCATTGTCCCTATAAGCGCATGAAGTGTTGTTGATTTTCCGCTACCAGTAGGACCTGTAAGTAAAATAAGACCATGCGGATATTTTGTATACTTTTTTATTTTATCAAGATCAGTTTTGCAAAATCCTATTTCATCCAGTGATAATATCCCTGTTGATTTATTAAAAAGTCTTAGGACTATTGACTCACCTCTTGTTGTTGGAACTGTTGAGACGCGCAGGTCAACTGTAATTTCTTCAACCGATACGGTAAGTCGTCCATCTTGTGGAAGACGCTGCTCCATTGTATTCATGTTCGCCATTATTTTTATTCGGTTTGATATTGAATAAAAAAGATCAGCATCCATTTTTTTTATCGTCTTTAAAATCCCATCTATTCTGTAGCGGATCCGCATATAATTATTTTGACATTCTATATGAATATCTGATGCATTAAGGCGAATCGCTTCTATGCAAATAGAATTAATAATATTTACTATTGGAGCATCGTGCGCAATATCATCAAGATTAAATCTATCTGTTTTTACCCTAACGCTCTCCTTTGCAACAACATTTGTTGTATTGCCTATGAACGCTGCAAAATCAGATTTAGTGATATTATAAAACTTGATTTTCTTTGGTAAATGAAATCCTTCTATATAATCATACGCACTTTGGTTGCTTCCCTCAACAACAGCAACACAAACTTGAACTTCATCTTCAGATATTTTTATTGCACCTGTATTACTTATGAACTCTCTGGGATATTGATTACTTTCAGCAAAATTAAAAATATTTTCTTTTAAAGATATAAATTCTCTTTTCATAATTAAATCTTCTGCAATTAAATTTTTCTCAAGATATATCGGTTATAATATTCTTCTTTTCTTCTTTCAAAATTAAAAAAACTATCAACACGGCGCTGAATAAAAGGGACAATATAAATAACCATTTCAGTTGTCTCATCAGAAACAGTTGTGTTGCGAAACATTCTTCCAACAAGCGGCACAGAACCTAATACAGGAAACTTGTAAACTGTTTCTATTTTTTCTACCTGTAAGAGTCCTCCAATAATTATTGGTGTTCCGGTTCTTGTTCTGACTTGTGTATTTACAACACGTTCAGATGTCGGAGGCGGATTCATTGCTGTGGTTGCAACATGGCCAGTGTCTGCTTGTTTGGAAATATCTGCCCTTACAGACATTGTTATCATGCCGTCGCCAGATACCCAGCCATTGATATTTAAAAATAAACCAGACGTAATCTCTCTTGTAATTCCTGTGTATAAGGGCCGACCTGTTTCAGGGTCAAGCGCAACATCGCGATACCTAAAAGTATTTTTATTTTCAAATCTTATATCCTGACCAGATATTCCATTTAGTGTTGTGTCTGCAAGCACCCTTGCCTTGTCCTCCCCTATCTGCATATTTAATTGGAGCGCAAGCTGATATCCAAACTCAGAGACTATATCAAAATTTATATTAAGCAGATTTGAAAAAGCGCCGGATAAAGTTCTTTGCGGATCAAGGTCTGAGTGTCCATAACTTACTGAACTTCCTCGCGAGAGACTGCTGCTTTTTTGATATTGAATTATAAGTAGCTGATACCGTATCTGCGGCTTAGGTTGATCAATAAGTTTTAAGTCAGCAAGAAAATATTTTTTTCTCTCTTCTGCGCCTGTAAAAAAAACAAGTGTAGGATCTGCGCTCACTACTATTTCTTCTCGCGAGACTGATGGCGGCAAAAACCTAAGGAGCTCTTCACTTTTTATATATCGCAGATTGATTGGCAAAGCCTTTGGCCGCTTATCCACCAGACTTATATAATCTTCCATCTGCGATTTTATATCTTCACTTACCTGCGCTATAAATGCATTTGTTTGCGGAATTATTAGCGGCGAGACTGTTGCAAGTTCTCTTGGAAGAAGCGCAATAAAATCTTTTACATTAAGATGTTTTAATTCAAACCTGTTATAAAACCTGCCCTCTACTGTCACATCTATCAGAATTAAAAATTCTATTATAGGACTTATCTCATCAACGCTTCCTGTAAGATACACACTGTTAGTTCTGTTATTATATTTTATAAACGATGAAGCGCCAAGTTCATTCGGCAGCAAAGCTCCTACATCTGTAACCGGTATATGCATCAGTTGTACAATTGTTGTCTCTTTAAATTTTTTTAAAACATCTCTGCGTTGAATCTCAAAAATATAATAAATATCATCTCTTTCAAAATAATCAGAGCTACCCTGCTCCAAAACCAAGCGGAGCAATTGCTCAAATGTTCGATCTACAAAATATAAATTCTCAAGATTCACATCTGTACGCTGAAGCATAGAATACTCTTTGTCTGCTGTTCTGAATAATTGCGCAATGATTGCGGAAAAAGAACCCCGTGGAATATTCATGGAATATAAATCATCTCTGCGCGTAATCGCATTGCTTGCAAGTCTTGTGTTCGAGCTTCCACTAGCAGCAGTAGCCCTTCTTATATAATAACTGTTGTTTGAATATTCAACTGAGTAATCCGGATGCCTTCTTATTAATATCTCAAGAATCTCTGGCACAGAAGTATTTAATGAATGAAGCGAAATAGTTTCTCTTGGAAGAGCATCATATATAATCGTACGCTGCGTTTCTCTTGAAAGACTTCTTACTATGGATTCAATACTTGCATCTTCTGCAAAAACATTTAACACGCTTGTATCAGGCACATAATCTACCAGCACTCTGGAGATAAAATAATTATTATCTATCTTTCTGTAAAACAAATGACAAGCTTCAAGAAACTGACGCAGCGCTTCTTCAAATTCAGAATCACTAAAATAAAAAGTAGCTGTCCCTGTTACTGTATCATCTACAATTATTGAACGGCCGCCCATATCAGCCAATACCATTAAGATATCTGTTATCCTCTGATTACGAAATTCTATTTTTCTTATTTGCTGAGCATGCAGCGACGTAGCAGTAATTATAAAAAATAGAAAAACTGTTATCTTGAATAAATATCTTTTCATAAATTAAATACTCCCGAAAATTATTATTGATGAAATCGCGCCTGCAGATAAAAAAGGGGCAAAAGGGAGTTTTGTTTTTCTGGTCCAATCCAGAAAGAAGTATCCAATAAGAAATAATAATAAACAACTTACAGTTGCAATAACAACTGCAACATATACTCCTTTAAATCCAAGCCCATAAGAAAGCACTGCTACATACTTAACATCACCAAACCCCATGCGCCCAACAAAATAATAAATAACAAAGAATATCGTAAAAATTACTGCGCCCGAAAATAAATTAAGCAATACAAAATTATGCCCCTTGAGAAAATCAAAAAACACTAATATAACAAACAAAACAAGCAACAGCACATCTGGTATGCGATAGGTTTTTATATCTATCATACCTATAGCAATAGAGATCAGCACTATACTTAAATTTTGCAAGTTTATAATTTTATCAATATGCTCCATTTTTCTACAACTCTTCTACAACCTGGACATCTGCAATACATAGATAGCATACTGAACAACAGCGCCACCAGATTGGCCAGGAGATGTTACAAATCTTGATTCATCTGCTATTATCTTAAAATAAATTTTCTTCTCCTCATTATCAGGATTTATTAAATCTATCCCAACATTGTTTGTAACCTGCATTGCAGGGCCTCTTCCTTTTATAATCATTTTAAAATGTGTGGCTATTCCCGCTGCTGCTACTTGATAATCTTCCAGCACTATTGTTGCTATCGTGTAAGATGGCACTTTTACATAATACCAATCCTCATCTGATACCACCTGCCCACAACGCGCCTTATAATAGAAGAGATTTGATATTCTCATTGGCCCTATCCAGGTTGCATCTTCTTCTCTGTCATTTGGCTCATGCTCATCCATACGTACTGATGAGCCTACTCCCAAAACCGCATTCGAAATCCAGCCGCTTTTATTGCCCCGCTGCTTATATAACCGGTAGAGATAAAGTTTTTCTTCTTCTACATCTGTATCAATATATGAAAGCTCTTTGCCTCGATAGATTTCTTTAAACAATAAATCAGTTGCGCTATCCTCTGCTCTTTCAAGAATATACAAATCAGCCATTTTATCTTCTGTCCATGAAACATGGATTGTGTGCTCTTTTACAAAAGAGATTACTGTCGGCGCTTCCACAAACGGATCGCTCTTGCCACGACCCAGCACTTCATGGATCGATGTATCGCACCCTACTAATAGCGCTGTTACAATAAATAATACAACCCTTATCTCCATTTATCTGTTCTCTCCTTTGCGTAGATGCAGTAAAGCATCCTAATTCTTGGCGAATAACTTATCATTGGATGTTCACGAAATCCTACGTCTACGATATTGTCAAACGCCATTCTCATTCTTTTACTAATTCTTCTCTGATAACCAAATGTCCCCAGAACTCCCATATGCGTGTATAAAAACCTATTAGCCTCTGCATATGTTTCTTCTATATTCGCTATATAAAATTCATATTGAAGACCAACACCAAAAAAAAATCCTCCTTCCCTCGACAAGCTCTCTATGTGTACTCTTATTGGAAAACTCAGACTTGCAATATGCACATCTTCTAATTCAACATCTTCTTTTCCGATCCCATACCGATACTCAATATTCAGGTTCCATGACAAATAAGCTCTCTGTTTTAAGTTGGAGAACCTTCTGTCATTTGTAATTAAATTAATTCCTGTTGAAACTGCGCCTGTTCCGATTACTGCATTCATCCATTCTGGATTCAGGCAATTCCAATATCCAAAAGAAAGCGGTATTGAAAGCATTAGCCGGCCTGGCTCTTCCGCTGCTATCCCAAACGCAAACACACTATCAAAGTAAGATACGATTTTATAACTTAGGTCTTTTATAAGTCTTTCATAATTTTCTATATCATCAGATGAATAAAATATTTTTCTTATTCTTCGATTTTCAAAATCAAGAAGCTTTACTTCTGCCCTGTAGGTATGCGCTCTCTTTTCAATAAAACCATATAAGAGATACTCTACCCTTTCTTTTCCGCCCACATTTATAGCATCTATCACCGACACAGGCGCATTTACCTCTTGATTTCTTATCTCCCGGAAAAAAACATTTTTGCCTTCCAAGTATTTTTCTGTTCCGCTGGCTATCTCCCTTGCAATCTCCCTTCGCGAAAATACCCGCTCTTCAATAGTGTCTATAAAACTGATTGGAGCTATATGTATTTCCAGCGCAAACAAAGGGGATACTATAAAACTAAAAATTACTATGCTTATTTTTTTTATCAATAATCTTTTCATATACTTCTATTAACTCACTGAATATTCTTTTGCTTCAATTTGGTGATGATAGAAATAAAAAAACTGAATGAGAAATAAAAAGTGGTAGTTATATTTAAAGAAATACTGTTCTATATTATAGAAAGTAATTATGAAAGCTGTTTAGTTTTGTTGAAAAATTTACAACACACTGATGATCATTAAGAACCAGCCCCTGCACGGGTCCCTAAAATTTCTTCCGCTGCTCGTGCAAGAAATGCTGATCGGTTTTTGGTAACCGCATCTATTCGAGCCATAAGAGATGAATCCATCGAGATAGTATATTTCCTGGTCTCATGACTTGGAACAAGAGCAATAAGCGCTGTTGTATAT
>WQZP01000056.1 GCA_009780675.1 Spirochaetaceae bacterium | reverse complement strand
GAAATGGAAATATTCCCGGATTCTGCTGGAACTGCATCCACAAAGCTAACTTCTTCTGCAACAACAAGAAGAATTATAAGAGCTTTGTTTTTTTCAAAAAAATCTTTTGCCGGAAATTCTTTATCGCACCTGATTTTAAGTTTTATCTTTTTTCCTGGCGGGATCGTAAACTCGCTTCTGAGTGTTCTGACCTGCGTTATCGCATCTTTAAGCAATGTCATATTTGAATCAAGTTTATCGTCTTTCCTTTTCTCATCAAAAACAGGATATGCGGCATTAACAATACTCTCTTCGTTACCTGGAATTTTCAGATAAATCTCTTCTGTTATAAAAGAGAGGAAAGGGTGTAAAAGTTTAAGGGATTCTGAAAGCAAATGAAGCAACGCTGTAATTGCCCTGTCTTTTTCAGCAGAGTCATCGGAATAAAGTGAAATTTTTGAAGCTTCGATATACCAATCGCAAAAATCATCCCAAAAAAATTCATAAGCAGATTTTGCAGCATCATTAAATCTGTAGGATTTTATTGCTTTTTCAACATCAAGAGTCACTTCATTAAGCCTGTGGATTATCCAGCGGTCAATATCATTCTTTTGCATCTTGTCAAAATCAAGAAGTTTTCTGTCTTCAAGATTCATTAGTATATAACGTGATGCATTCCATATCTTGTTTGCGAATTTTGATCCAAGTTTAAATGTTTCAGAATCAATAAGAACATCCTGCCCTTGTGCAGTTAAAAATGCCAATGTGAATTTAAATGCATCAGCACCATATTCTTTAATAATATCAAGAGGATCTATTCCATTGCCAAGAGACTTTGCCATTTTTCTGCCAAGTTTGTCTCTCACAAGCCCATGTATATAAATATCCCTGAAAGGAGCTTTTCCTGTAAATTCGAGGCTTACCATTATCATTCTGGCTACCCAGAAAAATATTATGTCATAAGCTGTAACAAGAGTTGTGGTAGGAAAAAAGTATTTTAAGTCTTCTGTTTCTTCGGGCCATCCTAAAGTAGAAAAAGGCCAAAGCCATGATGAAAACCATGTATCTAAAACATCTTCATCCTGTTTTAAGTTTTTACTTCCGCAATCCAGACATTTGTCAGGCTCTTTTCTTACAACAAACATCTTGGAACAATCATTGCAATACCATACAGGAATTCTATGTCCCCACCATAATTGGCGCGATATACACCAGTCTTTTATGTTTTCAAGCCAATGTTTATAGGTATTTTCCCACTTTTTTGGATAAAAAGTAACTTCCCCTTTTCTCCACGCCTCAAGCGCTTTTTCTGCAAGAGGTTTCATTTTTACAAACCATTGTTCTGACATAAACGGTTCAACTACATTATGGCATCTGTAGCAGTGGCCTACCTGATGTTTTATAGGGTTATCTTTTATATAAAACCCTTGTGTTTTTAAATCTTCTACAACAGCGCTTCTTGCTTCAAGCACTTTCATTCCTCTATATTTTTCAGGAACATTTGAATTTAAAGTTGCGTCTTCATTTAAGATGTTTAATTTTTCAAGTCCATGCCTTTCACTTATTGCCCAGTCATTTGGGTCATGCGCTGGAGTTACTTTTACAACCCCTGTGCCAAAATCTTTTTCTACATAAGAATCTGCTACTACAGGAATCAATCTCTCTGCAAGAGGGAGTCTAACTTTTTTGCCAATAAATTTTTTGTATCTTTCATCATCAGGGTTTACAGCAACTGCTGTATCTCCAAGCATTGTCTCTGGTCTTGTGGTTGCAACTTCGAGTTTGTCGTTTCCATCTTCAAGCGGGTAATAATAATGATACATTTTGCCATCGAGCTCTTTATGGTCAACTTCATCATCTGCAAGAGCTGTTCCGCATGATCCGCACCAGTTAACAAGATAGTTTCCTCTGTATATCAATCCCCTTTCATACAGGCTGATAAAAACTTCTCTTACAGCATTTGAAAGGCCATCGTCAAGCGTAAACCTCTCGCGCGACCAGTCACATGAACACCCTATTTTTTGGAGCTGATTTGATATTATAGCATGATGTTCTTTTGCAACTTCCCATGTTTTTTCCACAAATTTTTCCCTTCCAAGATCGTGCCTTTTTTTCCCTTCTTTGAGAAGTTTTCTTTCAACAACATTTTGAGTTGCAATACCTGCATGGTCTGTTCCCGGAACCCATAGTGTAGGAATGCCATTCATTCTGTAATATCTTATAAGCACATCCTGGAGCGAATTATTGAGTCCGTGTCCCATGTGGAGAACACCTGTGACATTCGGAGGGGGAATAACAATAACAAAAGGTTTTACCCCTTCTTTTATGCGGGGAAGAAATTCTTTTTTTTCAAGAGAGGATTTATATATTCTGTCCTCAAACTTTTTTGGATCAAATGTTTTTTCAAGTTCAATTGCTTTCATTTTTATTGTTACTCCCTCTGATAAACTCCCGAATAGCTGTAATATTAACAAATAAATATGAGTGCTTCAAGAAGAAAAAGGTTTGTGCTATACTTAAAGTAATGAAAAATAGAAGCTCTATTTTTAGAGCAATTATTATAATATTATTTTCTTCTCTGTTTCTTATGTCGCAAGCGCGTCAAGACCCGATGCTGCAAGAAAAAGCAGAGCTTATAAGAATGCTTGAAGATAAGTTTGATATCAGAGATAGAAATATTATTAGAGCTCTGGAGTCCGTAGATCGTGGCGATTTTCTTCCAGAGGAATTAAAAAGATTTGCTTATATTGATATTTCTTTGCCAGTTGATGGTACTAATGTAATCATATCATATTCTGATCTTATGATGGCAATTACATCTCTTCCAAATACCAGAAGAGAAAACGCTCTTGTGATTGGCAGAAATTCTGCTTTTACCGCAGCTATATTATCATTTTTGTATAATCGGGTTTATTTAATAGAATTAAATATTGCGTCAAGAACCAGAGTAGAACCGATTATAAGAGGACAATACAGTAATATTACTTATGTATTTTCTAATAACCATAACCATTTTAATGTTCACAGCCCTTTTGATCTTGTTTTTATAAATGGTTCAATAAGTGAATTTACAAATAATTATATAAATTTGCTTAACCAGAATGGAGTGGTAATATTTGCGCTGTCTGATAGATATGGATTTAAAATGTTGTATAAGGCTACCAGAATAGGGGCCACATATAATATTACTTTTTTAGGAGAAGTGATGTTTCCCTCTTTAAATTGATAATAAAGTGCGGAAGCAAATAACAGGCTTTTATGTCTTTCCTTTACGTCTTGACTGGTTAATTTTTTCCATTTTCCTATGATAGGCTGCCTGTTTATGTATCTCGTCAGTATCAGAAGTAAAAACCTTGTTATCTAAAATCTTGATTTTTTTATTTGCAAAAAGTTCAGCAAGAAGAGAACTGCCATCTCTTTCTGATATAGGACCTACCATTTCAAGGAGTTCCTTTGGTCCCATGGTAAATGTATATGGTGTTTTTGGGCTTATAGTGACCCGTGCTTTTTCAAGTTGAAGCCAAAGAGCATTATATATTTTTCCCAAAGGATTTGCGATCTGTGTATTTCTGAGCTGCCCATACATAAGCCATATACGTTCTGAAAGCAATTGAGTAAGGCGTGTAATCATTTGTGGCTGTTGCGAAACCATTCTCTGAAAGTTGACTTTGTTTACCACCATAATGGAAGCATCTTCATACGCAATAGCAGATGCTGACCTTGGCTTATTTTCAAGAAGAGACATTTCTCCGAAAATATCTCCTGTCTTTAAAATTGCAATAAGAATTTCCTTATCTCCAACAATTTTGGTTATTTTTACACTTCCCTTCTGGATTATAAAAAGCTCCTGCCCAGGCTGGCTCTCAGTAAAAATCATTGTATCTTTTGGGTAAACTCGCGTGATTTCCTCTTTTTTTTCTTCAAGATAAACAGCTTTTGAATATGGTTTGATTTTAGCCATCCGCTGCTTTGCAATAGTTATATTTTCTCCATTTGGGCAATATCTTACATATTGATAATAGGCATAATATGCATGGTTATACTTATTTTGTTTGGCATAATATTCTGCGACCTGAAAAAGGTGGTCAGGCGTTTCATCTGCATTTTGTTCCAGGGCGATTTTTGTTAATGCCTCGTCCATATAGCGCATTTTACGGGAGAAACTTAGCAATATTTTCATTGCAATTGGGGTATTTTTTTCTATCAAAAATCCATATTGATCTTTTTGTACAGCTATAAGTGTAACATCTGTTAATGCCTGAGCATTTTCTATATGGCTGTGTGCCGACATTGTTGAAATAACACCAAAAAAGTCTCCGGGGCCAAGAATATTGCCATCCTGCTCCTCAACAACCTCAAATTCCTTACTAATTAAGACTTTGCCAGTTCTTATAATAAAGAATTTTGTTGCTATTTGCTCTCCTTCAACAATTATATATGCATTTTTAGTGTAATTTACCAGTGATAGGTGTAAAGGATTTTCCATAATACTCCCGGCAAAACATTATTACAAAATATTAAGTAACATACTTATTTAATGTCAATCAATATTTTTTAGAGTCTTATTAACTTTTCGGTATTTTAATAAAAATTCAATAGGTATTATTACCACCATTCCAGAATTTTTAATTCATTCCACCATGTTCTGTATGAATTTATATTTCCAGAAACCTCTTCATAAGAAGTTTGAAGCGAATACATCCTGTCTTTAAATACAGTTCTGCCTGCAGGAGACATTACTGGAACAGAAAGAATTCCTCTGGAAAAAGCTATGTGGCCACTGCCAAGGTTGCCAAAATAGTATGTTCTTGGGTTTTCAACCTGTTGCATATTGTGAAAAGTTACTCCAGCTCCCAAAACTGGGTCAACAGGCACCCACCCGAATCTTCTTATATAAAATTCACTCCAAAAATGCCTTACAACTCTTGTGTTATTATCATAAACAAGAAATCCAGCAACAGGTCTTGCAGGAATACCAGCTCTACGCGCAAGAGCAGTAAACATCATGGCATAAGTGTAGGAATCGCCAGATCTATTGATGTAATTATCAATAACATCTGTCCCAGTGGGGTTTTGTGTATGGTTCACATTTCTGACAATAATATTAAATATTGACTCTGCAGTGGTATATGGATCCCGACCCCTTACAACTTCTCTAAAAATGTTATCAAGCCGTGGGTCATTAGTCCTGATGCCAAAAAGGTCTCCTGCAGTATTTTCGCGGAAAAATTGAGTATCTCTGGCATAATCCCATGTGACTCTTTCTCTGTTTATTCTTGTGAGAACCTCATATCTTTCAAGCCATGCAGTGATTGAAATTGTCCTGGTATCTCTGCTCCTTAAGTTATTAAATTGATAAAGCATCATATTCGAAAAATTATCAAGGTTAGGGACTAAATTTCTCTCATATTCTATATTTCTTTGTTCTGCGGAAGAACTAAGCATTGGGACCCAAAAAGATATACTATTTTCGCCACTTGCTTCGTTAACGCTTAAAACAACATCATAGCTTACCTTGAATCCCCTTCTCTCTCCAAAAGTTCTGGCGCCGACAATATCTACTCTTTCAAAATAAAAAGAGTTGCTATTTATGCCATTTACACTTACCCACGCTCTTCCTGAAGATGCTCCGTCAGGTACCCTTAATCTTATCTCGTTATTTGTCCAACTTATGTAATCAAAGTCAACGCTTGATGCAGCAATAAATGAATCTTCGGTTTCTGCTCTATTGGCAGCAGCAAGAGTGAAAAATACCTGACTATTCCCTTTTTCTACCCCAAAATTGCTTCCAGTTATTGTAATTATATCGCTGACAGAAGCTGCTGTGGGTTCAAATGATGCTATATGTGGGTGTCCTGGTACTATGGGGCCAGAAAGCACGGTCGGGATTTCTTTTTGATTTATAAAAACTACTTGATTGCTTTTTCCCCGCCTGCTTTCAACAAAAACAGGGCCTGATGAAACATTGGCAGGGATCCTTAAAGATATTTTGTTGTTTTCCCAATTAATGTAGTCAGAAAGAACAAGTCTGTCATACGCAATATACACAGAAGCTGCAACAGGTTTAATTGTTATTCTGCTGCTATTTTCACTTTCAGCAGGATTGCCAAAATGCCTGCCTCTTATTACAAGAATATCGCCGGGTTGGCCTATTTCCGGCTCAATAGAGTCTATTATAGGTCGAAATTGTGTAAGATATGAAGTAAAAATATAAAGAAATACCAATCCCAAAAATATTACCAAAGGTATAAAAGTTGAAGCATTTCTTATTCTTGATAAAATTTTTCTTATAATTCCAATTACCCCAGTTTCTGATATTATATACAAACGTTGCCTAAGAACAACACTTTTTTTATCTGCTATTTTCTGGCTCGTAGTATACTACTTCTATTTCAAGCACACAAGAAGATATATTTTCTATTCTTTCCTGTAAAAGTCCCAGAGGAAAGAATAGCGCTTTTTCTCCTAATCTTAGTGGAATAGAATCAACTACTGAATAATATTTTCCGCCTGAATAATTTGCATGTGTTATGATAATCCTGCTTTTTGCTACAAGCATAATTGAGTTTTCATCTACAAAATAAGGAACAAATATTACGGCAATATTAAGATTATTTGCCCTTAAATTTAAAGCAACAGATTGTCCGGATCTTGCAACACGGCTCCATGATGAATTTACAAGATCATTATCTTCATGGTCAGAAATGCGGAGATAAAAATTAATTAAATACCTTTTTACGTTTTTATCTCTGTCACGAGGTGTTTGTCTTTCAGTTGGGGCATTTCGTGGAAAAGATGACTGCCTTAAACCTGGTTCATTCTCACGAACATTTTCTTGCGCCCAAGCATTAGAAATCAAAATTACCTTAAAAATAACTGCTATAAATAATATTTTTTTATACATAAACCCACTATCTATTATTACTCAGAAAATCAACTTCTCTTATAAGTCTGGGAGTACCGCTTATAACAAAAACAGTTGTTTCAGGAAGATTTAAGTCAAGGTCAAACACTTGATCTATTTCAAATGATCTAAAATCCTCTTCTCTTTCAAATGTTATACTTTCAGAAAAATTAAATCGTGGTTCGGTATGATTATTGGTTATATTATTAAATGAAATTGAATAAAGACTAAAAACCGCAGAAATAAATACTAAAAGAGCAGCAGCCATTACAGGTACTGGTATAGCTATTCTTCTATGCCATATAGCAGTTTTTTCTGGTTTTGGTTTTAAAGCAGGCGTAATTTTATGCCAGACTTTATCTTCTGCTTTTTTGATCTGATCAAAAGAGAGTTCATCATAAAGAAGATTATGTAACGATTTTAAGGACTCCACTTCCAATTTGCATTTTTTACAAACAGCAACATGGTTTTGAATGATTTCTTTAAATCTGTCTTCAAGTTCATTATCAATAAAAGCTGATAAAGTTTCCTTATCGGGACACATACACATCTCCTATTGTAATTAATTTTTGCAGAGCTTCTCTTGCTCTAAATATTCTTACTTTTACATTACTTTCGGATATGCCCAATGCTTTAGCTATCTCCTTATAATTCATTCCTGTAAATTCTCTTAAAATCAATGGCGCTCTTAGTTTTTCCGGCAATTGCTTTAACGTATCACTTACAGTTTTTTTAGTTTCTTCTTTTAAAACCCCTGTCTCTCCTGTATCTTCAGTATAGAGGGGCTCATGCTTTATTTTATCAAAAACTTTTTTCTTTCTGCTTTCCCTTTTACAATAATTGAAAGCTATATTTTTTACCACCCTAATAAGCCAGTATTTTACATCATCCTTTGATGGAAAAGGGATTGGGCGGTTAAAATACTTAATAAATGCCTCCTGAGTAATATCCTCTGCTGTACCACTATCTGATGTGATATGATAAGCAACTTTATAGATTAGAGGAAATAACTCTCTATATAATTCCTCAAAGGGAATTTTTCCATCTTCTGAATTCATAAACAAAACAAATAGAGACCTTTTTTGTTACAATTTTTTCCAGACTGTTCCATCTGGATACTCCAGATTATTCCATCCGGATATTCAAAACCATTCCGCCCATATATTCCAGACTATTCTGTCCGAATACTCCAAACTGTTCCATCTGGAGTGTCTTTTATTTCAATACCTAATTCTTTAAGTTTATCCCTTAATACATCTGCCTGCTTAAAATCTCTGTTTTTTCTTGCTTGTTCGCGTTCTTTTATAAGATTGCTTACCTCGTCATTAATTGTTATATTTGATTCCTTGTTTATCTCTTTCCATAAAGAAATCCCCAAAATTTTATCAAATTCAACAGCAAGAAAAACCTTTTCTATAGGCGATATTTTTGGATCTTTTAACATTGTCCATAGAACTGCAAGCGCTTTTGGGCAGTTAAGATCATCTTCAAGAGTATCCCTAAAATTGGAAATTACTTTTTGAGCATAATCTGAAAGATCCGAAGCTTTTTCAATTATTTTTTTACCTGCTTCTTCATAACATGACTTTACTTTTTCAATAATGTTAAGCCTTGCATTACGGCTGGAATCAAGCGATTCCCAGCTAAACTGGAGCTGTGACCTATAGTGGCCTGAAAGACAAAAATATCTGTAATCAAGTGGATCATACCCATTTTTTACAACATCTGCAATTGTAATGAAATTCCCGGCAGATTTCGCCATTTTTTCCTTATTAAGAACAAGAAATTCCCCATGAAGCCAGTAATTAACCCATTTTTTGCCTGTTGCAGCTTCTGTTTGAGCAATTTCATTTGTGTGATGAACATTTATATGATCAATGCCGCCACAATGGATATCAAAGGTTTCACCTAAAAACTTCATGCTCATTGCGCTACATTCAATATGCCAGCCTGGATATCCCCTT
>WQZP01000055.1 GCA_009780675.1 Spirochaetaceae bacterium | reverse complement strand
TAAAGAATTTCCGGCAAAAGATTTTTTTGAAAAAAACAAAGCTCTTATAATTCTTCTTGTTGTTGCAGAAGAAGTTAGCTTTGTGGATGCAGTTCCAGCAGAATCCGGGAATATTTCCATTTCCGGCGCAGGATATGAAATATATGCTGCTGTACGCGATGCCATAGATGTCCCTATGGAAATTGAAAAACTTAAAAAAGATATTGAAAAATCTGATAAATTATATAAGAGAGCAAAGGGAAAATTGACTAATCCTGAATTTGTAAATAAAGCGCCTCCGGAAATTATAGAAAAAGAAAAAGCCACAAAAGAAGAGCTTGGAGAGCGTATCGCGAAAATGAAAAATTATATAGCTGCGCTTCAAAAATAGCACTGCTTGGAAAGTTTTGGTAAGCGAAAAATAGAAAAATATAATAGCCCAGCGTTGGTCGCCATCCGCGATTGGCGTTGGTCGCGATTTTCATATCGCAGTAACGGAGGAAAAATTGAAAGCAAGTAAATTCTTTTTTAAAACATATAAAGAAATCCCAAAAGAAGCGCAAACGCCAAGCCATATATTGATGCACAGGGCAGGGATGATACAAAAACTCGCAAGTGGGATATATAATTATCTTCCTCTTGCCCTCAGGTCTCTAAAAAAAATCGAAAAAATAATAAGAGAAGAGCTTGATAAAAGGGGCTGCCAGGAAGTTCTTATGCCTGCTGTTCAGCCAGCAGAGCTTTGGGAAGAGAGTGGAAGGTGGAAATATTACGGTCATGAGCTTTTGAGGTTTAAAGACAGAAAAAACAGTGATTACTGCTTTGGACCTACGCATGAAGAAGTTATTACAGATATGGCAAGAAAAATATTGAGTTCGTATAAACAGCTTCCCATAAATCTTTACCAAATACAGACAAAATTCAGAGATGAGATACGCCCAAGATTTGGCCTTATGCGGGGCCGTGAATTTATTATGAAAGATGCTTACAGTTTTGACATAAATGAAGAAGAAGCAAAAAAGAGCTATAAATTAATGTACGAAGCATATAGCGCTATTTTTAACAGAATGAATTTAAAGTTTAAACCTGTTGATGCTGCTACAGGGGCAATTGGCGGAGATATGTCGCATGAATTTCAGGTTCTTGCAGAAACAGGAGAAGATGAAATCCTTTCATGCAATAAGTGCTCATATTGCGCGAATATTGAAAAAGCAGTGTCTGGTAATGAATTAAAAAAAGCTGACTCATCAAAGAAAAAAGAGTTAAGCGAAGTTTCAACTCCAAATGTGAAGACTATTGATGAGCTTTCTGCTTTTTTTAAAACAGATCCATCAAGACTTATTAAAACAATAATATACCTTGTTGATGATAATCCTGTTCTTGCGCTGCTTAGAGGTAACGAAGAAGCGAATGAGGCAAAGATACAGGCTTTTCTTGGCGCAAATTCCATAATCCATGCAGATGACGCTGCCATAAAATCCATAACAGGCGCAGAAGTTGGTTTTGCAGGGCCTGTTAAATTAAATCAAAAAGTTACTATAATCGCAGACTCTCATATTTATGAAGATACAGATTATGTATGCGGAGCGAATAAAACAGATTATCACTTTACTGGATTTGATCCTGAGCGTGACTTTACCCCCTCCCATATCGCAGACATTACATTTGCAAAAGAGGGCAATAAATGCCCAAAATGTGATGGTATTCTTGAAAAATATAGGGGAATTGAAGTTGGCCAGGTGTTTTATCTTGGGACAAAATATTCTTCTTTAATGAATTGTACTTTTCTTGACAACGATGGTAAAGCGCAGATCGCTGTAATGGGTTGCTATGGAGTAGGGGTAAGCAGGACAATGGCTGCTGCAATTGAGCAGAATCACGATGAGCATGGTATAATCTGGCCTGCTGCCATTGCCCCTTTTGAGGTAGCTGTAATACCTATTCAGTTAAATAACGAAATTGTTGTTGAAACTTCTGAAAAAATATATAAAAACCTAACTGCAACAGGCATAGATGTTTTTATGGATGATAGAAATGAAAGACCAGGGTTTAAATTTAATGATGCTGACCTCATAGGATTTCCTGTGCAGATAATTTGCGGCAGCAAGCTTATTGAAAACGGAAAAGTTGAGGTAAAAATCAGAAAAACAGGCGAGAAAAGAGAGATAGATATAGAGAATATCGTTACAGCAACAAAAGAGTTGTTACTGTCGCTGTAACTGTTTCCTGAGGCTGCTACCTGTTTATAGGCATGGTTCTTTCAATGCTGAATGGTATATTAGTTGTGCCTATTCCCGGAAAAGCAGTTCGCATTGCCATATTGCCTCTAAGTAAAACATCAAGATTAGCGCCCAGAAAAATATGATTAAAAAGTTCATGCCCAACTTGCGCAGGGTTGATATTTATAGGAATTCTTAGAGTTGTGCTTCTATTTGGCGCCAATGCCTCAATATTGTTAAGCAACCCACTAAGCCACTGTGATCTGTTTATATACAACTCAAAGTTAAAACTATCTGGCGTGATCGCAAAATTGTTTCTGTTTGTTATATCCAAAGAAAGCTCAATCGCAGCAGCAAGAGGATTTATGCTTAAGACTCTGATTTCCCTAAAAGCTATTTCCGGCAATTTAAGAACAGGAAAGGTTCCGCTATGCTCTATTGGAATTACTTTTCTGCCAAAAATAGGGAGCCTAAGGGTAAATTCCGTTGCTAAATTATAATTTGCTGTATCCTGCCTGTATATAGCGCTAAAAGTATTAAAAAGCTCTTTGTATGCAATAGTAACAGGAACATCAACATAACTGATACCCCTTTTTGCGATCGAGATAGGGGCAGGGGAAACTCCTGATATAAATTTATTACCTTCAACAAACAGAACATATGTGAATTGATCTATATTAAGAGATGCATTGTTTGGGTTATTTACATTATACCTAAAGATAAAATCAGCAGAAGTAAAATTTATATTTGCTATTCTGACACTATCAAAATTTACTTCAGGCTCCTGAGTTATAGATCTTAATGATGAGCATGAAATAAATAATACTGATATCATTGTCAGTAAAATAATATTTTTCATAAAAATCCTCGCTTTAACATTAGTCTTAAAGTGTGTTATTTTTTATAAATATCGTGTTTCCAGTTTTTAATATGTTTTTTTATTGCCAAAAAACTTTTTTCGCTCATACAATGTTCCATTTTACACGCATCATTCACAGCAGTTTTCCTGTCAACACCTAAAAAAATAAGCCAGTCAGAAATCAACATATGCCTTTCATATATTGATTCTGCTATTTTTTTTCCGCTTTCAGTTAGTGTTATATAGCCATCGCCATCCACTTCGATATACCCTTTGGCGCGTAAATTTTTCATGGCAACACTTACACTAGGCTTGCTGTAATCAAGTTCATTTACAATATCAATAGAACGAACCTGTTTATCATTGTGACTTAATACTAAAATCGTTTCCAAATAATTCTCTATTGATTCATGAGTCTTCAATGCCTAGTCTCCTGTAAAGAATTTAACTAATTGAAGTATTAAAAATAAGTGTTAAAACATCATAAATCAAAAAATAATTAAAAACAATGTATTTTTTCCAGAAATTTGACTTGACGACAGAGTTAGTTTATGCTAACCTTGTGGTTAGTTGCGGCTAACCACAAGGAGAATGGCTATTATGATGTATATGATTTTGTTCAGCGCTATTGCCGGAATTTGTGGAATGGGGCTTGGCGGTCTTATTTCTACTATATTGCTCAAACGCCCATCAGAAAAAATGATTTGCTGGCTCCTTTCATTTGCAGCAGGAGTTATGGTAAGTATTGTTTGTTTTGGCCTGGTGCCAGAAACATTTGAATTTGCCGGCATCGCGGTTTCGGTATTAGGTCTTATACTTGGTATTGTTGTTGTAATGGGGCTAAACCGTGTTGTTGACAGAATAACCAAGCTAAAGGGGGAAGAGCTTGAGGTGCATCAAACACACGAAGAGCTTTACCATGAAAGCCAGTTGATCAATAATCCACGGATGCTCCGTTCAGGAATATTGATGCTTTTGGCAATTTCTTTACACAATGTCCCGGAAGGAATTGCTATTGGCGCAGGCGGCGCCCACAGTTTTCAATTAGGAGCTCTTTTGGCATTTATGATAGCAGTACACAATATTCCGGAAGGGATGGCTATTGCAGCGCCTTTGCTGGCAGGTGGAGTAAAGAAATTAAAAGTTATATTCTTAACAGCCTTGTCCGGCGCCACAACACTTTTGGGCGGTCTTATCGGAGTTTTTATTGGAACCATTTCTGACTTTGCAATTGCCTTGTCACTTTCTGCAGCAGGAGGGGCCATGCTTTACATTGTTTTTGGCGAAATAATGCCTCAATCCATTATCATGACCAAAACTCGTGCTGCTTGTATAGTAACATTGTTTGGCATAATCGTAGGGTTGATTGCAACGCAAATTTAAAGCATACCCATTTGTATTCTTTTCGTTTATATGTTATATCTTAAATATGCTATGAGAGATTATAATATTGAAACAAAACAAAGGGTTGAATTTATCCAAACTATTCTTAAATCCGCAAAAGCAGATGGCATTATATTTGGAAACAGTGGCGGAAAAGATTGTGCGCTTGTTGGAATTCTTTGCAAACTGGCGTGCGAGAACACAGTTGGTGTAATTATGCCGTGCGGGTCAAGGCAGAATTACGAAGCAGACAAGACTGATGCTGAAGCTATTGCGCAGCAGTTTGGCATAGCTGCACGGCATATTGATCTGTCTGATATAAAGAATGAACTTAGTCGGCTTATTGGTAATGAAACGCAACTTAGTGATTCTGCGATTGCTAATATGGCGCCCAGGCTCCGCATGACCACGCTCTATACTATAGCAGCGAGTGAAAACAGGCTTGTAGCTGGAACCGGTAACCGGAGCGAAATATATATGGGCTATTTCACAAAATGGGGCGATGGAGCGTATGACTTTAATCCAATTGCTGACCTTACAGTTACAGAAATTTACGAATTCCTCCGTTTTCTGAATGCGCCTGACTTTTTGATCACAAAAGCCCCTTCCGGAGGGTTATTCGACGGCCAGACAGATGAAGGTGAAATGGGCATTACTTATCGCAGCATAGACGGATTTTTACTGACCAATACGGTAAATGAACATGACAAAGCCATAATGGAAAGATTTCATAAGTCGAGTGGACATAAGCGCAAAATGCCGGCTATGTATGGAAGCGTATAACATTACTAGATAGTAAAGAGGTATTAAAAAATGAAAGATATTACAAGTTTATTTGGAAGCATGGTATTCAGCGATGTAGTTATGCAAGCCATGCTTCCAAAAGAAATTTATACAGCTTTGGAAAAAACAATATCGCAGGGTACACATTTAGAACTGGATGTGGCTAACGTAGTAGCAAATGCCATGAAAGACTGGGCTGTTGAAAAAGGGGTTACTCACTTTACCCATTGGTTTCAGCCCATGACCGGAACTACAGCAGAAAAACACGACAGTTTTATTTCCCGTTCAGGAGATAACAGAATAATAATGGAATTCTCCGGCAAAGAGCTTGTGCGCGGAGAATCAGATGCATCAAGCTTTCCATCCGGAGGGCTGCGCGCTACCTTTGAAGCCAGAGGTTATACTGTTTGGGATACTACCTCGTATGCTTTTATAAAAGATGGCACTCTCTACATTCCCACTGCATTTTGTTCATATAGCGGCGAAGCGCTTGACAAAAAAACTCCTCTACTGCGCTCTATGGAAGCCATTGACAAGCAAGCATTGCGTATACTAAGACTTTTCAATAACACATCTGTAAAGCGTGTTATAACAATGGTAGGGCCTGAACAGGAATATTTTCTTATTGATAAAGAGGTGTTTTTAAAACGCCCTGACCTTGTCTGTACAGGCAGAACTTTGTTTGGAGCGCGACCTCCAAAAGGGCAGGAGCTTGAGGATCACTACTTTGGGTGCTTAAAGCCCAGGGTTTCTGCTTTTATGAAAGAACTTGATGAAGAGCTCTGGAAGCTTGGTGTGTATGCCAAAACAAAGCACAATGAAGTTGCTCCAGCACAACATGAACTTGCGCCTATTTACACAACTGCTAATATTGCTAATGACCATAATCAGCTTACAATGGAGCTAATGAAAAGTATCGCAAATAAGCATGGTCTTGCTTGTCTGCTTCATGAAAAACCATTTGCCGGAGTCAATGGCAGTGGTAAGCATAACAATTGGTCTCTCTGCACTGATACAGGGATAAATTTGCTTGAACCCGGAGAAACTCCGTATGAAAACGCTCAGTTTTTATTGTTTTTAGTTGCAGTTATAAAGGCCGTTGACAAGTATCAGGATCTGCTTAGAGTTTCATCAGCAAGCGCGGGAAATGACCACAGACTTGGCGCGCATGAAGCGCCTCCTGCCATAATATCCATGTTTCTGGGCGATGAACTTACAGAAATTCTTGAAGCTCTTGAGTCAGGCACAAGTTATCAGGACAAGAAAAAAAATCAGATGGAAATTGGCGTTACTGTTCTGCCACATTTTCCAAAGGATACAACAGACCGCAACCGCACATCACCTTTTGCCTTTACTGGCAATAAATTTGAATTTCGCATGGTAGGCTCGGCATTTTCCGTAGCAGGCCCCAATATTATACTAAATACAGTTGTTGCAGAGATTTTGAAACAGTTTGCAGATACTCTGGAAAAATCAAAGAATTTTACGAGCGATCTTGCGTTACTTGTCAGAACAACTTATAAGGAACATAAACGTATCATTTTTAATGGTAATAACTACTCAGAAGAGTGGGTGATAGAGGCAAACCAACGGGGGCTTTCAAACTTAAAAAACACTGTTGACGCGCTTCCTGCATTTGTTTCCCAAAAGAGCATTGAATTGTTTTCACAGCACAATGTTTTTGGCAAGTCAGAAATACAGTCCCGTTATGAGATTCTTTTGGAAAGCTACTGCAAAACGCTTCATATTGAGGCTCTGACAATGGTTGACATTGTTAGTGTTCAGATTATCCCGGCTTGCATAGATTATCAGAATGATTTAGCAAAGCTTTTGGAACGGAAAAAGGGGTGTGGCAAAGCGTATGATACTTCGCTTGAAATGCATTTACTTAAACGGATTGCAAAGCTTTCTGACTGTTTGCTTACAAAATTGACTGCGCTTGAAAATGCGCTGAATGTACTGAATGGCTCCAGAGAAAAGCAGGAAGTTCTTGCTAATGCATGTTTTTATCGTAATAAAATCGTCCCTGCCATGACAGAATTACGGCTCACTGTTGATGAACTTGAAACAATTGTAGCAAAAAAATATTGGTCTCTGCCAGTATACGCAGAGTTGCTCTATAGTGTAGTGTAGGCAACACCACATTGGCTAACCAATGTGGCTTGCTGCCCCCTATTTTAGCCCTGCTTGTTTATAATAAGGTAATCATCAAATGTTTTCTTCATAGCCTATTACTTTAAAAGCTATCTTGTGGCTTTGGTTAGAATACTGGGATTATCAACAGCGTACTTTAAAACATCTGCCATAATACCAGTATAGCCGTCACCCATTGTTTTATAGCTATCTAAGACATCGGGGGCAACGCGTATTGTTACAGACTGCTTTTTCTTGCGCTTATTGCGTTCAGTGGCAAGATTAGCGAATTCCTTTAAAGCTTCCGGAGATGATGGTGGGAATTCCTCTGTATAGTTTATAGGTTGTTTTGCTGCTTTTCTTATTTCTTGAATAACTTCTTTAGGTGGCTTTTGCCCAACCTTTACCGTTGACTTGATAATACCCATTATAACTTTTCCTTTCTGCTTTGTTGGCTATGCGCGCCATTATAATACGTTTATTCTCTTCACGCTCTGTATAGACCACGAAAAGAACCTTATCGACCATGCCGATAGTTTGCCATCGTTCTTCTTTAGATGTGTTATTTTCACTCTGGTCAATGCGCTCGATTCTTAAGGGATCGGTAAAAACATATTGTGCTGCTTCAAAGCTTAAATTATGCTCTTGTTTGTTGCGTGCATTTTTAGACTCATCCCATTCGACACCTACCAGCTTCATACTCTTAGCGTATTACATTATGCAATACTTGTCAAGAGGTTTTTGAAGGGGTTAGGGTGGTTATATTTCTTCACCAGTGTCGTTCATTTTAAATAATGGGTTATATGACTTGATTATTCCGGGAAAACAGACATGAATCTTTATTGACCAAGATTTCTCAGTAAAACAGGCGAAAAAACAGCTTGCCCCCTGTAAAAACGGTATACTGTAAGCTGTATATAGAATTAAAAAGGCATAATTTATGGAGGTGGGGGGAGTTGAACCCCCGTCCTAGAGAGCGAAACATAAATATCTACAGGCTTAGTTGCTACTTAATTTTGGAAAAAGTTCGGCGTAGCAGCCAACCTTGCTTTTTCCTTATTCTGCTAAATGTCCTGTTATTACGCAGAAAAAAATAACAGCAAGCCTCGGTTTATTACAAGCAATTCCGAACTTCGAAGCAGCATTTCGGGTGCCCGGCAGCAGCAATTAAGCTGCTACAGCGTATTCTGCGTTATTATTAGCAGTTATTTTTTTGCCCATTTAAAGAGGTAGGCACTCTACCTGCAACCTATGCTCCAACCAATCCCCAGTCGAAACCATTTTCACCCCCGATTAATCAGGAGTAATTTCTAAGTTGTTTATATTATAATATCAGTTTTATTGATAAAAATCAATGCAAGTAGAGAAAAATATTTATAAATTTATAAGAATCTTTAAAACCACATATTTTATAAAACAATCCGCATCACATACAGCTTGGCGTATCACCATTCGCGTGGGGTAAAGCCTGCGGGGACTTCTATTTTCATTGTGTCACCAGACTGTTCTATGACATAAAAACCAGCCTCTAAAGTCGCTTCTTTTTCTGTTCTGCCGAATATAGCTCCTGCTATAGCTCCCTGGATTCTACGGTTGTCATTATCTTTGTGGCAGGAATCTCTTAATATTTCCAGGCGCTTAATGTGATGCTCTACATCCTTTACTGCGGGTGTTGCTTTTACTTCAACTGCCATTATTATTTCGCCGTTTTGCAATAATAGATCTATCTCTGTTTTTGTTTTATTATCTTCAAAAATTTTATACCCGCCAGGCATTACTTTGTTAAAAGAATATCCCAGTTCATTAAAACGCTTGTGTATGCTTGGAGCAACCAGATGCTCTGCCAGCTCACCGAAACGGTTGGTCAGTTCGCCTATTTGACGGTTGGTTTCCCTCATCTGGCGGTCTGTTTTTTCTATTTGGAGGTCGGTCTGTTTCTGCCTTTCTGCAAGTTCTTTAATTTCCCGAGCAGCTTCTTTCTGAAGTTCTCTAATTTCTTGAGCAGCTTCTTTCTGAAGTTCTCTAACTTCCTGGGCAGCTTCTTTCATTTGCGCTCTGTCTTCCTTCATCTGCGCTCTGTCTTCTTGGAACTTTCGGTCGGTTTCTTTCATCTGCTCTCTGTTTTCCATAAGAGCTGCCCAGACTTTTTCAAAGGTTAGAGGGGTGTTGTCTATTTGAGACAT
>WQZP01000054.1 GCA_009780675.1 Spirochaetaceae bacterium | reverse complement strand
TGAAAAATATCATGTAAAAATGACTCAGCATCAGTATTAATAAAATATTTACATAAACAATGAATTTTCTTATACATGGGGTACTGGAAAATAGGCTTGGTTTTTGATATTTTTATAATTATTGTTATTTAATAGTAGATTTGTATCTCATAACAATAATTGGCAAATCAATAGGGAGAAAATATGTCAGAAGACCTAAACCCATATCAGGCTCCAAGCGCAGACTTAAATGCCCCAAAGCCAGCTGTTTCAAGCAGTGGATTAACAGAGACTATGATAAAATACCTAAGAGAAACTGCTCCCTGGCTCAGATTTATAGGTATTATATCATTTATCGGATGTGGTTTGATGCTTTTTGTCGGAATTGGCTTTATGATCGCAATACCATTTGCCGTAGGTTCCCGCGATATTTACGCAGGGCTTTTAGGCTCATCAATAGGAATACTCTATCTAATTATTGGTGCGGTTTTGTTTTTTCCTGCCCGCTTTACTTATAACTTTGGCACTAAAATTCGTAGTTTTCTTCAAAGCAATAGCGAACAAGACCTTGAAACAGCATTAAAAAACAACAAATCCTTATGGAAATTTTATGGGATTTTATGCATTGTGTACCTGGCAATTATTCCAGTAGCAATAGTTGCCAGCATAATTCCACTTGTTGGTTCTCTTATATTCTAATGTTGCAAAAAGAAAAAGATACATCATTAAGCGTACAAACTCCCGAAGGGATAGAATTTATTCTTTATCCTGCTGGTTTTTTGATCCGCGCCTGTTCATATTTAATTGACTTGTTCATACAGCTTGCTTTTATTATTACAGCGGCTATAACGCTTAATTTTCTTATAGAAATAGTTGGGACATGGCTTTGGATGCTTATTCTTTTCGGAGTAAATTGGTTCTATCATGTTTTTTTCGAGGTTTTTTTTAATGGCCAGAGCATTGGAAAAAAAATTTTAGGTTTGCGTGTAGTAAGAAGCGATGGCTCGCCTGTAAACCCTGGCGCATCTTTTTTGCGCAATTTATTAAGATTTGCAGATACATTCCTGTTTCTTTATATAATTGCATTGATCTGCATGAGCGCAAGCAGTGGATTCAGAAGGCTGGGGGATTGGACAGCAGATACTCTGGTTGTCTATACCACTACTTTATCCTATGCTTCAAAACGCCTTGATATGTCATGGCTCTCAAAGTATGAAGTAGTAACGTCGTCACAGAGCTTGTCTTATGAAGAAAAACAGACTATACTGATGTTCGCGCGGCGTTTTCCCCTCATGAGCAAAGCCAGAGCAGATGAAATAGCAAAAAACTATGCGCGAACCCTTAGGGGGGAAGATTTAGCCAATAATAATTGTTCTGATTCTGAGTATCTTCTTGGGATAGCCAAAAAATTAAGCGGGAAACACTCATGACGCAGCAAAATTTTGTTAACCGCCGCCTGCAGCTCTGGGACAAAATAGAAGGAGTTGTAAATGGGGGGCGCAAGGAAATAAAAATACAAGCCGCATGGTTTCCAAAAGCATTTCGGGAGCTAACGCAAGACCTTAACACTGCCCGCGCTCATGGGTTTGACCCAGCCCTTATAGAACGGCTTAACCGCCTTGTTCTTGAAGGGAACCAGTTATTATATGGCCAACGCTCCTTCTCGTTCAGAAAATTTTCCGATTTTGTTCTTAACACTTTTCCCTGCGCAATAAGAGATTCGTGGAAAGGGATTGCCATTGCCCACCTTATTTTTTATGGAATAATTTTTTTTACAATAGCCCTTTGCCTCCAGTTTCCAGATTTTGTCTATGAAGTAATCCCGGAAAATATGGCGCGCGAGCTTGAAATAATGTATAATCCGGAAAGCATGCATTTTCTTATACCAAGAAATGTAAGCTCAGATGCAGATATGTTTGGTTTTTATATATATAATAATATTTCAATTGCTTTTAGAACTTTTGCCGGGGGCATTATTATTGGTGTTGGCAGCCTTTTTATACTTTCCTTTAATGCTCTTTTTCTCGGCGCAGCAACAGCCCATATAATCAATAAAGGATTTTCAGAAACATTTTTTCCATTTATAATAGGTCACGGCAGTTTTGAACTTTCTGCAATTATTATATGCGCCTATGCAGGGCTAATTCTTGGCTACAGGCTTTTTGTGACAAAAGGGTTAACACGACAGGCGTCTCTGCGCATTGCCGGGAAAACAGCTCTTCCTTTAATAACAGGCAGCGTTATTTTGCTTGTTATTGCAGCAGTTATTGAAGCATTTTGGTCATCCAAGCACCAAATCCCTATAACAATACGCTACAGCATGGGCGCTGCGGGCTGGCTCCTTTTATACCTTTATTTTATTTTTATGGGAAGAAAACATGATAGGATTTCTTAAGCTGCGCCAAAGAAGCGGCTGGGAAGCTGCGGATTCCGGGATACTTTTATGGAGAAACAACTTTGTTTTTTTTATTATTCTGATGGTATTGCCTTTTATCGCAATTGCTGTTTTTCTTCGCTTCTTGCCTTTGCCTGATGCGCGGCCATGGTCTTATATAATTCTCTGGTGGCTAAAACCCTTTTTTGCCCGCCCTGTACTTCATGTTATTTCTGTCCGCTTTTTTGAACCGCAGGCACCTTTTTCCAGAATAACAAAAGGTTTTTTTAAAACCCTCTTTGTTGCTCTTCCAGGAGACCTGCTTTGGCGGCGGCTTAGTATATGGCGGGCAGCCCGCATGCCCATCAGAACTTTGGAACACCTTTCAGGCAAAGCTGCCAGAATGAGAATAAGAACTCTTGAAACAGGCGGTTTAAATTTTTGTGCTTCTCTTACAATAGTGACAACTGCTATTTTCTTTTCTCTTTTTATAGGAGAAATACTTTTTGCAGCGATTATCCTTGAGATGACTCAGATAATGCCTTTTTCTTCTTTATGGCAATATATAGAACAAATAGAACTTCTTGTTTTTTTAATGGTCTGCCTGAATTTTATTCTGATAGAAACTCTTTATGTGTGTATGGGTTTTGGTATTTATATTAACAGCAGGGTTGAAGTTGAAGGGTGGGACATTCAATTATTATTGCAAAATTTTGAAAAGCAGAAGAAGCAAAAACCAGGCTCTCGTTTTATACCCCTTCAGAAAAAGGGGGATCTCCAACCATGCTAAAGGCAATTGCTTTTATCTCAATAGGGTTATTTTTTATATTTTCTCCCATCCAAAGTGTTCAGGCAGAACAGAATAGAAAAGATGCTCCAACAGATATTTTAAAGCAGGTTTTAAACTCCCAAGACTTTGGCGGCAACAAAGATACCTGGGGGGTCAGACTTAAAAACCAACAAGAGGCAAAAAATCCAAGGCTGCCAAATATTAACTTTAGCTGGATTGAAAAAATAAAAAATTTTTTTGGGTCGATGCTTCTTGTGGCTTTTTCATTGGTAATTATATTTGCCGCTGGATATATAATATTAAGGCTTTATATGTCAAAAAAAGATATCTCTGGAGCTAACGCAATAAAAGGGAAAAAATGGAAAAACTCATTTATAACATTCTCTGGGCAAGAAGACCCGGAGAAGCTGCTTGCAGAAGCACAGTTATTGCATAATCAAGGGATGTTTCGCGATGCCTGGGCAAAATGTTTTTTAGCAGCCACTGCTATTTATTCTGTTCAAAGTGATTTGGATTTTCCCCTTAATGCAACTGAATATGATTGCCTCTCTATTGTCAGAAAAGCAAAAGCCAGCGATGCAGAGGGCTTTAAAAATCTTGTTGTAGCATGGACAGATTTGGCGTACGGCGGGAAGCTTCCAGACAGCAATAGTTTTGAAAAAGCAATAGAGTTCTGTAACTCTCTAAGGTTTATGGATACGGCAGCTTCTCATGCGTAAACATGCTATCCCATTTTTTTTAATTATGACTGCTCTGGCTATAATTGCTATTTTTGCATATAACCTTTTTGAAATTTATGAAAATACTACTTATAAACGACCTTCGCGACAGGCGCGGACAAATGAATATCTTGCAATGGAGCGGTGGTTAAACAGAACAGGGCACGCTGTGCGGGTTATCCCTTATGCAGAGCCTTCCACGATTCTTTCTGCTTCGGAAAAAACAATAGTAGTCCTGCTTTCTTCTTTTAGGTGGCAACCTGATACATACAGCAGACTACAACAGTGGATAGAAAATGGCGGCAACCTTATTCTTTGCATAAATATTGAAGAAAGGGAAGTCAGGCAATCAGCTCTTATCGGGCTTCTCTCAAGTTTTGGTGTTGAAGTAAATTTTTATACTCCGGAAGCAAGAGGGGCTTTTAGCGCAAGTAACGATGATTTTCCAACTTTCAGCAGTTCTATAAGTTTTGCAATCCATCAGCCAATGACAACAGAGATCTTCGCAAATGAAGATGCATTCGGGAAAATAAGACTTGTGCGCATACCTAAAAAAAACGGTTCCATAACATTATCCGGCAATCCTGTTTTTATGACCTCCCATAATCTGAATAGAGAAAAAAACGCTCTGCTTAGCTGGAGCCTTACAGGGGAACAGGATATTGAAAAAAAAGGGGTACTTTTTATCAGAGGGATAAAAACCGAACATGGTTTTTTTGGCAAGCTGGCAGAGAGGGGGAATTTTTCCCCGCTTCTTATATCTGTTCTTGTCCTAATAGTCGTTGGGTTCTGGATGGTTATCCCTGTTTTTGGATTTCTTACAGGAGACGAAGAGCGGCCAGGAAAGCCCATGCGGGAACGTTTTCTGGCAGAAGCCCGTTTTCTAAAAAAATATAAGAGGCTGGGAAGTTACCTGGAAATTTATTATCTCTCTTTAAAACAACGGTTTAGACGGCAATATGGAGAAATCATTGATGATGACTCTTCTTTTTTTTCAAGATTAGCTGAAATTTGCAATCTAAAAAAAGAAGATGTCGCAGAAGCGCTTTGCCCTTCTGGTCGCTTGACAAACCGGGAATTTATAAAACACATCTATACTATTGAAACCATAATGGAGCGGTTATGAATGAAGAAAAACAAACTTATACAATAGAATCAGCAGCAGCTGCTATTGAATCACTTAGAAGCGAAATAGCCAAAGCTTTTATTGGCCAAAAAGCTCTTGTGGAAAATATTATGATTACACTATTGGCAGGGGGGCACATTCTTGTTGAAGGGGTGCCAGGTCTTGGAAAAACACTTCTTGTCCGCGCTATTGCGCAAGCCATAGGCGGTGATTCAAAACGGGTGCAGTTTACTCCTGACCTTATGCCAAGCGATATAACAGGCAACATTATGCTTAATTCTTCTACAGGGGATTTCATAACTAAAAAAGGGCCTCTCTTTACCCATCTTTTTATTGCTGATGAAATCAACCGGGCTCCTGCAAAAACCCAGGCAGCTCTTTTTGAAGCCATGCAAGAGTTTCAGGTAAGCCTTGATGGGGTAAGTCACCCACTTCCCAAACCTTTTATGGTTCTGGCAACGCAAAACCCCTATGAGCATGAGGGAACATATCCTCTGCCGGACGCGCAAAAAGACCGTTTTCTTATGAAAGTTCTTGCTACTTATCCGGAAAAAGAAGAAGAAAAAGAGATGGTTTCCCGCATATTATCTGGCGGCACAGGTGCAGAGCTTTCTATCTCTGCTGTATCACAAGTAATAAATCCAATAGAATTCATGGCAATACAAAATTTAGCTTCATCGCTGCACATAGATTCTTCTATTATAGATTACTCTGTACGGCTTGTTGCAACCACACGTTCAGAACCTTCTATTCAGGCAGGCGCAGGACCAAGAGGAAGCCTTGCCCTGATACGGTGCGCAAGGGGAAGAGCTCTCATAAATGGGCGGGATTTTATTTTGCCTGATGACATAAAAGCAGTCGCATTACCGGTTCTTGCTCACAGGATAACACTTTCAGCAGAGAGTGAGCTTGAGGGGTTAACAGAAGCACAAATAATAGAAAATATTATTGCAAAAACGGAAGCTCCCCGAACATGAAACCAGGAATCTCTTTGTTTGTTGGAGCGCTTTTATGGCTCCTTCTTGGAGTAGGGGGATTTTTCTCTTCTCCTTTATCTCTTGTTTGGTTTTTATCAGGAGTTATTAGCCTGCCGATCATCATTATAGATGCGCTTTTTTTAGTTTTTATGACTGACACTCTAAAAGCAGAACGACACATCAATACTTCGTTAGCGCTTGGAGAACAGGCTGCTGTAAAGCTAAAAATAGAGAGAAGCAACAGAGGGTTTCTGGCTGTAAAAATAAAACTTTTTGATATTTATCCTGCTTCCATGTTGTGTCAGGTTTTTCCAATTGTTCTTGACAGGAAGGGGTTACAAAAAAATTCCGCGCTTATTTTTGAATATTTTGTTATCCCCATGCAGCGGGGCAAATGGGAATTTCAGGCTCTCCATTTTCTCTTTAGCTCACCGCTCCGGTTCTGGCAACGCAAAGTTATTCTTTCTGAAAAAACCAGTGGAAGAACTTACCCGGATTTTAAAAAAATGGTTGCTCTCGCGGGTCAGGACCTTAGAGGGATACTTGAACAAGTAGGGCTTAAAAATATAAGAAAACGGGGGCATGGCCTTGAATTTCAAAGCTTAAGAGAATACCACCCCGGAGACCCTGTAAAAACAATAGACTGGCGCGCTACAAGCAGAAGGCAAAAACCAATTATAAGAGAGTATCAGGAAGAGCAGGATCAGCAGATTCTTTTTCTTCTTGATACAGGTTACAGGTTGCACAGAAGGGAAGGGGAGTATATGCAGTTTGACACTGCTTTAAATGCAGTGCTTCTTCTCTCTTATGTTGCGCTCAAACATGACGACAGTGTTGCGGTTGGAACATTTGGAAATGAAGAGCGATGGTTACGACCGCGCAAAGGGATAAGCTCTCTTACAGCCCTTATGAATAATCTTTATGATCTTTACAGCGCGCCTGTTCCATCATCCCCTTTTTCTGCTCTTGAGAATGCCCTTAGCAGATTAAATAGAAGAACATTTATTATTATAATAAGTAACTTCAGGGAGGAAGATGGGGAGTCGCTTTCATGGATATTGCCCCGCATCAGAAAGCGCCATCTTCTTCTTGCAGTAAGTTTAAGAGAACTGGAAGCAGAAACTCTTAGCGCAAGGCATCCTATTAATATAGAAGAAGCAATGGAGAGCGCAGCAGCTTTCTCTTACCTTTTTTCCAGGCAGCAGCTTTACAAAAAGTGGGAACACTCCGGGCTTTTAACTCTTGAGGCTTCCACAAAAAACCTTTCACCTGCTCTTATCAACAGTTACCTTTCTGTAAAAAGGTCCGGGCTATTATAGCGCAGACTGTAAAGCGCGCGCGTCACGAAGAGGAATTATCCGGGAAAGTTCTACACTTATTTTTTGTTTTGTCAAAGTTGTTTCAATATGGTCCTGCATTATTCTTATTTCGTATTGGATTTGCTCGTTATATTTCCCAGGCAGGGATTGCTACAACATCTTTTTTTGGTATTGGCATTATTTCTGATCCAAGATATATAACCGCCCCTTTACCAATCGATTTTTTCAATTTTTCAATAATGCTAAAATTTGCAGTGTCATCACTATTTAGCAAAGTTGCTTTCTTAACTTCCACAGGATATAACGTCATGTTTTTTTCCAAAACAAAATCTACTTCTTTCTTGTTCGCATCCCGATAGAAATATATCCCCCGTGAGTCTTCGCCATTATGCCAAAAGTTTTTTAGAATTTCGCAAAAACAATAGGTTTCAAGCATCGCACCATTTAAGTAGCTTGCTTCTAATGCTTCGGGAGTATCCATATTTGCGAGAAAACAAGCAAGCCCTGTATCAAGAAAATATATCTTTGGTGTTTTAACAATACGATTGGTAAGATTAGTCGAGTATGGAGGCAAAAGATAAACAAGCCCTGATGCTTGTAGTGTATCCATCCATTTTTGCGCAGTGCGACGATCCATATCACAATCGCGCGCTAAGTCCTCATAGTTCATTAAGTTACCTGTTCTGACCGCAACAGCGCGGACAAATTTATAAAACTTTAGCTCGTCAACTGCACCTTGATAATCTTTGACATCGCGCTCTATATATGTCTTCATATAAGAATTGTAAAACCTGCTACGGCCTATCGCAGGATTTAACACAAGCTCCGGAAAAGAGCCTGTCCATATATCCTGATAAACTTCCATTATTGTTCGGCTCTTTGTTTTTTTGAGCATATTAACTTTATCCGGCCAAAAAGGTTTGGATTGTTCGGGTTTTTTAATTATTTCTTTGTATGAAAAGCCCAATAAATCAATGATTGCAACTCGACCGGCAAGACTTTCCTGAATGCCTTTCATAAGCGTGAACTTCTGCGAGCCGGTAAGCCAGAATGCCCCTGCAGAATTAGCGGATTTTTTTTTGTCGAATTTGTATTTATAGCGATGTTCATCTACCCATATTTTAATATAAGAAAAAAGGTTTGGAGCATATTGCACTTCGTCAATAATTACCGGTGGTGCATACTTTTGTAAAAATGCCTTTGGATCGCTTTGAGCCAAATCCCGGGCAGCTATATCATCAAGAGATATATACTTCCGCTCTTTTTCTTTCAGCATATTCAAGACACTGGTTTTCCCGACTTGACGCGGTCCTGTTAAAAGAAGAACCGGCCATTCAGAAGATATGTTTAAAATGGTATCAGAAATTGTTCTTTTGAGCATTATTGTTTCTCTGCAACGATTATATTCTTTGTCAAGTCAAAAGTCAAGGGCAATCTTACATGGCTATGTACAATTAGCAAATCATATCATTCACTCCTCAGCTGGCAGCAGTATCCAAACAAATTCCGCCAAGCTTGCCTTCCCTTACATCTGTTAAAAAAACGCGGGCAGTTTTATCGTTATCTATTTTTCCGCCGGAAACAAGACAGCCCCGCCTCTTGCCAATAGCCTCAAAAATCTCATACGGGGATTTTTTTTCTATTTCTGTCAAATCAATCCCATATCTTTCCGAAAGCCGCGCAGGATATAATTCTTTTAAAAGCTCCACTGCTTTAAGAGCAATATCATCCCTGTAAAGAATAGAGTCTTTTACACTGCCAAGAATAGCAAGCTTTTCACCAACAACAGGATCTTCGAATTTATGCCACAGAACTCCAGGCGTATCTGTAACCTGAATCTTATCCGATATATTTACTTTTTTTAGCTCTCTTGTTACGCCTGGAGTATTTCTTACATCCTGTTTTCTTTTTCCCGCAAGACTGTTAAGGATTGCTGATTTCCCAACATTGGGAACCCCTATAATCATTACGCGTATAGCTCTTTTTCCAAACCAGGCAGAATCTTTACACAACAAGCGGCACTTTTCTATTATGCCTGTAATATTTTTTTTGGAGGTTGCGGAAACAGAAATCACTTCTTTTTTTCCGTTATCTGCCTTAAAATAATCAAGCCATTTATCCAACGCTGCTTTATCCGCAAGGTCTGCTTTGTTAAGAACAACAACTACCGGCTTGTGCCCAACTATTTTTTCGATCATGGGATTCTGGCTTGAGTAAGGGATTCTTGCATCCAATACTTCAAGAACAACATCTGCTTTTTCGACTTTTTCTTTTATCTCTCTTATTGTTTTTGCCATGTGGCCTGGAAACCACTGAACAGCCATAATAACTCCACCAATTCCAATCAGGATTAGGATAGCCTAATACAGACAAGCCCTGCCAAAACAAAAATTATTCCGGCAATTTTGCCAATAGTTGGTTTTTCTTTTAAAAATAGAAACCCCAAAACAGAAGCAATAACTATGGAAAACTCCCTTAATGCAGATATATATCCCACTTTTCCCATAGTAAAAGCAAAAAGGATCATAAGATATGCTCCAACTGCGCCATA
>WQZP01000053.1 GCA_009780675.1 Spirochaetaceae bacterium | reverse complement strand
AGTTCCTAACACTCTGTGACATGGTATTAGTATTGAAATTGGATTATGACCAACAGCGCCCCCAACAGCCTGGGCAGACATGGAGCAGAGCCCTTTTTTATGCGCAATCTGCTTTGCAATTTCGCCATAAGTAATTGTTTTGCCATAAGGAATTTTTAAAAGGATTTCCCAGACATCTTTTTGAAAAACCGTTCCCAAAGGCTCAAGTTTTATATTTTGCAGTGAAGGATTTTTTCCTTCAAAATATTTTTTTATCCAAAGCTTTAACTCTTTAAAAACAGGATAATCTGGCTTGGTTACCCAGGTATCTGTTTTTGACGGATAATATTTTTGCCCCATAAACCACAAACCTGTAAGCTTATTATTTTTTGCTGATGCTGTTAATACTGTTAATGGAGTATCTATATTACAAGTATAAATCATTTTTCTGCACCCTTATACAGCACAATCCTAACTGTATTTATTACAAAGCGTCAACCTCTAAGTTCAGGAATATATTTCCAGTATCTTACAGGAATAAAACGGCGTTGTAAATTTGGCTTGCTCCGGCTTTCATTACTTATTGAAGTGTGATAATTTTTCCACATTTTTTCCCAATCATTGAAATCCTCTTTATTGGGATCAACTTCTTCTTTAAACCATGGATGACCAGGGTCAAACCTCATAAGCTTTGCAGGTTCTTGCCCAGCCCGCATAAGTGCGATATCCCGTTTTTCATCAATAATTGCCCAGTTAGAGTTTCCAAAGCGTTGAGTAAAATGGTGCGCCAATGTGGGAAGAATAAAGTAATCAGGACTGCACCTTGCAATCGGCACACTGCTTGGGCCAATAGAAAACCTTAATATCCCCATAAGAAAGTGGGATTCTCTTCTTGCTTTTGAAGCAGCATTTATAACTTTTTGTACATTTATATCTGCCAGGTCGCATCTTGCTTTTTCAGCAGCACTCCTTTTTTTCATAACCTGCATCCTGCCTATTGATACTATTTTCCATGCAAAGTGAACAACTTCTCTTTCAACCGGAAGCTCGCTCATCCATGTATAAAGAATATCTTTATAAGCCATGCCAGAATATTTTATAATCTCCTGGCCTGAAAAAGATTTCCTGCATGGATCAAAATATTTATATGCTGCGCTGCTGCAGGCATAAGAGACATTTAAAGAATAAACATCTTTTGATGATTTTTCATCTGCATCCTGTAATGTATTAAAAAGCTCGCCCTGCATATCTGATGATTTTGAAGATAAAGAAGAGAACCCAAAGTCCATATTTTTTCTTATAATTTTGTCTGGCAGCTTGTTTTCGCAAAACACTTTATCCAAAATAGAAAATAAAGAAAAAATTGTCCCATCATATTCTGCTTCCATAAAATATGTCCTTAGAAATCAAAAAGAGGAAGCTGCAAACTTCTCTGTTCATCACTTAACAATTTACGCCTTATTTCTATAGGATCATCAGGCATATCTGTGAAAAATCCCGATGCTGTAATAAAGTAACGAGCTCTTTTTAAAACAATTCCCAATGATTTTAAAATATCAAAAGAGAGTGGACGAGACCTCCGTTGTTTGACAATACGCTGCGCAGATACTGTGCCAATCCCCGGCACTCTTAAAAGCTCTTCGTAACTTGCCTTATTTACTTCAACAGGAAAAAAATCCAAATGGTTTAGTGCCCAAACAGTTTTAGGATCAAGGTCTTTATCAAGATATGGGGATGAAGGGCTAAGAATTTCATCAGGAGCAAAATTATAAAACCTCATAAGCCAATCTGCCTGATACAATCTGTGTTCCCGCACAAGGGGAGGCCCTTCAACATCAGGAAGTTTTGGGTCTTGCATTTTCTTGCCATCAATCCCCACAGGGATAAAAGCAGAGTAATAGACCCGTTTAAGAGCATACTTTCGGTACAAAGCTCCGGAAAGAGAAATAATTTGCCTGTCGTCCTCATTACTTGCGCCTACAATAAGCTGCGTACTCTGCCCTGCAGGCAGAAATTTTGGCGCTTTTTTTACGCGGCGACTATCTTCGTTAATTTCCAGACCTGATTGCGAAATATAATTCATTGCGCCAAGAATTTCTTTTCCTGATTTCTGGGGAGCAAGAATTTTCAGGCTTTTCTCCGTAGGCAGCTCAATATTTGCGCTTAATCGGTCTGCCCAATACCCTGCTTCTCTAATAAGATTTTCCCCTGCGCCCGGAATTACCTTTAGGTGGATATATCCCCCATAGCCAGATTCGAGCCTAAGTTTTTTTGCAGTCCCTATCAACTGCTGCATTACTATATCCGGATCAGCAAAAATACCTGATGATAAAAAAAGCCCTTCGATATAGTTACGCCGGTAAAACTCCATTGTAAGATTTACAAGTTCATCTTTTGTAAATGACGCGCGCTTGATATCAGCAGAAGCGCGGTTTGGACAATAGACACAATCGTATTTGCAAATATTTGAAAACAGCAACTTTAACAGGCTTACACACCGGCCATCTCCTGTCCAACTGTGACAAACCCCCGCATAAGCGCTTGCCCCAAGTCCCCCTTTTTTTGCGGAATGGTGGCTCCCTTTGCTCCCGGAAGATGAACAGGAAGCATCATATTTTGCTGCATCTGCAAGTATAGAAATCTTTTCTGCTAACTCCATACCTATACTATACGCTTGTTTAGTATATAATGCAAGAAGAATTTAAATAAATTTTAATTATATAGCCGATTGCAAGCGTCAAAATAAGCACTTCTCCACTTTGCTGCTACTTAAACTACTAACTTCGAATGAGGAATAAAGCGAAGTATATTTTAATAATATTTTTGTCAATATAGGCTTTCTTAGGGGGACATTATCAAAAATTTTCTACATATAGGCTTTCGCTTGGTAAGAAATGCAGATTAATGCTTGTAAAAATTCTACGGTGATTGTTATCGAAAAAATGGAGGCGGATTTAACAACTAATTTTAAGTTTCATTCGGAAGTAACGGTGAGGAGTCTCCATGATCCTTCAATAAAAATCTCTAATTCGTCTGCATATTCTTCTTCAGGGGTTATATTTGCCGGAATACATGAGGTGCTTTGAACCTGCATACATTTACGTAGAAGTGCAATTTTTTCGGATGGGTCTGTAATTTCATATTCATCAAATATTTCAATAATTTGCTTTTTTTCTGTTGAGACAAATAAATTTTTAACAATATTATCAACTTTATCTGATGCTTCTATTATTTTCATGATCCCTCCTAAAATAAGATAACAGGCTTCTTATGTATAACATATCATTATATATGAATTTGTTACATAGTTTTGGAGAAAAATAATTAACAAGTGACATCATTTTTTACTCTTGCCAGTATTTACTAGTTTTAAATTGAATTAATCCATTTTTATTAGTATTCTTTGCCCAAATGAAGTATATTTTAATAATATTTTTATCAATGATTTTTTGTTTTTCTGCATGTACACAGAAAAACAATCCCAGAGAGGATAATGTTGTTTTTACAGAAAGCGATGCTGTTACAAGTGTAGATATAGGTGCAGGTGAGGCTATAGGTGTAGATGAAGAAAATCGTATTCCTTTGGAAGATAATTTTATTTTTGTAAGAGGCGGTACTTTTATTATGGGAGATGGGAGCGGCGAAGATAATCCCCCGCATGAAGTGACAGTATCTGATTTTTATATATCTGCATATCAAATAACTTTTAAAGAATGGAAAGCCTTTACAGATGATGCATTACAAGAGTTTCGCTGGGAGAGTGCAATGATGTTAAATCCTTTTGATGGCGAGGCTGGTTTTCATGAATGGCAAGATGATTTACCCATGTTTAATATAACATGGCTTCAGGCAATTAAATATTGTAATTGGTTAAGTGAAAAGCGGGGACGCAGGCCTGTATATAAAATTACAATGAGCGGAAGAGAACTTTTGAGCATTGAGTGGGATAGAAGTGCAAATGGCTATCGCCTTCCTACAGAAGCAGAGTGGGAATATGCAGCAATAGGAGGAGAGCTAAGTAGGGGTTATATGCATTCTGGAAGTAATAATGTAGATGAAGTTGCGTGGCATTGGGGTAATTCTAATAGAAGTGCACAGCCTGTAGGGCGTAAAAAGCCAAATGAATTAGGGATATATGATATGACTGGAAATGTTACAGAGTGGTGTTGGGATTTTTATGATATTTACTATTATTATTTGGAATCACCTAAAAAAGACCCGGTGGGCCCATCTATTGGGAATGCGCCAGGGCTAATTGATCCAGAATTTTTCCCTAGAGAGAGAGATACTATTCATGTACGTGTGATTAGAGGAGGGTCTTTCCGTTTTAATCCAAACTGGGGCAGGTCTAGTGTAAGGGCTAGAAATGGATGGCCATATAATTGGAGAGATATCGATATAGGCTTTCGCTTAGTGAGAAATGCAGATTAATGCCTGCAAAATCGAAGCGATTTATAATGAATTCCATATCTAAAATGGGATTGCCAATATCACGCTTCTAAAACACCTGTTTAATTATAGACAATAAAACTTATAGACCGTACGCTGACTCAGCGATTGCAAATGAATTATCTAAAAATTATAATAACTTTTAAGTTATTGACTTTTTAATAACTTAAAAGTATAATCAAAGTAGAGGAAAAATAAAGGTGTATGAAATATTCTTTTATAAAGACAAAAATGGCAAAGAACCTATTAAAGAGTATATAAAAAATTTAGCAAAGCGTAGAGATAAAGACAGCCGTATAAAACTGAACAAGATACAGGATTATATTCAAATCCTTAAATTATACGGTACTCATGCAGGTGAACCATATATAAAACACCTTGACGGCCAGATATGGGAATTGAGACCACTTAGAGATCGTATTTTGTTTTTTGGGAGGATAGATAAAAGTTTTATACTTCTCCACCACTTTATGAAGAAAACACAAAAAACACCTAAGCAGGAAATAGAGAAAGCTATAAGAAATATGAATGATTTTATAACGAGGGAGTAAGGAAAATGAAAAAAAATAATGCGATTGGCAGTAAATGGGATAATGTAAGGAAAGAAATTTTTACCCCTGAAGAAATAGCAGAAAGCGATTTACGTGTAGCTCTTATTGGAGAACTTATAAAAGCAAGACAGGAAAAAGGGTTATCTCAGAAGAAGCTTGAAGAAATGAGCGGGGTAAAGCAGCCTATAATTGCCAGAATGGAAAAAGGAACAACAAATCCGCAAATCAATACAGTTCTTAAGATATTAGCGTCACTTGGCAAAACTCTTAAAATAGTTCCATTAAAACAAAGCTAAAGTGTGGGATTCGCATACCATATAAAGTAGTAGTCGAGGGAAGATAAAAAAAATGAAGTATATTTTAATAATATTTTTATCAATGATTTTTTGTTTTTCTGCATGTACACAGAAAAACAATCCCAGAGAGGATAATGTTGTTTTTACAGAAAGCGATGTTTTTGCAAGTGGAGATATAGGTGAAGGTGAAGCTGCAGGTATAGATGAAGAAAATCGAATTCCTTTGGAAGATAATTTTATTTTTGTAAGAGGCGGTACTTTTATTATGGGAGATGGGAGCGGCGAAGATAATCCTCCACATGAAGTGACAGTATCTGATTTTTATATATCTCCTCATCAAGTAACTTTTAAAGAATGGAAAGTCTTTACAGATGATGCGTTACAGAATTTTGATTGGGAAAGGGCAATGCTTATAGAAGTTAAAGATCCTGAAATGGGTAGAGTAGAATGGCAAGATGATTTACCCATGTTTAATATAACATGGCTTCAGGCAGTTAAGTATTGTAATTGGTTAAGTAAAAAGAGAGGGCGCAGGCCTGTATATAAAATTACAATGAGCGGAAGAGACCTTTTGAGCATTGAGTGGGATAGGGGTGCAAATGGCTACCGTCTTCCCACAGAAGCAGAATGGGAATATGCTGCTATAGGCGGAGAAAAAAGTAATAATTATATGTATGCGGGAAGTAATAATATCGATGAAGTTGCATGGTATAGAGGCAATTCTGGTGTTACTCTTACACTGGCAATGTACGGCAGTGTTTTTGAAAGAATGCCACACTCTGTAGGGCAGAAAAAACCAAATGAATTAGGGATATATGATATGACTGGAAATGTTAGGGAATGGTGCTGGGATTTTTTTGATATTTATTATTTAGGATCGCCTAAAAAAGATCCTACAGGCCCATCTATTGGAAATTTTCCATCATGGCATGAGATATTTGATAGGGAGGAAGATGGGCTTAATTCTCGTGTTGTTAGGGGTGGTCATTGGAGATCTCGAGAAGCAAGCTCTACTAGAGCTAGGTCACTATGGCCATATAATTGGGGAGCCAAAGAGATAGGCTTTCGTTTAGTGAGAAATGCAGATTAATGCCTACAAAAATTCTACGGTGATTGTTATTTAAAAAATGAAGAGATAAGATGAGATATTTGCAATTTTTTCTATTACTTATGTTCCCTTTGTCTTTGGTCCATTCTGCACCGGCAAATACTTTAGATGATAATCTTAGGAATATGTTGGGAGTATGGAATCGTGTGGTTCTGGACACACATACCAGGCGTCCGCTTTTAGATTTCCCACCAGATGATGGCATTAACTATAGAGTACTTGTTTCCAATGGTAAAGAATATGCAGGTGACTCTAATTCAGTAGAAATCAGAAAAACAAACAATAATGAGTATATAATAGTATTTATGGGGACAGATACCATTGTAGATGCTTATTTTGCAGGTGAGCAATTAATATTAGAAGTAATGAGTGAGTATACAGGCTCTGGAAATAAAATTGGCATAACTTTTATTCCCAAAGAGATCACTTCTAATACCGAAGATATTATATATTTTACATTATTGGAAGGTGATACCTCTGCTGCTATTGATTATGGGCAAAGAACGCCGTATATTAGAGCGCGGTTGTTATCAGACAGTGCAAGTATTGCGCCAAACAATCCACAAGCCCAGCAGGCTATAGAAGAAGCAGAAGTTGTTGTCGTTAGTATTATAGAACTGCAAGATACTGCCCTTATGGCAAGCGACACCCCAACGAATCCAATGCCCTTTTGGGCACTGATTGCAATAATCAGCGGAGCAATTGTTGTGGCTGGAGCTACAGCACTGCTAATTGCAAAGAAGGTGAAAGCTACATGCTAGCCAAGCGTTTATTGTCGTTACTGTTAGTGTTTCTGCAGATTGTTGTGACAGTGTCGCAACAATTCGCTTGCCGTATTCAGCGCGAGTACCTCCAAGCAAAGCCGAGCCGACGAACTGTCCAATTTCCCAGTACATCAACGTAACTTCACGATTGACTTCTCGGCAGCCTTCGGTTTGAACTATTCGGAATTTCCGAATAGTTTCGGCTTCGATCAATTCCCCATCAGCATAAATTTTTGCAATGTGTTCATTGATGGTGGTGACAGAAACATTGTAAAGTGTTGCCATCATTTTCTGTGTTAACCATATGTTTTCGTCTTGATAGCGCATCTCAAAGCTTAGTTCGCTATTGCCCGTAGCTGCGACGAATGTCAGATACTCTGCTGCTGATGAGTGTATGGTTATTTCCGCTTTTTTCTTAGCCATATTTAAATTCCTGTTTTAGTATCAATGAAATCTACAACTTTATTCAAGTCCTTGAAGAGGATATAAAAATTCATTTTTTCTTATTATAATTAACTGCTTGCGGAGTTGTTTTGCTTCATTTTTCGTAGTGCTTGATGAGGGGTTATTGCATTTATTTTTTAGACATTCACTTTTTAGTTTTGTTCTAAAGTTTTTAACAGGCCAATAGCTAAATTAGAGTTTTTTTGCTATTATTTTCACTGTTTTTATTTGAAAAGTCAAGTAAAATAGGTGTGTTGTGAAATAGAGGATAAAATGAAAGTTAAATGCGTTATGTTGGTAATGGTGTTTTTTTGTATAAATCAAGTTTTTTGCGAAACATTCAGGATGGAAGAGATATTTAGAAAGCCATTGGATTTTTCCAATTTTAATGGTTTAGGAGAGTTTCTCCCTTTTTCTCGCTTAGATGGAAGAAGTATTACTAGAAATAAAAATGAAATTTCTGATGAAATAGAAATATTATTGACTGAAGAATTCCACATTATAGAAATGGTTTTTAATAGAAATAATAACTTACTTCTTTATACATATGGTGGGGGCTTTTCAATTCCAGCCATATATGATGTTGTAAATAACCAAAAAACAATTCTTAGAGATATACTAAAAGATGGTACAGATGAATTTGTCTTTGAAATTGTAAAAAATTTGGCATGGAAAGATGATGAAACTATTTTATACACAGTAATAGATCGAAATACTGGAATAAGGAATGTCAAAACTTACAATATTAGAACCAAGCATATAGAATATCACTTTTCAGGTCAAGATATAAATCTGCATGATTATAACCCAATTACCAGGCAAATGCTGTTTCGAGAAAGTATTGGAGGCGGGAGGGCGGAGTTTAGAATATATGACTTTGATACAAGGACTAGGTATGCGGTACTTAGGCCCGATTATTCAAGTGGTTATATACTAAGTAGAGATCGTATATTGGGATTTATTTCAATGAGTAGAAGTAGTACAGGAAAGTCTTCTTTTATTATTTATGAAGGAAATAATGTCCTTATGGAAATAGAAGGTATGGATAATGTGCGAGGGTCATATATATATGACCCATATGCAAATATTTTTGTACTACATATTGAGGAAAATCGCTCACGGTATGTTACAGTTGTAAGGTTGGTTATAGAATGAAGTATAAATTATTATTTATTGTTTTATTGATACCCAATATTTTATTTGCAGATCTTTTTTCTTATCCATCTGATATTTCATTTCCGGAATCACTTTTCTTTATACATAGAGAAACAGGTTTTAGAATAATGCTTGGACTGCCCCCTGAGTTTGTTCTAACACATTTTGGAAAACCTTCGGAAAAAAGAATGACACATCAGTTTAGATCGCCAGATTATCAAAGATGGGAAATCGTATATGAGGATTTTATAATAGACTACCGAACATATGATTTTGTTATAACTTATATAAATATAATTACAGATAGTTTTTATACTTCTAAAGGTATAAAAATAGGCTCGACAGTAAATGAGGTAATTAATGCTTATGGGAATCCAAGAGTCACTGTTAGTCGCGATGGTTACGAAATTATGCTATATGACCGATTTATTCCGGAAATAAATAGTGATAGCGAATATACAACTATACAATTTACAATTAAAAACAATGTTGTAGTTAGAGTGATAATGGCTATAGGTAGCTGGGTGTGAAAACTTTCGACATAGGCCCCTTGTGGGATTATGAATGTATCTACAATTAATAAGAAGTACAGATTAATGCTTATCCTCAAAATAATTACTTTCGTAGACAAAAATATGTTTCCGGTTTTTTCAGATAAAAGAATTGCACTTGACGACATTCCGTCGATGGAATATAATATAATTATGTGGGAAGTTGAATATACTGACGGATGATTATCTGGAAGAAATCAAGGAAGTAAAAAATGGCTAAGAAGTTTTCAGAATTGAAAGAAAAAATGAATCCTGAGCGCAGGGTAAAGATTGAGGAAAAAGTAAAAGCAACTCTGGCTGAAATGCCTCTTAATGAACTAAGAAATGCACGCGGCCTTTCGCAAAAAATGCTTGCCGAGGCTTTGCATATTCAGCAACCAGCTATTGCAAAGTTAGAAAAACGGACAGATATGTATATTTCTACTCTGCGAAGTCATATAAGAGCTATGGGCGGTGAGCTTGAAATTATTGCTCGATTTCCTGATGGAGATGTGAGTATATCTAATTTTTCAAAGATTTAACACAATCCAGAGGCGATAAGTGAAATATTCTGCCAGACTCTGAATATGGGAGGATATTATTAAATCCACAAAGAACACAAAAATATTATATTGATCTATTTGGTATATGGTGAGAGGAAGAAAAAATATTTATGAGGCATTAGTATGAAAAAGTATTTATATGTTTTGATTTTATTGATTATTATATTTTCTTTTCTTAATTGTTCTTCTGATAGCACTATTATTTATGGACAGTTTTTAACAACACCAGGCAAAAGTTTAAGAGGCTACAGAATACAGCTTGGTCTTATGAGTGAAAATAAAGAGTGGATTAATGACTATTATACAAGTCTCT
>WQZP01000052.1 GCA_009780675.1 Spirochaetaceae bacterium | reverse complement strand
TAAAAATAGAAACCCCAAAACAGAAGCAATAACTATGGAAAACTCCCTTAATGCAGATATATATCCCACTTTTCCCATAGTAAAAGCAAAAAGGATCATAAGATATGCTCCAACTGCGCCATAACCTATTATGGCACAATATTTCCAGTTTTTCTTAATAATTTCTTTTATTTGAGGCAGCCCCTTTCTAAAAACAAATGGGGTCATGACAGACACAGCTATCAAATCTTTCAAATTAAGATATACGATTGAATTAATATATGATACGCCCTGTTTATCATTTATAGAATAGATAATTATTGTAGCGCCCAATCCAAGCGCATAGATTATTGGCAACAAGTCTGCTTTTAGCAATTTCTTTTTTATGCTTATTGAAAGGACTCCTAAAAAAATAAATATTATCCCCACAGTACCTATAACAGAAAATCTTTCTCCCAGCAGAAAAAAAGCTGCAACTGCGGTACCAGCTATTCCAGTACCTCTTGATATAGGGTATACGCTTGAAATATCTCCATGTTTATATGAAAGATAAAGAAGTAAATAATAAGCAACATGAGCAACTGATGTTATAAACACAAATTTTAAGCCAACCGGATCTAATCCCTGTTTCGAAATAATGATCAAAGAAAAGGGCATAAGAGTGAGGAGCGCTATCCAAAGACCCGCCAGTGTGATCTGAAGATTTCCCGACACTTTTTTACTTATAAAATTCCAAAAAGCATGGACAAAAGAAGAGGCAATAACAAGAGAAAAAACAGCTATATCCATGGCTACCTACTTCGGCTTTTGCTGGAAAGGATGTTTCGAGTCATCGCGAGGTACCTGTTGGCACCTCGCCTATCCCTAATGCTCTTACGGAACAAAAATAAACTTATGTTTAAACCTTCGGGATACGCCTTCGGCTACCCCGAATGCTCTTATGGAACAAAAATAAACTTATGCTTAAACCTTCGGGATACGCCTTCGGCTATATTTTGAAGGAGTCTTTTAGTGTAACAGTCCTGTTAAAAACAGGTTTTTCTTTGCTGCTCTCTTTGCTGTCAACACAAAAATATCCCTGCCTCAAAAACTGAAATCTTTCTTCTGGTTTTGCATCAGCAAGAGACTCTTCTGCTATAGCAGAAGTTAAAATTTCAAGAGAATCTTTATTCAGATTTTTTATAAAATCCCCATCTTCCTCAGGATTTTCTTTTAAAAACAGATTGTTATATAACCGCACTTCTATTTTGATTGCATGAGAAGCTGAAACCCAGTGAGATGTCCCTTTTACTTTTCTTCCATCTTCTGTCCAGCCGCCTTTGCTTTTTGGATCATATTCGCAAATAACTTCAGTAACATTTCCTGCTTCATCTGTTTTATAATCAACACATTTCACATAATAAGCATGTTTAAGTCTTACTTCTCCTCCCGGAGAAAGCCTGAAATATTTTTTCGGAGGGTCGACCATAAAATCTTCTTTTTCTATATAAACGTGCTTTGAAAAAGGGATCTTCCTTGTTCCCATAGAAAGGTCTTCCGGATTATTTTCAGCATCAAACCATTCAACTTGATCATCCGGATAATTTTTTATTGTAAGTTTGAGCGGGTCAAGAACAACCATTCTCCTTTGCGCCCTTCTGTTAAGATCTTCTCTAAGGCAATATTCAAGAAGAGCATAATCAACAATACTATCTGCTTTTGCAACCCCTATCCTTGCGGCAAACTCATGTATTGCCTGCGGCGTATACCCTCTTCGCCTGACACCGGAAATCGTTGGCATTCTGGGATCATCCCAGCCAGAAACATATCCCTCTTTTACAAGTCTTAAAAGCTTTCTTTTGCTCATAACAACATATGTAAGATTAAGCCGTGCGAATTCAATCTGCTGAGGCTGAGCATCTATTTCTGTTTTTTCCACACACCAGTTATAAAGCGGTCTGTGGTCCTCAAATTCAAGAGTACAAACCGAATGGGTTATTTTTTCAATTGCATCAGAAAGAGCATGGGCATAGTCATACATTGGATAAATACACCACTTATCGCCTGTCCTGTGATGAGACGCGAATTTAATTCTGTAGAGAACAGGGTCGCGCATATTGATATTTGGAGAAGCCATATCGATTTTTGCGCGGAGAACACACTCCCCTTCTTTAAACTCTCCAGCCCTCATTTTTGCAAAAAGCTCAAGATTTTCTTTTACGCTTCTGTTTCTGTATGGGCTCGCTTTTCCCGGCTCTGTAAGTGTTCCCCTGTATTCCCTTATTTTTTCAGAATCAAGAGAATCAACATAAGCAAGTTCTTTTTCTATTAAAAGAACTGCGTAATCATATAATTTTTCAAAATAATCTGATGCGTAAAAAAGCTTGTCGCCCCAATCAAAGCCAAGCCACTTTACATCTGTTTTTATTGATTCTGCATATTCAACTTCTTCTTTCTCCGGATTTGTATCATCAAAACGGAGGTGGGTAACTCCATCATACTGCTTTGCAAGCCCAAAATTAAGGCAGATTGATTTTGCATGGCCAATATGAAGATAACCATTTGGCTCAGGAGGAAATCTGGTAATAACTTTCCCATTATTTTTACCTGCAGCAAGGTCTTCTTCTATTATTTTCTGTATAAAGTTTTTTAGTATAGTTTTATTTTCTTCCATTAAAATTTTCCAGTTTTTAAATTATTGTGCTTTTTTCTTCTATAATATTCTGCATTTTATATATTTTATTAAAAAGATTCTATGTCAACGTTGAGCAGAAATAAAAAAAGCTGCCCGAAAAAGGGCAGCAGATTGCGCGTGTAAATAAAAGACTTTTTCTTCTATAATATTAAAATGCACAAACGATTTATTAAAAATTAAAAACTAAATCCTATTGCTAAGTCTGGTTGGAAGAAAAATTCTGTTTCTTCCCAATCAAAGTTATATCCCAAACCAGCAAAACCGCCTGTCCGAAAGAATAAGCCCGAAGATGTCACAAATCTATAACCAGCATTTAAACCAAATCTAATAATATCTTCACTCCAAGTCCACCAGCCAAACTCGTACCGGTGTCTAACATACCCTATTCCACCGCCGACATAAGCTCCCCCATTCTTCGTATGATGAAAATAATTTAACGTGACTAAGCCTCCAAAACCTCCCACAACACCATCTCCTGAAAGAAGACCTACAGAGGGAAACATAAGATTTATATCAGTATAAAACCTGCCCCTGATGAGCTCAAGGCCTATCGAAGGACCTGATACCAAAAAACCAGCCGGATTCGCACTAAACCCTATGTTCGTCCTATCTGAGTTTATGGCTGTACTTCCACTTGGTTGCCTATCTCTAGTGTCTGGCTGACCAGGAACAACGCCTGGCGTAATAATCTCAACAGTACCATTTGCGAATCTTATGGAAAGAACATTAGCAGTAGGAATAACAATCACCGGTCCTGTTAGATGGTCATACCGGCGATACCTTATTTCCGTTGGAGACATTTCTGTCACTTGCGCCTCAATTATACTCCCATCTCTAAGGATGACCAAATCTTGCGCAGTAATAGAAAATATCCCCACCAATAAAAAGACTACTGTAAAAATATAAACCCGTTTCATAACCCCTCCTTTAAAATAAAATTTGTGTATAAAAAAACCGGTATTTCTCCATACAGAGAAACCCGATGCTTTAAAAAAGAGTAAGAAAAAATTTTTGAGAATTTTACATTTACATAGTTGACACGATTATTTAGCGCATATAATTTTGTTGCCTGTTGCCTGTTGCCTGTTGCCTGTTGCCTGTTGCCTGTTGCCTGTTGCCTGTTGCCTGTTGCCTGTTGCCTGTTGCCTGTTGCCTGTCGTACGTCATCGTAAAGAATTTATAATGTATTTGTGGTAGATTTGTCAATTATTATCTTATTTGTTCTCATGCGCACACCTCTTATACACATTGTAATACACAAGAAATATACTTGCCAAATATTATTGCTGAAAGAATTAGCCGCTCAGTTTTTCGCTATAATATCAAAAATTCTTTCAAGATCATCTTTTGAAAAATAAGATATTTCTATTTTCCCTTTTGCAATCGAGCCATTAAGATTTACTTTTGTTCCAAAGATATCAATAAATTTCTGTTCGATTTCTACAATATCCGGGCTTTTTCTCTTTTTTGTGTCGTGTTTTTTTCCATCCTGAGCAGCCCGCATCCCATTATTAAGATTAGCAGCCTGTTTTTCCGCTTCCCTTACAGAAATAGTTCCTGTAGTTATTCTGTTAAAAAGCACACGCTGATCAGCCGGGTTTACAACAGAAAGAATAGCCCTTGCATGACCGCTGCTTATCTCTCCGGAAGAAATAGCGTCCTGCATATCCTGAGGCATTTTTAAGAGCCTTAAACTGTTGGCAATTGTTGACCTGTTTTTTCCAACTCTTTTTGAAAGCTCATCCTGGCCAATATTATAATTTTTAATTAATGTTGAAAAAGCTTTTGCCTCGTCGATCGGGGAAAGGTCTTCCCTTTGTATATTTTCAATAAGCGCGATTTCCAGTTTTCCTTCTTCGCTTAACTCTTTTTCAATAACAGGAACCTCTTTCAAGCCAGCAAGAGATGCTGCCCTGTATCTTCTCTCCCCCGCAATTATCTGATATTTATCTTCTTTTTTCTCAACAAGGATTGGCTGGAGAACCCCTTTTTGTTTTATGGAATCTGCAAGATCTTTTAGCGACGCTTCGTCAAATTCTTTACGCGGCTGTTCGGGATTTGCTATTACTTTTTCAATATCTACAAATTGCCCCAATCCTGTCAGCGCAGTATTTTTTTTATCACTATCTGTATGCACAGGCGCCTTGTCGTTAGCCGACACCTGAAATAACGCTTCAAGCCCTTTTCCCAATGCTTTTTTAGACACGCTTCATCACCTCTTCTGCAAGATGTTTATAGCCTTTTGCGCCTGATGATTCTTCTTTATACTTATTTATAGGAAGTCCATGAGATGGCGCTTCCGAAAGAGCTACATTGCGCGGAATAACTGTTCTAAACACTTTTTCGTTATAATATTTTGTCACATTTGTTACAACTTCATTTGCAAGGTTTGTCCTCACATCATACATTGTAAAAATAATACCGCCTATTGATAAGTTTTTATTAAGTCCTTTTTGTATATCCGCAACTGTCTGGGCAAGAAGCGCAAGCCCTTCAAGCGCAAAATATTCACACTGAAGCGGTATAAAAACATAATCTGCTGCAACAAGCCCATTAATGGTAAGAATTCCCAGCGACGGGGGGCTGTCTATGAAAATATAGTCATATTGCTTACTGATTTTATCCACAGCTTTTTTTAAAAAAAACTCTTTGCCTTCCACATCAACAAGCTCAACACTTGCCCCGGTAAGATTTATATTTGCAGATATTGCAAAAAGATTATCTATACCAGTTTTCCGAACTACATCGGATATCATAACTTTGCCAGAGAGAACTTCATATATTCCCGGAGCTTTTTTATCAAGACCAAGACCCGAAGACAGGTTTCCCTGTGGATCAAAATCTATAAGCAAAACTTTTCTCCCTGCTTCTGCGATATAAGCGCCAAGATTAACTGCTGTTGTTGTTTTTCCTACGCCACCTTTCTGATTGGCGAATACAATAACTTTACCCATAAAAGTACCTTGACTATTATATTGATTATTGTAATCTTTAATCAATAACAAATATCGATACCGGCCTGCGCCGGCATGATGAATGGAGAAAAATGTATGCTAGAAGAGGTTCAAAAAGCAATAAATGATGTAAGACCTAGTCTTCAGGCTGATGGCGGAGATATAGAGCTTGTAAGTGTAAGTGATGACGGAAAAGTGTTGGTAAAACTAAAAGGCGCTTGCCATGGCTGCCCAATGGCTCATGTTACCCTCAAACAGGGTGTGGAAAAGCATCTAAAAAATAAAATTCCTACAGTAACTTCTGTTGAGGCTGTATAAAATATTTAGGATCTTAAGCTTATTTCACAATATTCCGCAATGTAAAAAGGGGATTTTTCTATGAAAAACCCCCTTTTTATTATACAAAAAATAGTTTAGCTAAATCTTTTTTAGTTTTATGCCGTTAAATTATCAAGGGTAATTAATTTTTACCATCTCATAAAGTTGATTTTGTTCCATAAGTTTATATGGGGGTTGTTACTTTTAAATTATTTATTAGCTAGAGAGCAAAATGGAAGTAAAAAAGGTTTTGACATCTGAACAAATGAAGTTTAAAAAACTTCTGCTCGAATTACCTAAAACAGAAATTCATCTTCACCTTGAGGGAGTTGCCTCTGTAGAGACAATCTGGGCACTGATGAAGAAAAACAATCTGCAGTACAAAAATGTAAATAGCAAAAGTGATCTGCAAAAAAAGTTTCAAATCACCAGCCTGGAAGATTTTTTAGATGTCTTTATGAACATAATCCAGAAAAGTTTTATAACTGAAAATGATATAGAATATCTTATCGATGATGCTAAAAATTATCTTCTTGAAAATAATATAATATATTCAGAACTATTCTTTGCTCCTTCTAAATTCATCCAAATGGGTTTAGATTTCAAAAAAATCGCTAAAATACTTACCCAGGGCGCAGAAAAAATAAAGAAAAACCATAATATAGATATAAAATTTTTAATTGATGTTTCCCGTAGTTTTGGTCTTGAAAATGCAATGAAAAATCTTGATCTTATTCTTGCAAATCCCTCAGATGCCATAATCGGCATAGGACTTGGTGGGTCAGAAAAAAAAGGTCCGGCAAAAGATTATGCAACAGTGTTTGAAAAAGCCATTTCAAAAGGGCTCCACGTTGTTGCTCATGCAGGGGAAGATGTAGAATCCCAGTCTATATGGGATGCTATAAATTATTTAAAAGCAGAAAGAATTGGGCATGGTATAAGTGCTATTGAGGATGAAAAACTTATGGCCTATCTTGCTGAAAAACAGATACCACTTGAGGTTTGCCCGACAAGCAATCTTTTTACACGCAAATATGCAAAAACACTTAAAGAACACCCTGTAAAACTCTTTTTTAGCAGAAATATGTATATAACAATAAACACCGATGATCCTACTATTTTTTCAGCAACCCTTGTTGAAGAATATATGAATCTCTTAACAGAAAATATCTTCACAGAAAAAGAGATCATACAGATTATAAAAAATGGTGTTTATGCTACATTTCTTCCAGCGTCCAGAAAAAATGCAATCTGGAAAGCGATTGAAGCAAAACTTCCCAAGCAATATCTTTAAGCTATATAAATAATGTTTCACGTGAAACATTCAATATGAACTGCCCACCCCAAAACTGGACGAAAAGTCTAATATTGGGGATTAGCACGCCGACAGAGCTAGTACGAAATCTTTTTATATTTGTTTTTCTGGATTACTTCGTTGTCCAAAATGTTTCACGTGAAACATTTTGGATCTTTTGGAATGGAAATTATTCTTCGTCGCTGTCGTCGTCGTTGGAAACTTTCGCAATACTTACAAGAAAATCTGGAGGGGTAATGTTTACAACCTTTACGCCACCTGCTGTTTTGCCTTGTATAGAAATTTCATCTACTTTGATTTTTATAGTTGTTCCCTGAGAAGAACTGCACATAAGTTGGTCATTTTCCCCAACAGAAATAACCCCTATAATTTCTCCAGTTTTTTCTGTGGTTTTATAAGCAATCTGTCCTCTTGTTCTTGTACCATGTGGCTGGAAAAGATTGTAATCTATCCTTTTTCCATACCCTTTCTCTGTAATAATAAGAATTTTATCCTCTTCGGTTATTGAAAGAAATCCTGTAACCTCGTCCTCTGGTTTCAACTTTATACCAGTGACACCTTTGGAGGTTCTGCCAGATGCTCGTATATTTTTCTCATTATATCTTAGCGCATTTCCCCGCCTTGTCATAAGCATAATATCACATTCACCTTTAGTAAGGATTGCATTAACAAGACTGTCGCCCTGGTTAAACTCTATTGCCCTGATTCCCCTTGTTTTTGCATTGGAAAACGCAGAGGTTGTCACTTTTTTTACAAGACCACGCTTTGTTCCCATAAAAATAAAGCTCTCTTCTGAAAATTCCTTTAAAGCAACAATTGCGTTTATATCTTCGTTTGGAGAAATAGCAAAAAGAGTCCTGACCATTATTCCTCTTGAGGTCTTTGAAGATTCAGGAATTTCATGAACTTTAAGCCAAAAAGCTTTTCCTTCGCTTGTTATAAAAAGGATATAATCATGTGTTGATGCCACAAACAGATGTTCAATAAAATCTTCGTTTTTTAATTTTGCAGAGGAAATCCCCTTGCCACCTCTTGCCTGATTTTTATATGAAGAAACAGGAATTCTTTTTATAAATCCTTTGTTTGAAATTAGAACAACCATATCCTCTTTCTGGATCATGTCTTCTACATCTATCTCTTCTGCTTCTTCTGAAACAATCTCTGTCTTTCTTACATCCCCATATTTTTCAGATATTTCTTCTGTCTCTTTTGAAATCAGCGCCAGGATTTTTTCATCACTTGCAAGAAGTTCTTTCAGGTATTTAATAAGTGCTGTTACTTCTTCCAGTTCTTCAACAATTTTTCTTGTTTCCAGAGAAGTAATTTTCTGGAGTCGCATATCAAGGATTGCTTGCGCCTGTCTTTCAGAAAGACCAAAGCTTTTCATAAGCCCTTCACGAGCAGTTTCTACATTTTCAGATTCTTTAATTATTTTTATAACTTCATCAATATTTTCCAGAGCTATTTTTAAGCCTTCAAGAATATGCGCTCTTTCTTCTGCTTTTCTGAGATCATATTTCGATCTTCGGATCACAACTTCTTTTCTGTGTTTTACAAATATTTCAATCTGTTCTTTAAGCGATAATAATCTTGGCACACCTTTAACAAGAGCAAGATTATTCATATTGAAATTCTGTTGGAGGCTTGTGAGGGAAAAAAGCTGATTCAATATTACTTTTGTAATTACCCCTCTTTTTAGTTCAATAACAATTCTCATTCCATCGCGATCAGACTCATCTCTTAAATCAGAAATTCCATCTATTTTTTTATCTTTTACAAGTTCTGCTATCCTGATCAATAAATTGGCTTTATTAACCATATAAGGAATCTCAGAAACAATAATCCTCTCTTTACCCGAATCCGTTACTTCAACAGTAAATTTTGACCTTACAGTAACTTTCCCTTTTCCTGTATGATACGCTTCCTTGATCCCTTTTCTTCCGAGTATTATACCTCCGGTGGGAAAATCAGGGCCTGTTACATGTTTCATTAAATCTTTTAATTCTACTTCCGGGTTGCTTATATAAGCGATAATAGCGCTGCATACTTCTTTAAGATTATGGGGCGCCATATTTGTTGCCATCCCTACAGCAATTCCGCTTGTTCCATTTATAAGAAGATTGGGCAGTGCTGTTGGCAATACAAGAGGCTCTTTAAGAGAATCATCATAATTTGGACCAAAATCAACAGTTTCTTTTTTTATATCCCTTAAAATTTCTTCTGAGATTTTTTCCATTTTTGCTTCGGTATAACGCATTGCCGCAGGAGGATCCCCGTCAACAGATCCAAAATTCCCCTGCCCTCTTACCAGCGTATAACGCATGGAAAAATTCTGGGCAAGTCTTACAAGTGCGTCATATATTGACTGATCTCCGTGCGGGTGGTATTTACCCAAAACATCTCCAACAATCCTGCCGCACTTTTTTAAATCCCTGTCATAATGAAGGCCCATTTCGCTCATTGCATAAAGTATTCGTCTGTGAACTGGTTTTAAACCATCGCGGGCATCTGGTAAAGCCCGGCTGACAATAACACTCATTGCATATGTTAAATATGAGTCTTTAATTTCATCTTCTATTGGAACGGGAATAATTCGCCCTGATATATCTGACAATTTTTTCTCCTAACAATATGGCGAAAAATAATAATTATATCGCTATATTTTAAATATCTTTATTAAACATCCAGGTTTGTTACAGCAAGAGCATTGTCTTCAATAAACCTTCTTCTTGGTTCAACCTGCTCTCCCATAAGAGTTGTGAAAATTGTTTCTGCTTCTACAATATCTTCCAGTTGGATTTGCATTATTGATCGGGTTTCCGGATTCATTGTTGTTTCCCAAAGCTGGTCGGGGTTCATCTCACCAAGACCTTTGTATCTTTGCACATTTATTTTTTCTTCAGGAACATTAAGTTGCTGTCGGATAACGCCAAGGTATTTATTTTTATCTTCTTCGTTATAAGCATATTTTATAACTTTATTATAACTGATTTTAAAAAGAGGCGGCATTGCTATAAAAACATGCCCTTTTTCAACAAGCTCTTTCATATATCTGAAAAAGAAAGTAAGCAGAAGTGTTCTTATATGAGAGCCATCAACATCAGCATCT
>WQZP01000051.1 GCA_009780675.1 Spirochaetaceae bacterium | reverse complement strand
TGTTGCCTGTTGCCTGTTGCCTGTTGCCTGTTGCCTGTGTTCCGCAGCTAAGCCTATTCTCTTGCCAGAGTAATTTAATTGGTAAAGCAAAGTTCTGATACATTTATACCATTATTTTACCATATCAAAAGCAAAAAAGTCAATTATCAGGATTCTTTTTATTAAATTAGTTGTGAAGCAATTCACTATTTGACAAGCTACTGGTTTTTTAATTAAGTTATAAAATAATGAATACACCATTTTACAAAGAAGGCCTTTATTTTCAATGTACAAGATGCTCAAAATGTTGCAGGCATGATCCTGGTTATGTGTTTTTATCAAAAAATGATCTTATTGTCTTATCTTCTCTTTTGCAAATAAGTGAAGAAGAATTTTTTAAAAAATATTGTAAGGTTGTAAATCTTGGTCTTTTAAAGCGTATCACTCTTATAGAGAAAAAAAATAATGACTGTATTTTCTGGGATAATGGAGGATGTACAGTATATGACCAAAGACCACTTCAATGCAAAACATATCCTTTTTGGAGTTCTGTTTTAAATTCTCCTGAAGATTGGGAAGCTCTTGGCAGAAACTGCCCTGGAGTAAATAAGGGAAAGCGCTATACAGAGAAAGAAATTGAAGAAAAACTGGCAATGAGAAGACTTGCCCCACTTTTAGAGTCTGATACATTAAATAAATTTAATTAAAAAAAACAGTTTTGTATAAAAATAAATACGATAGATTGACAAAGAATATCTTTGCATTAAACTGTAGGTCTAGTACAGTTTAATAACTAATATTCCGAATATTCAATATATAGTGTGATATAGTACGGTAATGTATAAGCTTCATGGAGTCAAACTGGTAAATTTATGAAGGTAAAATTCTGGGGAGTCAGAGGCTCTGTTCCTGTTCCTCTTACAAATATGCAGCTTCAAAGAAAGATTTCCGCGGTTGTTCAACGGATTGAGCCGGAAGATCTTGTTTCTCCCGAAGCACGAGAACTATTCATTTCAAAACTTCCAGACTATATTTTTACAACTGTTGGTGGCAACACAACCTGTGTTGAAGTAATGCTTAATGACGGAACTATAGCCCTTTTTGATGCTGGAACAGGTATCAGGGAATTTGGTATTTCACTTTCCAAACAAGGTAAGCATATAAGAGATTACCATGTCTTTTTTTCACATTTTCATTGGGATCATATACAAGGGTTACTGTTTTTTTCGCCTCAGGTATTTAACCCGGAATGTTCAATTACTTTTTATAGCCCTGTAAAAAATTTAAAGGAAATTTTGTCAAATCAAATGAAGCTCCCTTATTTTCCAATAACAATTGATCAATTTAGGGCTAAAATCAATTATGTGACTATTCCTCCGGAAGGAGTTACGCTTGGCAATGCAAAAGTTACCTGTAGAGCTGTAAATCATCCTGGTGGCTGCTATGCATATAAAATTACAGAAAATGATAAGAGTCTTGTTTTTTCAACAGATACAGAACTTAGAGAAGCTGATTTTATTAAAAATGAAAAATCAACCAAATTTTTTGAAAATACAGATCTTCTTATAATTGATTCCCAATATACTCTTGATGAAGCTCTTGAAAAACATGACTGGGGACATACATCTTTCAGTCTTGGAGTTGAGTTTGCTTCTGAGTGGATGATTAAAAAGGTTGTGCTTTTTCACCACGAACCTCTTTATGAAGATAAAAAAGTCTATGAGATTCTGGAAAAAGCGCGCTGGTATGCCAATAACCTTTACAGTTATAGCCCCGAAGTTATTTTAGCGCGAGAAGGTCTTGAAATTGAGGTATAATATTTGGAACTTAATAAAGAAGAGAAAATTTTGCTGTATGCTTTTTTAAAAAAGCATGAAGCAGAACTAAAAAAAGAGTTATATTCTTTAAAATACCGGCTTGAAAAAGAGGTATTTGATTCCCTCACAATTGAAGAAATTCAAGTATTGGATAAAACTGTATGAAACTACTTATCTTTTAATTTGTTTTTAACTCTGAAAAAAATTAAAATATTTTTATAAGAATTGCCTTTATGGAGTCATATTAGATGAAGTCAGATTTAAATAAAAAAATTATTCTCCTTCTTTTTCTTGCAGTGTTTATATCATTTAGTGCAGCAGATAGCCCTAAAGGAGACGCAGGCGCTCTTTTTTATGACCTCCTTTCTCCAGGGCAAGCATCTTCTGCTGCTTCGCTTGTAAATCTCAATTCTCCGTTAGCTGCCATGAATAATCCTGCTTCGACAGGTTTTCTGCAAAGAGCCACGCTTGAGGCTGCATACACAGGTGTAAATGGATATGGTGATTATGATGGATGGGGACATATCGCGGCATTGGGATTTTCTTACCCTGGAAAAGCAGGGGTTTTAAATACATCTTTGTTTCTTATTAACAGCAATTTTGATTTTTATAATTCAGCTTTTTTAACAGGCCTCAATATTTCTGCTGCAAAAGATATTTATGAAAATTTATCGATTGGAGCAGGCTTAAATTTGGGGTATGGCAAAGCAGGGGCTGCAGACTGGATGCTCTCCCTTGATTTAGGATTTATCCACTATCCCACAGAATTCCTGAGCCATAGAAATTTCCGGTGGGGCGCTGTTTTAAGAGATATGGGCAAAGGGTTTTCTCCTGACAACTTTTCCTCAATACCTCCTGCGTTTACACCAGGTGTTGGCGCAGGTATAAATGTTTTTAATCTACCCAAAGCTGCAGGAGATCTTACAGCAAATCTTTTTTTCCCATCTTTTGAAAATGTTGTTGCAGATATTGGCAAGCATATTGCATTTACTAATTCTCTTAGATTAAATCTTGCAGCAAGAGCTAACTTTGATACCTTAAATAATAATGGAATTAAATTATCGAGTTTTTCACCATCAATAGGGCTTTCTTATGGTTTTAGAACAGATTTGAATATGCAGGCATTGAGAGAAAGAGATTGGAATCAGGCAGATTTTATTGTAAATGCTGCATTTACGCAAATTGCTGAAAATATACATGGATACGGAGTTGGTGTAAGGATCCCTTTGGGCATTGAAGATAGAGAAGGGCCTTCAATAAATATCACTTACAATGATGTCCAGCATATATCTCCAAATAATTTTGATGCAAATTACAAACTTGTATTCCCTGTCAGGATCGAAGATAGACGGTTTGTGATGGGCTATACTTTTAACATAATGGATGAAAATGGAAATATTGTAAGAACTTACGAAAATAAAGAAAAAAGACCGGAAAATATAAATTTAAGAAACATTATAGACAGGATTTTATATGTGAGATCAGGCATCCATGTCCCTGCAGAATTTTCATGGGATGGGCTTGGTAATGATCGTCAGCCTGTATCAGATGGCGTGTACAGCTTTTTTATTACTGCATGGGATGATAACGGTAATACCTCAACTTCGGCACTATATAATGTAGTTGTTGATACTGTTCCACCCAGGCTAAATCTGGAAAGACCTGTACTGTTCGCGGACATGATTTTCTCTCCCAATAACGATGGCATCAAAGATTATTTTACAATAAGGCAAAGCGGTTCTGTTGAAAAATCGTGGATAGCTCAAATTTTTGACAACAGGGGCAATGCTGTCAGAAGTTTTGATTTTAGCGGGAATGCCCCTGTTGACATAGTATGGGATGGAAGAGGAGATGACGGGCTGCTTCTGCCTGATGGTGTTTATTCATACAGGATCGAGGGCGAGGATTTTGCGGGGAACAGGACAAGTGGCATGATCCAAAATATTATTATAAGCACTATTGAAACCCCTATAGAGCTAAGGATTTCGGATTTTGCGTTTTCTCCTGGAAATGCAGGAGCCAGAAGCTTGCTTGCATTTTTTATGGATGTGCCTGTAAGAGAAGGGATAGAAAGCTGGAGTCTTGATATTATCTCTGAAAAAGATAACAGGGTAGAGGCAACAATAGAAGGGCGTTTCGTTATCCCCGAAAGGCACCTTTACGATGGAAGAACGTCTGCTGGAAATTTCCTTGCAGATGGAAAATATAGGGCAAGACTTAGAGTTGTATATATTCATGGCAACAGGCCGGAAGTTTATTCACCCCCTTTTGTTGTAGATACAGTCCCCCCTTCTGCTACAGTTACTGCAGAGCATCGCGTGTTTGCTCCGGGAGGAAGCAGCCCCAGAAGCTTTCTTGTTTTTAACATGAAAACATCGCCTGAAAACTTGTGGGAAGGAACTATTTTTGACAAAGATAATAATCCTGTAAGGGTATTCCAGTGGAGACATGGGGTTCCGGAAAACTTCTCCTGGAATGGCACTGGTTCTGATGGCCAGATCCTTGCAGATGGGGATTACTTTTTCGTACTTTCCTCAACAGATGAAGCAGGAAACAGAGGAAATTCGGAAGGATTTCACTTTACAATTGATACAGCAGATACCCCTGTAGCTCTTTCCAGAAATTTTGACGCATTTTCTCCTAATAATGATGGGATACAGGATGTAATTACATTTTTCCCAAGAGCTGAAAGATATGTAGGGATAGAAAGATATTCATTTGTTATTGTCAATAATAATAACGAGATAGTTTTTAGACAGGATGGAGCAGAAAGAATTCCGGAAAGAATAATCTGGGATGGCAGGATCACGGTAGGCAATATGGCAGGCAGAATAATCGAAGACAGATATACTGCAAGAATAGATGTATTATATCTTAATGGTAATAACCCAATAGCTGTTACCGAACCATTTGTACTTGATATAACTTTTCCAGCAATCGAAATTGAGATCGATTATACTCTTTTCTCCCCGGATGGAGATGGCAATAGAGATTTTGTAACAATCAGAATGATCAACCCTTCTTATGAAGATGAATGGAATATAATAATTACAGATTCAAACAATAACGTAGTAAGAAGCTTATCGCAGAGAGGAAGACCAGATAACTATATTTGGGATGGAAGGGATCAAAGTGGAAATATTGTAAGAAATGGGATATATAGATTTACAGTGCAATCGCAGGATGCTGCGGGAAACAGGACTGTAAGAACTATCAATAGTATAGAAGTTGACACGCGCCTTACGCAGGCAATTGTTTCTGTTGAAAGCGAAGGTTTTTCTCCGAATAACGATAATTACATGGACACCATAAGATTCTTTCTCCTTCATACAAACGAGGTGCCAGTAGAATCATGGAGCTTAAGAATCATCTCTTCTGCCGGAAGAACCGTAAGAACATTTGCAGGCGCATCTGTATCAGGTTCAATAATTTCCATACCAGAAACAATAATATGGGATGGAAAAAGCGAAACAGGAGAAATAATAGATGATATATATAGAGCTGAATTCAGAGTGCTTTATAAAAAAGGTGATATAAGAACATCTGAAACCAGAAATTTTATACTGGATACAACACCTCCTAAAGTAGAAATTGTTTTAACGCCTTTTCCGTTTTCTCCGGATAACGATGGAGTAGATGATTATCTTAACATAATTATAAGGCTTGAAGATAAAAGCGAAATACGCGACTGGGAAATACGGATCAGAGATCCATATATGAATGACTTCAGAAGATTTGCCGGAAGAGGTCTTCCGCCAGAAAGAATAATATGGGATGGAATGTCTGACAGGGGAGAGCTTGTCCAGGCAGCAGAAGATTACCCTTATGAATTTACAGCAACAGATATTTTTGGAAATAGTGTTACAGTTTCCGGGATTATAGCTGTGGATGTTCTTGTAATAAGAGATGGTGATAATCTTAGAATCAAAATTTCAAGTATAAATTTCGCCCCAGATAGCCCGGAACTTGTTACAGACATTCCTGAAATAAGAGAAAGGAATGAAAGAATTTTGCAAAGGCTTGCTGAAATCTTAAACAAATATTCTACATATAGAATAAAAATAGAAGGGCATGCAAATAATCTTAGCTGGTATGATCCAGTAAGAGCAGAAAGAGAAGAGCGGGAAGAACTTATTCCTCTTTCTCAGCAACGGTGCGAGACAGTAAAGCGGATTCTTGTTGAAAAAGGTGTTGCAGCAGATAGAATGACTACTCTTGGAGTTGGGGGAACAAATCCAGTTGTTCCGTTTAGTGATCTTGAAAACAGATGGAAAAACAGAAGAGTGGAATTTATATTAATAAGATAAAAATTATATGTCATTCTGTTTTTAAACAGGATGGCTGGACTTAACAGGGTTAATGCATGAAAATTATTAAAAAATTTATTATAACGATTATTTTTGCTTTCATTGTTTCTTTAATTGTTGGAGCAGTGATATTTTACTACTATAGCCTCCCTGTTTCCGAATCAGATGAAGTTATTGTTATACAAATAGAAAGAGGGGAAACCCTAAGATCAATATCCACAAAACTGGAAGAAAATCATTTGATCCGCTCAAGGTTTATTATGATGGCTATAAGCAGAGTAATGGGTACTGAGCAGCAAATGAAAAGCGGGCAATATGGCATAAGCAGAAATATGAATACTATGGAAATTCATAGACTTATTTATTCGGGAGCTGCGATGTTATACAGAGTTACAATTCCCGAAGGTCTTACTGTTTCCAGAATAGCTGCAATACTCGAAGATGCGCAGATTACAGACAGAGAGAGTTTCTTTTATGCTGTAGCAAGTCGCGAGTTGATCAGAAAATTTAATATCCCGGGTTACTCGCTTGAGGGGTACTTATTTCCAGACTCCTATATGTTTCCTCAAAATTATTCTGCAGAAAGAGTTGTATCGCACATGGTATCAAATTTTTTCAAGAGATTAGCTCTGGTATATCCTGAATATAAAAACAAAACACCCGGAGAAATCAATGATCGTGTTATACTTGCATCTATTATTGAACGGGAATATAGAGTGCCAAGAGAAGCTCCAATGATGGCATCTGTTTTTTGGAACAGACTTAACATAGGAATGCGGCTTGGTTCATGCGCTACTATTGAATATATTATTACTGAAATTCTGGGCAGACCGCATCCTACACGTATAACTTATGAGGATCTGCGGTTAGAATCAGATTATAATACATACACAAGATTTGGACTTCCTCCAGGCCCTATAAGCAATCCAGGAGAGATCGCGCTGAATGCAGCATTTCACCCGGCAGAAACAGATTATCTATTTTTTCTTCTAAGAAATAGAGCTACAGGAGAACATTTCTTTTCAACAAGACTTTCTGACCATAACAGGGCAAGGGATTTATATTTAAGATAAAATGTTTGTATCAGATGAAACAATAAACGAGATAATTGAAAAAATAGATATAGAAGAAATTATAGGCAACTATGTAAATCTAAAAAAAACCGGCAGAACTCTAAAAGGGCTATGTCCGTTTCATGCAGAAAAAACACCATCCTTTACTGTTACGCCCGATAAACGGATGTTCTACTGTTACGGCTGCCAAAAAGGGGGAAATATCTTTAACTTTGTGATGGAGATAGAAAAGTTCACTTTTCCGGAAGCGCTTCAATTTTTAGCTCAAAAAGCAGGAATAAATCTTGAACCAGAAGCGCAAGAAGATGTTTCTGAAGAAAGCAAGTTTAAAAAACAGCTTTACAGCCTTTATGATAAAATAAGTACAGCGCTTAATTATATTCTTTTAAATAAACCCGAAGCAGAAAAAGCATTGGAATACTTAAAAAATCGGGGAATTTCGCAATCTTCGATCGAAAAATTCCAACTTGGCTATATCCCGTCCGATAGAAAGTGGCTATACAATTTTTTAAGAAAAAAAAGCTACTCAGAAGATTTTCTCTCCCAAACAGGGCTTTTTTCTTCAAATTATAAAGAAATTTCAATTTTTTCAGGCCGTATTATTTTTCCTATATTTTCAAAATCAGGCAAAGTTATTGCTTTTGGAGGGCGCTGCCTGGATAATTCTTTGCCTAAATACATAAATTCTCCGGAATCTTTGATTTTTAAAAAGAGCGCAGAGCTTTATGGGCTAAATTTTGCCCAAAAAGAGATACGAAAAAATGATTGCGCCTATATAGTAGAGGGCTATATGGATGTAATTGCAATGTCTCAGGCAGGTATAGAAAACTGCATAGCGCCTTTGGGAACATCTTTTACAGAAATTCATGCAGATACTATAAGAAAAAACTGTTCATCTGTAATTTTTGTGTTTGATGGAGATGAAGCAGGGTTTAAAGCAACTGTAAGAAGCTCCTATATATGTGAAAAAGCAAACCTTGATTGCAGTGTTGTTGCAATGCAAAAAGGGGAGGATCCTGCTGATATTCTTAAAAAACAGGATAAAGAGGCGTTGAAAAATATTTTAAAATGTTCTATAAATAGTTTTGTTTTTTTAGTAGATAAATATAAAACTATCTATAATATATCAAAAGAGGAAGGAATTAAAGATTATTTAAATAAATTATTTGCTTTTGTGGTTATTTCTGAATCTGAAGTTAGAAGAAGTGGCAGGCTTAAGGCAATTGCAGAAGTACTTGATACAGATTATGCAAGTGTCTACGATGATTATCTAAGATATTTAAAAAAAGGTGATAAAGAAATATCTAAAACCGCTGCTTTAACAATGGGCATTGACAAAATATCTCCGGAATTGTATTTAATGCTTGCTGTTATAGATAATTATGATTATTTTTATATGGTCCGTAATGAGCTTTCTATTGATGATATACAGGATAAAGCTGCAAGGAATATTTATATAATTTTGGAAGAATCTTATAGAAACAACATTTTTTCGCTTGAGAGTATACTGGAAAAGATCGAAAATTCAGGATTAAGGAGTCTTATTGCAAAAAAACTTTCTTCAGAAGAATTCTCAATAAACTCAAAACAGTTGATTGATGATAGTATTAATGTAATTAAATTAAAAAATTTGCAAGCTAAAAGAATGCAGATTGAGAAAATAATTGCAAAAGATAATGGTTCTGACCCGTATCAGCTTGAAAAACTGATTGCAGAAAAACTTTTTTATGACAAAGAAATTGAAAAATTGAAAGGAACTAATGGTAATAATGTCTGATTTACTCAATGATCCAGCGGTAAAGAAAATAATAGAGTACGGAAAAATCAAAAAAAGAATAACATATGATGAGCTCAATGACTATCTGCCTGATTATATAATCAATAGCGATAAAATTGAAGATGTAATTGCATTATTTGAAAAAAATAACATTGTCATTGAAGAAGAAGATTTAGAAGAAGAAGAAGAGGATGAAGAAGAAGAGGAAGAAGATGAGGAGTCTGGGAATAAGAGAGTTGTAGCTGTTGATAAAGACAATATTATAGATGATCCTATCCGCCTCTATCTTAGGGAAATAGGAAAAGAGCACCTTCTGACTGCGGAGCAGGAAGTTGAGCTTTCAAAACAAATGGAAGAAGGTGAAAATATTATAAAACGGGTAATTAGCGGCTCTGGTATGCTTATTCCTGAATTTTATAATCTTGCCCAAAAGGTTTTTTCCAGACTTGACCCTAAAGATATGGAGCTTACAAAAAAAGAAGTTTCAGAGCTTCTTGCGGAAAGAAGACGGATCAATCAGTTTTATAAAGATTCACTTAAAGGTTGTTATGCTTGTCTAAAGCAATATATGGAAGTAAAGCGAAAAATTCTCTCTATGGGAGAAAATGTGCTTGAAAGTGAAGAACTAAAACAAAAAACAGCCCCTTTGCTTGATTATTTAAAAAGTATTGAGATTCATCAGGATGAAATTCTTAAATTTTCTGAAAAATTTATAAATGCAGAGAAAAAAGTAAAAAAATGTATAAGAGAGCAGCTTAAAATCGAAAGAAGACTTGGAGTCTCAAACATGAGAGAGCTGCGCAACTTGGGAAGAGGTCTTGCAACTACCTCAAAGCGGGCAGAAATCGAAAACAAGCTTCAAATGCCAGCAGATGTTATTAAAGAAAAAATAAGAATTATTCAAATCAATGAAAAAAGATTGCGCGAAATGGAAGCAGAGTTTGAAAACTCTATAGATGATATTCTTAAAATGTCCCAGGAAATATCCTATGGCAAGATAATGATGAAAAATGCAAAGGACCGGCTGATTAAAGCGAATTTAAGGCTGGTTGTGAGCATTGCAAAGAAATATACAAACAGAGGGCTTCATTTTTTTGACCTTGTGCAGGAAGGAAATATTGGGCTAATAAAAGCTGTTGAAAAATTTGAATATAGAAAAGGATATAAATTTTCAACATATGCAACCTGGTGGATAAGGCAGGCAATAACCCGCTCCATATCAGATCAGGCAAGGACAATACGTGTACCTGTGCATATGATAGAGCAGATAAATAAAGTAGTAAGAGAATCCAGGCAAATAATGCAACTTTTGGGAAGAGAGCCTAATGATGAAGAGATTGCAGAGCGACTTGGATGGTCTGTAAGCCGTGTTAAGGCTGTAAAAAATGTAGCAAGAGAGCCAATTTCTCTTGAAACACCAATTGGAGAAGAAGAAGATTCGCTGCTTGGAGATTTTATCGAAGATAAGGATGTAGAAAACCCAGCATCCCAGACAGCATTTAAGCTTCTGCAAGAGCAGCTTCAGGAAGTTATGAAGACACTTCCGCCAAGGGAGCAGGAAGTTCTTAAAATGAGATTTGGACTTGAAGATGGATATTCACTTACCCTTGAAGAAGTAGGGCTCTATTTTAATGTAACAAGAGAAAGAATAAGGCAAATTGAGGCAAAAGCACTCAGACGGCTTAGGCACCCCAAGAGAAGTAGGCGCCTTAAAGATTATATAGACCAATAGAAAATATTAGGAGTGTTTAAATGGTTCAGGAAGTATTTGAAAAATTACAAAATTTACAGGATGTTCTGCTTCAAAAATATGATATTGAAAATGAGATAAAGGATATTCCAAAAGCGCTTGTTATAAAAAATGA
>WQZP01000050.1 GCA_009780675.1 Spirochaetaceae bacterium | reverse complement strand
CGGAATGTGCGCTTTGGCAGAGCTTTTTCATAAAGCAGGCGCTATTGTAAGCGGCTCAGATACCGAAGAAACTTTTTATACAGACTCAATACTCAAACAGCTTGGAATCAAATATAAAGAAGGTTTTAGTGAGTCAAATCTTGGCCATGATTATGACCATGACTATGACCTTGTGATCCATTCAGCTGCATATAACAGGGAAACAAATCCCGATATCAAAGAAGCTGTAAATGAGATAAATCTTATGTTTCCTGCTTTTGTGATTGCATCGTGCTGCGCTGTGCTGAGCATTATTCTGATACTGATTTTGAAAGCAATAACCAAATAGGGTTGCAATTGACCCTGCCCCTGGCGAGTGCCGTGTTTTGCGCTGGCATACAGACTGCACAGGCTCATGAAGCAGATAATAGCTAAAAATCTGTAATTACCACTTATCTGCATATTTTTAATTTTTTTTCAAAAATCTCAAAAAAAGCGATTTTTTCCCGCATAGATATATGGAGGTATATCTATGAATTCAGGAATGCTTTATTCCCTTATCCCAAAACCAATCAATATACAAAACAGCGTATTTTCGGGAAAACTGCTGATTGATGGCAATATAATCGACAATCTTCTGCTATTCAGATTCCAATTTGATACTCCTGAAAATGTGTCTCCAGTTTGTATACAGCTTGAGGTATTACAGAAAATTTATCAATATTTTTGCGGTATCAAGGATTTTACCAACCCTGTAGTGAAGTCAAAAGTAATAAAACCAGAATTCTGCCTGAAAAATACAATCAAAATACTTAAAGTAGAGCCTTTAATATCTTTTTGCGTATAATTTTCTCTTTTTTTTAAAAATCATAAAAAACTTCGACTTTTTTCCCATATTAAGTTAATGGAGGATGTTATGAACAAAAAAACAAGATTTTGGATGATCGTGATTTGTTTAATAGGACTTGCTGTATTGCCACAGAGTGTATTTGCCAAATAAAGACCAATTAAATTCAATAAGATGGAGGAAAAAATGCAAAAATACTTTATTGTAAAAACCAAGTGTGGGCATGTTGGAAAAAACATGTATGTTCCTGTTGAATTTGCGATCTATGCAAAAAATGGTAAAGAAGCTGCTTTTATTGCGAGGCAAAAGCCTGGCGTTAAACGCAATCATCCGGATGCGATCCTTTCTGTAGAGGAAATTAGCAGGGAAGAATATTGTAAATCAAGACAATTGTTTATAAATGATCTCTATTGGCGAAAAGGAGCAATGAATGTCAAGGATAATCAGGCTTTATTACTTTCCAGACTGGAGCCTGAAACTCCACATCATCACACTGTTCACAAGCTGGCAGTCAGTCAGCAGAAGATTGAAAAAAATAACAAAATAGCGACAAGAAAATTTCGTTACCGCAAGGCGTGTCAGTATGAGCGGTTTTTGCGTAATGACATTGCATTGGAATATGGCATCTTGGTTTGATATCAAGCAGGCTTGCGGCTTAAGCTGCAAGCCAATCTCGAGCCTGGCAAGAGATATTATTTATAAGAGGTATTAGATGAAAAAACAGAAAAAAAGCAGAACAAGTATTCGCCTTCAAAAAGAGATCAAATTGAATCGCAATCAAATCGGAATGTTGTCGGAAAACAGGAGGGGACATGTTCATATGGACATTTACTGTCTGGGACGAGATTTTGGCTCATTGATTAATTTTGGAGAAAACTTGCTGATTAAACGGAGCTTTGGCTTGAGTTTTAGACCAATGCTGAGTTTAGTTTGGGTAAAGAGAAGGAGGTAAATGTTAAAATAAACTTACATTGACAACTCTATTTTCCCTGCATAGAATATAATTACAAGGGGGAAAAACCATGGACAGAAGAGAGAATAAGCGAATAGTCAGAACAATAAATCTTCTGGATAAGTATTTTTCTTCAGTTATTCTTTTATCACTGTCATCGAAAAAAGAATCCAATTTAGGAACATATGTTGGCATGATGGGGCTTATCGCTGACAATAAGTATATTACTAAAGATAATACAGCAGAGAGATTTGATCTTAAAAAACTGGCAAGCAAAGCTCCGTTTTCCAGTCTATTTCCTGGAAAATCCTTGAAAGTTGAATTTGCGTGGGAAGATCTTGAAAAAAGCGTACAAGACGGACAAAAAGATGTGATTCGATTTTTTCTTGAAAAAGAAAACGAAAATTTTAAACTGGCTTTTGAGGAATTATTTAAAGAATCCGCTCGTCAGGACGCTGTTCAGGAGTGTATAGAAAAAATCTCGAAAGATTTTTTAAAAATCCTGCCAAATTGTTGCCTTAGTGATAATAACAAGAGATTCATCTGGGATTTCTCCAATGTCATTTTTCATAAACAGGATAATATATATTTAGCTTACTACTACTATGGACGTAAAAATTATACATGGTTACGACTAGGGTTGGAATTGTTGTTTGAAAATCTTAGTGAAAAGCGAAAAAAATTTCTTGAAGAAGAATTTAATAAATGTTTTGAGGAAAACTGGCAAAGGATATTCAATAAAGAAGCATGGATAATACCTCCGCAGGAAAAATATTTTGATATATATAATAAGTTTAAAAATTCCAATATAAATAAATCAAGTATTGATTTAATAACTTGTGGTAAAGAAGTAATAAATTCACTATTGGTGGAAAATATTAAGCTGCAAAAAGAAATGGGTGCTATTCTTAATAAGAATGAGAAACGTTATATATATTTATCTGATCTGCTTTCTGAATATTATGATATTGTAGCTGTAGCGTTGGAAAGTGAATCAAGTGGAAAAAAAGAAAAATTACGTGATTATACACCATCAGAATTTGAAGTATTATTAAAAAAAATTTACGGGCAACTATTAAGTATAAGAAAAAATACTAAATATGTGTGTCCTGAGGTGGGTAAGGTAAATGATCAAATAAAATATGCTGAAAAAATGTTAATAACCTTGATAAAGGGTCTTGAGAAAAGTGAAGTTACTGATGCAGAAATAACATTGCTAAAAAATCTTGAGAAAGATCCTGAAAGTAAAAGCAAGGCAAAAAGAAGTATTACTAATGTCGGCAAAGAAGAAGCAATGCAAAATTATATCGTCATCTGCAGTAATGAGAAAATAAAAAAGAAAATGAATGCATATTTCAAAAAAATGTCTAACTATCGTTTGCGTGTTCCTGAAAAAGTTTTGGAAAATAAAAATATCAATTATTTAACAGGTAACTTATCGGATCTGCTTGAAAGATATTTTGATAAAGAAAATGAAGCAAAGTGGCTGGAGCTTTTAAAAACTTACTTTGAAAAGCAAGCAGAAAAACTTACCCTTGAAGCAATATCTTCTGGATTTATGGAAATAAACAAGAGTGATCTGAAGAAGCTTTTCAATTACTATTGTGATATGTCTGAAATTAATAATCCTAGTGAGGAAATTGAAAAACATTTTGAGATCAAGATAAAATACCTATGCCAAGAGTTGCGTCCGAAGGTATGGAGACACTTTTATAATAAAAGAAGGTATAAATATGGAAGCAATAACAAAATATATAGATGATCTGTTAATCGAACATAGGGTTACGCTGAAAATGGTTTATGATTGCAGTGTTAATGAAAAGAAAACCATAGCAGGAATAAAGAAAATATTTGACTTGAAAAAACAAAATGATTTTCTCTTAAGCATGGTTGCACTACGTATTCTTAGTGGAAACAATACGGAAAAAATCCACAAATATTTTCAAGAAGATTGTGATATGTATTATGACCTGGATGATAAATTTTTTGAAGAGAATAAAACTCTTATTCTAACTGCTTTTATTTATAACCCTCGGTTTTTCGCAATGGCAGTTAATATGCGTGGCTTGATTGCTTATGAATTGCAAAAGCAAAAAAAGCATGGAGAGAAAAAAGTAACAAAAAAAACTTTGAATGTAAAAGAGAAAATCTATGGTGGAGTTTTTTCTGTACCAGCTTTTCAATTGGATTATCTTGCTGCAAGCAGCGATGAGCCTGGACTAATTGAAATCATGAAAAGAAAAAAACTTGATCTCAATGGTATAAGGGGAGAATTGAGTGTTTATGGCAATAAACAGGATCGTACCATTCTATTTAGCTTTGAATTTGAAAAAGCTCATACGCGCTGTCCATTTTACCTTGATATCAAGTATATTACCAGAACAGATAAAAAGACCCATAAGGTAAGTCTGAACAAAAAGCTTAAAAAAATCGGAATTGAATCACAGATGCAATATAATATTGATTTTTCAAAGGGTATTACTATTACTGAAATAAAAGGTGTTAAGATTGACTGAACCACTATTATTTGTCCCTTTTGGCATAAATAATGATTTCCATTTGTATCAGGTATTTTTTGAAATAAAACCTCAGTCTGAGATTAAGTCTCAATCTAAACTTCCGCATTGGCGAATAATGCCGGGACCTGATAAAGAAAATCTGTATTTAGAAAAAAAGCTCCTTGAATTAGGTAATTATTTTAGACACGGATATTATGATAAAGCTTTACTTGGTCAATGGCACCTTATAAGGCCAAACGCGAGACCAGAAGCAAAGCATTTGCAAGACTTTACTCAAAACACAGGTTCAATAACTTTGGGTCTCTTTCTTGGGGCGTTTATAAAAATTCGAAACCGAAAATTTAAAAGTAATTGGGATGTTATTACTGTTACAGGAGAACTTGATTATGATCCAGTGCAAACTTGGTTTAATCTCAAAGCAGTCGAAGACATTGATAAAAAGTATAAAGATGCATTTTTAAAAATCGTGCAGGAAAAAAAAGATGCGAAGAAAAAGTATCTTTTCCTGTATATTTCCAATACCGAGGATATCGAGAAAACAGAAGGCTTGGATAAGGATAAAAATATTGAAGTAAAACGTTTTTCTCTCAAAGAGAATTCCCTCGAAGATATTGTTGATTTTCTTTTTGAGCCATATAGCCTTAATTGGAATTGTCTGCCATTAGGGTTTGAGCTTGATGATGAGCAACAGAAATTGATCTCTTGTATGGAAAAAATAGATTATATTTGTACGTCTAAATTTGAAGAAGCTGCCAGAAATTTAGCAACCTGCAGGAGTAAAGGCTATTTTATTTATGGCGAAGGGGGAAGCGGAAAAAGCGCAATGGCCAATGCTCTTGCAAGATATCTTTTGCTGGCAGGAAATATTTATGCCCCGGTTTGGATACAGCTTAACAGTAAAGAATTGCTTGAAAAAATAAAAGATGAAAAAGAAAAACGTCTCAAGCTCGAATTTGGTGAAAATGATGCCATAGAAGATCATATTAAAAAATTGATAATGGAAAAAACTAAAAATATAGACGACAAACTCTATTTGTTTATTTTTGATAACCTGGAACTAAAAGATGATAATTTAAGATTAGTATTGACAGCCATTGCCAATATTTTTTCTCAAAAAAATCAACGTATTATTATTACCAGCAGGATTGATTGTTCCGATGAAATAAAAGTAAAAATGAATTTAACATCTATATCTCCGCCGGAATTGCAGGAAAATGATATCAAGAAGTTTGTACATGATATATCCCAAAAAAATCCTGTATGGTTAAAAAAAGTCAAAGAAAAACAAGATACTGCTGAATACAACGAATTTATCAATTTGCTTCAACAAAACTTTGCAACAGCCCCTTTATTGATGCAGCAAATTATTTTTTTGTTATCGGACAAAAGCATTGTTGAGGCAACAGAAATAGCAAAATGCTTTTGTCATACCGAAGGAGATATACAAAAAAAAGCAGTTGAAATATATAAGCCAGTTCTCTCTCTTTTATCGCATAATGCAAAAGGAATATTTTTTGCCATTATGTACATTGATTATTATGATAAACCTATAGATAAGGAGCACAGATTTATTGCTTGGTTAAAAGAACCGGAATTAACCAATGCTTTAAAAGAACTCAGGCAAAGCTCTCTTATTTACACACTGGAAGAAGATAATGTAACAAAATATGCCATTAAAAGTCATATATACATTCCTTTCATGTTTTATGAAGGGCTTGATGGCGGGATAAATCCTGATACAAATGAAAGTTACCGTGAGGTTTCTGTACCATTTACGAGAAAGCTTAGCATGGTTATTCAACATGATATGCCGCCAAAATTTATTAAGAACGTAATTGAGAAAGAGCGTGAAGTAAATGAAGATGATGATTTTCTTTCTTTTTATGATGATAGCGATAACTTTCTGATTTTGGCAGCTACATATTCTTCAAATCCTGAAGTCCTCGATATTTTGGTTCAATATAGTTGTGAAATAGATTATATGGGTGAGTCGGGTCTTACTCTTTTTCATACAGCTCTAATGTTTAATCCGCATTCAGAAATCATTAATTGGTTTATAACCAAAGTAAAAGAATTTAAAATAAATATCCATAAAAAAAATAAACATGGACAAAATGCATTTCATTGCGCTGCATATCAAAATGGAAACATAGATCTTTTCAATTGGCTATATGAACAAAAAGTAGATATAAACTTGAAAGATCGAAAAGGGAATAGACCTTTTGATGTAGCTATTTTCAATAATTCTCATCCCGAAGTTCTTTCATGGTTTATCAAGCAGAAAAAGTTTAAAATGCCAAAAGAAAATACCACATATTCTATATTATTTGGCGTGACATTTGGCATAATAGATTATTTTTTATGGGCTTTGCTTATAAATAAAGAACAAGCAATACTCGAATGGTTTTTAGACCAGAGTGGTTTGGATATAAATTTTAAAGATAAAAAAGGAAACAACCTGCTTCATTTGATAGCGCTATATGAAGTAGAATCCTTTAGAGCTTCCATCATGCTTCCAACTTCCAGAGAAAATATTGAATGGCTGATAGCTCAAAAACCTGATTTATTAAATGAAAAGAATAGTGAAGACAAAACTCCGCAATATTACCTTGATATGCGCAAGAATAAAACATAAAAAAAAATAAGTTCTCAGTCAATTGCAACGCTTAATTATCTAATAAAAATTCTAAAAAAATAACAAAAAAATCAAAAAAACTCTATTTTTCCCACATTAGTATATGGGTTCGAAAACCCTATAGAAAAAACTTTAAAAGGAGATAAAGATGAAAAAAACACTTTTACTTGTTCTGCTTTTTATAAGCGGGATTCTTTTTTCCACCCCTCTGTTTTCGTTTGCCAGAACTGAACTCCGGATAACAAACAAGACAGGAGTTCAGGTTAAAGAAGTCATAGTTATTGATTTGGCTTCACGCAGAGAGAAGACTCACTATGTTGCGCTGGGAAAAAATGAGTCAACTACCATTAGAATTAGACGCGGCGTCCGTTATGACATATTCTTGGTCGATGTCAATAGGCATCGTTATGAAATCAGGAATCGCAAGTGGGGTAGCGGGCGTAATGTGCTGGAGGTTTCACATCGGGATTTTGTCCATCAGGATATTTTCTCCACAATTAGAAGGATATTTGGGAGGTAACTATGAGAAACATATTTAGAGTTATGTTTTTAGGTACATTATTGTTTTTTGCTTATGGATTTATGTACCTGGGTTTGTACTTCGGAGCATTGGTCATTTTGGGAATAGGAGCTATTCTCTTTTTCATAACCATGCCCAGAGCAAAAAGGAGTAGAATAAAAGCAGTAGCAAAAAAAGCATTAAAAGATATGGAGCAGGGGAGTCAGGATATCATAGAAGTAGCAGGTGATGGTTTGAAAATAACTGCTGATGTGACTGGCAGGATGCTTGTTCAGGGGGGCAAAGCAGTGGCTCACGGGGTAGAAGCAGCTTACGAAGAGATGGGGGGCACCGAAGGTGCAAAGAAAGCAGTTAAAAAACTTGGTAAAGCCACTGAAGAGGTTATGAAAGTAGGAGGAACAGCTGCGCTTGCGTTGGTTGAAGCCACATCCAATGCTGTAGAAGATGTGAGTCAGGAACTTGAATCCAGAAGAAAAGAAAAAGAAAGAAAAAAACTAAAAGAAAAAAAACCAAGCCAGATTGAAGATGTGATCGAAAATTTCAAAAAAATGATTAACGATAATTAATAATTTTTAAGGGGGTCTGCTAATAATGTTCATATTATGGGCAGACCTGATTAAGGAGGATCAAAAAATGTTTGAACTTGTTATCTGTTATATTTTTATATCAGCAGTTATCTTTTCTATTACTAAAAATAGAGCTGTCAGCTTATTATGGCCTGTTTTTGTTTTAAAATTTCTTTTTGAAATTATTCAAGGGATTATAAATATTTTTAAAACTGTAAAAAAGAAAAGGAAATATAAATTTGCCGGTTCCAGAAAAAACCCTAGATAGGTTATTACAACTATTTTAAGAAAAAGGAGAAAGAAAATGATTGAATTACTTGTTGGTTATATCGCTATATCTGTAATTGTTTTTGCTGTTACAAGAAAGAAAAATGTTAGTTTGCTGTGGTTTATTCTGTGTTTTAGATATTTTCATAATTTTTTTCTGCAAGTATTAGGTGGCAAAAATAAATCAAGAGGCAAAAAAAATGAAAAAAGAGAAAATGATAAGCTTATAAACTTATCATTAAAGAAAGAGTTGCTGTTTATTTTTGTATTAGGAGTAATTGGATTACTGATATTTGTTTGATGACATAATACAACTCATAAACAGGAAAAATGTAGCACTTCAACAAAACTTGATAAGCTGTTCTTCCATTCATAACAATAATAATATGTGGAATTCATGAATTATTTTAAAGCATCATCAGGTATTTTTATAATCGAATTTTTGAAGATGTTTTGTTCTCCATTCTATGGCAATTTTACGATTTATTGCGGCTACTTTACAAACGTGATTGTTGATTTTAAAGATATTTCCTTTGGAGTCTTCGTTTGCATTTCTAGCTATACAGAGAGCGCAAAATTCCCTATCTTCACATTTTAAACATTTTGGAAAATCTTTTCGGCGCAAACTTTGTAAATATTTTATCTGCGCTGAATTTCTCCAAATGTTTTTTAAGGTGGACTCTTTTACATTTCCACAGACATAATCTTGCCAGCCCGGGCATGGATACATATTCCCATTTACCGCCATACAAAGGGATGTTTTGCAAACGCCACACACAATATCATTGCTAATGTCTTTATTGCTAGCATATTTATTCTCAAAGTTAGTATCTATAAATTTTTGTTGGTATACTACATCATTATTAATTATATTGAGCATTACTTCTTCGGTTTCTTCCGGTGAAAGTCTATTTAAAATATTGTCTGTGGTATGGTCATATTTTGCCATCATTATAAAATCTGTCAGAACACGACATTTATTCTCATGCCCCCAACGCAATACATCTTTGTAGCAGTTTTTATTCTGCTTCATGACAGGGCAATTGATTTGCACAGGTATGTTGTTCTCAATAAGTTTTAGGATACCACATTTTGTTTTTTCAAATGATCCTGATAATTGCGTTATTGAGTCGTGTATTTCTGCTTTCATGCTATACAGAGAAACATGTACACTGGAAAGGCTAACGTCTTTCATTTTTAAAAGTATATTTTCGTTTAGCATTGTTAAATTACTTGATACAGCAATAGAAAAATCATGCTCTTTTGCTTTTTGCAAAAAATCACAAAAGTTCGGGTGTAAAAGTGGCTCACCGCCGGATAATGTTATATCCAAGACGCCCATTCTATGGCATTGCTCTAAAACACTATAGAAGAAAGACGCCTCTATATCTTTTGTTCTTGCTTTATGTGGCAAATAGCAGTGGATACACTGTTCATTGCAGCGGGTTGTTAATTCAATATGGAGTGACATTAATCTGGGCGAATTCTGAAAATAGTTATCTAAATATGTTTTTGTATCAATTTCAGTTTGGGATAGTGAAAGACTTTTGTTTTTGAGAATGTCAAAAAAACTGTTATCTAAAAATTCGGAATCTTTTTTTTCGAGTTCTGATAAGGTTTCCCCGCTGACAATAAAACCATCCCTTTCAAGTTCACCAAAAAAATCAATACAATCCTGTTTTATTTCTGCTAAATCGGCATCTATAAAACTTCTTATAATATCACCGGCAATTTCATCAATTGCTTTTGCGTCTCTTGACAGGGTACTTAAAAAAATTGCTCCAGATTCATCCGTTATACGATCGCTAAATGTTGTTTTGTTAACGATGTAACCTGTGTTGTCAAATATGCGAATAAAGCTGTCTTTTTTAATCTTAACGAACACAACACTCCAATGACCCACTCACGGCAACAAACAACGCATTAATCATCAGTTAACAATATGTTCACAACCACCGGCATAAATAGAACTTGTTTTGTTTTTTGCAATGATTTTCGGTTTTGAATACTTCATAGCATCTATCTCCTTTTATTCTTGTCCAACAAATAGATTTTTGATCAGGCATTTATTGTACACCAATATTTCAGACTCATAATCTATGTAGTATACAATTTTTTCTTATCTTCTGCAAGTTGTCAATTGACAAAGATTTTTTAAAAAATAAAATTAATTAAAAGGAGAAATTAATATGGGATGTTTAATTTGTGGTAAATTACCTGTGTCAGAGGAAACATTAAACCAAATAGCAAATATAAAAGTAAAAAAACAAACCCTCGATGAAAAAATAAATACAGTTTTTACATCTGATCCAAATAATGCATTGAATTTAATAATAAAAACAAAAAAATATGAAAAAGAATTAAAACAGTTGGAAACATATTCATTTGCATCAAAACAATTATTATGTAAAGTTTGCTATGAAAATATTAAACAATCAATGAAAGAAAAAATTTTGAATGAAAAATCAGATAATGTAAAAATTAATGAATTTTTAAAAATAATTAAAATACATAATTTTATGATAAAAGAAATTGTATCTGAATATTTTAATAGATTTGATCATCCAATAAAAGAAAGTATGCCTGGTAATGAAGTAGAGTGTCCAAAAGATTTATTTTTCCTACATCATGAAGTAATAGAGTTTACAGAAGATTTACTGAAAAAATATAATGACACCATTGAAAGTATTCAAAAAAGAATAATAGATTGTGATTATTATGAGGCATATTTATGTTATATTTTGGGATATTATAATGAAGCATTAGTACTCTTTGAAAAGACGTTAAAAAACCTTGATGAAGATAATATTATAGGAATTGATAGTATGCTGAATGATTTAGGAGAAGTATTTGAGGACTATGATAAAGGAAAAAATAAATTAAAAAATATTATTCAAGAATATATTTCTAAAATTAAAATACAATTAGGTTTAAATAATTAATTGTATTGTACACATTTCGCAAAAAGATATCCAAGGCGCCCTGCCTTGCACGCTTTTTACCTACTTGCCAAAATATAGCTATTTTTACTATTATTTTACTATGAATGATTGTAAGTTGTTGTATCCAATTGCAGGTAAAAAAATATACTTTGTCGGGATAAAAGGGAGCGGAATGTGCGCTTTGGCAGAGCTTTTTCATAAAGCAGGCGCTATTGTAAGCGGCTCAGATACCGAAGAAACTT
>WQZP01000049.1 GCA_009780675.1 Spirochaetaceae bacterium | reverse complement strand
CTGGCGACTATGGCGGAGGGGTTCCACCCGTTCCCATCCCGAACACGGAAGTTAAGCCCTCCTGCGCCGATGGTACTGCTATCGTGGGAGAGTAGGTCGTTGCCAGACTTTTTTTTATTAATTACACACAGAAAGGATAAACTCTGCTCCGGTAGTTTACCAGAGCAGCTTACATGTCATAACCAGCTTTTAGCTGATATCTTCACAATATATATTGTCTCTTACTTTATTACCAACACATTGGTTTTTGCTTTATGCGTAACTTGCATACTTGCGCTTCCTACCATAAACTCTTCCAGCTTTCCTCAACTCTCTTAGGATAAAAAAAGCTGCCTTCGAAAAACCGGAGATTCCGGCATTTCGTAAGGCAGCTGCTTACTTTTAATTATTTTGCTACATCAAAATTGTGCTACATCAACAAATAAAACAAAATTGGTTGGTATTCTGTCATACATAACTGCTACTCGATCGGTGCCTTCTTGTCCTGGCATTATATATATCAGACCCACTGGATCATCAGCAGTAGGGTTTGGATTTGGAATAAATCCTTGACCAGCTGCCTCATCACCTACAATAGCAATAGCATTAAACACAAGAGGAGTATTGGATACATTCTTTAAGGTTATGGTAAACACAACTACAGTTTCTTTTGAGCCTGATGCAACAGGCCTCAGTTCCATAGATACTCTTCTTAATTCAGCCGTGTCTGTTATGACATGAACTTGTATTTCTTCCTGGATAACTACATTTCCTGATCTTCCACAACTTGTCAAAATCAGCATTGAGGAAAATGCAATTATCATTATAAGCGCAAAAATATTTTTTTTCATTTAATTCACTCCTTTTTAAAAAATGCTTTGTATTTGCCAACTATAATAAGTTGTGAAACAAAGAATAATTTAATTCGCTCCTTTTTTTGAAATTGCTTTATGTTTGTTCCTAATAAACTGTGAAACAAAGAATACAACAAAAACTAAAGCAAGTATAGGGAATATTTGACTCCAAATGTAAAAAAGTAATGCTGCAATAAGTAAAATGAATTCCCATATTTTCATTTTAGTAAAAAAGTATCCTTGAAAAACAATTGTAACCATTGTAAGAATTGTAGCTGCTTTCAAGATACTATAAAGAGTTCCAATCAGCGAATCCCCTAACAGAAGCAAGTTTATATCATATACAAACAAAAATGGCAGTACATATATAAATGGAGCAAGCTTCATTGATGTAAAAGCAACTTTAAATGGGTTTGTGCGCGCAATACTTGCTGCTACAAATGCGGACAAACAAACAGGCGGAGTTATTGCAGTTAATATTGCAAAATAAAATATAAACATATGAGCTGCTAACAAATCTGCGCCCAAGGTTACCAATGCAGGAGCGCCAAGCGCTGCGAGAACTACATAAGCACCCAGTGTTGGAAGTCCTAACCCTATTGCCAAACATACAATTGCTGTCAAAACCAGACCAAGAAAGAGATTCCCGTCGGCAAATAATATAATTCCATAAGAAAGCCTTTCTCCAAAACCAGTAAGGGTCATAACTCCTACAATCAATCCTGCAACAGAACATGAGGCTGTAATTGGAATAAGAATTTTTGCTGTGTTTGAAATAGCTTTACAAATTTTAACAAAACCTATTCTTTGCTCTTTAATTGGAATACAGGTAATTATAAGCGTTCCAAGAGCAATTATAATGGTAAACTGAATACTCATCTGCATCGCAAGCAAGGTAATAAGAACAGTCATTGGTATCAAAATAGGAAGCGCACTTATAACACTTGATTTAACAGGCGGCAATTGATCTTTTGGAAGCCCTAAAAGGTTGTCCCTTTTAGCCAATATCCCAACTACGAGAAACATAATTGCAAAGTAAGCAAGTGAAGGAAGAAACGCTGCTTTACAAATAGTCCAGTAGCTGTTCATTGTATATTCCGCAATAACAAAAGCTGCTGCGCCCATTATAGGTGGCGAAAACTGCCCTGCTGTTGAAGCTGTTGCTTCTATGGCAGCGGCAACATGTTTTTTAAATCCCAGTTTGATCATGAGCGGGATAGTTACAGATCCTGTTGTCGCAACATTGCCGCTGGCACTTCCAGTGAACATTGATACAAACGCAGTAGAAACAACAGATACTTTCGCTGGTCCGCCTGCTCTATGACCTGCTAAAGATTGCGAAAGATTCATAAATACCGTTGTTGATTTGGTCATTTTCAGGAAAGAAGCAAACATCATAAAGAAAACAATTTGCGTAGCGCTTATTGCCATAAGTTCTCCCAACATACCTTCAACACCAACAATAAGGTGTGTGACAAGTTCTGTAGGGTGGTAACCAGGATGCGCAAAATATCTTGGCATCCATGGCCCTATAAAACAGTATGCAATAAAACAAGAGCCAATTATTGCCATTGCTGGTCCTATTGCCCTTCTTGTAGCTTCAAAGGTCAGCAATATCATAATAACACCAAAAATAGGTTCATGTGGCTCAGGGTGAGGGGTTGCATAAAAAAATGTCCACCTTGAACTTGCCCACGCGCATACAAAACCCATTGCTAAAACCAGGGTAATATTCATAATACTTTCAACCTTCTTATTTTTAATAAAACCAGAAGGATAAAGTAGCAGCGTTAAGCTTATCATAAGAAACAAGTGCAGTGGTCTCTGGTAGTCAGGCAACAGAGGGCCAAAGATTATTTCATAAATAGGAATTCCCGCTGCCAGAAAACCAATGGTAAAAATAATAATTTTTCTTACAGTTAAATTACCTATGGTTAAGCCCTGGATATCGTTTTCATCATAAATGTTAACTCTTTCCTCGGGTATCTTTACTTTTTTTTGATAAATTTCTTCTTGACCCGTTTCTTGAATCGTTTCTTGGTTCATTTATTTCCCCCCAAAAAAAAGTAAAATTAATCTATCCACAATCCTACTTCTCTGAAGTATCTGACTGCTCCTGGATGAAATGGAATTGTTACGCCATCTCTAGGATTATTCCAGTTGATATGTGGAGTTATGTTTGGAAGAGTTTCCAACAACCAAGGCCTGTTTTCAAACCATATTTTAGTTACCAGATAAGCGGTCTCTTCTGGAAGGCTTCCATGAGCGATTGCTACATAATTGCTAACAAGCTGTTCTGCGTTTGCAACTCCAAATTCCGCCCCAAAAGTAACAGTTGTAAAAAAAGGATTTCGGTCAAGCCACTGCTGCATCAATAGTGGTTCCCCTTCAACAAACTTGATTCTTCTTGCTGTGGATAATTGCCTTAATGTTCCATGCCCAAATCCGTATTTGTGAAAAATAGCGTCAATCTGGCCATCTGCAAGCATTCTGGCAGAATCATTTTTCATTATTCTCATTATTCTGGAATTGTCTGGAGTAACACCATGAAGTGCAAGAAGGTCAAGAGCCATATCTCCCCAATAGTTACCTGGTGCGTATGTAGCAATAGTTCTGCCTCTTAAGTCGCGTAATGACTCAATTCCTGGCGCATCAAGAGCTACAACATTAAAAATACCGGGGTGTGTGGCAAAAAGAGCAACAATATCAATTGGTTCATCCCAAATTCTTCCGCCTACGCGGCCAAAATAAGCAGTACTGGTTCCTGCAAACCCTAACTGAACAGTACCATCTCTAAGTCTCTGCATTGTTTCAAATTCAAGACCTGGCGAAGTGCTATTAACAGCAATATAATTACTGTTTTGATTAATTAGCTTTGCCCATGCAGCTCCTGATGCATGCCATGTTCCGCCAATTGCAGATGTTTTAATTGTTAAAAACTGCCTGCCCCTTGGTGAGCCGCCTTCCCTGCCTGAGCAAGAAATGAATAGTGCCATTATGGCCACCAAAGAAACAATAATTGTGAAAGTTTTTTTCATAAATTTCTCCTTCTAATTATAGATTTATAAAATTATAACCCCACAATAAGTGAAAAAGATATCAGGAGTTTTCCTATTTTTGAGTAATTTTTTATGTTTTTACCTAAATTATTGATTTTAAGTAAAAAAAATAACGATTGAATAAAATAGTAAAAAATATTACTGTTTAAAACTTTCTGGAAAGAGTCGTAGAATTTATATACAAAAAAAAGAGTTATATGATAGAATGTTCTGGCACGCTTTTATATGTCAAAAAAAACGGCTTAGTGAGAGAGAATGCTTTTTCAGGAGGCCCTGTTATGCGCTTTTTTAAGTATAAAAAAATATATTATCCGCTTATATCTTTAGTTATATGCTTTATGGTCCTTGCTATATCCATTCCTCCATACAAACGTTTTGAGAGATTTTTTTTTACAAAACTTGAAATTAATAAAATATATGAAAAATGGCTTATTGTTAAAAGTGAAACAGTAAAACATCTTATTTTTGACTGGGATAATATAGAAGAACCATATGACCTTATAAATGCTGTTTCTAATTATGAAGTTGCTATGCAACAGCTTCTTAATAAAGAAATATTGGAGCATATTGCTGATGACCCTTTAATTTTTAATGAACTGGTAAGAATGATTTTGATATGGCAGGATATTCAGTTTAACTTGATCATATCTATTTTTTTTAAAAATGATATAGATATTTTTATCAATGAATTACTTAGTTTTATAATCGAAACTGATGACTTTGAAGTAAGTATGAAAAATACTATTTACTTTATCGATCGTTATCTGGATAAAAGAATAAGGCAGAATTGGGTGTTATTCGCAACAAGTATTTTTTTTACTATTTTTTTGATTTTGCTGTTTGGAAATTTATCTTATAGTTATTTAAAAATGCGGGGAAAAGAAAGGGAGGTTCGGAAACTTTCCAGGTCAATGGTGGAAGTTCTTGATAATGAGAGGATAAGAATTGCTGCCGATCTTCACGATGTGATTACCCAGAATCTTCTGTCAATAAAGCATTATTGCAAAGACATACTTTCGGGTAACGGATGTGATAGTAAAGCAGTAAGTAAAATAAAAAAAATTAGTACAATAGCAGATAGAAATATAAAAGCAGTCAGAGAGATATCTTTTAATCTTAGACCACCGGAATTGACTGATTCATTGTGCAAAGCCATAGAATTTTTTTCTAATGAAATAACTTCAAAAACAGATATAGAAGTGAAATTTTTTCCATTGGGCTTTGATAATTATGTAATAGACCGGGATTTGGAAATTACTATTTATAGATTAATTTGTGAGGCAGTAAATAATGTATTGAAACATGCTCATGCTTCTGCAATAATAATAAAAATTATTTTATTTTTCCCCTTTATTGTAATAAAAATTGAAGACAATGGAATAGGTTTTTTGCCTGATGAAAGAATAAGAACAAAAGAACAAATGGGGATACAGGGAATGCGGGATCGGGTAGTGCTTGTGGAAGGGACAATGGAAATAAAATCCGGCAAAAAATCAGGAACTATCGTAACTTTTAAAATACCTTGTAAAGGACTTGTTAAGGAAAATGAAAAAATATAATGTTTTTATTATAGATGATCATCCTCCGATAAGAGAGGGGATGAAATCTATAATAAAGAAAAAACCTATTCTAAATATAGTTGGTGAAAGTGGCACTTTTCAGGATGCTTATGAGCAAGTAACTAAATTATTGCCAGATATTATTTTAATGGATGTTTCAATTCACGGAGATTCCGGGATAGAACTTTCCAACAAAATATTAAAAGAAAAACCAAATATTAAAATAATTATAATAAGTATGTATGCAAGAACAGAATATATTATCAAAGCAATTGAATATGGTGTTAAAGGATATATTTTAAAAGATTCTGATAGTTCCAGAATATTAAAAGGAATTGATGCAGTAATAAGAGGGGAACTTTTTGTAGATAGCCATATCTCAAATAAGGTTATTAGCAAGTTGATGAATAAAGAGATAGATTCTAAATATAAAGCAGAAGTAGATGATTATAAAAACCTTTCTTTGAGAGAACAGGAAATACTTAATCTTCTTGTAGAGGGCTTATCTGTTAAGGATATAGCAAAACAACTTTATATCAGCAACAAAACTGTTGAAACACATAAAAGCAGTATAATGAACAAACTAAAATGTACAACCCTTGTAGGGCTTGTGAGATATGCAATTCAGATAGGGCTTGTTGATTAATTGTAAATTAGTTTCTATAATTTCATCGGATAAATTTATTTTTTTAGGGGGTAAAAATGCGCGAAAGAGTATCTGCAATGTGGTTAATACAATTTTTTATTGGTGTTTTCCTCACTGCATCGGCTTTAATATTTCTGAGCGGTGGTGCAGGAAGTGAAGTTGCAAGAGGGATAAGCAAAGTATTTGGAAGTAGTAGTACAGTGGGGCTTATTGTTGCTATTTTAGAATTGGTTTCCGGTGTTGTACTTTTAGTCAGCCTTTTTCTCGGCGCAAAGCCAAGATGGTTGTTTTTGGCGCTTCTTGTAATTTTTATATTCTGGACAATAAATGTTGTTGCTGTCTATTTGCTTGATGGGTTTGCAAAACCAAATCTTATGGCATGGTTAAGAGATATCTCACTCCAATTAATTGTTCTTTCTGGGCTTTGGGGTGTTATGATGCAGTCCAGATAACAAGGGTATTGTTCATAAGGGTACAGATGATTCTGCTGCCCTTATTGAACAACATTACTTATTATTTTCTTTTTTATTTAATCCATATTTGTAAAGATCATAAAAATGATTTGTTGGTCCATTCCCCTTTCCAATATCAAAAGAAAATTTTATTGCAGTAGTTACATATTCTTTAGCATTTGTTATTGCTTCTACAATAGAAAGTCCAAGCGCTAAATTTGAAGTAATTGCAGAAGAGTAGGTGCATCCTGTCCCATGAGTATTTTTGGTATTGATCCGCTCTTTTTTGTAATATGAAAAATTTTTGCCATCATATAATATATCAGTAGCATCTCCGGTTGAGTGTCCGCCCTTTATTAAGACATTGGGGCACCCCATTTTATTTATTTTTAATGCTGCATCTTCCATATCTTTCTGGTTTTTTATTTCCATATTTGCAATTTTTTCTGCTTCCGGAATATTCGGGGTTATAACATGCGCTAATGGAATAATTTTTTTTATCAGAGTATCAATCGCGTTACTTTCCATAAGAGGAGCTCCGTTTTTCGCATACATTACAGGGTCTACTACAATATTTACAGGTTTATATTCCAGAAGTTTTTCTGCTATGGCAGTCATAATTTCCGTATTGGATAACATCCCTATTTTTACGCCATCTACTTCTATATCTTCAAATATAGCATCGATTTGTTGTTTTACCATATCAGGCAGAACATCCTGAATTCCAATAACGCGGCTGGTGTTTTCGGCAACAACAGAAGTGACAACACTCATACCAAAGACTCCATGTGCAGAAAATGTTTTTAGATCTGCTTGTATGCCTGCGCCTCCGCTGCAATCAGATCCTGCGATGCTTAATACTTTTTTCATATAACTACTCCTCAATTTATAACAGGGAAGGTAAAAGATATCTGTTGATGTTGAAAGCGTAAAGTCTGTTTTGAGCCTGTTAAAATGAAAAAACTTCCCTGACAAGGAAAGCTTTTTATAATTTTTGCTTCCCTACGATGGTTTTAACCAACAGGTTCAAAGGGTCAGGTTTTACCTTCTCAACTCAAAAAGAGTTCCCCCGCGTAATGTTTGACTGTATTAAAATTAAATATTATACATAATATTGTCAATAGAAGAGGAAGCTTTATTATGAAAAGAAAAATAATTCAAATTGATGAATAATATTAGAAGTTCGTAAAGCGTTAATTTGACAAATCGAGAAAAGTATAACTATCGCGCCCGTTTTTCTTTGAAATATATAAAGCGTCATCTGCCCGTTTTACATATTCCGTGATGGTCTGTTCTTCCTTTACGTCTCCCGTGGTACTGCCTATTGATACAGTAATGCGGATGCTTTTTTCATGGGGGATATTTAGTTTTCTTACGTTTTCAAGTATCCGTTTTGCTATAATGCTAGCGCCGCATTCATCGGTGTTGGATAAAGCTACTACAAATTCTTCGCCGCCATATCTTGCTACAAAATCATTGTCTCGTGTTATGCTGCCCTCAATAGCCTTGGCAACAATTCGCAGACATTCGTCTCCAACAGCGTGCCCATAAGTATCGTTTATCTGCTTAAAATAATCTATGTCAATCATCATTATGCTAAGCATGCCTCCGCCAGAGCGTTGCATGGTTTTAATAATGCCGTTCAGGTTTTTTTCCATATAGCGTCTGTTATAAATACCTGTGAGCACATCAAGCAGCAAGTCATCTTCCAGTTTGTTAATCCTCTCCTGTCCGAATTTTCGTTCGTCGATTACGATTCTAGAGGCTTTATCAGATATTTTGATAACCTTCTGTAGATGGCTTAGTATTATCCCATATTCGTTGATAAGTTGCTCAAACAGCTCTTGATTGAGAGGCGCGCCATTTTTCAACTCGTTTATATGTTTGCGGGCATTGCTTAGTATTTGTTGTTCTCTATAAAATAGATCATTCATAAAAACCTCTGATTTTTAAAAAAGGAATGATAGAAAGTTTTCTATTTCCTTTTTGATTTTTAATATTTTGTTTCCTTAATAATAAGATTAAATGTGATATTTTCCAAATCTTCATTAAAATCTTCACCACATTCTGTAATGATTCTATTTCTTTTGCCTGTGATCCAATTGACGGTTATTTTTTTGTTGTTTTTGGAGTTATCCATGTCCCGCAGTATATTCAGTAGTACCTTAACAGTAGAACTGTTGAAGTATTTAAGCTCACAGTCAAAGGTAAAGGAGTCAAAATCTGTTTTCAGAAATGCGTTAAGCCATTCGTTGATTTCCTTAAAAAACGAGATCACATTTTCATGATAACTCTCGCCCTCAAACACCATATATCCCTTTTCTTCGTCAATCAAAACATAAGGTGTTAGGTCGGTTTTTTCCAGTTCAAGTTTATAGGCCATATTAATTTTCTCCTGATATAGTAACATACAATGAAAAAAATGTAAGCCCTTCGTCGTATGGTACAAATGAATATTTTATTTTTGAACTTATCCGTCGTGCGATTTCAATAAAACCAAGACCCGCGCCCTTACTTTCCAGGTTGCCGCTGGGAAGCTTCATCTGTTTTTTATAGTATTTTCGCAGTTCCTCTTTATTGAGCGTGTTAAGGTAGTCGATTTTATTTTTTACAGATTCTACACTTGCGTTTTTCATAACATTTCCAGTTTGAACAAAATAGGTTTTACCCTCTTTCCCCAAAATAAAAGTTCCTTTAGGGGATTCTTCCTGTCTTTTATCTGTTGCTCCAAATTGCTCTTTTTCAGCAGAATACATCAGCATATTGTTCATTTGCTCAACAAATACCGAAAATACTTCCTGCGATGTTTCCATTGGTAGCGCATCAAATTCCAAACGTTTTTTAAGTGTTCCTGCTATTCCTCCGATACCTTCTGACCACAGTGGCCCGCTGTAAATAAGGGTAATCCTTTTGTCATGAAGCATTCTGTGCCAGTCGATCATATCAATTATCATATTGAGGACCCTCCATATTTATTAATTTTTAGCTTCCACTTTGCACTTAAATGTTATAAGTTCAAAGTCATCACGCCTTGAGTTATCCCCTCTGTATTCTTCAAAAGCTAACCATATTTTTTCCGCAATGAACATTTGCCGTTCATCATGATATTTAAAAATGATTTCTTCAAGTTTGTCATACCCAAATGGTATTTTATCCTCGCCGCCTATTTGCTCGTAGAGTCCATCTGACGCAATATAAAATTTGTTGTTGTGGTTAGCTGGGATGGTTATAACGTTGATATCATCCTTGCTTTTTAGCGTACCGCTCCCTATGTGTATTTTTTGACCTTTGATTCTGGTATTCTTGTTGCCATCACAAACATATACATGAGTATTTCCTGTTGAAATATTGACAGAACCCTCTTTTGTGATATACAGCATGGCAAGGTCGCAGCCATCGTTAATATTTAAGCACATTTTTTTTGCGCTTTGCGAGGTATTTACATTCAACACATTGACAAGCTGTTTTTCAAGTTCCCATATAATTTGTGCAGTGTCCTTATAGTTGCTGTCATTCACGATCGCTTCAAGCGTTGATGCTACAAGCATTGTCAAAAGAGCTCCTGGAGTACCATGCCCTGTGCAGTCAAAGACGCAAAGTGTTGTACCTTCGGAAAAGTTTTTGATCCAATACATATCGCCACCGACAATATCTCTTGGTTTCCATATGCAGAAATAATCTGAAAAAGCTTCTTTGAATACTTTTTCGCTTGGGAGTAAGTTTTTTTGAATTTTGCTCGCATACTCAATTCCGGAAACAATCGCTTCTTTTGCTGCTTCGGCGCGGGCTTTGGCAAGTTCTGACTCGTGAGCTATACGTTCCGCATTAAGCTTATCGTTCATCATGCTTACTGTCATATCAAGAAATTCGCTCAAGGTGTTTACCTCGTCTTTTTTGTGAGCAAGGCTTTCTGAATTTAGGCCCCAGCCCGAGGTGATTTGAGTCATTTTTTTTATCATACGGTTAAACGGTTTTAGTAACCCGGCAATAAATTTATTAAAAACCACAAAGATTGCAAGAATAACTCCTATCATTATGGCAAAAAGAACAGTCATGCCGGTTCTAAGGGAATCTATAATACTAAAGTGTTTGACCGCAGTTACATACCAATCCAAAGCTGGAATAGCAGCAAGAAAAGCCACGCCCCGCCTGTCTTTGGTTTCAAAATATTTCATTCCATCGAGTTCAAGTTGCTTTGTTCCTGCAAAAATTTTTTCACCTGTTTGACCGAGAACCTGCTTTATATTCACTTTATTTTTAACAAGGTTAATATTCATTGCTCCTGTAATTTCTCCTGCGGAATTGAATAAATACAAATTTGAGGTTTCTGAGCGGTCGTGGTATATGGTAAGAATAAAATTCGACAAATTTATGCCAGTCCCAACCATACCAATAGCTCTATTGTCATTGTCAAAAACTGGCGCATTAATCCATAGATTTGTTAAATTAAGTTCAGGATTATAGTTAATGTTAAAATTATAAACTTCTGTTTCAAAAAGTGTCATATTATACCAATAATCTTCCGGATTTGTGGGATCAATCTCATATATGGCATAGCCATCTATATGAAAAATTTTATCTCTATCGCTTACCCAGAAAACTGTGTTTGAGATGAAAGCCCGGCGGTATGCTTCGAATTCTTCAAAAGCCAATTCCTTTAGTATTGGATCGTAAGGGTCGGTGAAATACCGCTTTATCAGCGGGGAATCTGCCATTTTTAATACAATGGCGATTTCGCTATTCATAAATGCTTCCAGTTTTAGTCGTTCAAGTTCCACAGTTTTCATTAGATCAGGTCCTGCGGTATCAAGTTGAATTCGCCCCATTAAAATGATAAAAGCGCTGCTTCCAAGAATAAAAAGAAACAGGAATAAAACAAAAGAAAAAACAATAAATTTACCCTGCATGGAAGTCTGTCGCTTCCGGGAAACAGGTATTGAAAATATATTTTTGGGCGCCATATTGCCAACTCCAGTTGCTAAAATATGCGTTATGCAAAACCATTAATAAATATAAGACTACACAAAGTGTAGCAAAAAATATGGTGTTATTTGATGATTCCCAGCAGTGAAAATTCCAAGTTGCCCATATTTTTAATTCTCTATTTTATTCTGGCGAAGAAAAATTGTCAATTTGGCTATTTTTTTTTGTTATTTTTTACTATTTGTAATAGCTTGACAGATACCTATCTTTGCTATAAATTGTATAGTATGAATAGTATCCATATACCTTGTTTTTTTATTTATTAACAAAATGATTAGTTTTTACACAAACTTGGTATGTTTCTTGCTCTCTCTCTCTCTCTCTCTCTCTCTCTCTCTCAATAATAGACAACCCCCTCTTTTTAAACTGTATGTACAATCAGTTTTGTGCCATACAAAGAGAAGCCTTTTGCACTATTTAAGCAATATATATAGCAAGGAAACTCAATATGAATATTAGTAAAAAAATCTTTATTCCTATGATTCTCTTGACAATTGGATGTTCTGTTGCTGTTCTTGTTTCTTCCATATTGCTTTTTAGCAGAGAGTTAAACAATGCTATGTACAATAAAATCAGTGTTGCTGCTGCTGTGGCAGAACATGAAATCAATAACTTAAAAGCAAGAGCGTACATTGCAGCGCTTGGAATGGCAGGCAATCCGGATTTGGTAGAAGCGCTCATAAATAGAGACCTATACAAAATTGTATATACAGCAGTAGTTCTGCAAAATATGGCGCAGATTGATTATTGTGCAATACTTGACCGTGAGGGTATAATCCTTACAAGAACACACGCTCCGTCTGTATACGGTGACAGCATTGCGCATCTGCCTCATGTAAGTGCAGCCATTGCCGGAAGAACCGAAGCGCACATTATACGTGGTCCTACTATACGACTTGGTATATCTGGGGGCGCACCAGTATACGATGAAAATGGAAATATTGCAGGTGTTGTGTCTTTGGGATTCAGGTTGGATACTCAAGGGTTTGCCTACAATTTGAAGGCGCTTACAGGATGCGAAATAGCGTTTTTTTTGAATGACGAACGGGTTTCCACAACTCTCCTGAATCCGGACGGAACATATGCCTTGGGTACAAGAGCGCCAGATGGTGTAAGCGAAAGGGTGCTTGCGGGAAAAGTATATGTCGGGAGAATGCAGCTTTTGGACAGGGAAGCGATCACAAAATTTACCCCGATGTTTGGCACAGGTAACGAAGTGGTTGGCATGATTGGCATTGGTTATTATACAGAAGATGATACGAGAAAAATACTGTTTTTAATTCTAGCCGGGGTGTTGATAACGCTTTCTCTGCTTGTTGTGTGTGTTTTATTTGCGAGTTTTATTTCCATTACCATT
>WQZP01000048.1 GCA_009780675.1 Spirochaetaceae bacterium | reverse complement strand
TGTGTGATGATAAAGAGAAAAAAATAATGGAGATAGCAGTGCCTGTTGGAATTGTCGCAGCGCTGATCCCTTCGACAAACCCTACTTCTACAAGTATGTTTAAGTCAATTATTTCAATAAAGTCAGGTAACGCAATTATTATAAGCCCTCATCCGAATGCGAAAAAGTGTATAATGGAAACAGTAAAGCTTATGCAATCTGCTGCGAAAAAAGCAGGTGCCCCGGAAAATATAATACAGTGCATTGAAAGAGCAACATCAGAAGCAACAAATGAATTAATGAAACATAAAGACACTGATCTTATTCTGGCAACTGGCGGCGGCGCAATGGTAAAAGCTGCTTACAGCTCCGGAAACCCTGCAATCGGCGTAGGCGCAGGAAATGGTCCTGCGTATATAGAAGCTTCTGCAAATATTAAGTTGGCTGTAAAAAGAATATTTGACAGCAAAACTTTTGATAATGGAACAATATGCGCGTCGGAACAATCAGTTGTAACAGAAACAAGTATCAAAGATAATGTTATTTCCGAGATGACAGCGCAGGGCGCTTATTTTCTAAATCAAGAGCAATCGGAAAAAGTTGCAAAAATTCTTATGCGGGCAAATAACACGATGAATCCCGCAATCGTTGGGAAAAATACAGAGTTTGTCGCAAAACTTGCGGGAATACAAATTCCAAAAGGTACAAGAGTGCTGGTTTCCATGCAAACAGAGGTAAGTCCCAGAAACCCATACTCCAGGGAAAAGCTTTGCCCAGTACTGGGTTTTTATGTTGAAGAAAATTGGGAAAAAGCTTGCCACAGATGTATTGAAATATTGGAAAACGAAGGTGTGGGACATACAATGACGATCCACTCTGAAAACCAAAAGGTAATAACAGAATTTGCATTAAAAAAACCTGTTGGCCGTCTTCTTGTGAACACTCCTGCAGCGTTAGGTGGTGTTGGGGTGACGACAAATCTTGTCCCTTCTCTTACATTGGGTTGTGGCTCTATGGGAGGGAGTTCTACGTTTGATAATGTGGGGCCTTTGAATTTAATCAATATCAAACGCGTTGCGTATGGAGTAAGAGAATTGGAAGACCTTGGAGGGAGAAAGCCATCCGAATATTCTTTTGAACATTCATCCGGGAGTGCAGGGACAGTGACTGCAGGGGCAATTCATGAAATTAAATCTGCTGCAACTTCTGCTGCAGCAAGGCCGGTTAAGGAAGATTTTACAGCTTCGGATATTGAAAGGATAACAAAAGAAGTTTTACAAAATGTACTTAAGAATTATACACAGTAAAGTGTGATAATCATATATCTAAGAGGTCTGCATTATTTTTTAAAGACTTCTATTATAATTAGCCATTAGGAGGAAAATATGGCAGTAAATTTACAGGCGCTGGGAATGGTAGAAACAAAAGGTTTGGTAGCATCTATTGAAGCAGCAGATGCTATGGTAAAAGCCGCGAATGTTACTCTTGTTGGTAAAGAGCTTGTTGGTGGCGGATTGGTAACTGTTATGGTTCGTGGAGATGTAGGGGCAGTAAAAGCAGCAACAGATGCAGGAGCAGCTGCAGCAGCTAAGGTGGGAGACCTTATTTCTGTTCATGTAATTCCAAGACCACATTCAGAAGTCGAAGGAATTTTACCTTCTGTCGGAGGAAAGGCAGAAAAATAATCTCTTTCATTAATTGATATACATTTTATGTGTATAACAAAAATGAAAATATTCTGCTCATACAATATATGGAAGTTGTTGATGAAAACATGGTTCGGCAGATGCACTTGTTGGGCAATGCTGATGAAATCCGTGTTAGTCAAAGCGACTTTGTAACTCAAAGTGCGCTTGAGTACATAAAAGAAAAAAAATTGTCTCTTGTTATTGATGATGATGAGAATAAATTTATCCGCCCGTCTTTGGATATGGCAGATGGAAAATATGTATCAGAATCAGGTGATAAAGAGTATGATGAAAAACCAGAATACATGACACACTTGCATGGAAATGTTTTGGTTATGAAAAATCATCCGCGAATTATTTTGCGGGGGAAGCTGGACACTTTTATTGCATCAATAATGGATATGCAAATATTTGTAGAAAAGGAAAAGATAATAAAGCTAAAAAAAGATATTGGAGAAATTCTTCTTTTTACGCAACATATTTTGAAGTGCGAAGTTTCTGACCAGCCTGTTGGAGAACAATTACTTTTAAAATATGGAGAAGAAGATTTACGAAAAGTATCGCATAATCCAATGGAATATTTTGGCAGGGGGCATATTAAAATTTCTCCTGACCACGGAGAAGTGGAAGTTAGACTTAATGTGCTTAGAACACAAGCCCGGGAACTGGAAATAGCTGCTGTTACAGCATTTTGTATTGGTCCTGAAAAACAGGAGCATGATATATTAAAAGCATTAAACAGGCTTAGCAGCGCTATCTATATTCTTATGCTTAGAAACAGTTGTAAGCAATATCAGTCAGGATAAAGGGTATGAATGAAGATGTTATAAGAGAGATCGTAAGCAAAACAGTAAAAAAGTTTCTGGAAAGCAGCGCTAACGAAATAAAAAACGAGGCGGAGAAAAAGCAGGAAAGCAAACTTGAAAACAGCGGCAACACCATGCCTGTTGGAATTTCTGCGCGCCATGTGCATCTTACCAGGGAAGCTGTTGAAACACTTTTTGGAAAAGGGCACAAGCTTACATTTAAAAGAGATATAACTCAGCCAGGAGATTTTCTTGCTGTGGAAAGAGTATCTGTAATTACTTCAAAAGGGGAGCTGCGAAATGTAGCAATACTTGGACCTGAAAGAAAACAGGTGCAGGTTGAGATTTCCCAGACAGATGCAAGACTCCTTGGTGTAGATCCCCCTTTGCGGCTTTCCGGGGATGTTGAAAATGGCGCAACTGTGCACATTGTTTCTGACAATGCTGTGATTACTGCAAGTAATTCTACGATCATTGCAAAGAATCATATACACATGACGCCAAAAGATGCGGAGAATTTTAAAGTAAAAAATGGAGATAGAGTTTGTGTGCGGGTAAATACAAAGCGGCCTGTTTTGTTTGATGATGTAATTGTACGGGTAAATGATAAATTTAAATTATCGTTCCATGTTGATTTTGATGAAGCAAATGCCTGTATGTTGCAGGATAATGATTGCGCTGTTATTGTAAAAGAGCTGTGTGATTGCAACCAGACATTGACATCCCGTGATGAAAGAGGCGCTAGCGTAAAGGTGGAAAAATTTTTCAGTAAAGATGCAGGGAGTAGTTTCAAAACTTCGGCATCAAGCGAAAAATTTATATCTGAACAAAAAGCAAAAGAGCTGGCAAAGGGAAATGTAAAGACACTCTCTTTTAAGAAAGGGGTAATATTATCCCCTCTTGCAAAAGATGTATTTAGCACTGCAAGAATAGAAGTAGAATTTGTATAATATACAGAGGGAAAAATGGTAATTTGTAAAGTAATTGGTCATTTGTGGGCTACAAAAAAAGAAGAATCTCTCAACGGATTAAAACTAATGGTCGTTGAACAAGTAGATCACAAGGAAAAAAGCGTGAATAAAATATTTGTTGCTGTGGATATTGTTAGCGCAGGTATTGGAGAAAAAGTTATTGTAGTAACCGGGAGTACTGCGAGAAAAGCTTTGGGCAAAGAGAATGTGGTAATAGATGCTGCAATTGTGGGAATAATTGACAGCATAGAAGTAAAATAATTGTATGCGCTATAAAGGTGGATTAACGCATGAAGTTGCTTGATGCAATAAGAGAAGCAGGAGTTGTTGGTTGCGGCGGAGCAGGGTTCCCTACTCATGTAAAACTTAACTGCTTGGTAAAATATCTTATAGTCAATGCTGTAGAGTGCGAACCTTTGTTGCGTACAGATAGATTTATTGTAAAAAACAAAACAGAAGATATTATTTTGGGAATGGAGCTGATTGCTGAACAGGTTAGGGCTGAAAAAAAAGTCATTGCCATAAAATACAATTATGCCGAAGAAATATCTGCGCTTGAAAAAGTTATTAAAGCATTAAAAAGCAATATAGAAATATTTAAACTTGAAAATATTTATCCTGCTGGAGATGAACAGTATATTGTAAATGCTGTTACAGGAAAATCAGTTCCACCTTCAGGTATTCCTCTTGATGTTAATGCTGTTGTCACCAATGTTGCGACAGTGTGTTGTGTTGCTGAAAGTGTAAAAGGAAAACCATTTACCCACAAGTATCTTACAGTTACAGGAGAAGTTGAAAATCCTGTGATCGTATATACTCCGGTTGGGACTTCCTTTGCATCGTGTGTGGAAGCAGCAGGAAAAATACTTGTTGATGATTATGTTATTATTGAGGGTGGCCCTCTCATGGGCAAGCAGTACGATAAAACCCAGTTGGAAAATTTATTTATAACCAAAACAACTTCAGGCTTGATTATTGTGCCTAAAAATATTTCGGTTGTAAATCGAAATACGATCCCACTAAAATCTGTTTTGCGCAGAGCAAGGGTAGCATGCATACAGTGCAGTCAGTGTGCAGATCTTTGCCCAAGATATTTACTTGGACATCCACTTAAGCCGCATCTTATAATGCGTAAACTTGGTTATTCTTCTGATATAGAATCTGACATAGAAAAAGCGCAGGAAGATGAAGCGCTAAAGCAGGCATTGATTTGCTGTGAATGCGGTGTGTGCGAAGTTTTTGCGTGTCCCATGGAGTTGCAACCAAGACAGGTGAATATATATGTAAAAAAAATATTGCAGAATAAAGGGATGCGTTATAGTAAACCAGACTGCGAAGTGTTTTCAAGAAAAGAATTCGAAGGGAGAAAAGTTCCCACAAAACGTATTGCTTCAAGACTTGGGCTTAATAAATATTATGATTACCAGATTTCTGAAATCAAAATAGTTGAACCAAAAAAAGTATCTATCCCGCTAAAGCAGCATATAGGAGTTTCTGCGACTCCTGTTGTAAAGGCAGGTGAAAAAGTTGAGTGCGGAAAAATAATAGGAACTATTGAGGCAGAAAAAATTGGCGCTTTTGTTCATGCAACTATTGATGGCGCTGTTACATCAGTTACAGATGTTATAACTATTTCAAGAGAGGTGAATTAAATGCAGGCAATCGGATTTCTTGAATTAAACAGTATCGCAAGAGGCCTTGAAGTAGCTGACATAATGTTAAAAACTGCTGATGTAAGATTAGTGGCTGCAAAGCCAAGCTGTCCTGGTAAATATGTTATCCTTGTTTCCGGCAATGTTGCGGCTGTGAATGCTTCGATTGACGCAGGCGCGCAAATTGGAATGCATAATGTGCTTGATAAAATTGTTATTGCAAATATACATCCGCAAGTTATTCAGGCTATAAATATGACATCTATTCCTCCTGTTCCAAATGCAGTTGGAGTTATGGAGTTTTTTGATATTACAACTTCTATTATCGCAGCAGATGCTGCTGTCAAAGCAGCAAATATTACTTTGCTTGATATAAGACTTGGGATAGGCATAGGGGGGAAATCTTTTGTGATCCTTACCGGCGAAGTCTCTGCAGTAGAAGAAGCATTAAAATGCGGCGCAGTATTTGGCGAAGAAAATGGGGTGCTTGTCAATAAAGTTGTTATACCGAAACCCCATGAAGATTTATTTCAGAGTCTGTTTTGATAAAGGTGTATTGCTATGGATGAAAAAAAACAGAGAATTATACAGGAATATGTTCCCGGTAAACAGGTTACACTCGCGCATATTATCGCGAATCCTGTGCCGGACTTATATAAAAAACTTGGGATAACAGGAAGTGAAACAAGTAATGCCATAGGGATACTCACTATTACGCCAAGCGAAGCTGCGATAATTGCTTCTGATGTTGCGACAAAAGCAGCATCAATAACAATTGCTTTTATTGACAGGTTTAGCGGCTCTGTTGTAATCACAGGTGATGTTGCAAGTGTTAACTCTTCTCTCGAAGCTGTAGTTGATGTGCTTTGTAATCAAATGGGATTTAGTCCTGTAAGTATAACAAAAACATAAAATATTTTTATATGAAAATAATGTTGATTGGCAGAACAGGAACAGGAAAAACTTCTTTTAAACAAGCCATGCAAAATGAACCCCTTAGTTATAAAAAAACTCAGGCAATAGAATTTTCCGATAATATTATTGATACACCCGGTGAATATGTAGATAACAGATCTTTTTACCGCGCGTTGATTGTTACATCAGTAGAAACTGATGTAGTAATTCTCTTTCAGGATTGTATTGATAAAACTCTTTGGTTTGCGCCTGATTTTTCATCGATGTTTGGCAGCAAGCCTGTTATTGGTATTGTAACAAAAATAGATATTGCCGAGGCAAAAGAAAATATTGACTGTGCATATGATAGCTTGCTTCAAGCAGGGTGCTCAACTGTTTTTATGGTAAGCAATACCGAAGGGACCGGGATCGAGCAAGCTAAAAAATATATTCTTTCCCTTGATTCGCATAAAGGTATTTGAGAAATCAAATGCCTTTATGTTTGTAATTTATTATTCACAAAAATATAATCATAACTACCAAGACATCAATAGTTTTTATTTTTTTCTTGTGAAAAATTTTGTAAAAAAACTCATCAATTTGAATTGTATGTTTTCCATTTTCTTTGCTACATCTTTTAAAGATTTTGCAATCGGAATATGCTGCGGACAAAGAGGTTCACATTTTCCGCAATTATTACAAAGGCTTGCGTAACTCTGCTTTTGTGACAGGATTGTGCCCATACTATACTGTAACATTGCTGTTGTTTTACTTATAGCGAAATGTGTATTATAAGCGGTAAAACAACCAGGTATGTTTACCCCAAGCGGACACGGCATACAATAGTTGCAGCCAGTACAATTAATTTTATAGGCTTTATTGACAATATTCTTAACATCCTGAAAAACATTGATTTCTTCTTGTGTAAGCATATTTGGCAAGGAAGTTTTCGCTGCATCAACATTTTCTTCCAATTGTTTCATTTCATTCATCCCACTTAATAGCAAGGTAACTTCCGGTTTATTCCAGACCCATTTGAGCGCCCATTGAGCAGGAGTCATTTTCGGATTTGCTTCCTTAAAGCGTGAAACCGCTGCCTGAGGCAGACCTGTTGCTAATCTGCCGCCCAGGAGAGGTTCCATAATCATTACAGCTATTCCTTTTTCAGCGGCTTTTTTTAATCCTGTTATTCCTGCTTGAAAATTCTCGTCAGAGTAACTGTATTGAATTAGAACATTATCCCAATCATACACTTCCAAAAGGGCCAGGAATTCTTCTCTTGGGCCGTGGTAAGAAAATCCTATTTGTTTGATTTTTCCGGAATCTTTCTTTTCCTGTATCCATGATTCTATTCCCCATTCGCAGAATGTGTTCCATGTTTTTGTATCCGACAGCATGTGAAGGAGATAATAGTCGATATAATCGGTTTGAAGTCGTTCTAACTGTTTGTTAAAGAATTTATCAAAATCCGATTTGCTTTTGCAAAGGATCATTGGCATTTTTGTCTCAATATAAACCTTCTCCCGCAAACCATGCTTCGCTAATATTTTTCCTAAAAGTTTTTCGCTGCCTTGATAAATATACGCGGTGTCGAAAAAATTAACACCCTTTTCGATGGCGCTAAGAATCATGTTTTCCGCTTTCTGCTTATTAACCTTTCCGGTGAATGATTTTAATTCATTGCCTCCAAACCGCATACAGCCATAACCGAGTATTGATAATTTATCTCCGTTTTTAGGATTTACTCTGTAATTCATTTTTTCCCCAAGGCTTTACCTAAGCTTTTTCGAAATCTTCTGCTCCGTGCTTGCAAAGAGGACAGATATAATCACCAGGCAATTTGTCCCCTTCGTACACAAAGCCGCATATTTTGCACACAAAACCTTTTTTGCCTTCCTTTGGAGCTTGAGGCTTTGGCTTAATATGACCAAAATAATATTGGTAAGTGACGCTTGGCTCATTCGATATTACAAATGCCTGTGTTATATCTGCGATGAACAGTGTATGCGTACCATAATCAAGAGCTTGTGTTACCTTTCCCGAAATCATGGCGTTTACATGTTCTGGCACATAGCGTATGTTATTCGCAGCCCGCACATCATAACCGCAGCCATTGAATTTATCAGTATCTCTTCCACTGTGAAAACCGAATCTTTCAAAGACAGCAAAAGGTGCGCTTTCTGTTAAGATCGAGACATTGAACTCCCCTGTTTTTAGTATCATATCGCATGTAAAATTGGCTTTATTTACTGCAACAGATATTCTAAGCGGAGTAGCAGTTATCTGTGTTACTGTATTTACAATGCAGCCATTGTCTTTATCACCATCCTTTGCTGTTAATACAAACAAGCCATAAGAGAGTTTGAACATTGTTTCTGCTTGTACAATATTTGATCCTGCCGGAGCATTGTCTTTTTTAATGGGCATTGCTGATTTCGGGAAAGTGGCTATAATAGCATCTGCCATAGAATTGATTTCCGAAAGCTGTGTTGCTTTAATACCTGATTTTATGCTAACTATATTTTCAATGAAGTTGATATTTTTACATTTTCCCAAATGCTCACGGATTAATTTGCCGCTTGTTGCTGCCCATGATCCGTTTTCGATTATCGCGACTGTGCGCTTTTGGATATTGTGCGCAACAAGATCAGAAATCAAAGCTTCCATTGTTACAAAAATTCCTGCGTTATATGTAGTAGAGGCAAATACAAAATGGCTCCACCTGAATGCTGCAGCTACAACTTCTGACGCTGGAGTAACAGAGACATCGAACATCTGAGTTTTGATCCCTTTTTCTCGCAGTTGTGTTGCAAGTATTTCTGCCGCGTTTTCTGTATTACCATATACAGAAGCATAAGCAATCATCACGCCGTGTTCCTCTGGCTCATAGCTGCTCCAGAGAACATATTTTGACAAGATACTCGTTATGTTTCTGCGCCATACAAAGCCATGAAGCGGACATATCATTTCAATTTTAATACCAGATGCCTTGCCTAGCAGCGCTTCAACCTGTGTGCCGTATTTTCCTACAATATTGGTATAATAGCGTCTTGCCTCATCCATATAATCCTTTTCAAAATCCACTTCGTCGCTAAAAAGAGCTCCATTAAGAGCGCCAAAGCAACCAAAAGCATCTGCGGAAAAAAGTATTTTATCTGTGGAGTCATATGTAACCATAACCTCTGGCCAGTGCACCATAGGCGCCATAATAAAATGGAGTACATGCTTGCCAGTATTCAGTGTATCATTTTCCTTGACGATTTGTACGCGGGATTCCAGGTCAAGATCGTAAAATTGCTTGAGCAATGTAAGTGTCTTGGCGCTGCATATGATTTTTACATCAGGATACATGGATATTATTTCCCGAATTGCAACGGAATGGTCTGGCTCTACGTGCTGCACGACCAGATAATCCAGATTTTTGCTTCCCAGAGCTTCAACGAGATTTTCCACAAACCTTTGCTGTACTGCTTTATCCACAGTATCAAACAATACGTTTTTTTCATCGCATAGAAGATAAGAATTATACGATACGCCAGATGGAACAGAATATACCCCTTCAAACATGGCAAGACGCCGGTCATTTGCGCCAACCCATGTTAAATCGTCTGTTATTTTTTTGATACAATACATATAAACCTCCATAAATACTCATTATGATGTTCAGTTTCTTCTATTATAAAGCTTGTCTTTACTAAGCGCAACCTTGAGTTTTAATAATAATAGTTGGTATTGGTGATTAAATATGATAAAATTATCTACACATTGCGGAAGCCATTAAATTTGGAGGAAAAAATGAAGTTTTTGCATTATGATTTTCAACTTAATGGTGGCGATATTGTTGAAGTCACTTTAGATACAGCCGCAAATGTAAGACTTATGGATCCTACAAATTTTCTTTATTATAGAAATGGGAGAAAGTATAAATATACTGGAGGACTTGCAGGACCGCCAAAATTTACAATTTCTCCTCCATCTAAAGGGCGTTGGCATGTAGTGATTGATTTGGCAGGGTTTGCAGGAAATGTTAATGCATCTGTAAAAGTAATTAGGACTTGATTTAATAAAAAGGATATGTAATATATTTATTATGAAAAGTATAAAAACAAAATTTAGTAAAAAATATTTTTTGCTAGTTGCTGCTTTCTTTTTGATGTTCTGTATTTTATTGGGCTGTGGTAATAATAAGAATAAAACTACAGTATCTGTTGCTGGTATAGGCTCTGTAACTGCTGAACCAGATATGGCAAATATAATTGTTTCTTTAACGCATGTTGCTCCAACAACACGACAGGCGCAGGAAGAAGTAAATAGAATGACTGCCAGGCTTTTAGATATATTTAAAAGAGCAGAAATTGAAGATAGAAACATACGCACTCTTTCTTTAAGCTTTAGACCAGAGTATGATTTTAGTGGTAACAGGCAAACTATCAGAGGGCAGAGGGCAGAGCAAACTATGATTGTATCTATAGAAGGAATTGATACTTCACCCGAAAAATTGCCCAATATTCTGGATGAAATCACATCGGTAGATAGAGTTATTTTACAACAAGTAGTATTTAGCATTAAAGACAGGAGTGGATTATTTTCAGAATCAAGAGAGCTTGCGTATCAAAGAGCGCTTGAAAAAGCAACGCAATACGCTTCTCTTGCAGGTCTTAGAGTTGTAAAGCCGCTTAGTATTTCGGAATTTGATGCTAATAATTTTAACCCCATTACTCAGAATAGAATGGTAGCTCTTGCTGATATGGGTGGGATGGGGCGGACTGCCACCAGTTTGCCGACAGGGGAGCTGGAAGTTACAAGTCAAATTTTTGTGGTTTTTCTTCTGGAATAATCCTGAAGATATTTCTGCACTTAAAGTAAGCCCAATGTCGTTATCTGTCGGCAGTGGGCTTGCGTCTTGTAGAAAAGTTAATTGCTGACTGTCTTATAAGGCCAGTCCATAATGCCGCCAATATCAAATACTTGCGTATAGCCTTTTCCCAGCAAAATATTTGCTGCATTTCTTGATCTGACCCCAGCTCTGCAATAAACAAATATCACACGATTTTTATCTGGTAACTCTGATTCTGCGCGTCTCTCAAGTTCATTAACTGGAATAAGAGTTGCCCCGTAAATGTGTTTTTCCTGAAATTCCGCAGCACTACGCACATCCAATAAAACAAAATCATTTAATGTTTGCATCATTTGGTATGCTGCTTCGGGTGTAATTTTTTGGTAGGCATTCCCAAAACAAGCGCACAGAAAACACAGCATGAATAACAAGAAAAATAATTGTTTTTTAAATTTATATGTGGTCATAATTTCCCCCTTCCTCTATACTTTGGATATTTTCCCTTTCAACGAAATTTGATGAAACAGAAATTTTATTTTGCGCCCGGTAATAGGCTAGCAGTAAATCAACCATACGTCCATAACTTTGTACTCCATCTTCTTGTTGATTCAGGCGCAGATAAGCATCATTGATGCGGGATTGCAATTCAGCCACTGGGCCCTGAAAAGCCTGCCAATATGCAGTGGCAAAAATAAAATCGCGAAGTAATTGTGCTGGCAGTAATGATAAAAGTTTTGAATACTGCTCTGGAGTCAGATTGCGGCGTAAAGCATTTAGCGTATAACTCAATGCTACATAAACTGCGCTGTATTTAAAATCCACATGCTCTGAGTTGCGACTGGCCAGATAAGCTACAAAATTAGCTTCATCCTCGCGCATTTGTCCAACAACATGGGCCAGCTCGTGGTTGATTGTAAATGGAATTCTTTGGCCTGGCATATCTCCATTATAATTGGCCTCCATTGTCCAGGGTGAAAAAAAACCACTTATGTTTAAATTAGAGAGCGCCAGACGCGAAAGCAGTGGAGCTTTTGCACGCGGAAAATAAGTGCCAAGCCCGCCATGCAAACTATTCAGATTGCGCATTGATTGCCGAGCATGATCATATAGTCCTATTCGATCCAATACAAAATGACCGTTATCATCTATTTCAATTTGTTCTGCCAAAAATTCTGCCCGCTCAATTAACAGCAAGTATAGTTGTATTAGTTCATTGGTAGAGGAATCTTGCACAGTAATGCCTATATGGTCAGCATATGACTCGCGATTATAATTGATACCTGCTGTCAATACAAAAATCAGAAAGAGGATCGACAAAAAATAAAAAAAACGCAGAGAAATAATTTTAACACATGTTATTAACTTGACGCGGCCCTGCATGCTGCGCAAATTAATAATGGTAAATATACAACCCCACAGCAGATATAGGATGATTAATATTAACAATATCTCAAATACAGAAAATGGGAATAACCCAAAAAACCAACCCACTGTGCGCGGAAAAATGGGGAAGATATATGTCGCGTACCAAATAGCAAAATTAGAATTATGATGGGAAAGGAGCAGCAAAAACAAGCCTGCCATTAAAATCAGCAGTCCTCCCATCCATTGAAAGATGGTCTTAGTTTGGCTAGCGGTGTTAGTTGGGTAGATATTTTCTCCTCGGCTCGCTTTTGTTGATCGCGCCCCTTAATTTTTTACATCAATGAATATTGTTTGAAATTGATTCGATCTAAAATTGTTATTAAGTCCAATTATTATATACCATGCTGCCATATCGGTTGTGCCTATTTCAGGCAGCAATCGTTTAATAACAATATTGCCACTCGCATCAACTTCTATTACTTCATGTCTTACAGAACCACTGTTCTCTTGCAATAAAACAATTACAAGAAAATTGTCTTCGAAATAATTAGCGGAATATTTTTCAAATGCATATGAAATATTATTATATTGTTCAAGTTCATGTCTTGAAGATATAACTCTGATAATTGGATAGTTGATACGAGAAGACCATGTTGTGCGAATATATTGAACATCAAGAGGTGCAGGGTTTTCATTGTGCTTTAAAAAATGATTTCCATCATACTTTAAAAAATATGGAAATTCATTATTTAGGACTAAGTTATTTGTCTTGTTGCAAGTAGAAAGCAGTGTAAAAATAATCAGTAGGGACATACCAAGCATAAATGATCTTTTCATATCCATTCTCCATA
>WQZP01000047.1 GCA_009780675.1 Spirochaetaceae bacterium | reverse complement strand
AATGAGGGGAGAAACAAGGATATTGTAAGCCGGTGTAGAAAGCTAACAGAGTACAGTTTATTTATAGCCAAGATACATTATTATTGGGAAGAGTTAGGAGATTTAGAGGAAGCAATAAAAAGCGCTATAAAATATTGTTACAGTCATGATATATTGAGAGAGTATCTTGAAATTCATGGGTCGGAGGTTCTGAATATGATATTAACTGAATGGAATACCGATGACGCGATAGCCTTTGCCCGCGAGGAAGGACGAGAAGAAGGCCTGGAGAAAGGTCGCGAGGAAGGGTTGGAGATAGGTTTGGAAAAAGGACGAGAAGAAAAACGAACAATTGCGCGGAACTTGCTAGCAAAGGGTTCTACTCCTGAATTTGTACAAGAAATCACAGGCTTATCGCCAAACGAAATCAAGAAACTTTGAGCCCCGCGCAGGGGAACACAGCTTGGTGTCCATGTTTTTCAAAGGTAGCATCTCTACTGCATAAAGCGAGGGAACATAATTTTTTGCTGGTAATAAAAAAGCTGCCTTTTTAGGCAGCTTTTTTAAAATAGAGCGGGAGACGAGACTTGAACTCGCGACGTCCACCTTGGCAAGGTGGCGCTCTACCACTGAGCTACTCCCGCAGATAAAAATTAAATTTTCCCTTCACTTTTCTTATATAGTATTGCGAGAGAAGGGAGTTGAACCCTTACACCTTACGGCACCAGATCCTAAGTCTGGCGTGTCTGCCAGTTTCACCACTCTCGCATTATATACATACTAACAGATATCAAGTCAATAGAAAACAGGTTTTGGCACTATAATCAAAAAAAATGAGCCGCGAAGGAGTCGAACCTTCGACCCGCAGATTAAGAGTCTGCTGCTCTACCAACTGAGCTAGCGGCCCTATAGCTTTTCCTGCTGCTATCTTGCGCCCGGCAGGAGTCGAACCTGCGACCTGCGGATTCGAAGTCCGACGCTCTATCCAGCTGAGCTACGGGCGCTCACAAAATAGGGTGGATGACGGGACTTGAACCCGCAACAACTGGAACCACAATCCAGTGCTCTAACCTTTGAACTACATCCACCATGTTTTAGTATAGAAATGATGAATTATTTGACATTTTTTGTCAACTAATAGGGGAAGGTGGATTGTGCTTATCCCGTACAAATTTGGGAACAAAGATAAATCTATGCACAAATCTACGGGATACGCCTTCGGCTATTCTTTAACCGCAGCTATAAAAAGGTAGGTGCTTTTCCATTTTACCTCTTTATCGGGCAGATTTTTCAATGTTTGTTCCTTGATTATGTTATACAAGTCTCTTTCTATTAGCGAGAGGAGAATAGAGCCATAACTTTCTTTGGATTCATCAAACCATTTTTCAATATCATTTTTATTTATGATCCGGGCTTCAAACCAATCTTTTTCCCTAAATATTATTTTTTTAAATCCTGTATCCTGAAGCGTTTTTTCCAATCCATCAACATCTAAAAAGATCCCATATTTGCTGTTTTCATAAATGGTTTTTTCTGCATTTAAAAAAATATCAAGATCTTCATCAGAAAAAACAGTGTGATCCAAAAATTGAGATAATCTGGAAGATTTTGATGGCAAATTTTCCGCTAACGAAATTCGCCCTTTTGCATCCAAAATATCAAAAAGCCGCGCTGATATATTCTTGATATTGCTTTGCTTTAAAAATAAATTTCTTCCCGCAACAATATCATAAATTCTGGATTCTTTTTCTTCCTGCAGATAGTGCGCTGGATTATCGTCAATTAATATTGGTTTTTCTGATTTTTCAGCATATATCGAATGTTTATCAATAACGTCTATATCATATTTGTTATCATTGATATAAAACACACCCCCTTCCGGAGCATATCGCTGCGCTTCCCAAATCAAAAGGCCCCTATCGCGGCTGGCTATTAATATCCTGTCATGCCGATTTATTTTGATTTGAGAGAAAATTTTTTCCCTGACAGCAGATAAAATTATATTTTTATTATCTGAAATCCGTTTATACCATTCATCTTTCTTTTTATCAGGAGGGGTAAAGGTCAGGGTTTCCTGATTTGAGCTATCTCTTTCCATCTGGGCTTCTATTTGCGCTTCTCTTCTGCGGGATATATCTTTCTTGAGCTCTGCTTCAAAGCCTATATCACCTGGCTCATAAAAAATCTTGCCCTTTAATGCATCAGGGAGATATTGTTGGGCAACCCAGTGATCTTTATACAAATGAGGATACAAATAATTCTTGCCATGACCAAAACTTTCTTTATCTCTGGAAGAGTCCTTTATATTAGCAGGAACTTCCATGTGTTTTTCTTCCCGAATTGTTTTAATCGCATCAGAAATCGCAAGTACAGAATTTGATTTTTTTGTGCATGCAAGATAAAGAGCTGCTTCTGAAAGAATGAGTTGTCCTTCGGGCATCCCAATGCGTTCAAAAGTTTGAGCTGTTGCATTTGCAATCACAAGCGCGTTAGGGTCAGCAAGCCCTATATCCTCAGCCGCAGAAATAATCATGCGCCTAAGTATAAATTTGGGGTCTTCGCCTGCGTCAAGCATTCTTGCCAGCCAGTATAACGCAGCATCAGGGTCAGAACCTCTTATTGACTTTATAAAAGCGCTTATAATATCAAAATGATAATCCCCTTCTTTGTCATATAGGAGAACTTTTCGTTGTATGCTCTCTTCTGCAATCTCCATGCTTATATGTATTGTTTCACCTTGCGTTGGCGGGAATCGTTCTGGCGTTGTTTCAATTGCAAGTTGAAGTGCATTGAAAAGGCTTCTCGCGTCCCCATTTGCAGTGTCTGCAATATGTTCAAGAGCCCCTTCTTCAAATACTATTTTGTATTTGCCGTATCCATTTTCTTTATCTATGATAGCTCTTTCAGCTGCTTTTAAAAGATTTTCTTTTGAGAGCGGAAGAAGCTGGAAAATTCTGCTTCTGCTTACAAGAGCAGAGTTTACTTCGTAAAAAGGGTTTTCTGTTGTGGCGCCTATCAGTATAAATGTTCCATTTTCAACCCATGGGAGCAGGGCATCCTGCTGAGCTTTGTTCCATCTGTGGACTTCATCTACAAAAAGGATTGTTTTTTTATCATATAGTTCGAGCCGTTTTTTTGCTTCTATGATTTCATCTCGTAGCTCTTTTATTCCGGATAAAACTGCGTTGATCGTTATAAACGTGCTTTTTGTTGTTTTTGCGATAATTTGGGCAAGGGTTGTTTTGCCTGTTCCGGGGGGGCCGTAAAAAATTAGAGAGGTGAGCTGATCTGCCTGTATTGCTCTTCTTAGAAGCCGCCCTTTGCCAACAAGATGCTCCTGGCCTATAAAATCATCAAGTGTTTCGGCGCGCATTCTTGCTGCAAGAGGAAGTTCTTTGTTGTCTGTAGAATTTGAAAATAAATTCATACCTAAAGTATATACTAAAAAGAAAAAAATCGGAATACAGCTTGTTTAACTAAAACTGCATTACACAACAAGTGCAATGCAGTTTTTAATTATCATTATAATCAAGAAATTTTGAACAGTTTAATCAGGTTTTAATATTGTGAGTGAATATATCTCTTAAGCTGTTCATTTTCAGCTATATTTATATCAAGAAGCTCTTTTATTACGTCGCCAATTGATACAATTCCTATTATTTCCCCTTTATCAACAACAGGCATGTGTCTTATCCTGTTATCATTGATTTTTTTCATTACATCAATAATGTTCTCAGAAGTATCAGATGTTATCATTTTTGATTTTGGGGTCATAATTTCAGAAAGACTTTTATCAAGAATCGGAAGACCTTTTATTAAAACATCTTTTCCTGAAATTATTCCTTCTACATTACCGCTATCATCTGTAACAATTAATGCTCCAACTTTTTTTTCGTTAAGCATATCTACACATTCTCTTATTGTTTTGTTTTTGCCTATTTTATTAACTGCTCGGCCTTTTTTCTTTTCCAAGTAAACTCCTAAATTCATAAACCTCTCCTTTATTAATAAAATATAAGTTACTAAGTAATTATATTGTACCTGTATTTATTAGGTAAATCAATTTTTTTTTTGATATATAAAAATTTAATGACTTTGAAAAGCACATTTGTTTATACATTGGACAAGTATAACAATTTTGGTTTAAAGAGGCATTAATCTTCATAATTATAGAATTTTCATGAACAGTAGGGTAAAATAATTCTATGGATAAAGATAATAATCTTATATGGATAGAAAAAAGTAGAAAAATTATAAAAGATTTTAGGATTTTTAAGGCTTGTGAGGTTGTAAGCGCTGCGCCTGATGGCAGGGAAAACACTTTTACTCAACTTGATTCTCCTGATTGGGTGAATATTGTGTGTGTTGTAAAAAATAAAGATGGCGAAGATTCCTTTTTAATGGTAAGGCAGTTTAGGCATGGCAGCAGTGCAATAACAATGGAATTTCCAGCAGGTCTTATAGATAAGGGAGAAGAGCCTGAAAAAGCTGCAAAAAGAGAGCTTCTTGAGGAAACCGGGTATAGCGCTGAAAAATTTATCCCTATTGGGGTGGTAAATCCTAATCCTGCTTTTATGAATAATACTTCTTACACATTTTTTGCTGTAAATCCTGTTAAATCAGATGGACAATCTCTGGATGCTGATGAGCTTATTGATGTTAAAATGGTTCCAATAAAAGAGTTTGAAGACAAGATGGGTTCAGGCGAATTTATGAATGCAATAACTATTATTGCATATTTATGGTATAAAAAAATGGCGAAGCGGACATAAAAACATACGGTATGGTATTTTAAGGCGCCGACCGGATTTGAACCGGTGCATGAAGGTTTTGCAGACCTCTCCCTTACCGCTTGGGTACGGCGCCAATGAATGAAAAGAATATAACAGGAATTACTTCTAATGTCTATAGCCCGAACAAACTTGAGGAACAAAAATGAGCCTTTTGATAAACCTTCGGGAACGTCCCGCACTTGCTTCGGGGAAGCCCCGTACTTGCTTCGGGGAAGCCTTCGCTTATTTCTTAAATTAAAAGGTTAATATGGCTGTTGATAAACCTCTGGCAATGCTTATATTGCCGCCTGTATATGATTTTGCTTTTTTTGATCTTTTTCTTAAACCTTATGGTCTTTTGAAGATTGGGAAATGGCTTTTGGATGGGGGTTGGGATTGTACTTTTATCAATTCTCTTGATTATAAGGATGAATTCTCAATTGCCAGAATAAAAACTCCTCTAAGACAAAGCAACGGCACAGGCAAAATTTTCCGGCAATTTGTGCAACCCCCTTTTCCCGAAAATATTTCATCTTTGAAAAGAAGTTTTGCAAGATATGGGATTTGCGAAGAATCGCTGCGCATTAAAATAGCAGCAAAAAAACCAGATGTTATTCTTATATCTACATTTATGACATATTGGTATATGGGGGTATCTGAGGTTGTAAAAATATGCAGGGAAATTTGGCCTGATGTTCCTGTGATTGCAGGGGGTATTTATGCAACACTTCTGCCGCAGCACTGCAAAAATGTTGTTATGTCTGATTATGTTGCAGAAGGCGAAGCATGGGATTTTTTGAATAACTTTTTTAAGCAACATTTACTGCCTGTTTGTGCTCATGAAGGGGGAAAATTCCTTATGGATAACTCTGTCTGGGAAGATGCTGCAGTTGTGCGGCTTAATGACGGCTGTCCAATGAAATGCACTTACTGTGCTTCTAAAAAATTTTCACCTTTTTCTCTGGGTTGCCATAAAACAGTTTTTGACCAACTTATTTATTTAAATAAAAAATATGGGACAACCAATTTTGCATTTTATGATGATGCATTATTATTTAAAAAAGAAGAGGTTTTTTTGCCGTTACTCGAACATATAATTTCCAGTAATATAAAATTTAATTTTTATTTGCCAAACGCGCTACATATTGACTACCTTGATAGCGAGACGATTTTAATGATGAAAAAAGCAGGCTTTAAAGAAATAAGACTTGGCTTTGAAAGTTCTGATCCGGGGTTTCACAGTAGAAATGGGAAAAAATATAATGCAGATACTTTTCCATCTGTTATAGAAAATCTTAGGTCCAATGGTTTTTATGGGAATAACGTAGTTATTTATATGCTTGCAGGGCTTCCGGGGCAGTATGCAGAAGAAGCAAGAGAAACTGTAAGATACCTCAAAAATTTTGATGTCAGGATAAGTGTATCGGAATATTCTCCTGTGCCTGGTTCTGCCTTGTGGGAGGAGAGTGTGAAAAAAAGCATTTATCCTATTGACGAAGACCCACTTTATCATAATAATTCAATTTTTCCAATGTCGTGGGAAAGATTTTCTTATAAGGATATGCAGGATATCAAAGCATTTGCCAAGGCAAGATAGGGGTTGTTCCCTGTATGATTTTAAAGGAGTCAATAGTGAGTAGTAATTTTGAAAAAGGAAGCGATGAAGTTTTTTGTCGTTCTTGCGGTTCTGTTATAAAAAAAGAAGCAGAGATATGTCCAAAATGCGGAGTCAGGCAAAAAGCCGAAGATGTTTTAGGTGATGTATCAAAAAAGTGGCTTGTTGCTTTGTTGCTCGCTATTTTTCTCGGAACTCTTGGAGTTCACCGTTTTTATGTAGGAAAAATAGGAACAGGTATTTTAATGATTTTAACTCTTGGTGGCTGCGGAATCTGGACAATTATTGATATTATACTGATTGCTACTGGTTCTTTTAAAGATGTTGATGGGAAACCTATATCAGTTAAAGCTTGAGTTCTGTGAAAAATAAATTGTTGAGCCTTTTACAGGAAAGAAATTTAATTATAAAACTCTTTTTTATACTTCTGGCAACTTTTATTTTTTATAATATTCCAAAGCAATATTTTGGGTATGGATTCCCTATTTGTGTTTTTAAAAATATTTTTAATATAGAATGTATTGGTTGTGGAACAACAAGAGCTTTCTGGAGTATTTTGCACTTGCAGTTCAGGGAAGCTCTGGAGTATAACAAGTTATCAATTATTACATTTCCGCTGTTAACTTATTCTATTATATCCTGGGTATTTAAGAAGAAATAGGGATTCAATGCTATAATCTTATTATACTCTGATATACCGCATAATATTTGTCATCAATATTTTTATCCAAATGGTAATGCCCAAAGAACCATTTGTTATATTTTGTTTTCTTTTCTATTTCTTCCAGAAAATCGCTCAACTCATTTTCTTTATTATATACCTCGTGTTCTGTTTCCAAAGTATTTATTATTTTTGTCGGCGCAGTGTGTGTAATAATATAATCCACGCTCCAGTCATTTGTATTTAAGTTATTTATAGCTTCCTGGTATTCTTCCTGTGACGGCATCTCTTCTTTCCACCACGATTTTCCCTCTTTCCTTAGCGCTTTATCAATTGATTTCCCTCCGCCAAAAGAAAAAATTTTTTTGTTGTCTATTGTAAATACCTGGCCTCTTGTTAAGTGCTTAATACTGTTACTTATATTATGTATTTTCCCGCCATTCCAGAGTTCTGTTTTATAACTGTTTATTATATCAAAATTTTCATGATTCCCATCCACAAATAGTGTTGTAAATCGTTGTTCCTCAAACCACTTTATCCAGTAATCTTTTATTTTATTTTCCCAAATAAACCCAAAATCACCTGCTACTATTAAATAATCCTGTTTTGTCAATAATGATACTTGTCTTATAAAATATTTACTCATTAATTTTGAAATATCTATTCCGCCGTGTGTATCGCCGGTTACATATATCATATATTCTCCTATGTCGCTGCGCTGGACGATAGTGATCCATGGCGCTGTGTTATGAGTTAATACCGCATAACATTGATTTTGCAATAATTATAACTTAAATAAGTTCCTCTCTTATCATATCTGCGGGGCTGCCAATCAAGGCTGCTAGTGCGCTTTGGGGAGACTTTTCCTTGTTTAATATTTTATATACCGCAGATGAAATAGGGAGTTTTAATTTGTGCGAATCTTTAATCTGGTTCAGATATTTTGCCGCAACAACTCCCTCGGGGAGATACCCAAGTTTATCTATATTTTTTATTAAATCTTCGATACTGGAAAACTGATCAATAATATTTTTATTAATAATATCGTGGCCAAATCGTCTGTTCCTGCCGTGAATACTTCTGCATGTAACGTCAAGGTCTCCGACCCCGGATATTGATGTAAATGTTTCTGGATGGGTAGCGCCAAGAGCGTGACCTATTTTCTGGATTTCATTAAGCCCTGCTGCCAGCAAAAGAGATTCTGTATTGTCGCCAAATATTTCTGATTTTTCTTTTATGGCATCAAGCATTCCAAATGCAATTGCTATAACGTTTTTCGTAGCAGCGCATGTCTGAACACCAACCACATCGATCGAAGAAAAAACAAAAAGCGATTTACTTGAAAGAAGCTCCCTGAATTTTATTGAATTTTTAGCGTTAATACATGCGCTTATAAGTCCTGTAAGTTTGTTTGTCGCAACTTCTTCTGCATGACTTGGCCCGGATATATAGACAAGGCTGTCCTTGTAGGAATCAGGAAGAATATCTTCAAGAGTGCTGACAATAAGTCTTGGCCCTGATGACGAAGGAAAAAAACCTTTTGTAATTATCCCAATAACTGGTTCTCCATTTTGTATATCTTTTGTTTTTTCTATTTTTTTTACTGTATCAATAAGATAAAGAGAAGGAGTTGCGATTATAATAAAATCTTTTCCCTGCACAACTTTTTCTATATCAGTAGAAGCTGTCATTTTTTTGGGAAGGGTGATGTTCGCAAGGTATCTGCTGTTTTTATGATTCTTGTTTATATCATTTACAACATCTTCCATAAAATCCCACATCTGGACATCAATGCCTTTTTGCGCTATCTGTTTGCCCATAGCAGTACCCCATGCTCCGGAGCTTAAAATCCCAACTTTGATACTCATTTTTTGTTTTCCTCTGTAAGTACAATTTTTGAAAAATCATCTATTATCTTTTTGATATAGTCCATACTGTTAAGCCAAAATAGTTCATTTTCAATATCAAAACCTGCCTGCTTTGCAATTTCCATGCTTGTTTTTCTTCCAGACTCTTTAAGTATGTTATTATACTGTTCCGGAAAATTCTTTTTATCCGAAAGATATTTTTTATAAAGCGCTATTCCAAAAAGTTGTCCAAATGCATACGGATAGTTATAGAAACTTAAAGAAGGGATATAATAATGCCCTTTAACAGCCCACATATACTGATGATATGTTTTCTTTCTTATGGCTTTCCCATAAGATCTTTTTTGCGCATCCTGCATAATAGTTGAAAATTCCAGCGGTGAAATATCCCCTTTTTCTCTTCTGGCAAACACCTCTTTTTCAAAATAAAACCTTGAGAGAATATCTACGATTATCTGGGTAGTTTCCTGAAGAAATATTTCCATTACAAACAATTTTTCTGCGTTACTTGGCGCTTCTTTTATTGCCTTGTCAAATACCATTATTTCGGAAAAGATCGATGCGGTTTCCGCAAGGGTCATGGGGTAGTTGTGATGTATTGTGCTTTCGTTTTTTAAAATCTCGTTATGCCATGCGTGCCCAAGTTCATGAGCAAGTGTTGAAACAGAAGAAAACGAGTTGTTGTAGTTGCATAATATCCGGCTCTCTTTTGCAAGAGGAAAATTTATGCAATATGCTCCGCCAACCTTGCCCTTATGGGGAGTGGCATCGATCCAGTTTTTATTAAATGCTTCTTCGGCAAATACGCCCATTTCAGGATGAAAATTCCCGAATGTTTCTGTTATAAAATTTGTTGCTTCCCGGAATGGCCATGAAGATATATCTTTTGCATTTCCTGTTTTTGTTTTTTTCTCTTTTAATGGCAGAGGTGCAAAGAGATCATAAAAAGCAAGTTTTTTGACTCCAAGCAAAGATGCCTTGGTATTAAGATATTTATGAAATGATGGAAGTGATTTTTCAATAGCGCTTATAAGAGCTATTAATGTATTTTCAGTTACTCTTGATTGAAAAACAGATTTTCCAATAACAGAGTTCCATTTTCTCCGTTTGTTAAGAATTATCCCTGTTCCTTTAACTCCGTTAAGCGCATAAGCAAGAGGAATTTCTACACTTTTCCATGCAGCTATCTCTTTTTTAAAAGCTTTTTTTCTTACTTTTCTGCTTTTTGAAAAAGCAAGGGCTCTAAGCTGAGTCACTGTTTTTTTCTCACCCTTTTTTTTATCCCATTTTACATTTAGGTCAGATGAAATTGCTTCCTGTAAGCGTGACCAGGAATTTGCGCCTGGCTGAAGCAATTCTTCTACGATTGCTTCAATATCCTGTGGAAGCTGATGTTTTTTTAATACTAATATTTCACTTAGAAAAAGGGTGTAATTGCTTAAAAAAGAATCCTTTTTCGCAATATTATCTATTTGTGATTGAGAGAGAGAAAATTTTTTTCTGAATATTGTTTTCGCTTTACATAGTTTAAGCTTTTCTTTTTCAAGATTGGTAAGCTCTCTAACTATATCTGCATCTGCTGTTTGTGTTGAGTAATTTGCGTAACAATAGGAATATAAATTTTTAAAAATAGCCTCTGCATATTCAATTTTTTTTATTACAGACTCGATCCACTGTTCATCAGTTCCAATGGATTTAGTGTTTTTGACAATATCAAATAGCTGCTGAAATTCAATCAGCATTTTCTCTTTATCTTCTGCATAAGAAGTATCATCCAGCCCTTTATAAATAGAAAAAAGATTCCATAAAGGCATATCATGTTCTATTTTTATCCTATCCATACTTCCCCTTTTATTTAATATCACCCAAGATTATACCATAAAAATATTTGAAATTATAATAGAAAAATAATATTATTTTGATATTCTGTATAATTAAAAAAGGGGCGGTTTTATGTGGGATCAGGAAAAATATCAAAAAGCCATAGCTTTTGCTGGTTATATGCATAAAAATCATTTGGTCCCGGGAAAAGAATATAATTATGTAGTCCATGTAAGCAATGTAGCTGCAGAAATAGCGCGCCTGATTATTGTTGAGAAAATTGGCAATGAAGATTTGGCAATCCAGTGCGCATTATTGCATGACGTTATTGAAGATACTGATGAAGCTAAACAAAATGAATTAAAAGAGGAATTGAAAAAAGAATTTGGCGACGAGGTATTGGGCGGACTGCTGGCTTTGTCCAAAGACGATAAAATCGATAAAGAAAAAAGAATGGAAGATAGTATCAAAAGGATAAAAAAACAGGGAAAAGAAATTGCCTGTGTTAAGTTGGCTGATCGGATAACAAACTTGCAAAAGCCCCCTGATTACTGGGACAAAGACAAAATAAAAAAATATTTGGATGAATCAATTATGATATATGATGAACTTAATATATATTCAGATTTTTTAGGTAGTAGGCTAAGAGATAAAATAAAAGAGTATGAGCAATACTTGCCAGCATAAAGCAGCGAATAACGTTTTTTGTTATGCCGATGATGGCCAGTATTTATTTCTGATATTTCCTTAGATTTTTTTATTAAAGTGTGTTACCTGTTTTTTAATAGATAGGCAAGTTGAAGTATCACATTCCGGTCTTTTGTATTTAACTGTCTGGACACAAGCACTATTTCCTTTATATCTTCTGTTATAGAGAAGGGGGGTATGTCTTTTATCGCTTCAATCCCAGTTACTAAAAATTCAACAGATACTCCCAAGGCTTTTGCTATACTGACAGCAGCTTCGGCTGATGGAGAATAACACTTATTACTCAAGTAACTGTCAATGGTTTTTTTCTTAACTCCAGAACGAGCTGCTAATTCCTTAACTAATATTCCAGAAAAATCTAATTCTGCTTTCAAATTTTCCCTAAAACCCATTCTTTTAGAATACGATAAAACTCGTATTTTGGGATTGATAATCCTAAAATATTAGTATAAATTGAAATGATACGAGATTTTTAATATTTTAGGATTTTTAGGTAAAAAAAGGAAGTTTTATAATGAACAAAAAAAATGTTTTGCGTAATGTTGTTAGAATTTTAATCTTTGTTCTAATCTTCACTTTTCCTGCATGCGACAGAAGCAGTGCAGATGCTCGGAGTGAGGCTTATGACGAGCCTGCTGATTTTTATGTTTCCAACCTTGAGGAGTGGAACGCTGCAAGAGCCGCAATCATAGCTGCTAGCAGCCGTACAGACAGGACATACCACATTATCGAAGTAACCAGTAGTTTTATGGTGCCGGGTTCTACAGAGAATACATTTGGCCCTTTTACACTCGTTTTTGTACTCATACGTGGCGATCATGCATTGATTCTAAGTGGTGGCACCTCTATGGGGATGTCTGTACCTCCATCCGGTAACTTGCTACGTATAGGCGCCGGGCAAAACGTGGCAATATATGACCTTAAACTTGTAGGGCATTCTGCTCATAATTCTCCGCTAGTTAGGGTATCAGGCGAATTTGCCTTTTTTAATATGTTTGGCAACTCCATGATATCCGGCAATTCTAGTGGTAGGCTTGGTACACAGTCTAGACACGGTAGCGATGATGGGCGTGGTGGCGGAGTGCATGTAGGACCACGCGGCAACTTCTCTATGGGCGATAGTGCTACGATATCTGGCAATTCAGCCTCTAGGGGCGCCGGGGTATATGTAAACGGAGGGATCTTCACTATGAGCGGCGGTATTATCTCTGGCAATATCGCCAGAGATAATGTTTCTCGCGGGGATTGGGATGGTGGCGTATATTTCTTTACAGGTGGAGGCGGTGGAGTGCATATAAACAATGGTGTTTTCGCCATGAGGGGCGGCATAATATCTGGAAACTCTGGCGAGGAAGGTGGTGGGGTGCATATTTCCAATAGTTCTTTCAGGATATATGACGGCACAATATATGGCAATGGCAGCGAAACTGCTGTTTCTGAAAATTTTCGTAACACTGCCCGTGGTGGTGGCGCGGCGCTATGGGCAACAGGACATAATAATGCAGGAGCTGATATTTTTGCGCAGTTGTTTGGTAGTGCGGGTTGGGTGCCTACTGGTAATTTTACAACAAACAATACCATCAATGTAGTGAATAGTGAACTTGTACCATTGCCGTAAGACTCCAAGATTGCAAACTGCCCTGTGTGGTATACAGGGCGTGGCAACGTAGGCAATAGGCTAAGAGATAAAATAAAAGAATATGAGCAATACTTGCCCTCGCAAGACAGCGGATAACGTCAATACTTCCTCATATTTCAAAATCTTCATTCTGCAAATCTTTGTAATAATTACCACGCTTTGTAGTAAATTTTATTAGTGCAAAATCCGGATCAGTATGACCCTGCGGATAGTAGACATACATATCATCTTGCCAAAATGATTCTCTAATAGCATTATCGTAAGATACTTCTGCGTGTCCGCTCAGCATAACACCCTCAAAATTGTCGTAAAAATAGAGGCATGCGCTTT
>WQZP01000046.1 GCA_009780675.1 Spirochaetaceae bacterium | reverse complement strand
GGCATACTTCGCCTTGCCATTTCGTAGTAATCATCATCCTGCCCTGGCAACCCAAAATCATTTAGGGTCCGCACCCTTATATGGCCTCCGACACGATACCAATAGGGAGCAAAGCGCCCTGCGCTGTTAGTGCCTTCGGTTCTCCTGGCTAAATGAAAAGCATCGTTGTCGTCCAGAGCATCTGGCTCCCAGATGGTCCAGATGGCAAAAATAGTAGGGTTACCTGCAACAATGCCCTCCAACGTCCGGTTAAGAAAATACCGTCGCTCGGCTGCGTCTATACTTCCATGCTGCTCCAAAAGGCGTGCGGTTGTCTGTGCTGTGTACCAGTAGGACACAAAGTAGCCTCCAAACAACCTCGCGTATTCTCTTGCAGTAGCCATTCCCCTTTCATGAGAAAATCTCATGATGTAATTCCTTGCCTGTATAAGCAAAGTAATGCTTACAGAACCTAAAACAAGCATACTAACAATTATCATGGTAGCAGTAAACTTTAATCCTATTTTCATACAATTCTCCTTAAAATCCCATAATCCTTAATTTTTGGTGGCCAATTTTCTTTCAAGAATTCGCCGAAAGTAGTCGGGAGAAAACCCTCCCATAAAACACTCATACTGAGGCTTATCGCCTGTCTCACAATTTTGTAAAAGCTCAATACTCTCAATGGCTTTTTTTATTTTATATTCATACCTTGTCTTGTTTTTCTCCGCAGCCAGGTTTGCAATTCTGTAAAACGCAGGCCAGAACACCTTGTCTTTAATTACCACATCTTCAAAACACTTTTCAGCTTCTTTGGTTTTTCCCAACAGATAATAATACTCGCCTCGTAAAAAGTGTCCTACTGCTCCTGCATTGCGTTTTTCCATGTATGCCAAAATCATATCAGCTGAATTGAAATCCTGACTGTTTAAAAAAAACATAACTGCTGCTACAAGCTCTGCTCCGCTCAAGGAGTCTGCTGCTGAATCTGCAAGCATACTCAGAATTTTTTCCGCGTTTTGTTGCCCTTCTTCTGTATTGAGAATAGCAGCTACTTCCCCGCAATCAACTGGCAGTGCTGCGGATTTAAGGGGAGTGCTTTTTTTCACCTTATGGGCAGGGTCTTGTTCCACCGTGTGTCGAAGCGCCTGGTTGTGGAGCTTCGTATCTTCTATTCGGGATGAAATATCCTGAGGACATTTTTCGATCGGTTTTTCATAATAAATCTCGTCGCTGTTTTTTTCAAAGTAGAATGCATTGGATAAATTCCGGTGAGCAAGGTGAGGACGATTTACAGATGATGTTTCTGAAACCCCCAGAAAAAGTAGCCCTTTACTTAAAAGAGATTCAGCGAGATTATTCAGAACAGTAAGCCGGCTTTTAGACGAAAAATAAATAAGTGAATTTCTAAAAAAAATAACATCATACTGTTTCTCAAGACCACGCATAATATTATGGGTGAAAAACCGCACTTTTTTACAGATATCTTGTGAAACAACGAATTCTTTTTCCTCAGGAATAAGATATAAATCAAGAATATATTTCCAATCAGATCCGTCTTTACGCAACGTATGTGAACTATAACGTGCATTCTTTGCTACTTCAATTGCTTCGGCATTGACATCAAAAGCATCTATCGCAAAATCAAAATGCAATCCGTTTTTCACTTGATAATCAAGCAGCATGGCTATACTATACGCTTCACAGCCGATTGAGGTTGCAGCAGAACAGATTTGCAGAGGACGGTTTAATTTTGCCAATTGAGGCAAGAATTTGAGCAACAAATCAAAATGTAATCCTTCCCTGAAAAAATAAGTTTCGCCAATAGTCAAAATTTTTGAAATTTCAAAAATTTTTTCCCGGGAAGTAAGCAGCTCTTCATAGGCTGCAGGCTTTTCAATAAAAGAACCTCCGCAGATCTCTTCAAGGTAATTATTGAGTTTGATTAAGGCTTCGCCCCCTGCTTTTATACCAAGTATCTGTTCGATACGATAATATAAAAACAATAACGCAGGACTTGAGAGCACCTCTGCGGGGATTTTTGTTACCAGCCCGACATCAATCATATTTTACCATTCTCATTTGCTAAAAATATCAGCCGCGGAGCAACCATCTCCACTGACAAGACCATATCAACACAGCCGGTATCAATGGCAGACTGCGGCATACCGTAAATCATTGATGAAGCTTCGTCCTGAGACAGGGTTATACCGCCTGCATTTTTGACATAACGTGTCCCTTCAGCCCCATCACTACCCATGCCTGTAAGCACCACTGATATCAACGATTTTCCGTACAGCTCTGCTGCGCTTTTGAACAACATATCAGCAGCAGGTTTCTGATTATTAATTGGCCCGCTGTCGTTAAACGCAAGACCAACTTCGCCAATCACCAGATGCCGGTCTGTAGGAGCAACATAAATGTTCCCCTTGACTGGAATTGTATTCTCTCTGGCAAGTATTACCTGAAGTGGTGTACAGCCATTAAGCCATTGTACAAAGCTCAGATCGAAGCCGGAAATATTGTGCTGCACCAGTATTATTGGAACCGGAAACTCCTTTGGAATGGCTGAGAATATTTTGTTAAGCGCATTGGGGCCGCCAGTAGAAGCAGCAATAACTACGGCATTGATTTGGCGCATTTCTATTCTTTCTTTATATACATCTTTTTTCTGAACAGGAATTCTTTTTTTGATACCTGATATTTGCTTGAGAGTACCTATTGTCCTTTCCCGCTGCTGGTCAGTCATCCTGGAGAGGAACATATCTTTGGAATAAAATTCAAAGGCACCCCGGACTGTAGCATCGTAGGCCATCTTTGCTGTGTCGTGGCTACTGATAACAACAATTGCGGTTGACAATACTTTTTTAATTTCATCTATAGCATCTAATCCGTTCATTAGCGGCATTTCAATATCCATGGTGATCAAATCAGGGGCCAATAATTGCGCCTTACTTACCCCTTCAAGACCATTTTCAGCTTCCCCAATAATTTCAAAAGAGCCGTCTCTTTCAAGAAAATCTCTGATAATGTTGCGGACCAAAGAGCTGTCATCCACAATCAATGTCTTAATCATACTGTGAACTCCTTTTCATTAATACTCTGCAGCAGCCGTTCCGGATTTAATAGAAGACATGGGCTGGGATCCAGCTGGATGCCGCTGAATAGTCTGGAAAAACTCATGCCTTCAAATACTTTCGGCAGAGGAAATATTTTTTCATCTGGAATTTCGGTTTCACTTTCAACCTCAGTGGTCAAAAGAACGACTTTGCTTTCTATGGTATTGTTATCACTTTTGCACGTGTTTTTTAAAACAATGCTGTGGCGGATATTTTCCAATGGAAGATTAAACAGGCGTGGAAGAGAAATATAAGTGTTTGGGTTTTCGTGGGTTTTCTTTGCCGCCTCATCCGTGCTAAGAGCCAGGGAAGATACGGAATGCATGGGAATTGCAACCGAAAAACCAGCAAAAGTGCAGAGAAATACCCGCATTACTATACCGCTTCGTCTGAGGCCCGGGCTAAGACGTAATGGACGTCAAGAACAAAAACATCATTGCCCTCCCAGCTAAATGCTCCTGAGATTGCTTCCGATAAATCGTTAGATTCTGCGCTTTTATCTACAGTGATCAACATTTCCTGTGAAATATCTGCGATACCGTTTACATCATCAATCAGGAAAGCAATCCGGTCGATATCATCTTTCATAACCAGGACTTTGTTGCGGGGGCTTGGGGTCTTAAACAGGAGCAAGCCAATGTCAAACAAAGCATAAGGAATCGAATACCGGTTGATAACTCCCGGCACATAAGCAGGCAAAAGCGGTAATGGATATACAGCATCTGGTATAGCGATTTCACTGATAAGGCGTGAGGGAAGTGCATACAATCGGCCAAGAATCGTAAAAACAAGGTGTTTTTCCGTATCTTCGTTTTTTTCATCCAGCGTCTCTGCCTCGAATCCATGCTGAAGGTTCTTTTCAGCATCGCCTTCGGCTTTTTCAAATTCGTTATTTGCGCTAACTTCTGGCTTTTCCATTGTTTCCCCCACAAAGAATATATCATATTTGAAAAAAATGCGCGCCATGCACACTGTTCTTTCACACCATAATGCCAACTTCAGACCATGTAATATTTACAAATTATACTATTAATGGTCTAAAATGTGGAGTACAAAAAAAATGGAGTTATAAAAAAAGTTAAAGTGCATTGGCTATCCCGAATGCTTTATGCCTGCTCTCCATCGACTTCGATAAGCAATTCTTGTATCTGCCGGAGCAATTCTTTGCTGTAAGCTGTAATATCCGCTACCTCGCTTTTCTTTATACGAAAGCCGATAGCGCCAGGATGCCCGCCGCCACTTGTAATACCCAGCCGCGTGATAACTGTGCGCAAATCAAGTTTCGCATATTTGGAACTTCTGCGCAAACGAAACTGGATAAGATCCGAAAGGCGCGGAGCATCGTAGTAGGCAACCAGCCCAAGCTTGGTGCTTGCCTCGGAAAGCTCATCTGCAACAGCCTTCGATACATTGACAATGATTTCGTCTCCGTAGTGATGGAAAAGCTCTTCTGAGTCCCTGCTCCCCAGAACAATGCTGTGTATCGAAGGGGCTTTTTCAAGGTGTTTCTTCATTGCCAGGTAACATTCTTCTTCCTGCCTGGAAAGACTCTGGATAACATCGAAAATATTCTCCATAGAACGCAGATTCTTTCCTCCTCTTGTTGTTTTCTCCACAAGAAGCCTGTCAAAAAGCGTGCTAAAAATATTGTAATACCACCGTTCCTTTTTTGTTTTAAGGTATCTACCCATTTGGGAATCACCCACAATGCCTGTCAGAATTGAAAGCGCCAGATTCCGGGAGAAAAACTCCTCTCCATCGATTTGAGCAACTGGATTCAGGGAGAGCTTAAGGCTGAGGTACCCGATGATTTCGCAAGTGCTTGAGGCATTGGATACAAGTCTGTAACCCGGATCTCCAGTGTAATTAGCATCTGCGCCTATGTGATGGTCGATTTCGATTTTGCGTACTGATGGGTCAGCCAGGACTCTGGCTACCGAAGCGTTTGTCATAATCATTTCCGGCTTGGGCGTGTCAAGAACAACTACAGAAGAGACGTTACTCGGAACATCAGCATGAATATCACTAATTACTTTGATGTAATTGTATTTACAAATCGCCAGGAGATACTCAAGCTGTTCGATAACCGGTTCCACAAGAAAAATCGCAACTTCTTTATTAAATTTGGACAAGATAAGCGCAAAAGCAACAAGCGAGGCTATGCAATCTGCGTCCGGCTCTTTGTGGCCCAAAAGAAGAAAAGATTGTTTTTCAAATATTTCTTTGGAGATATTTTTCACAATATGGTTTTTCTCAAGAATGGTTGAGATCTCGGTTTTTAATTCTGTCTGCGGTTTTACTTTCTGAAGCTGGACAGGCGCGATGGTGATTGCATCCCTCCCTTTTTCCTTCGACGCATACACAGCTTTGTCCGCTGCTTCTTTAAGGGTTATCGGAGTGTCTGCATTTTCCGGCACAGCTGCAATGCCTATGCTCAACGTTACAGCAACTTCCGGGTGATTGGGGAAACGCACTTTGCGGAGGCGTTCCACCATAGCAACACAGAGCTCTTTAGCTTTAGCTGAGTCTGTATCAGGAAGAATAAAAGAAAACTCATCACCACCATAGCGCGCCAGGATATCTGTTTTTCGAAAGGATTCCTTAAAGACTTTTGCTGCTTCCAAAATAGCCTGATCCCCGAAAGCTTCTCCGTATTTTTTGTTGAGCTTACCAAAGTGATCCATATCTATCATGACAAATGACATGGGATTCGCAGTCCCCAATGCTCTGGAGACATACGTGCCAAATGACTCATCAAAAAAGCGCCTGTTGAACATACCTGTAGATGCATCAGTAATTGCCCTTTTTCGAGCCTCTTCACCCCATCTAACCATTTCAGAAAGAGCAGCGCCCGATGCTTTGAACCGTTCCGCCATAATATTCATCATTCGATAAAGGATTTTCAATGCTGTCTCTGGATGATGACGAATAATATCGTAGAAGTCACTCCTGTTGAGAGCAATAAGGTCACAGTCCTCAATTACCTTGCAGGTTGCTGATCGTGGCGCGTTTTCGATGATTGCCATATCTCCAAAAAAATTGCCTTTTTCCATGGTGGCAAGAGAAAGCGCTGCTCCATTTTCAAGCGGTACTGATATGTTTATAAGTCCATCAAGAATAACATACATAGTGTCGCCATCTTCGCCTTCCCGGAACACAGTCTCTCCCATGGCAAACTGCGCGCGCTTCATGCGGGAAGTCAGGATATCAAGTTCTGCTTCCTCAAGATCAGAAAAAATCTTCGTATTTTTTAATGCATCGCTAAGCTTGTGCATGGCTTTCTATTTGTCCTCCGGAAACAAAATTTTATTTCCTCCCCGCTCCCTTCCAATAAGCGGAAGCTCGCGGGCACAGGCAATAAGGCTCTCGGCTGTCTTTGCATGGTTTGGAAAAACCGCGATCCCTATACTGACAGAAAGCTTAAATGGCTTGCCTTCTGTCATGGCTGACAGGTCAAGCGAGTTCAAAAGGCTCCTGATGTTCTGCGCCTGCTCCAGCGCCATATCTTTGCTTATTCCCGGGAAAAGACAGGCAATTTCGTTACCCACAAGGCGGACAACAACAGCTGGAGCCAGAACGTGTTTTGAAAGAGCTGCTCCTACGGCTACAAGAGCCTGATCACCAGCCTCGTGCCCAAAGGTATCGTTGATGAGTTTAAAATTATCTGCTTTCATTGAAAGAAGACTGACAGGCTCAGACGGATTGCCCAGATAGGAAGGGAGCTGCTCCTCCAAAAAAGTTTTGTTATAAAGCCCTGTGAGTTTGTCGCCATACACCTGAGCGCGCATTTCCTGTACCCAGGGGGAGTTATCCTTGAGAAGCGCATTAGCACGACGTATTCTTGCAGCAGCAGCCTGCATAAAAAGGCGCAGAAGTTCTGCTCCAGTGGGCGGAGATGCCAAAAGAAAATCCTGCAGGGTCTTATCCTCTCTCGGGAAGCGGAGGATCTCGGAGTCTTCAACAGCGCGGGCTTCGGCATTGCGCTGTGTATTCATCAACATATCTACTTCGCCGAAAAAATCGCCCTTGCTGTACCGCGCAATTTCATGTTCCTGCTGGTTTTCCATGTGTTGTATGTGTTGGATAACAGAAATTTCTCCGCTCTTGACAATGTAAAGGCTGTTTCCCGGATCCCCAGTTCCAAAAATAGTCTTGTTTTTGGGAACTTTGCAGAGTGAGCAAAATTCAGCTATTTGCTCGACCATTTCTCTTTCGCATGGCCTGAACAACTCTGTGCGGGAAAGAAGATTGATTTTTTCCTTTATATCTGACATGGAGAAATTATTATAATATATATTTTTTTTTTCGCAAAGTAAATTTTTTGTTTACCCTTACGCCCTTGTTCTTTTTATAAAAAAAGCAGTATACTCTTTTGGGGTTAGACCATTATTTTGAGGAGAGTTATATGTCCATAAATCATGAAATTGAATGGAAGAAAACATATTCAACAGGCTCAAAGCTAATCGACAGCCAGCACCAAGAACTGGTAGAAATGACAAATGCGTTATTCCGGGCTTGCGCTTCTTCTGGACACGATGAAGAGATGCTTTCTTTTATACGCACTATCCGGAAGGCTGAAAATTACGCAAAAATTCACCTTGTTTCTGAAGAAGAATTTATGCAAAAAACAAAAAACCCAAAATATGCTACCCTCAAGGCAGAGTGCGATGACTTTGTGACAGAAGTGCAAAAGCAGATAAAAAAATTTGATGCAGGTGATTGCGTTCCACTTGACTTTGCTCTTTTTCTCAAAAAATGGGTTCTTAATCATATTGCTGCTACAGACAAAAAAGATTCCCCTATCGGAAAGAATATCAAAGATAAAAAGGGCGCCCCTAAAAATTAGGCGATATCTAAATTATGAAAAATTTATTTACCCCTGTTACAAAGCGCTGGAGAGAGCATAATGGGTACAGGGAAATACTTGCAATATCAATCCCCCTAATAATCAGCACTGGAAGTTGGTCGTTCCAAACTTTTATTGACAGAATGTTTCTCTCGTGGTATTCAACAGAAGCAATTGCAGCAGCAATGCCGGCAGGCATACTTAACTTAACTCTAATGAGTTTTTTTATAGGATCAGCTGGATATGTAAGTACATTTGTGGCGCAATATAAAGGGGCAGGATACCCACACAAAATTGGACCTTCAATATGGCAGGGGATATATCTTTCCATGATCGGAGGCGCTGTTGTTTTTTTATTGATTCCAGTTGCTCCATTTATATTCGAACTTGCAAATCATGCCCCTGAAATACAAAAACTTGAAGTAACCTATTTCACGATATTATGCTATGGGGCATTTCCCGCAATTCTGGCAAATGCTCTTGCCGGATTTAAGGCAGGTCTTGGCAAAACATGGGCTATAATGTGGGTAAACCTTGTAACAACTTCGTTTAATATTATTTTTTCTTATCCATTGATATTCGGCAAATTCGGATTCCCAGAGATGGGTATCGCAGGCGCAGCTATAGTAACAGCGCTATCTCCTGTAGTATCAGTAATACTTTATATAATTCTGATATTCAATAAAAAAAATAACGATGAATATAAGGTAATATCCGGATTCAGATTTGATAGAAAACTTTTTTCAAGACTGATACGGTTTGGCGTACCAAGCGGCGCTCAGTTCTTCCTTGATGTTGCTGCTTTCACAGTATTTCTCCTGTTTCTTGGCTCTCTTGGCACAGAAGTGTTAGCTGCTTCCAATATAGCATTTACAATAAATACCATAACATTTATGCCAATGATGGGACTTGGTATTGCAATATCCATTCTTGTAGGACAAAACCAGGGGAGAGAAGTTCCAGCAGCATCCATAAGATGTGTCTGGAATGGGTTTCATATTTCTTTTGTTTATATGACAATAATTGCGGTTCTCTTTTTTACGATACCAAATTTTTTTATTTTCCCTTTTATGGCATCTGCAGATCCTTTTTCAAACGAAGAAATATGGGCTCTGTGCAGAACTCTTCTTAAATTTGTCGCAATATATACAATGTTTGATTCATTCAATATTCTTTTTTCATCTGCCTTAAAAGGGGCAGGTGATACAAAATATGTAATGACAAGTGTTTTTATCATATCGAGTTTGACATTCATACTCCCCTCTTATTTTATAATATTTCATTTTAATAAAGGGGTTTATGCAGCATGGACAGTTGCGACAATATATCTATGTATTCTTGGCCTTAACTTTCTTTTTCGTTTTCTTATTGGCAAATGGAAGACAATGAGGGTTATAGAAGAACATTGCATAGAAGAGTTTTATGGCAAATAACAAATCCCTCAGCTCAAATAAAATTTATAGCCCGGAATATTCAGCCCTTGCCTCTGCTGCTTTTTCCGGCATGCCAAGTTCATCATAGGTATCTGCAAGGTTATATAATGCGTCTGCATGGTCTGCCTCAAGGGATATTGCTTTCTCAAAACACTCTTTTGCTTTTTCATATTTTTTTGTTACAAAAGAGAGAACCCCTACCCTGTTCCAATACTCAGCAGAGGATTCACCAAAGGAAAATGCAATATCATAATATTTTTCAGCCTCTTCATAAAGCGTTGCTTCAAAACAGGCAAGCCCGCAATCACGAGCAAGGGTTCCTTTTAAGTTAGCGCTTGTATTATCAAGGGCAAGGTCAAACCATTTTATAAATTCTTTTTTGTCCCCTTTTTTTAAAAGCACAAAACCAATATTGTATAAAATAAAGTAGTCATCTGGCTCAAGTTCAAGCGCTAGTTTAAATTTTTTTTCTGCTTCACCATACTTTCCCATTGCAGAAAGTCTTGCGCCTTCATTGTTATAAAATATTTTATCTTTCATTATTTTTCCCTTTAATTGTTGTTTTTATGAACGTGTTTGATAGCAGAAAATAACTGCAACTATAAAGAAGAAAAAACTGTATTATATATACCTAAATTAAAACACTGCCCTAACAAGAGTTAAAGCAGTGTAAAATTATTTAATTTATTCAAGAACTATAAGAAGATCTTCTTTTTCTATTATATCTCCCAGCTCACAAAGAATATCTATTACTTTGCCAGGCACAGGTGCTTTTATATTTGTTTCCATCTTCATTGCTTCTGTAACAGCAACAACATCGCCTTCTTCTACAGTATCGCCAACTTTAACAAGAATTTTAAAAACTTTTCCTGGCATTGGCGCACCAATATGATGCTTATTAAATTTATCAGCTTTAGACCGTGTAACAACACTGGTTTCAAGAGATTTATCTTTAACAGAAACAGTTCTTGCAAGACCATTAAGTTCAAAGTACAAATGCCTTGAAGCATCAGCATGGGAACTTCCTACTGCATTAAGCTTCACTATAAGCGTCTTTCCTTCATCTATATCAACAGAAATTTCTTCGCCAGACTCAAGTCCATAGAAAAATGTTGGTGTTGGAATTACCGATGTATCTCCATTTTTTTCAATATGTCTGGCATAGTCAACATAAACATGAGGATATAAAAGATATGACATAAGGTCTTTATCATTTACAGGGTGCCCTACAGTTTCTTCAAGGTTTTTTCTCTCCACCTCGAAATTAGTAGGCTCAAGAAGCTCTCCAGGTCTGCAGGTTATAGGCTCTTCGCCTTTTAGTATTGCTTTTTGAAGGTCTTTTGGAAATCCTTGATACGGCTGTCCAATCATTCCCTTAAAAAAGTCAATGACAGATTGTGGAAATGTAAGGTCAGGAGCTTTCTGGATAACTTCATCTGCTTTTATATTATTCTTAACAAGGAACATTGCCATATCTGCAACTATTTTGGAAGATGGCGTTACCTTTATTACATCGCCAAAAAGCATATTAACATCGTAATACATTTTTTTACATTCTTCCCATCTATGTCCCAGACCAAGCCCTTCGACCATTGGCCTAAAATTGGAATATTGACCACCTGGTATTTCATGATAATAAACTTCTGCTGTTCCGCTTTTAAGACCAGACTCAAACGGAAAGTAATAAGTTCTGACTGTTTCCCAGTAATTTGAAATAGTATTAAAGGATGAAATATTGATTTTAGGATCTCTCTCGGAACCTTCAAGAGCTGCGCAAAGAGCATTAAGGTTAGGTTGTCCGGTAAGCCCAGACATTGATGCAACCGAAGCATCTACAATATCAACGCCAGCTTCCGCAGCCCTAAGCAGTGTTGCGCCTCCGTTACTGGAAGTATCGTGCGTATGAAGGTGTACAGGAATGCCTACTTCGTCTTTAAGAGCTTTAATAAGTTTTGTCGCAGCCATTGGTTTTAAAAGTCCTGCCATATCTTTTATGCCTAAAATATGCGCGCCCATTTTTTCAAGTTCTTTTCCAAGCTTTACATAATAATCAAGAGGATATTTATCTTTCTTTGGATCTGTAATATCTCCGGTATAACAGAAAGTTGCCTCACATATCTTGTCATATTTTCTTACAGCTTCCACTGTAACAGCGAGCCCTTTTGTCCAGTTAAGAGCATCAAAAACCCTAAAAACATCTATTCCGGAATCAGCAGATTCTTTTACAAATCTATCTACAACATTATCCGGGTAGTTTGTATATCCTACTGCATTGGAGCCTCTTAAAAGCATCTGAAACAATATGTTTGGAATTTTTTCCCTTAAAAGATGCAATCTCTCCCATGGTGATTCTTTAAGAAATCTTAATGCAACATCAAACGTAGCTCCTCCCCACATTTCAAGAGAAAAAAGTTCTGTTGCAAGATAAGACATAGGTTCTGCTATTTTTAATAAGTCATGCGTTCTTACTCTTGTCGCGAGCAAAGACTGATGCGCATCTCTCATTGTTGTATCTGTAACAAGAAGTTTCTTTTCCGCGAGCACCCACTCCATAAACTTTTGTGTTCCAAGTTTTTTATAGAGGTCTCTGCTTCCCGCAGGCTTTGGCTCCTTACCATGGATCTCAGGAATTGGCGCTTCTTTAAACTCAGGTTTTGAGCTCATTTTTTTAACAGTTCCCTGTCCATTTACTGTTATCTCACCAAGATAATTAAGCAGTTTTGTTGCTCTGTCTTTTTTCTTTTCCCCTATTACAAGATTTGGGTTTGAATCTATAAAAGATGTATCGCAGTTACCATTAAGGAAAATTGGGTCTTTCACAACATTTTCAAGAAATGGGATAATTGTTTTTACTCCCCTTATCCTGAACTCAGCAAGAGCCCTTTTTACAACTGCTACTGCTTTTTCATATGTAAGACCCCAGCCGCAAAGCTTAACAAGAAGAGAGTCATAAGAAGATGTGATTCTGGCTCCGGTAAACGCATTTCCAGCATCAAGCCTTACTCCGAATCCAGCAGGAGATCTGTATGTTTTAATAGTGCCAACATCAGGAGCAAAACCATTTTCAGCATCTTCTGTTGTTATTCGACACTGGATTGCATATCCATTTCTTTTGATTACGCTCTGGTCGGTTATCCCTATTTCGGGATCGCTTAATTTATATCCTTCCGCTATTCTTATCTGTGTCTGAACAAGGTCTCTTCCTGTTATAAGTTCTGTTACTGTATGTTCAACCTGAAGACGCGGATTCATTTCTATAAAATAGTATTTTCCTTCCTGATCAAGCAAAAACTCAACAGTTCCTGCATTTCTATAGTTGAACTGCTTCGTTAGCTTAATTGCATCGCCGCAAAGCTGTTGCCTCATTTCTTCTGTTAGCGCAAGAGAAGGGGCAAATTCCACAACTTTCTGATGCCTTCTTTGTATTGAACAGTCTCTTTCAAAAAAATGGACTATGTTTCCATAGTTATCTCCCATCACCTGTATTTCAATATGTTTTGGTTTAATAAGATATCTTTCAAGAAAAACAGTCGGGTTTCCAAAAGATGCTTTTGCTTCGCTCCTTGCGCTGGAAAGTCCTTCGATAAGCTGCTCCCGGGTATGAGCAACTCTCATTCCCCTTCCGCCACCACCTGCTGCTGCTTTTATTATTATTGGATAACTGTGCTCTTTTGCAAATTTTAATGCTTCTTCATCATGCTCAATAGGATTTTCAGTTCCCGGCACAACAGGCACTCCTACAGCAATTGCCGCATGACGGCCAGATACTTTATCTCCAAGCGCTTTCTGCTGCTCTGAAGTAGGTCCTATAAAAGCAATACCTGCTTTTTCGCATGCTGCTGAAAATTCAGGGTTTTCGGATAAAAATCCATAACCAGGATGTATCGCATCAACCTCTTTCTTTAATGCAAGATCTATAATTTCATCTATTCCAAGATATGCCTCAATAGGCCCTTTCCCTTTCCCAATAAGGTAGGCTTCATCGGCTTTTGTTCTGTGAAGAGACAATCGGTCGTCATTGGAATAAACAGCTACAGTTTTTATTCCCAGCTCCATACAGGCGCGAAAAATTCTTGTTGCTATTTCGCTTCTGTTTGCAGACATTACTTTTTTAAATTTTCTAATACTCATGAAAAGTACCTCTTATATTGTTAAAATTATCTTAATTTGATTATGCAAAACCTAAGCATATTATAATTTTGGTCTTATTTTGACAACATTTTATCTTTAAAAAGCCATATATATACAATATTTTATAATACTAATGCAAAAAACATATATTCTGATAATCTCACAGAGCTTTTATGGTTGCCTCGACATTTTCCCATTCATTAAGGAGTTCTGCCTGGCTGGCTCTGTTTTGCTGCAAGCTTTCTTTAAGCTCTTTGATTTTTTGCCCATCTGAATAAAACTCCACTTTCCCCATCATCTCTTCAATATGTTTTGCCTTTTGTTCAAGATCATCAACAAGAGACATAATTTCTTCTGCCCGCTTTTCCAGCTTTCTTTTTTCTCTTTTTTCCTGTTTTAATTTTTCTCTCTCTCCGGCTTGCTCTGGCCTGTTATCTTTTTGAACAGAAGAATTTTGCCGCAAAATAGTTTCGGTACTGGATTCCGCGCCAGAGTTCCTGCTGGCTTCT
>WQZP01000045.1 GCA_009780675.1 Spirochaetaceae bacterium | reverse complement strand
GTAGGAATGCTTTCATGCTTTCCGGCAGTTGTTCTTATTACCGGAGCGCTTTTTTCAAGTTATCTTATAGCAGGGCTTTATGGCATTGGTATGGCAGGACTTGGAATGCTTCTTACACTTGGTATACAGCTTGCGGTTGATGCTTATGGTCCGGTTGCAGATAATGCAGGCGGTATGGCAGAAATGGCAGGATTTCCTCATGAAGTAAGAGTTATTACTGATAAACTCGATGCAGTAGGAAATACAACAGCAGCTATTGGAAAAGGGTTTGCAATTGGTTCTGCAGCGCTTACAGCTATTATCCTTTTTACAGCTTTTAAACAAACAATTGGATTAGATATTATTGACCTTACTAGCGCTCTTGTTATCTCAGGTATTTTGCTTGGAGCAGTATTTCCTTTCCTCTTTTCTGCTCTTTCAATGACAGCAGTAGGAAAAGCAGCTTTTGCAATGATCGAAGAAGTTAGAAGACAGTTCAGGGAAAAACCAGGCATCTTACAGGATAAAGAGATTCCTGACTATAAAAGATGTGTTGATATAAGCACAACAGCAGCATTAAAGAAAATGATGCTTCCCGGTATTATTACAGTTATTACACCTATTCTTGTAGGGTTTCTCGGCGGCGTAGAAATGCTTGCTGGTCTGCTTGTTGGTGTTACAGCATCCGGAGTTGTTCTTGCAATTTTTATGTCAAACACTGGCGGCGCATGGGATAATGCGAAAAAAATGATTGAAGCTGATGGCGGCAAAGGCACAGAGGCTCATAAAGCTGCAGTTGTAGGCGATACAGTAGGTGACCCGTTCAAAGATACTTCCGGTCCTTCTCTCAATATCCTGATAAAGCTTATGGCAGTAGTATCTCTTGTAATTGCTCCAATGCTTAAAAACTACTGGGGTCTTTAATAAAAGTTAAGGTTTTAAGAACCTTATAAAATCAAAAGGCTGCTCAGTGGTTTGCTGGGCAGCCTTTTTTATTCCCTGCCAGATTTCTCCGAAACAACATGCCCCCTTTTTTAAATAAAAATATTGAATTTTACAAATTATTTTACTATCTTGAAACCATGAGTATCAAACATCTTTTGAGTGAAACAATTCCGGAAATATCAAATATGCTTGAAAAAAGCATTAAAGAAGATTATCACGTAACAGTTGGCGAGGAGCTTGGACGATCAGGAAGAGAGGGGGTTTATGACATACTTGATACCCTGCTTTCTGTTCTTTTTCCAGGTTGCTTTAGCGAAGATAATATTACGCTTGAAAATATAAATCAGCATATTAGCGAACAACTCCGTTATGTAAGTTATAGATTTATTAAACATTTAAAAGATAGCTTTAATTTTATGTGTGATGATAAAAAGTGTCAGGATTGCGACTGTGAACAACGGGCAGGAAAAGCTCTTTCTGATCTTATAAAAGCCTTGCCTGAGGTAAGAAAAGCCCTTATTACAGATATAAGGGCTGCAAAAGATGGTGACCCTGCAGCAACATCGCTAGATGAAATAGTCTTAAGCTATCCATATATTGAAGCAATTGCAACCCATAGAATAGCGCATGAACTTTATAAAAGCGGTGTTCCAATAATCCCCCGGATCATGTCTGAAAGAGCGCACTCAAAAACAGGGATTGATATTCATCCTGGCGCAAAAATCGGAGAAAGTTTTTTTATTGACCATGGCACAGGGGTTGTTATTGGAGAAACAACCACAATAGGAAAAAAGGTAAAACTATATCAGGGGGTGACTCTTGGGGCTTTATCTCCTTTTGATAAAGAAGGGAAACCCAGAGTTGGAGAAAAAAGGCATCCAGATATCGAAGATGATGTAATTATTTATGCAAATGCTACAATTCTTGGGGGAAAAACTGTTATAGGAAAAGGCTCTATAATAGGAGGAAATACATGGGTTACCACTTCTGTACCTCCTGGCAGTGTTATTTATAAAAATTAAAATTGGTATGTTGCTACATACCAATTTTACTATTCAATAGGCTTAATCTGGTGAAAACATATCTTTTGTCGCGCTGCAAAGAGGGCAGACCCAATCCTGTGGCAGTTTTTCAAAAGGTATTCCAGCCGCTATATTATTGTCAGAATCACCTGTTTCTGGATCATAAATATAGCCACAAGCATCACAAGTATATTTTTTCATTTAATACCCCTTCAATTAATTATGCACTATAAACTATAAAATAGAAAGAACGATTTTCTCCAAAAACCCCTTTTCATTTATTTCCCATCAGGGTTTTTAAAGTTTCCATTGTTAAATCTGGATGAATTCCAAGTCTTGTAAGGCTAAAATCAAACCTTACAGGGTCGGATTTATCATATTTTCCAAAACCTTCTGTTATTTCAATTGCTTTTTTGAGCGAAGAAGAAGTCCTTTCAGAAAAACCAAGATATTTTCCTATTTGTATCATGTGAGTATCGAGCGGAACAATCAGATTACTTTTATCTATAAAATCCCATCCACCGGGGTCTATTTCATCACACCTTACCATCCATCGCAAGAATAGATTAAAGCGCTTAAACGGGCTCCCCTTCCATGATTCTGTAATCAATATTCCGGGGTTCGACTGGCAGTTTTCCAGAAATTCCCTGTTAAAAGAATGTATGGCATTGATATAAGAATCTTCTATTTTATATTTTTTTCTAAAGCAATCTCCCACAGAGCCATACTTATTGATTATAAAATTTATGCCAGAAAGAAATCCTGCAATGTGGGAAGTTTTAAAAAAGCGATAACTAAATCCATCAAAAATATTTTCAAAATCTTTATGTTTCAAAGATTTTACTTCACTAAAAAGCGAATTAAACTTTGACAACACTTTATCTACTGCATTCATAATAAGGTTTACTTGCCCCAGAGCAAGCGAAGATGCAATAAGTCCTGCTATTTCCCGGTCTTTTAATTTGTTGTACTTTTTTACAAAAACAAGAGGATCTGGATTTATATATTCTGGTTTATGGTATTTAGCATATATTTCATTAAGTAAAAATTCAATTTTATTGCTGATTTGGTTCAAAAAGCTCTCCGTTTTTTTGTTTTTACGCTAAACAAGTGGCAAACATTTGTCAAGGCGCAGAGTCATAGGCAGCACGGGGCAAAAATCGTGCCAATTATGGCTAAGATTAGGAATAACCAGGATCTGCCGAGAGAATTATAGTAGTTTTTTTGTTCTAAGCTAAAATTTTGCTTGTCCTGTTCCAAAAAATATTGACTTTTTTCTTACTAAATGCATAATATTCTTAACATTTAATATTGTAATTTTATCCGGTTGGGCAGGCAACTGCTTTCAAGTTTTGAGCTTTAGGGTGGAGAGCTTTTTTATTGATAGAAGTTCTCTACTTTTTTTTTGCGCTAGTGCCAAACCGGCAAAGTGTAATTGTGCTTATAACAAAAAATAGGAGAAATAGAATGACTTATGTTACGATCATAATTACTTATATACTTATAAGTAATTTAGTTTTAACACAGTTTCTTGGGATGTGCCCTTTTATAGGTGTATCCAAAAATGTTGAATCTGCCGTAGGGATGGGATTTGCAGTTACATTTGTAGCAACTATGGCAACTCTTGTTACATGGGCTATACAGGCCTATATTCTTGTTCCATTAAATGTTACTTTTCTGCAAACAGTAGCTTTTATTCTTGTTGTCGCTTCTCTTGTACAGCTTGTAGAGATGGTCATGCAAAAATTTGCACCTCCTCTTTACAAAGCGCTTGGACTTTTTCTCCCTTTGATGACAACAAATTGTGCAATTCTTGGTATAGCTGTAATTGCGGTTAGAGCAAATTATAATGCTCTTGAAAGCTTTACCGCGGGCTTGGCAGCAGGACTCGGTTTTCTTTTAGCTATTTTTATAATATCAACAATAAGAGAAAGACTTGATACAGAGCTTGTTCCTAAACCATTTAAAGGTGCCCCTATAGCATTTGTTACAGCTGGACTTATGGCAATGGCATTTATGGCTTTTGATAAAGCCCTTTTAAATAATATTATTGGATAACAGAAGAATATTTGTGAACACATTTTTTCTATACTGGATTTACTTATAGGCGCGGGGATATTTTTGGTTGGTATTATTATGCTTGGTGATAGCGTAAAGAAAAATGCTACCCAAAAAACCCGTTTTTTTGTTCTACGCTAAAATTTTACTTATCCTCTAACAAAAGGCATTGACTTTTTTCCTACTTTTTGCATAATATTTTAACATTCAACATTTAACATTCAACATTACAATTTTATCCGGTTGGCTAAATAACAGCTTTTAAGTTTTAGGGTGGGGAGCTTCTTTAAAAATAGAAGTTTTCCACCTTTGTTTTCCGCTAGTGCCAAACCGGCAAAACATAAAGGGGGAATTTGGTAGGCAGAAAAACATTGTTTTTACCTGGTATATAATATTTTACAAAATTTAATTAAGGAGAATATTTGTGAACACATTTTTTTCTATACTGGATTTACTTATAGGCGCGGGGATATTTTTGGTTGGTATTATTATGTTTGGCGATAGCGTAAAGAAAAATGCTACCCAGAAAACCCGCAAGATGTTTGACAAAATAGGCAATAACCGCATTGCGGGCTTTGGCTTGGGTATGGGTGCCACTCTTGTTATCCAATCTTCAAGCGCTACAACAGTAATGGTTGTAGGATTGGTAAGCGCAGGTATGATGAGCTTATTTCAAGGTATGGCCGTTATGCTTGGAGCTCATGTGGGTACTCTCGGTACTCAATTTTTGGTAGCGCTTGGTAATTTTCCAATAAGCGCTCTTTTTATGGTTATGGCATTTATAGGCGTTTTGATTAAACTTTCAACCAAAGATATTAAAATGCAAAATATTGGCGAATTTTTGATTGGCTTTGGCGTGTTGTTCGTTGGTCTTAGACTTATGGGTGGCGTCTTCAGGGGTAATGAAGAAATAAGAGATTTCTTCATGCACTTATTCAGAACAATAAGCTTTCCGCTTGCACTTATCCTGCTCGGAATGGTTTTTACAATGATTATTCAATCATCTTCTGCATCAATTGCGATATTTTATACGATGTTTGTAGAAGGGCTTATAGGTTTGGAAGGAGCAGTTTTTCTGGCGTGCGGTGCTCATATTGGAACATCAATCACAGCGATTTTAGCATCCCTTGCTGCAAATAGAGATGGCAAACGTGTTGCTGTTATGAATACATTATTCAGCGCTGCTGGAGTAGCTGTTTTTACATGTTTTGTGTGGCCGCTAAGAGAAACTCTTTTTGCAAATTATGCAAAAATGGTTCCCCATATTTGGCAGTTACCTGTTTTTCTACTTCTTTACCACTTTTTTCTGGGACTTATAAAGATTTGGTTTATTACCCCTATGTTAAAGTTTGTTCGTTTTATAATTAAAGAAAGCGGAGAGGAAAAACCTTTTGGTCCAACATATTTACAGGATCAACTTGTGGATGCAAATGTTGAAATAGCTACTGATATGGCCAAGAAAGAGATCCTTATTACTGCTGATCTTGTAAAAGAGATGTTTGAAAAAGTTGATATGGCATTTAAAAACAAGGATATGAAACTAATAAATGAAATTTCCAAAGCAGATTTAAAAATAGGTATTCTTCATAGAGCTATAATTCCGTTTCTCGCAAAAATATCCAACAAAGAACAAGGTGATGAAGAAAGCAAGAGGACATTGAACTATCTATATATACAAAATGAACTTGAATCCATTGGAGATGTTATAGATGAAGGCCTTATGCTTTTGGTAAAAAAGATGGTAGACAACAGCTTGTCATTTTCAGAGCAGGGGAGTAACGAACTCGCAGAGCTTCATAAAAAAGTAATGGATAATCTCAATAGAGTGGTTGAAGCTTTCGCAAGCGAAGATGCTTTAATTGCAAAAGAAATGAAACGCATCTACTCAGATATTGGAGAGAGAAAATACCAGCTCTTGCATGTTGACAGGCTTCATCAAGGTATTAAGGTATCGATAGATTCATCATCTATACATCTTGATGTAATTACCAATTATGCAAGAATAAATACCCATCTTACTATTATTGCAGAAAGGATACTTTGCCTTACAGGGCAAGAGGTTACATAAAGCCTCATACAAAGCGCTGGGGGTGCATAATAGCCCCAGTTACTCTTCCTTAAAAAAAAGGGCTGTTCCAAAAGAACAGCCCTTTTTTTTACAAAATTACAAAAACTAGAAACTAAATTTTACTCCAGCGCCTAAGCCAACGGTTACATCTCCTTCTGAACCAAGACCAAAGATAGGAAGATAAACGAAAGCCTGTAGATTATTCATAACCATGTATCTAACTTCGGGCTTGAGAAACAAACCAAAGTTATCCATGCCATTTTCAAAGGTTGGTATACCAATCTCAAGTTCTGCATATAATGGGCCGGTTTCGAAAAAAGGAATTATGGTAACAAAATCAAAGAATTCTGCTTCTTCCCATGGGGTTTTTAGCCAATTCCCTACTTCAAGCGTAATTCCAAAACCATTGTCCATGTTCAAACCAAGGATAAAGTCAAGACCTATCCAATCAAGAGCATCACCAAAGTAGGTTAATATTAATGGAAGATTAACCTGCCCAAAAAAAGAGATCCCATTAAGCAAGTGGGTGTATTTAACTCCCGGTATCAACCAGACACTCACTTCTGTTGGCCACGTCGGGTATGCCAATGCATTGATGGTAGTATATGCCGGTCTTGCAGGACTGACAGGCGCAAACATCTCGCCTCCAAGGATAAGACCAAGAGTGCCTTCTGGTGTAAGATCCAGGTTGTATATTCCCCAAAAGCTAAGGTCAACACCAAGCCAAACCTCGGGCTGGACCCAGAAGGGCGCACCCATTTCCATATAAAGTTCAAAGTTGCCAAAGGCTTCTTTCATTATGAACATCGGCCTAAGGATGGCTGTATCTAACGCATCACCCTCGCCATTTAATTCCATGATAGCAAATTCTAAACCAACAGTAACATCAATATTATCCCACCCAGATAGACCAAAAGCAACGCCACCGAACAGGCTAAGAGCAAGAAAAAGTACAAAAAATTTCTTCATTGATTTTCTCCAAAAATTATTATTTCAATACACTATATATAACAGAAAAATATGTCAATACAACATACTATCCAGAATACGTTGGTCATATCAGACCAGCGTATCAATCTTTACTGATGTGGAACAAACTTCCTGTAAAAAAAGGGGCTGTCCTTTTGGAACAGCCCCTCCCCTGCAAGGATTACCCCGACAAAAGTCGTTGATAACTAATTATTTTTTATAAAGCGGTCTTGATTTATAATGCGTATGCAAATACTTATGAGCCTTATCGCCACACGGTTTGTTGTCAAGAAATTTTTCATAGATATGAATAATTTCAGGGTTCTGATGAGAGCATCTGGCTGCTGATTTTTCATCATCTTTATAAATACCAACAGTTCTGGCAGCTCTTAAGTTATCATCTGTTTCATAAGGCTGTCCTCCGCCCGCAATACATCCGCCACGGCAAGCCATAACTTCAATAAAGTCATAAGGCATTGGTGATCCTGCTTTTTTTGCTGCTCTTATTTCTTCGAGAATACTCTTTACATTAACCATTCCATGCGCAACAGCAACTTTTACAGGTGTTCCTTTCATATCAATAACACCTTTTTTAACTCCATCCATACCACGCACAGGAGCTATTTCAACTTTTTGAAGGTCTTCCTTTGTTACAAGCTTATATGCAGTTCTTAATGCTGCTTCCATTACGCCGCCTGTAACTCCAAATATTGTACCTGCGCCTGAATAGAGGCCAATTGGGCTGTCTGCTTTTTCATCCTGAAGATTTACAAAGTCAATACCTGACATTTTTATAAGCCTTCCAAGTTCTCTTGTTGTAAGAACAAGATCAACATCAGGACATCCCGAAGAATTCATATCATCACTTCTTCTGATCTCATATTTTTTAGCTGTACAAGGCATTATTGCAACAGAGTATATTTTCTTTGGATCAAGATTTTTTTGCTGTGCAAAATATGTTTTTGTCATTGCCCCCTGCATCATCATTGGTGATTTTGCAGTAGAAAAATGAGGAATCATATCTGGATAATATTTTTCCATATAATCTGTCCATGCAGGACAACATGATGTAAGTTGTGGCAAATCGCCTTTTTTATTTACAAATCTTTCTACAAATTCGCTTCCCTCTTCCATAATTGTAAGGTCTGCGGAAAAGTTTGTATCAAAAACAGAATTTACACCAAGCTTTCTTAATGCTGCGTATATTTTTCCAGTTACAATTTCACCTGCGTTCATACCAAATGCCTCGCCAAGAGCTACTCTTACAGCTGGCGCTATCTGAACAGAAACATGGAGATCCTTGTTAAGAATTGCATCCAGAAATTGTTTTGTATCATCTTTCTCATATATTGCGCCTACAGGGCAGTGCGCAGAACATTGTCCGCACTTAATACATGGGCTTTCATCAAGAAGAACATCAGCAGAAGGAGCCATTCGCGTTTTTTCTCCCCTGCCAAGGAATTCAAGCGCCCATACATCCTGAAGATTCTGGCAAACAAGAGCGCATCTTCCGCATGCCACACACTTTGAAGGGTCAAGAATAACAGCTTCAGTTGATGTGTCTTTAGGAAGGTTTTCTATATTCATGTCATAAGGAATATCCCTTATGCTGAATTCAGCAGCAAGTTTCTGGAGCTCGCAAGCCTGATTTCTTGCGCAAGAAAGACATTCCTGTGGATGATTGGAAAGAATTAACTCTATAACAGTTCTTCTTATTGCCTGTATCTCAGGATCATGTGTTAAATAATTTTGTCCTGCAACAACTTTTGTTGAACATGCTCTTACAAGTCTTGGATTACCTTCAATTTTGACAATACATATTCCGCAAGCTCCCCATGCTTGGAGATCAGGATGAATACATAGAGCTGGAATCCTTATTCCTGCAAGTCTTGCAGCATCAAGTATTGAGCCACCAGCGTTAGCCTGAACCGGCTGACCATTTATTTTTACTTCTACAGTTTTCACTGCTTATCTCCTTACAATTAGAATTTTACAATAGCGTCGAATTTACAGTACTTTAAACATTCACCGCACTTGATACATTTGTCCTGTTCAATTACGTGAAGCTGTTTCTTTTCTCCAGTTATACAGTTAACCGGACATTTCCTTGCACATACTGTACAGCCAATACATTTTTCAGCAACAACTTCATATCTGACAAGGTCTTTACATTTTCCTGAAATACATTTTTTCTCTTCAATATGTCTAAGGTATTCGTCCTTAAAGTAATGCAGAGTTGAAAGAACAGGGTTTGCAGCTGTCTGGCCAAGACCGCAAAGAGAAGCCAGTTTCATAGCAACACTAATGTCTGTCATCTTTTGCATATCTTCCAGTTTGCCATTGCCTTTTGAAATTTTATCAAGATACTGATACAGTTTTTTTGTTCCAATTCGACATGGAGAGCATTTACCACAAGACTCTTCTACACAAAAGTCCATGTAGAACTTTGCAACGTCTATAATACAGTCGTCGTCGTTCATTACGATCATACCACCGGAACCCATCATTGAACCAATAGCAACAAGGCTATCAAAATCAATAGGTGTATCAAGATCTTCTTCTGTAATTACACCGCCGGAAGGTCCGCCTGTCTGAACTGCTTTGAAACCTTTGTTATCTCTTATTCCGCCGCCAATTTCAAAAACAATTTCTCTTAACGTTGTTCCCATTGGAACTTCTACAAGACCTGAATTATTTATCTTACCGGTAAGCGCAAATACTTTTGTTCCAGGTGAGCCTTTTGTGCCCATTCCAGAAAACCACTTTCCGCCTTTAAGAATAATTGCAGGTATGTTAGCAAATGTTTCAACATTGTTTATAATGGTTGGCTTTCCCCAGAGACCTTCGATAGCAGGAAACGGAGGTTTTGGTGTAGGCATACCTCTGCTACCTTCAATAGACCTAAGAAGCGCTGTTTCCTCTCCGCAGACAAATGCACCTGCGCCAAGTCTTATTTCAATATCAAAAGTAAAGTTGCTTCCAAGAATATTTTTTCCAATAAGGCCACGCGATTCTGCCTGTGTCATTGCAGTTTCAAGGCGTTTGATTGCAAGAGGATATTCCGCTCTTATATAGATAAGCCCTTTGTTCGCTCCAATCGCATATCCTGCAATTGCCATTGCTTCAAGAACCGAACCCGGATCTCCTTCAAGGATACTTCTGTCCATATACGCGCCCGGGTCACCCTCGTCCGCATTACAAACAATATATTTCTGGTCAGCATTTACATCTTTACTGAATTTCCACTTCATCCATGTTGGAAATCCTGCACCACCTCTTCCTCTGAGGCCAGATACTTTAATCTCTTCTATAACCTGGTCAGGTGTAAGTTCAAAAATACATTTTGCAAGCGCCTGGTATCCGTCAAACGCAATATATTCTTCTATATTTTCCGCATCTATAAAACCGCAGTTTCGTAGCGCGATTCTGTATTGTTTTTTATAAAACTGAATATCATCTGCTTCAAAGTTATCTTTATCTTTAACTTCATCACCAGCATAAAGAAGTCTTTTTACCAGCCTGCCTTTTATAATATTTTCTTCAAAAAGTTCTTTTGTATCCGAAGGTTTTACTTCAACATAAAAAGCTTGATCAGGAAGAACTTTTACAATAGGTCCTTTTTCACAAAAACCGAAACAACCGGTTTTTACAGTCTGAACTTCACTTTCAAGTCCATGCTTTTTAATTTCTTCAAGAAAGTTTTTGTAAATAGCATCAGCCTTTGAAGATTCACAGGCTGTACCAGCACATACAAGTATAAAATTTTTCATCGCCACAGTCCTCCGCTAACCTTTAACAATAGAAGGTTTGTCAATAACATGATCACTAACCACTTTTTTCTGTATAATATGGTCGCTTACAATTCTTTTCACAACCTCAACATCGACCTTTCCATAAATTGTATCTGCCATTCCTGCTACCTTGATGTCAACAGTTGGCTCTACATTACAGAATCCCATACAACCTGTCTGCTTTACAGTAACATGCCCCAATTCCTTGTGTTTCCCTATTTCATCAAAAAATGCATTGAAAATTTTCTTTGCCCCTGCTGCAATACCGCAAGTACCCATACCTACTATTACAACAAAATTTTTATCTGAAACATCTCTTCTATCCAGGATTTTTCTTTTTTCATCTCTCATTTTCCTAAGATCTTCGAGAGTCATCTTAGCCATTAACGGCCTCCTTATTCAAATTTTCTTCCCGGGATTTAAAATAGCGCCTTGCAAGAGTTATAGAATCGGCAGTTATATCTCCCGGTGTATCAAATAGTTCCGAACGTTTTATTATATATTGGTCTTTATCAATCCCATTCAGGCTGCAAGTTCTTATAAACTCAAGCTCATAATCTTCATCAAACATCATTGCCTGCAAAGCTGCAGAAGAAATATCGCCCTCCGGTGGAGTATCAATGTTTGACATATCAAAACTGAACTCAAGTTTTGTCCCCACATCTTTCCTGGACCATATATCAAGTGTTCCTCCTGAAAGGTCTATAGCCTGATGCAAAAATGGAATTCCAAGCCCAATTTTTCTATTAACATGTTTTGTACCATCTGTGTAAAAAGGGTCTCTTGCTTTTTCGAGCTGCTCTTTTGTCATCCCTTTTCCATTGTCTTCTATAATAGTGGTTACAACATTGCCTTTTCTGTCATATAAAAGTTTTATATAACTGCTATTGGCTTCCACAGAATTTTGGAGACAATCTGATATAAAATCACAGATAGCTGCATGCATTTTCAATTAGCCCTTGTTTCTACATTCAGCAATAATAGCTGGCAATCCATCTTTACCAAGTTTTCCATAAACTTCGCCGGTAATAACAACAAGAGGCGCCAAACCGCAACACCCTACACACCTTACAGATTCTATGGAAAATAGACCATCTTCAGTAACTATGTTTAGAGGAACTCCAAGCAGAGTTTCAAGTTCCTGAATAAGGTCATCACCGCCTTTAAGATAACAAGCAGTACCCATACATACCTGTATATTATATTTACCTGGTTTTGTTCTTTTAAAGAAGTGATAAAAAGTTATTACCCCATAAACCTTCGCAAGGGGTACCTCAAGAAGTTCGGAAACCTTTATAGCAGCTTGTCTTGGGAGAAACCCTAATTCTTCCTGTACTTTATGAAGAACCATTACAAGATTGCCCGGTTTCTTTTTCCAATCACTAATAAAAGCCATAAGCTCCGGAGAGAATTTTATCTCTTCAACAGTTTCTACAGCCACAATGAAACCTCCATTATTTTGTCTGTCAAAAGACAGTATTATTTACCGCATTATAGAGCATTTATGATTACTAATCAATATAAGTCTTACTCATATAAAATTTTGTTACAAAAATTACGATTATCCTTACATACATATTTTTTTAAATTATAATTGACTTTTTATTGTGATTTTTGTAACATAAATTATTAATGAATAGAGAAGTGGTTCTTCGTCTGTCAAAGTATAGGCGTTTATTACAAAAATTTAAAATCCTCGGCTTGGAAAGAGTTTTTTCGAATAATTTAGGAGATGCGCTTGGAGTTACACCAGCGCTTGTACGAAAAGACTTTTCAAATCTTAAAATAACAGGCAATAAACGTGGTGGCTATATAATAGATGAGCTTATAACAAGTATTGATTTGATTTTAGGCAAGCACAATCTCCGCGAAGTAGTAATCGTAGGGTGTGGAAAAATAGGCGCTGCATTAATGCAATATAAGGGTCTTGAAAGAGATGGGATCAAAATCGTAGCAGGATTTGATTTAAAACCCGAAAAAGTGTTTTATAAAGGCGAAATTCCTGTTCTGGGGTTGGATGACCTTGAAAACTTCATTAAAAAAAAGCAAATAAAGGTTGGAGTAATATCTGTCCCTGAATTAGCAGCTACAGCTGTTTTTGAAAAAATGATAAATGCCGGAATTATTGGTTTTTTAAATTTTTCTCCTGTAGAGCTTAAATACAACAAAGATTCACAAATTTTTGATAATAATAACTCTTATTTTATAAATAATATAAATCTTTCAGTTGAAATTGAAAACTTGTTTTACTACGTAAACAGCAAAACAGACGAATTCTCCTGATATCATAGTTTTTCAACTTTTTTATGCTCTACTGCCATATAAATTCATCAAAGATTTTTGACCGCGCTACATAGCTATATAAAGTAAAATCCCGAAAAAATGAAGTACGCTCCCTGCGACAACAGCAATATGCCAGAGTATATGAAAAAAGTATTTTTCCTGGAGCAAATAAAAAGTAACTCCGCCTGTGTATGCAATACCGCCTGCCAATAACCATCGAATTATTCCAAAATGGACATTGTCGAGCACAGGATTCCAGACCATTACAAGAAACCACCCCATGACAATATAAAGTACCATGGATAGTTTTTTTACTTTTGATTTAAAAATAGCTTCAAAAACAACCCCTATAACAGCAAGTCCCCAGATTATCCCAAAGATTGTCCAACCAGTTGTGCCGCCAACGTGAAAAGCTACTGGGGTGTATGTTCCTGCAATAAGGATAAAAATTGCGCAGTGATCAATAACTTGAAATACAGATCCTGCTCTTGTAAAAACAAGAGAGTGATAAAGCGTAGACATAAGATACAGGAAAATCATTGTAGAGCCAAAAATAGTATTGGCTAATACAATAGAGGCAGGTTTCCCGCTTCTTATAGAAACAACAATAAGGATTACTGTTGCAGCAACTGCTATAAAAACACCAAATCCATGGGTTATTGCATTAAATATTTCTTCAAGAAGTGTTTGCTTTCTTTTTTCCTTCTTTTTCTTTTTTGCTCTTATTCTGTTGGAAAGAACATAAATACTTCTTTCGTTTGACATAATTGACATATATCACCACTCGCGAGGGGTAAAGTCTGCGGGAACTTCTATTTTCATTGTGTCGCCAGATTGTTCTATGACATAAAAACCAGCCTCTAAAGTCGCTTCTTTTTCTGTTCTGCCGAATATGGCGCCTGCTATAGCCCCATGTATTTTGCGGTT
>WQZP01000044.1 GCA_009780675.1 Spirochaetaceae bacterium | reverse complement strand
TTGCAAAGCTCTGGGGCTTGAAACAGAACTTGCCTGGGCAATAAGTCTGGCGCATGATCTTGGGCATACTCCATTTGGGCATACCGGAGAAAATATCGTATCGGAATTTAATAAAGATAACGGCGGATTCCAGCATGAAAAATATTCGCTCCGCGTTGTGGATTCTCTTATAAATTATGGCAAAGGGCTTAATCTCACATTCGGAGTAAGGGATGGCATCATAAACCATTGCGGAGAAATTTTTGAGAAATGTTACAAGTCAGATTTTACAGTAAAAGATTTATCTTTGCTTAAAGCAAGGACTTCGTATCCAGCAACGTGGGAAGGGGTTGTTGTAAGAGCTTCTGATAAAATCGCATATCTTGGCAGAGACCTTGAAGATGCGCTTCAATTGAAAGTAATTAAAAAAGACGAAATCCCTCCTATTGTTACAAAAACACTTGGAAAGACAAATAGTGATATGATAAATACACTTGTCAAAGATGTAATAAAATATGCAAAAACAGAAAATGAAATTGGTTTTTCAGATAAAGTTTTTGAAGCTATGTTAGTTCTTAAGGAATTTAACTATAAGAATATTTACCGCAGCACTGTTCTTGAAGAGTTTCATCAGTTTATCGAGAGGGTTCTAAAAACATTGTGGAATTATTTGAGTGAAATTTTTTCAAAATATGGATATGAATATGATAAATATAAAATAGAAAAAACAATGCTTGCAGCCCGGTTTGGTGATTATCTGTCAAAAATGGAACATTTTTATAAAAGCTGCAACGGGAATAATGGTAATGTTGTCCTTGATTATATTGCGGGAATGACAGATGACTATGCTCTTGACTGTGTGTCAGAGCTTTATCTTCCCGGCAAATTCTTCTATAATTTTTACAATTGATTTAGGCTGTAGGCTAAAATATGCAATATGTCGCAATAAAGCGCAAGGCTGCAACATGGACGTTGCGTCCTGCGCCGCGACATGGATGTCGCAATAAAATGCAGGAGAAGACATTTGAAATTTATTTCAAAAAATATACATAAGACACCGGATAAAAGAGGGTTCTGGTTTATATTCAACAATAATAATATGCTCTTCTCTCAGAAAGAACCTATTACTGTAGAACTTATTTCCCCTTCGGATATTGGCATTGCTACCACAACTCCCCTTTATTTTGGTACAATTGATGAAGTTGATTGCTGGGCAGCAGAAACTCTGGATAGCAGCCAGGCATCAGATTGCCGGGGTGAAACAACAGTATGCAAAAATGGGGATTTTGAATTTAAGAATTTACGCGAACTCTACCCGCTTCTGGGCGATGATTTTTTTGCTATTGCATCCAGAGCGCTTCAGATTGCACGATGGTATAATAGTACAAAATATTGTTCTTCTTGCGCTGGGGAGCTTAAAGATTCAGAAACAGAGAGAGCTAAAATATGCAAAAGCTGCTCAAAAATTTTTTACCCTGTGATGTCTCCTGCTGTGATTGTTGCTGTTACAAAAGAAAATAAAATTCTTCTGGCGCATAACAATGCATATCCAGACCCCAATAGATATAGTGTTCTTGCTGGATTTGTAGAACCAGGCGAATCCCTTGAGCAAACAGTTGCAAGAGAAATTGAAGAAGAGGTAAGTATAAAAGTCAAGAATATAAAATATTATGGCAGTCAAAGTTGGCCTTTCTCCAACTCCCTAATGGTTGGTTTTACTGCTGAATATGATTCAGGAGAAATTATAGTCGATGGAATTGAAATTGGGGCTGCCAACTGGTTTGAAGCTTCGCAACTCCCTAATATTCCGCCGCAGGGCAGCATAAGCAGGAAGCTTATTGATAATTTTGTAAAAAATAATTCATAAATTTTGGTATAGTATAGTAATTATAAGTTGAAATTTTATATGAAAAAAACAGATAAACTGAACAAAAAAAACAAAATAGAAAAAACAGATTCTGAATATCTGATCTACCCCTGGAAAAAGCAAAAACCCTCTAAAATAATTGAAATAGCAGGAGGAGAAGGGGTATTTTTCTGGGATACAAGCGGAAAAAAATATTATGATATGTCTTCTCAACTTGTGAATATGAACCTTGGTTTTGGGAATAAAGAGATAATATCTGCAATACAGCAACAGGTGGAAAAACTTGCATATATTGCGCCCAAGTTTGCAACAGATGTAGCTGTAAAACTGGCAAAAACAATTATAGAAGAGATAATGCCTTCCAATATGGGAAAAATATTTTTTTCCCTTTCAGGAGCAGATGCCAATGAGCATGCCATAAAAATCGTAAGAAATGTAACAGGCAAACATAAGATAATGAGCAGATACAGGTCTTATCATGGCTCTACTCTTGGCGCCTCAAGCATTACAGGGGAAGCAAGAAGGTTCTTTCTGGGAAAAGATATTCCTGACTTTGTCAAATTTTTTGACCCTTATCCATATCGCGAAAAAAGTTTCAAATCAGAAGAAGAGATAACATCATTTTATTTACAAAAACTTGACGAACAGATCAATTATGAAGGCAAAGATAAAATAGCTGCGATTTTTCTCGAAGCAATTCCAGGAACAAATGGGGTAATTATTCCACCAAAAGGGTATATCGAAGGGGTGCGGGAAATATGCACCAGATATGGAATCCTGCTGGTTTTTGACGAAGTTATGACAGGCTGGTGCAGAACAGGAGAATGGTTTTCTTTTATGCACTGGAATATAAAACCAGATATCGTAACTTTTGCAAAAGGTATTACCTGTGGTTATGTTCCCCTGGGTGGCGTTATTGTCAGCAAAGAAATTTCAAGTTTTTTCGATAATAATACTTTTGGTAGTGGTCTCTCGTATGGCGCTCATCCAGTAGGTTGCGCTGCTGGTATTGCAGCGATAGAAGCATATAGAAAATATAATATCCTTGATAATGTAAAAAAAATGGAACCAGTGTTAAAAAATTCTCTCGAATTATTAAAAGAAAAACATAAATGTCTTGGTGATGTGAGGGTAAAAGGTCTTTTTGGCATGATAGAACTGGTCAAAGATAAAAAAAGCAGGGAGCCTATTGTCTCTTATAACGAAGATAAAGCTAAAATCATGCCCAAAATAGTAGATATGTTACTTAGCGAAGGTTTTTCTACATATAGCCATGAGAATATGATTTCTGTTTCTCCCCCATTGATAATCAATAAAGAGTCTATTATTGATGCCATAAAAATACTTGACAAGGTACTTTCGTGGGTCGATGATAACATCCCTTCATAATATCTCCCCATAAACGCGTGTTTTTCTATGATTTAATTATTTTTAAGAATTTGATTTTTTCTGGTTCTATGGTATATTTTAGGTATGGAAATAATAGAGATAGCTGAATCGCTTATTGGAAAGGGTTTATATGATGATGCAAAAGATCTCTTAAATAAATTTCTGGAAGATGAGCCAGATAATAATGAAGCAGTATGTCTCATTGGAATTGCCCTGACAGAAAGCGGGGAAAATGATAAAGCTATAAAGGCCTTAAATTATTGCCTCAGCAAAAATGAATACAATGCCGCAGCATGGGAAGCTTTGGGCTGCGCCTGGATGAGGAAAAATATCCTTGATAAAGCAACATCCTCTCTTGAAATGGCAATAAAACTTGAGCCAGATAATTGGTCTGTAAAAAGAAATATAGGTGTATTAAGTATTCTTAAAAGAGACTATAAAAGGGCAAAAGAATTTCTCAATGCAGCCAGAGAGAAAAAACCCGAAGACTATAAGGCAATTTATGCATTAATATATACTTTGATTAACCTGAAAGATTACCAGGGCGCGGAAAAACTTATATTTTTTATTCAGGACCTCGATATCCCGCAAGACGTAAGGTCAGATGTAGAACATTTACTTGTCAGAATCCAGTCTAAATTAATATAAAAAATGCATATCCACTAAATTAGTGAGTTATGATATATTCATTATTGTATAAATATGATATATTATTGTATAAATGCGATTAAAATTTATAATTAAACGCCCTTTTTGGGAGATTTCACTGGAGGTTTATTATGAATATTCTGGTTCTTAATAGTGGAAGTTCATCAATAAAATATAATTTATGGGAAATGAATGAAAAAAAATTACTATGCAAAGGCTTAGTAGAAAAAATCGGAATGGATGACAGTTCTGTAACGTTTTCTGTTAATGATAAGAAAAAAACGATTCAAAAAGTAATAACTGATTATAATGAAGGCATAGAGCTTATTCTTGATATAATTACTGATAAAGAAGATGGTGTTTTAAAAAATATAAAAGAAATTGATGCTGTAGGTCACCGGATAGTTCATGGTGGAGAAAAAATAATACAATCCGAGCTCGTAACACCTGAAATCAAAAAAATTATTGACGAATGTGCTTTGCTGGCGCCTCTTCACAATCCCCATAATCTTGAAGGTATAGTGGAAATCGAAAAAGTGCTTCCTGGTGTTCCAAATGTCGCTGTTTTCGACACTGCTTTTCATTCAACCATGCCACCAGAATCATTTATTTATCCTTTACCGTATGAATTTTATGAAAAACATAAAATAAGAAGATATGGTTTCCATGGAACATCGCATAAATATGTTTCACTAAGAGGCGCGGAATTACTAAAAATATGGCACAATAAGTTTAATTGTATAACCTGCCATTTTGGAAATGGCGCTTCTATTGCTGCAATTAAAAACGGCATATCTGTTGATACAACAATGGGTTTTACACCTCTTGCAGGCCTTCCGATGGGAACAAGAACTGGTAATATTGACCCTTCCATTATTTTATACATGATCCAGGAGTTGGGATATACACCCGAAGAAGTGAGCGATATCATTAATAAAAAATCTGGCTTTTTGGGCATTTCCGGCATATCTTCTGATATGCGCGAAATAAGAGAAGCAGCAACAAAGGGCGATGAAAAAGCAATCCTTACTTTAAAAATATTTTCACATTCAGCAAAAAGATCTATTACTGCAATGACGCCAGAGCTTGATGGCAGGCTGGATGCAATTATTTTTACAGGTGGTATAGGTGAAAACTCTCCTATTACCAGAGAGATGATTTGCCAGGGGCTTTCAATTATTGGAGCTTATCTGGATGTAGATAAAAACAACTCACTTCGTGGCGAAGGTATTATTTCTAAAGATGATTCTCCTGTAAAGATCATGTTGATCCCTACAAACGAAGAACTTATGATTGCTCTGGAAACACAAAAACTTGTAGGAGAATCTGTATACAAATTTAATTGCACAGATAAATAATCTGCAACATGGATTTTGTGCAGGGGATTATGGCGTTAAAGCGTATTTGTTAAAAGTTTTTCAGTATAGGAAACAAGAGTAGATATTGCATTTTCAATTGTTGAATTAACAGCATAGCCAGATGCTTTTTTATGCCCCCCGCCTCCAAAATCAGATGCAATCTTTGCAACATCTATATCTTGAGTTGTTCTAAGGCTTACGCTGCATTTATTTGATTCCTCTTCTCTGAACGATGCTACAATTTTTACCCCATCAGTTCCAAGAAGTATCTGGTAAAGCATATCTTTGTCTCTGTCAATCAGGCTGAAATGTTTAAGATCTTCTATAGTTTCATGAATAACAAGAAGCTTGCCATCGAAAAAAGTTTGTATGCGGGAAAGTGTAATTCCAAGAAAAACTCTGGATGTTACAGGCCTATTGCCATATACCTCATAGAATATTTTATTTGGAGAAATCCCAAGCTCTGTTAGTTCTGCTGCGATGCGAAAAGTTTCTCCGGAATGTTCTTCTAAATGCCTAAAAAAACCTGTATCTGTGCAAAGACCCAGAAAAATCAATTTACCTATAAAAATGTCCGGAGTATATTTGGAAAACTTCATAAGTTTATAAATGATCAGTGTTGTTGAAGGAGTTTTACTGTCTATATATACAGCTTCTATTCCTTCCTGTACTGGTTCTGTAGTTGTGGCATGGTGATCTATAATTGCGATCGGGAGCGAAGCTGCTGCTTTTGAGATTGGCGCTGTTCTTGCAAGCCTATGATGGTCAGTCAAAATTACTGCGCTATTTTTTGATATATCTTTATCTAAAACTTCGGGTTTACAATATTTTTCAAATTGCTTTAGCTCTATCCGTTTGAATGGCAGCTGGGAATAAACGTGAGAGGTTTTTCCAAAAGAATTTATAAATATTGATAATGCTATTGAACTGCATACGCAATCTGCATCAGGGTCTTCGTGCCCAAAAATTAAAAAATTATCGTATTTTTTGATAAACTCTAAAATTGAATCCATAATTTAACTACCGTAATAGCTATTATATCATAAGTATGGTGTTTTGTGGTATCCCCCCTGATACATAAAGCTTATTATTAATAATATAGCAGTTTATCTCTGTTCGCACGCCAAAATCTTTAAAATAAAGCCCTGGTTCTATAGAAAAACAGGAGCCATTGGAAAGTGTTCTTTTATCTGGAAATTCGATCGAATCAAGGTTAGTTCCATATCCATGAAGCTCAATATCAATTGCGTGGCCAGTCCGGTGTTTTATCGCATCTTTTTTGTAGCCGGAATTAAAAAGAAAATCACGCGCTTTTTCATCTGCATCAAAGCCTGAAACATTGTTGCCTGCCTCGATATTTTCTTTTATAAAAGATATTACAGAATCTCTTGCTTCTTTTACAGCATTAAAACTTTTGACGATTTCAGCAGGGCAATCGCTTCCTGAGAACCCAACCCAGGAAATATCTGCATATACAGATTTATTATTGGGTTCTGTACGGCATTTTGCCCAAATATCTAACTGGATAATGGTGTTTTTTTCCAGGAAAACACCATTATCCTTGTCATGGATGCCACGCCCTGTACTGTTGCAGGAGTGTTGCGATAAAGAGTAGGGTGTACTGTAATGCGGATTAGCGCTATTTTTGCCAAAAGCTACAAGAGGCGGGGAGTCTGTAACAAGGTTATTTTCTTCAAATCTTTCAATAATAAAAGATTGAATAAGTTTTTCTGTTATTTTTTTATTTTTTTTAAAATTAATGGAAAGATGGTCCCATGTATCTTCAATTATTTTATAAAGTAGAGTTGCTGCTTTTTCATGCAGCAATATTTGCTCATTATCAAGATTTCCAAGCAGATTTTTTATAAGAGGGGCGGAACTTGTGATTTTTATCCCGCACTCATGTAATATTGATGCTGTTCCGCTGTCAAGAAATGAGATTTGCGTAAGGTCGCTATCTGCCTGAGCTGCAAAACACATCCCCGAAAACTGTTTTAAAATGGTTTTTAGCTCTTCTTTTGAAGTATAGAAAATTGTTTCCCCTGGATGATTTTTCAAAACATCTGGTTCAACCGTATGAATAATTTTAATATTTTCTTTTAGCGACATGGACGTCGCATCCTGTGCTGCGGCATGGACGCCGCTTTTTGCGCAGGGTGCTTCAGCAGATATTATATAAAACCAACCCCTGCTGTTAGTTGCCTTTTTATCGATTTTTAACAATAGATCGGTAATAGGGTCTCTATGCCTAAAATTAAAAAAAAGCCATCCTGAAAAGTTTCCTTTCAAAATGGCTTTTTTAACTTCACTTATATCAACAAGCACTTAAAACCTTAAATCAGGCACTTCTATGTCAAAATTGTCATTAAATTGAGTTGGGTTGTGCAAGTTACCCCAACTATGGTGCGCTTTGTTATTTACTAAAAAGAGCCTCATGTGGGAAAACCCATTTCTGTTCCAAAAGATATTCATGTATGGAAATTCTATACTATTACCATAAACAACTTCTGCTCGCCAGGAAACACCTGTTTCTTGAGGAACCTGAAACCATCTATATGGTACATAAATACGATGAGCTCCTATGTTTTCTGTTTGATAAATAACAACAAAGCCTTGATTATGGTGATATACTCTTAAAATTGGAACGCTTCTTACATAGAATTCTGATTCAATACTAAATGTGTTATAAGTAATAGTAGCAACTATTATTAGTGATAATATGATTACCCATTTTTTCACGTTAATGCCTCCGCATTAAAAATTGGAAATTATTACATTCCTACAATATATATTATATACAATACTGCTTTATAATCAAGATAATTTTATACAAGCCCCAATGTTGCCAGCATTATTGCCTTGATCGAATGTTTTCTGTTTTCTGCCTGATTCCAGGCTTCTGATTTATCACCATCTATAATTTCTGCGGTTACTTCATTACCTTTAACTGCAGGCAGACAGTGCATAAAAATCGTTTCCTTGCCAGTTAATGACATAAGCTCTTTATTGACCTGATAAGGTTTAAGAAGCTTTATCCTGTCTGCAAGTTTATCCTCTTCGCCCATGGATGCCCATACATCTGTATAGATTATATCGGCATCTTTTACAGCTTTTTTAATATCTGTTGTAATTTCTACAATAGATCCTGATTTTTCTGCAAAATTTCTTGAGAGAGATACTATGTTTTCTGCAGGTAATAATGAATGAGGAGATGCGATTTTTATATCAAGTCCTACTTTTGAACAACCAATCATAAGAGAATTGGCGACATTATTTCTTCCATCTCCAACATAGACTAATTTTATTCCATTAAAGGTATTAAAATATTCCCGGACTGTCATTATGTCTGCAAGGGCTTGTGTCGGATGAAAATCATCTGTGAGTCCATTATAAACAGGTACTCCTGAGTATTTTGCAAGAGTTTCAACGCTTGAAGTTTTAAAACCTCGAAATTGTATGCAGTCAAACATTCTTCCCAAAGTACGGGCTGTATCTTCTATTGATTCTTTTGCTCCAAGCTGTATGTCATCACTTGAGAGAAAAACAGGGTGTCCCCCTTCTTCTCCAAAAGCTGTTTCAAATGCGCATCTTGTTCTTGTTGATCTTTTTTCAAACAACAAAGCAATGGTCATCCCTTTAAAGCGTTCTTTTTTTATATTATTATGTTTTTCTTTTTTTACAGAGATTGAGAGTTCAATAAAATAATTAATTTCTTCGGGAGTATAATCTTTTAAAGATATAAGTGATTTCCCTTTAAAATTTAGTGACATCTATCTATATCCTATGCTGTTTTCTGTTCAATGCTAAGAATTTCTGGTTTATGAATTCCCTGAATTACTTCTCTATCTATTATAACTTTTTTATTCCCCTCTATGGAAGGTAGTTCATACATAATATCGACCATTATTGACTCAACAATAGCTCTTATCCCGCGGGCTCCTGTTTTTCTTACTATTGCAAATTCTGCTATTTGGTCAATTGCATCTTCTGTAAATTCAATTTCTGTATTATCAAGCTTGAGTGATTCTTTATACTGTTTGATTATTGCATTTTTTGGTTCTGTAATTATCCTTTTGATATCTTCTTTTTTAAGATTTTCAAGAGCAGCTGTGATTGGAAGACGGCCTATAAATTCAGGGATAAGCCCAAATTTTATTAAGTCATCCGGGTGAAGCTTTGCATAAAGTTCAGATAAATTTTTCTCTTCTGCTGCTTTTATATCAGCTCCAAAACCTAATGGGTGCTGACACACGCGGGATTCTATAATTTTATCAAGCCCTACAAATGCTCCGCCGCAGATGAAAAGTATATTTTCTGTATTCATTTTTATCATTTCCTGGTTTGGGTGCTTTCTGCCTCCCTGCGGCGGGACAGATGCAATTGTCCCTTCTATGATTTTTAGCAGGGCCTGCTGCACTCCTTCGCCGGAAACATCGCGGGTAATTGATACATTTTCACTTTTTTTTGAAATTTTATCGATTTCATCGATAAAAATAATCCCTTTTTCTGCCATTGATATGTTGTTGTCTGCTGATTGTATAAGTTTTAGAAGAATATTTTCCACATCTTCTCCAACATAGCCTGCTTCTGTAAGTGTTGTGGCATCTGCTATTGCAAATGGTACATTTAGTTTTTTGGCAAGTATTTTTGCAAGAAGTGTCTTCCCGGTACCTGTAGGGCCTATTATAAGAATATTTGACTTTTCTATATCAACTTCTTTATCGAGTTTTTCTGTATTTGCTATTCTTTTATAGTGGTTATAAACTGCTACAGAAAGAGTTTTTTTTGCATCTTCCTGACCTATAATGTATTGATCCAGAAATTCTTTGATTTCATTGGGTTTTACAACATTATTTATGTTTAAATCCTCAGCCTCTTTTTTTTCTTCCTGACCGATTATTTTGTTGCAGACATTTATACATTCATCGCAAATATTTACACCAGGCCCTGGAATTATTTTTTTTGCCATTTCTTCGGGCTTTCCACAGAAAGAACATATCATATGTATATTTTTTTTGTTTTTTGACATAGGTTACCCTCTGGTAAGTATTGAATCTATAAGGCCGTACTTTATCCCTTCTTCTGCTGACATAAAGTAATCACGTTCCATATCTTTTGCAATTTCGCTTGCGTTTTTCCCTGTATGCTTGGCAAAATAATCGATAATAAGGGTTTTAAGTCTTATTATTTCTCTTGCCTGAATATCAATATCTTTTGCCTGCCCTCTGACTCCGCCCCATGGTTGGTGTATCAATATCCTGCTTGATGGGAGGCAATGCCTTTTTTTTGGAGCCCCGCATGTAAGAAGCAAAGCTGCCATAGATGCAGCCTGACCAATAGATATTGTCTGAACATCTGGCTTTATGTACTGTATTGTATCATATATAGCAAGCCCTGCTGTTACAGAACCTCCGGGAGAGTTTATGTAAAGGCTTATATCTCTTTGCGGGTCTTGTGATTCGAGAAATAAAAGCTGCGCTACCACAAGGTCTGCTGTTATGTCATTAATTTCTCCATCGAGAAAGACGATTCTGTCTTTAAGAAGACGGGAGAAAATATCATAAGATCTTTCGCCTGCGCCTGTTTGCTCAATAACAATGGGCACCAGGTTATTCATTTTTACATCCATTTTTTAACCTTTTTTTAGAAATAGAGTTTATCCAAAATGTAGATACATTGTGGACAGACAACCTTAAAACCGCATTTTCGTAAGTGAAAATGCATATCCAGCTACAAAGTAACAGACTTGTGAGCTGGGAAATTAACTATTCAAGCCGAGTAATGTAAGGAAGCTGATTTTTTCTCCTTTTTTTATTACTCCATTTTCAACTAGAAAATTCTGAGCTTTTCGCTCGCGCACTGCGTGCCTGAGATATTCAGCCATATTATTTTCTTCAATATGCTTTTTAAATTCTTCTTCCAACATTCCAGCCTGTAAAGCCTGTTTTTTCATCTCTGCGGCTGTTTCTTCATCAGAAACTTCGATTTTTTCTTCCCCAATGATTTTATTGATTATTAAACGCCCTTTTACACTATTTGCAGCAGATGGCTTCCAGTCTTCCCAAAGATCTTTTTTTGTCTTATTTTGCATTGCGAGGAGTTGTAAAGCTTTTTCTTCATTGCCACCAAACTGATACAGAAAATTATTCCATGACTGATCAAGCTCATTTTCCAGCATTGAAGGCGGAACCTCAAGAGTTGATGTATCAACTATTTTGCTAAGTATTCTCTGTTGCTTGATTGCAGTTAGTTTCATTTCGATCATGCCATTTTGTTTTTCGTTTATATCTTTTTTAAGATCATCAAGGGTTTTATATTTCTCGTTTATGTCCTGAGCCAGGTCATCATTGATTTCCGGGAGCTGTCTTGATTTTATGTTTGTTACTTTTACTTTTACTTTTACACTTTTTCCTGCGAGGTCTTTATATTCAAAATCTTTGGCGTATGTTTTTTCAATGATTTTTTCTTCGTTTGTTTTTAGGCCAATTACATCATCATCCAATTTATAGTAGTTGTATCCTGTTCCTACTGTAAAGGTGAAGTCTTCTCTTGATGTTCCGTCAATTGCTTTTCCATTTTCATCGACTTCAACGTAACTTATGGTAACAACATTGTCTTTTTTTACTATACCATCTTTTTCTTCTGTAACTATTGCATTTTGATCCTGATATCTCTTAAGTTCCCGCTCTTCATCTGCTTGTGTAAGCTCTACTTCGGGAATTTCTATCTCAATGCCTTTATATTGTCCAAGTGTTATGTCCGGATATGTTTCATAAGTGACTACATATACCAAATCTTTGTCCAGATCTACAGTGAAATTTTCTTCGTTTTGAAGCTTAGGTATATAGTAGGGAAGTGGTTTTTTCTCTAAATCTTTTAATATTTCTTCAAGGCTTTTTTCCATAAGGCTATAGCCTGCTTCTGCTCTAATGCTATCGCTGAATTTTCTTTCGATTATTGCAGGCGGAACTTTCCCTTTGCGGAAACCCTTTATTTGAGCGCTTTGTGAATATTTTTTTAGAAGTTCATCATATTCTTTTTTTACAGAATCTCTTTCAATAGTAACTGATAGCTCTATGGTTGAATTCTCCAGGGTTTTTAATTCTTTGTTTTTGACCACAGTGTCCCTCTTTTTTAGTAGATTAAATTGTTTTTGAACAAACTTTTTTTGTAAATTCGTACATATAATAGAATATCAAAAGGGAGATTTTTTGTATATACCCTAATTTTTGTACTTATTTTAAGAATAATAATAGTAGATTAAAAAAATTAAACGCGAAATTTGCCTTGCGATGGGGCCAGCTAGCGAATCATTGATATGAATTTTTTGTGCTTCTGCTTATAATAATGCTTTTCTTGACACATATTGCTAAAGAGTATAGAATTTTATATATGCACCATAGTACAAGCGACAAGCGACAAGCGACAAGCGACAAGCGACAAGCGACAAGCGACAAGCGACAAGCGACAAGCGACAAGCGACAAGCGATTATCTAGCCTAGCCCGGCTGTGTCAATCCTTTGCCAGTAAAAAATCGTCATTTATTAAAAATTTTCTCATTTTGAAAAAATGCCAAGTTTTTGCGTATGCGAGAACCAGGTTTTTTATACCCGCTAATCGGGGATTTTTATATAAGGAGTGTAATTTGACAAACAAAAAATGTTTAAAAGTAGCTGCAATTATGTTAATTGCGGTATTGGTTTTTGCCGGCTGCTCCGGAAAAAAAGAAGGTGGGGGTAGGCCAACTCCTGCTTCGGATTTCTCTTACGAGCTCACGGCTGATGGCAGAGGAATTGTAATTACTCGCTACACAGGAAGAGGCGGAGCAGTTGTAATACCTTCCACCATCGAAGGTATGCCGGTGCTGGTAATTGGGCGCGCGGCATTTCGAGGAAGAAGCAGCACTGAGGACCCAAGACCCGGGGATGCTGTAACTACAGTTTTTGTTCCAAGTAGTGTGGAATGGATTAGAGGTGATGCATTTGCACAGATGGAAAATCTTACAAAGGTAACATTGTCTGAGGGTTTGAAAATAATAGATATTAATGCTTTTGCTTCGAATAGGCGTCTAACTACTATAAATCTGCCTGCAACCCTTGAAGAACTTGGCGCAGGTGCCTTTTCGAATTGTAGAGAACTCTCTGAGCTATCTATTCCTGAATCTCTTAGAAGCATTAGGTTTATTTCCGAAAGACATCAAGATGGGACAGGGACAGTTAACCCCAACAACTTTGCTTTCCTTGGTTGCCAAAAGCTGCCGCTTAGAACTCGCCAGACTATTGAGAGCTGGGGTTATTCCAGTGGTTTTTAATAACCTTTTTCCGCTTATCATCTAGTTTTTATCGATGATAGGCGAGTACCAGGTAAAAAAGGGGATAATAAAAAAAGCTGCCTTTTTAGGCAGCTTTTTAAAAATAGAGCTGGAGACGAGACTTGAACTCGCAACGTCCACCATTTTTCTACCCAAAAATAGTGCAATTTTTGAGAAAATTCAAGGCAAAAAAAGATAAGTTTTATACAAAATTCAGGCCTAAGAATAGTGAAAAAATATTTTTAAAAATTTCAAATATTTTTTTTCTGGTAATAAAAAAATGTATGTATAGCCCTGAAAGATACTTTCCTGTTTGAAGCAACCTGCACATTAGCCCTGTATATAAGGCATGGATATAAACAGAAAATTCAAAAATAGTGTCTTTACTTCACTATTTGACACCCCTGACCTTTTGCGGGAGCTATACTCTGCACTTAAAGGTATCTCTCTGGACAGAGACATTCCGGTTTCCATTAACACTCTGGAAAATGTGTTGTTCATGGATATTAACAATGACATCTCTTTTGAGATTGGCGGAAAGCTTGTCGTACTCATTGAGCATCAAAGTTCAATTAACCCGAATATGGCTTTTAGGCTCTTTCTCTACATAGCCCGTGTGCTTGAGAAGAGAACCAAAGGGAAAACTTTGTACTCAAAAAGCTCTATCGCCATTCCATGGCCAGAATTCTTTGTACTCTACAATGGGAAAGAGGATTTTCCGGATGAGCATGTTTACAAGCTATCCGACCTTTTTGAAAAACCAGAATTTTCAGAGAACATTAAACCTTTATTGGAA
>WQZP01000043.1 GCA_009780675.1 Spirochaetaceae bacterium | reverse complement strand
AGCAATCAGCAATCAGCAATCAGCAATCAGCAATCAGCAATCAGCAATCAGCAATCAGCAATCAGCAATCAGCAATCAGCAATCAGCAATCAGCAATCAGCAATTATACCACAGCTTTGGCTAGCACATCAATTATTTAACAGTAAAAATTTATTTTTTTTCTCATTGTTTTACATAATTAGCAAAGGGGTTTTGCAATGCAAAACCCCTTTGTCTTTTTATATTCCCATTGTTGGGGCAAATTTCGCTCTTGGAGAGCGGGTATAAATATTTATGATGCCCGCTCACTAAGAGGGAAGTGCGGGTAATCTCAGAAGGAGTTTTTTTATGAAAATTAAATTACTACTTGCAATTTTAGTAATTATTTTAGCATTTTTTGTTGTTGCTTGTAACAACGATGCTGCTGTCGTACCGATTGATACTGGTGGAAATGGCGACAATGGCTATAATGGGGGCAATGGCGGTAATGGTGGTGGAGTTGAACCCCCACCGGAAAACGACCCTACGAGACCTAATGTTCCACACACCATCAGACCCGGTTACGTTAGTGGTTTTGCGAAAGCAGAAGGAGAGCCAGGAGAGCCGCTCAATGACTTAATAAATAGCATACTAACCACCACCCCTGGTACCTCCGATATTACCTTAACATTCGTTGGTACAAGTCAGCTGAATATTTTAGGTGAATCCATAAGATTACATGGCGCAACACGCAGCATTACGCTTGCAGGCGGCATAACTTCTGCAAGTTCTACAGGCACAATAATTCTTGAAGACAATGTTTCTATAATCAGTACAGCAAATATTACTAATACCCATGCCTCTGGCAGCGCAATTTATAATGATGGTACTGGATATATCCGCATAAATAACGGAACAGTTTTAGCAACAGGAGCCTCAGGAATAGCGATTAACAATGATGAAGACGCTGGTAATATCTACATAGTCAATGGAACAGTTTCAGCAACAGGAACCTCAGGTACAGCTATTCAGAATGCTGCAGATAGTAACATCATCATCTACAATGGAACAGTTTCAGCAACAACAGGTACAGCTGTTTTACATGAAGGAACCGGTTATATCACCATCAACAATGGAACAGTTTCAACAACAACAGGCACAGCTGTTTTGCATGAAGGAAACGGTAACATCACCATCAACAACAACGCAACAGTTTCTGCAACAACTGGCACAGCTATTTCAAATGAAGGAACTGGTAATATTACCACCAACAACAATGCAAGGGTTTTAGCAACAGGAGACTTAGGCACAGCTATTCATAATACGAATACCGCTGCCGGTAATATCACCATAAACACCACTGTTTCAGCAACAACAGGCAGAGCTATTTTCAATGAAGGAACCGGAAACATCACTATAGCAGGAACAGCGCTTGTTACATCAGAAAATATAACACTTGCACAAGGAACAATTCTAAACAGCGGTACAGGAAATATAACTGTCAACGGAAGAGTAGAGAATAATATTGTCAACGCAAGCAGTAGGGCTATTAACAATAGAGGAAACGGCATAGTAACAGTCAGTGGCGGAAGAGTTTCCGTAACAGGAGGCACAGCTATTGATAATGCAACCGGCATCGGCGGAGTAACAGTAAGCAGCGGAACAGTTGAAGCAACATCAACAAGCGGCAATGCTATTAGCACTGGAGCCGGTCCAGTAACAGTCAGTGGTGGAACAATTTCTGTACCAGGAGGCTCAGCTGTTGCTATTCAAAGTTTAGGTGGTGATATAACAATCAGCAACGCAACAGTTAGAACAACAGAGGGCATAGCTATTCAAAGTTCAGGTGGCGATATAACAATCACTAGCGGAACAATTTCTGCAACAGCAGGTAGAGCTATTAACGCTCTAGATACTGCCACAGTGTCTGTCAGTGGCGGAAGAGTTGAAACAACAGCAGGACCAGGTATTGCGATCAATATGACTGATGCTGTTAGTATCACTATATCAGGAACAGCGCTTGTAACATCAGTTAACACAGCAGAGAACAGAGGAACAATTTTTAACAATATCAATGGTACAGGAACCATAACAGTCTCCGGCGGAACTGTGAGTAACAATACTAACAACGCAAATAGTCGGGCTATTCATGTCGCAAGCAACGAGACTAGCAGTAAGATAATAGTCAGTGGCGGAACAGTTTCTGCAACAATGGGCAATGCTATCCATATTATTGGACGCGGTGCTGTAGAAGTCAATGGCGGAACAGCTCAAGCAACAGCAGGAGGCCATGCTATTCACCGTGGAGGAGACGGCACAGTATTAGTCACCAATGGATCACTTTCTGCAACAACAGGTAATGCTATCAATAGTGTAGGAGACGGCACAGTAACAGTCAGAGGCGGAACAGTTCAAGCAACAGCAGGAGGCCTTGCTATTAACAATATAACAGCCGCTGCCACCATAAGAGTCTATGGTGGAACAATTAGAACAGCAACAGGCAGCAATGCAATACACAGTGCATTTAATGGAAGCCAGGTTGTATTAGGCAATGCTCCTACTATTACGGGCAGAATATATATCACCCCAGGAGGATCAGGAGGTACGCCAGCACCAGGATTGGGAGTGCTATCTGCTGCAGGAGGAGGAGTAACAGACTATTTTAATCCAGGCACCCTAACCTACGACCTTGATTTTCCCTCCAACCTTACCTTTGGACAAGTTGCAGTACAAAATGGTGCGTTTTTTGCTACAAGGTTTACACTTCGTGGCGCACCAAGCCCCTTTGTCGCTGGTACTGGTGCTAATAGCGACAACCTTGTACAGCCTTAATAATCTTTTTTTAATCTAGCCCCTAAGTATTTAGGAGCTGGATATAGTTGCCAGCTAATCCCCTATTAAGTAGGATTACGCTGGTAACTAATGTTTTTTTGTACCAGCCCTTCTTCATATCCATCAATTTTACAACAAAAACCCTTATATATAGAAATAATTTCTTCTTATTGACAAACAGCATACAATGTAGTAAATTGCCAGTATGCAAGTACTTTGGAATGATGAAAAAAATTCTAAACTCATTGCAGAGCGAGGACTTTCTCTGGAGACATTTGCTTCGTTGATTCTGGAGAAAAAATATCTTGTTATCTTAAAAAGTCCTTCAAGAGCAGAGCAGAAAATTTTTATCATCTCTTTTCAGAATTATACTTACGTTGTTCCTTTTATCATTGACTGTAAGCAGAACATAATCCTGAAAACTGTTTTTCCCAGCCGAAAATACCATAAGATTTATGGAGGAAAGAAATGAAAATAAAATTAGATGAATTTGAACAATCCATTGAAGAGAATGCTGGAAAATTCACCCCTCTTTCAGATGTTGAAAAGAATGAGGTCGAATCAATCATTGATGCTGCCAATAAGACAAAAAACATCAATATCCGTATTTCTAAGTATGACATTGAAAAGGTCAAGCAAAGAGCTTCAGAGGAAGGGATTCCATACCAAACGCTCATTTCCAGCATCATTCATAAGTATGTTACTGGAAAACTGGTAGATGAAAAATCTGTATTAAAGTCAATGGAATTACTAAGGCGCTAATCGAGCTGCTCCCTGCATTTTAATTAGCTCAAATCTATGCTGCATATAGCAATATTCCTTCTCTGGCTATTTTTCGCTCAAGCGTAGGTGCAATCTTCCGCTCCAGATACTGGCTTTTTTTTGTTACAATTAAATCAAGAGGCATTGTTTGGTAATCAGCTATTGCTAGCCTTATCTTGATTGCAGCTTCGATATCGCGTAGTTGTACTTCATCTTTCAATACAATAAATAAATCCAAATCTGAATCTTTTTGTGGATTTCCATAGGCATAAGAGCCAAAAAGATAAATTTGTTCTATCGGAAGAGTATTAATAATGATTTCTTTGAGTTTTTCCAATTCCATCTGAACTACTGAATTCATATTTACAATTATAGTATAGTTTATAAAAAAAGCAAGATATTGGGCGTCAGTCACCTTTTACGAAAAAAATCAGTTTTCCTCTTGTAAAACAATTCAAACTGATGTATAAATATTCATATAATAAGTATATTTATACGGTGTTAAATGAATGAGAAAAAATATAGATTAAGAATAATAAAAAAACTAATAAAAGAAAACAAGATAGACAGCCAAGAAAAGCTTCTGGAAATGCTTGAAGCTGAAAATGTTGCTATTACTCAGGCCACATTATCCCGTGACCTCAAACTTATAAAAGTAAGTAAAGTTTCTGATGGCAGCAAAGGTTACTATTATTCACTTCTTGAAGAAGAACTGCAAAAAGTATCTGAAGAAAAATATATTATGGATATAAACAGAGGTTTTCTTTCCATAAATTTTTCCGGGAATATTGGGATAATACGGACATTTTCCGGCCATGCAAATACAGTAGCGCTTGCGCTTGATACTCTTGAAGTAGATGAAATTTTAGGAACTGTTGCAGGAGATGACACTGTGCTTATTGTCTTACAAGAGAAAATAACTTATCCTGATTTTCTAAAAAAGCTTAGGGAAAGGTTTCCAACCCTTGATATATAAAACCTATACAAACCACTTGGAGAGGAGAGAAAAATGAAAGCAGCAATATTGGGTATTTCAGGCTATACAGGAATGATTCTTCTTAGAATGCTTGCAGATCACCCGGAAGTAAAAGAAATTATCCCTGTATCATCATCAAAGCCAGGAGAAAAAATCATAGATATTGACCCGGGAATAGGAAAAGCTGTAATGGAAAAAACAGCAGCTCTTGATAATTGTGTAGTTGATATTTCCTGCGCAGTAACAAAAAAACCAGATGTTGTATTTGCAGCGCTTCCCCACCTCGCGTCAGCAGAAATGTGCGATCCTTTTTTCGGGAAATCTGTTGTGATCGATCTTTCTGCAGATTTAAGGATCAAAAACCACGATCTTTTTCAAAAAGCATATAACGTAGCACCCCCAAGACCAGATATTCTTAAAATATCTGTATATGGATTGTCTGAGGTTTACGAAAAAGAGATAAAAAAAGCAGATGTGATTGCGAATCCAGGATGTTACCCGACATGTATTCTTCTTCCAATAATTCCGCTTGCTGCAAAAGGGTTTTTGGAAGGGGTAATTATTACAAGCGCATTATCCGGGATTTCAGGAGCAGGAAAAAAAGCAACTATCGGGAATCTCTATGTTGAAAGAACAGAAAATATATGCGCGTATCTTCCGGGAAAAACTCACAGACATTTTACGGAAATCACAAACGAGATTGATAATTTCGATAAATCTCTTGATCTGTTTTTTACTCCGCATCTTGCGCCTACAAAGCGCGGAATGCATGCAGTATCTGTTATATCGCTTAAAGGCAATGTCAGCGAGAAGCATATTGAAGATACTTTCAACGAATACTATGGAAATAAAAAATTTATTTTTCTTAAAGGGAAAAAACTTCCTGAAACAAGAGATGTATGGGGCTCCAACAGATGCGATATTTCATGGCAAGTGCAGGATGGGAAAATTCTCCTTTTTTCTGCTATTGATAATCTTATTAAAGGGGCATCCGGGCAGGCTGTACAAAACATGAATTTAAGATTTAACTTTGATGAAGCAGCAGGTCTCAGATTATATGGAGAACTTTAAAAAATGAGCGATAAAAAAATTATTGTAATAAAAACAGGCGGGAAAGCTGCATCTGAAAAATCTGCAATGGCTACTCTTTTTAAAGAAATCAAAGAGTTAAAAAATAAATATAACTTTGTTTTTGTGCATGGCGGAGGAGCAGAAGTAACCAGAGTAAGCAAAGTCTTTGGGCTTGAGGCTGTTTTCAAAGATGGGATAAGACTTACTACTCCGGAAGAAATGGAAATCGTGGATATGGTCCTTTCCGGAAGGATGAACAAAGAAATTGTAAGGCTTGCAAACAGTTGCGGGCTTGCTTCTGTGGGATTAAGCGGCAGCGATGCCATGCTTTTTACAGGCACGCCGCAGGCAGAAGCAGCTGAGAAATCTTTAACAGGAAAAATTACTAACGTAAACCCTATTATCCTTGATTTACTTATCAAGAATGATTATCTTCCTGTTGTATCTTCAACATCAATGACAGAAGATGGGATAGCGTTAAATATAAATGCAGATGAAGCTGCTCTTGAAGTTGCTTCTGCGCTCAAGGCAGATAAATTATTTTTTATATCAGATATCGAAGGGGTAATGAAGGACAATTGTGTTATAAATATTCTTTCTGAAAAAAAAGCAGAAGAAGAAATAGCTTCGGGAATTATATCCGGCGGCATGATACCTAAGGTAAAATCTTCGATATCTGCCCTAAAAAAAGGGGTTGGCGCAATAATAATCGGAGAATATTTAAAAAACGGAGACCTTTTGGCAAGCCTTGAAGCTAAAAAAGGGACAAGCATTATTCTGGGATAACAAAGAAATAGTAACAAACTTATGGAGGAAAATAAATTGATGGCAGAAGACAAACCAACGCTTTGCTGCAAAGGAAAAGCGCGCACATATAACGTACCTTTTCCAAAGAATTATAACCCTGAATTTCTTATATTTGAAAAAGGAGAAGGGGTTTATTTATATGACCTTGATGGTAAAAAATATATTGATTTTGGCGCAGGCATTGCAGTAAATTCACTTGGCCATGGCCGGGAAGATCTTGCAGAAACTGCTTACGAACAAATGAAAAAACTTACTCATACCTCGAATCTTTTTACATCAGAGCCGGCGATTATTCTGGCAGCGAAACTTGTTTCACTTGGTAATTTTGCTGCTGTTCACTTTGGCAATAGTGGTACAGAAGCTAACGAAGCTGCGATAAAATATGCAAGACTTTATTCATGCAATAAAAAGGGCAATAACAGCCATAAAATACTCGCAATGGAATCAGGTTTTCACGGAAGAACAATGGGAGCTTTGGCTTGCACACATAATCCTCTATATAAAACATCTTTTGAGCCTCTTGTTCCAGGCGCTGAATTTGTACCTCTAAATGATATTGACGCGCTTACAAAAAAACTTGACAGCTCTTTTGCCGCAGTTATTGTTGAAGTAATCCAGGGAGAAGGCGGGCTGAATATGATGACCAAAGAGTATGCAAAAGCGCTTAATACTCTTTGTCAAAAACATGATGTAATCCTTATTGCAGATGAAATTCAGACAGGTATTGGGCGAACTGGCTGGCCTTTTGCTTGTTCCATAGTTGACCTTGAACCAGATATAATATCACTTGCCAAACCTTTGGGCGGTGGTCTCCCTATTTCAGCAACTCTTATTCCAGAAAAAATAAATAACTGTATAAAGGTAGGAGAACATGGCACAACATTTGGGGGAGGGCCTGTAACGTGCGCTGTTGCAGGGCATATTTTAGATATTATTTTTAATCCATTTTTTCTTGAAAATGTAAGAAAAAACAGCGAGTACCTTATAAAAAAACTTAAAGAAACATCAGCAAAATTTAATTTTACAGGGGAAGTATTAGGAACAGGGCTTTTACTTGGGCTTAAGATTAATCAGCCTAAAGAATATGAAAAAGACCTTATAAAAGAAATAATTGTAAAATGCGAAGAAAATGGGCTAATTATTCTTAAATCAGGAAAAAATGTAATAAGAATCACACCTCCCCTTATTATAGAAGAAAAACATATTGATGAAGGTATTGAAATACTTACAAAAACTCTTGAAAGTTTTGGAATATAATATTGAAATAGAGAGATAAAGGAAGGGCAACAGGATGGCAGATAAACAATATAACAAACCAAAAAAAATAGTACTTGCCTATTCAGGTGGACTTGATACTTCAATAATTGTTCCATGGCTTAAAGAAGAGTATCCCAAGGCAGATGTAATCTGTGTCTGCACAGATGTGGGGCAAAAAGAGGACTGGGATACAGTAGAAGAAAAAGCATTAAAATCAGGGGCATCGAAAATATATATAGCAGATATCAGAGAGGAGTTTTTAAAAGATTATGTTTTTCCAATGATACGCTCAAGTGCAACATACGAAGGAAAATACCCTTTGGGGACTGCTATTTCCCGCCCTATTCAGGCAAAAAAACAGATTGAAATAGCCATAAAGGAAAAAGCAGATGCTGTTGCGCACGGCTGTACCGGAAAAGGGAATGACCAGATGCGTTTTGAACTTACATACAAAGCTCTTGCCCCTCACCTTAAAGTTATTGCGCCATGGAGGATCTGGAATATAAACTCCAGAGAGCAGGCAATTGAATATGCAATGAAGCACAATATCCCACTTGGCAATATTTCAAAGAAAAATATTTACTCAAGAGATGAAAATTTATGGAGCACACGTCATGGAAGGGGTTCTCTTGATGACCTGTGGCAGACACCTCCGGAAGATTTGCACCAAAGAACAGCATCTCCGCAAGCAGCTCCGAATAAAGCCGAAGAAATAACAATAGATATTGAAAAAGGGGCTCCTATTGCGCTTAACGGCAAGGCGCTACCACCTGTAGAACTTATTGAAAAATTAAATACGATTGCAGGAAAGCACGGGGTTGGCAGGGCAGATATTGTTGAAACAGGAATAGTTGGAATAAAAAGTCACTACATATATGAAGCGCCTGCAGGAACAGTGCTTGCCAGAGCCATTAAAGAACTTGAGATGATTACCCTTGATAGCGACACGCTTCATCAAAAACAACTAATGGCAATAAGATATTCAGAACTTATTTATACAGGAAATTGGTTTTCTTTGCTCAGGGAATCAATGGAAGCTTTTATGGAAGAAAGCAGCAAATATCTTACTGGTTCTGTAAAGTTATTCCTGTATAAAGGTAATGTTCTGGTGGGGGGAAGAAAGTCTCCATATTCTCTTTACACAGGAGATTTTGCTTCGTTTGGAGAAAAGAACTATCGCCAGAAAGATGCCGAGGGATTTATAAATCTTTTTGGTCTCTCTACAGAAATTTCCGCGACTGTTCACAAGAAAACAGCAAAGAATTCAGGCCATAGCGAAGATGTAAAGAAAACAGATAAAAGTAATAAAAAATAAGATTGGCAAGGCAGCGGGGTTACTGAGAGGTAGAAAGTGGATTTTTTGTTAATAACAATTGCCGGGATATTGGTGATTACAGGCATACTTGGGTGCATTGTTCCTGGTATTCCTGGACCTCCATTAAGTTATGCTGGAATTCTTTTACTCCATTTCACGCGATGGGGAGACCTAAGCACAAGCTTGTTGATTTGGCTTGGGGTGGTAACTGTTGTAGTAACTGTTGTAGATTATTTGCTGCCAATATGGGCTACCCGAAAATTTGGAGGAAGCAAACGGGGTGTTTGGGGTTCGGTGATTGGACTTATTGTCGGACTTTTTTTCGCTCCAGTAGGAATTATCGTTGGCCCCTTCCTTGGCGCTTTTATCGGAGAAATGACATCACGTACCAACACAAGCAAGGCATTACGTTCAGCAGCAGGCTCTTTTATAGGCTTTTTGCTGGGAACAGGCGCGAAGTTTGCGGTTTCCGGCGTAATCCTTTATTACTTTGTGGTTGAGTTGATGCGCGGGGTTGCATAAAGTAAAAGTTGCATGACAACCCATCACCCTGATTTGCAGCCCAACCTGCGTTGGAGTGCCTGCCCATGTTATTCAGAGGCAATCAGCGAGACCTCCTTTATCTTACCCTTTCTAAACCATCTCTCTGCAATATATACACATGGGGTATCACAAACAGATACCATAATTTTCATAAGATAAGTGGTTATAATAATTTCAACAAGAACTCTGCCGCTAAAAATTCCCACAAACGCAACCAGACAAAAAATTGTGCTGTCTATAAGCTGGCTTACTATAGTACTTGCATTATTACGTATCCATATATATTTCACTGCAGGGAATCTCTTTTTCCAGAAATGGTATGCCCATACATCATGGGTTTGGGAAATAAGAAAAGCAATAACGCTCGCTAACGCGATTCTTGGCATAAGTGAAAATATTGCTTTTAGATGCTCATGTGCGAAATCAGATTCAGCAGGTGCAAACTGGATTGCAAAAGTCATAAGCACACTCATTACAATCAGAACCATAAAACCAACAAGAACTGCCCTATACGCATCTTTTTTTGAATAGTTCTCCGAAAGTATATCTGTAGCAAGAAAAGAGGTTGCAAAGATAATATTACCAAGAGTGGCAGTAACGCCAAATATTTCTACGGTTTTAATAACTTCAATGTTAGCAAAAATAACAGCGATAGGCATCCACAAGTAAAGACCAAGTTTTCCAAGAATACGGTAAAATGAAAGGATAAAAACAAAATTTACCAAAAGAACAATGAACCACAAAAGTTCGTTAGACATAATAACTCCTTGTTTTGTTAAGGCGGGTTTACTGGAAGCGACCGCCATATATAGCCTGCACTTGTTTATAATGCAGGCTTATTTAAATTTTATACAACAACTATACAACTTCTACGCAATAACATCAACAACTTTTTGAAGTTCTTTTACAGCATCTGCTGTAAACTCATTTATAATTTCTTTGGCAGGCATTATTTTTTTAACAAAATCAACACTCTGCCCTGCCATCAGAGAGCCCCTGCTTGTATCTCCATCTACAACAGCTCTTTTTAGAGCGCCAAGCCAAAATTCTTCAAGTTTGATACTTGCATCTCTTGCCGTTATCTCTTCTTTGTCAAGCTTCTTGATAAGATCAAGCTGAAGCGCAGTATAATCAAGGCTTCCATCGTTCGTTATTGCCCTTACAGGTATTACATGGATTCTTGGATCGAATTTAGCTGTTGGCTGAACATCTTTCGCACTTGCTTTAACAAAAGCTTCCTTAAAAGCATTGCTCGCCGGGGACTCTGTACAAGCTGCAAATCTTGTTCCAACCTGGACACCAGTAGCTCCCATAAGCAAAAGATGAGCCATAAGAAAACCGCTTCCAATACCTCCTGCAACAAAAACAGGAACATCTTTAACCTGAGGAAGAATTTGTTCTGCGAGAACAATCGTTGAAACAGGCCCTATGTGCCCCCCTGCTTCATTTCCTTCTATAATAATAGCATCTGCACCAAGCCTTACGTGCATTTCAACAGCTTTAAGAGATGGCGCAAAGCAAATAAGGCGACTTCCTGCATCCTTTACTTTTTTATATGCATCTCTTGGAGGAAGACCTCCTGCAAAAACCATTAGAGGAGACTTTATCTTGCACGCATAATCAAGCTGATCAGCAAAATTAGGCGCAACTGTTATCATATTAACGCCAAAAGGTTTTTGGGTAAGCGACTCTGTTTTCTTTATTTCTTCTGCAAAAAGCTCCACAGGCATATTCCCGCCTCCAAGCACTCCAAACCCGCCTGCATTTGATACAGCCACCACAAGCTGATGCATAGAAATCCACGACATTGCTCCGCAAAGTATTGGAACTTCAACGCCTAAAAAATCACACCCTTTTTTGGTAAGCTTATCAAAAAGTTTTTTTCCTTTATCCATAAGGAACCTCCAATTTTATGAAAAAATTCTTTATCTAACATTAATAGTGTTTATTCAAAGATAACCGCATATAATATTGAATGATTTTATACTAGTCAAGTCAATATTTTATAGTTCAAAAGTAGATATTTATGATATATTTAACTATATTATGGTAAATATATTCTTTTTGGGTTTAATCAGTTTTTTCACAGATTTAAGTACAGAAATGGTTTATCCACTAATTCCGCTGTACCTTGTTTCTGTATTTAGAGCAACTCCTGCGCTGATCGGACTTATAGAGGGTGTTGCCGAAAGCCTTGCAAGTTTATTGAAGGTTTTTAGCGGTTACTTAACAGACAGATTTCAAAAGAAAAAAGCTATAGCGTTTTCCGGGTATGTGACAGGGCTCATTTATAAATTAGCTTTGATTTTTGCCAGCTCATGGGTTGGAATATTTGCTGCGCGGATAATTGACCGCTTTGGCAAAGGGATACGCACTGCGCCCCGCGATGTACTTATCAGCGAAAGCTCAGATAAAGATAATATGGGCAAAGCATTTGGCTTGCATAAAAGCCTTGATATGCTTGGCGCAGCGCTTGGTATATTGATAACTTATTTCATTATCCGCAACTCTGGCGGCAATTATGACTACAAACAATTGTTTGCATTTTCAATGATTCCCGCGGCATTGGGCTTGTGTATGTTTATTTTTGTAAAGCAAAAAAAACAAGTAAGGGAAATAAAACAGCGGGAACCTTTTTGGAAAAATATAAATAAAATCGATGCTCAACTAAAGCTTTACTTACTCGTTGTTTTTCTTTTCACATTAGGACATTCATCCAATGCTTTTATTATTCTGAAAGCAAAAACAATAGGTTTTGATGATGCAAACGTTATCCTTCTTTTCTTTATTTTTCATGCAGTTGCTTCTCTTTTTTCAATGCCGCTTGGGAAGTTGTCGGACAAAGTTGGGCGTAAAAACCTGATTGTTCCCGGATATTTTACTTTTACGCTTTGTTATTTTGGCTTTGCTTTTGCTAACACTGCACTTACAATGGGAACAGTTTTTGTTTTGTATGGTATACATACAGCCATGATCACTGGCGTAGAGCGGGCTTTTATTGCAGAAATAGCGCCACCGGAATTAAAGGGAACCATGCTTGGACTCCATTCTACTGTGGCAGGAATAGCGCTTTTACCAGCAAGCTTGACAGCTGGCTTACTGTGGAATAGATTTGGCGCAAGTGTCCCCTTTGTATTTGGAGCCTGTATGTCTTTACTATCAGCAATACTTTTGCTTGTATTTATGAAAAACGAAAGAGCAAATAAAAAGCAGTAGAAGAATATGCCGGCTGGTACGGTTGCCAGTATCAAAACACAATGATAATATAGAAAGAACATGATATTTCTACCAACTTCATCAGAATCAATTAAGCAAGCAGCTGAGATCCTCCGAAATGGCGGCCTTGTGGCGTTTCCAACAGAGACTGTCTATGGCTTGGGGGCTGATGCGTTTAACTCACAGGCTTTGGCAAAGGTTTTTGAGGCAAAAAACCGCCCTCATTTTAATCCTTTGATTATCCATATCGCATCCATAGATACGCTGGAAAAGGTTGCTGATTTATCTCTCTTAAGCGAAGAACGACGGCAAAAGCTTTTTCTCATAACAGATAAGCTCTGGCCAGGTCCCCTTTCTCTGATTTTGCCAAAAAATGAAAAAATACCAGGCATTGCCACAGCCGGTCTCCCCACAGCAGCAATACGTTTTTGCGACCATGATGCTGCCCAAAAACTTATTTCACTTTCCACTGGTGCAGTGGCAGCTCCCAGCGCCAACCCCTTTGGCTCACTAAGCCCTACAAGAGCAGAGCATGTACGGGATAAGCTTGGCGAAAAAGTAGACATGATTCTGGATGGTGGCCCAGCGCGGATTGGGATCGAATCTACTGTATTGGACATTACAAACGAAACTATAAAAATACTCAGACCTGGGGGTACTCCGAAAGAGGCAATTGAAAAACTGATTGGCCATATTACAGACAGTTCTACAACCACCGAGAATACTGTTACCAAAATTATTTCACCAGGGCAGCTCAAAAGCCACTACGCTCCAAAGACTCCTCTTGGCGTGTTGAGTCAAAAAGAGATCATAAATCAGCCTTATGACGTTGATAACGCTTTTCTCTTTTTCGATAGCGCGACCAGAGACGCATGGATTAAGCTTCAAAAACCGGATAAAACAGCTGTTGTTAGGGTTCTCTCGGAAACAGGCATGGCGCTGGAAGCTGCTTCCCGGCTTTTTGAAACACTTCATGATTTGGATAATTGCAAAGTCTCAAAGATTTTCACACAATTGGCGCCACAGGAAGGGCTTGGGGAAGCAATTAATGACCGGCTTAAAAGGGGCTCAAGCTGACCCATTATTGCAAAAAACAGGAGATTTATTGATAAAGTTTTCAAAATTATCAGATTTCTTCTATAAAATTGTCATTGATAATACTTCAAAAAATAATTTTTATAAAATATAATCTACCCCAAGATGATGAAAAAAGAAACAAACAGAACAAAAAACATAAAATTAACTGTTTTATCACTTTTCGTCATATTAATTGTACTCTGGATAGTTGTCTCTGTTGTGTTTATTTTTGTTTATGCAAATCTTAATGACATGCCTATGGAAGAAACTTTAAAAATACTTACCTCACTCCCTTTTATCCTGTACCTCTGCACAGTTTTTCTTGTAGGAACATTAATTTTATGCAAAATAATATTAACAATCAGAATTCTTAATAATTATGTTGTTCTGGACAGCGATGAAATCAATAAAATGATTGCAAAAAGTACTGCACCTTTTAGAGAAAAATATTATCTTATATATAATGCAACAAAACAAAAAGATAATATAATAATATTATTGCGAAAACAGCTTGAAAAATTACAAACTAAAATAAAAAAGTGATATAATATTAAGGACAAGGCATGATGAAAATTAATTTATGGATATGGAAAAGTTTATCCAACGAGCAAAAGGAAAAATTAATATCCAGGTCAGATATTGATGTAACAAAAGCCATGCAGACTGTAATTCCTATTCTTGAAAGCGTGAAAAGAAGTAAAGACAGGGCTTTAATTGATTTTACAAAAAAGTTTGATAAAGCAGATATTTCAAAACTCCCTATTAAAGTTACTGAACAAGAGTATAATAGTGCTGAAAAAAATCTTGATAAAGATGTTAAAAAAGCAATTGAATTTTCAATAGCAAATGTAGTTAAATTCCATAAAAAACAACTCCCTGTAAACTTGAATAGTTTTAAAATTCTTCCGGGTATTACAGCAGGAGAAAGATTTCTCCCTATAGATTCTGCTGGTCTGTATGTACCGCAAGGACGCGGGAGCTTTCCGTCAATGTTATATATGCTTGCTGTTCCTGCGCTTGTGGCAGGAGTACCACGAGTATGTATAGTTACTCCACCAGGCAACAACGGCGCTGTTGACCCTGCATGTTTATATGCAGCAAGAATTTGTGAAATCAAAGAAGTTTACAGAGTTGGAGGCGCACAGGCAATAGCTGCTCTTGCATACGGAACAGAATCAATAAAGCCTGTTGTAAAAATCGTAGGGCCAGGAAGTGCGTATGTTACTGCTGCAAAAAGAGCTT
>WQZP01000042.1 GCA_009780675.1 Spirochaetaceae bacterium | reverse complement strand
CATTGGTCTCACTTACACTGGCGCTCTGGTTAATAACCCGGCTCTTTATACTCTGGATATTTGCAGTTATCTCGTTTACAGCAGCAGCGGTCTCGTTCATATTGCTTGCAAGGTCATTACCAACATCAGAAAGTTTTCCCGACTGGCTTTTGATTGTGTTGATCATTTTACTAAGCCCTTCCATGGTCATATTAAAAGAATGGGAAGCCTTACCTATTTCATCTTTGCTCATCTCCGGAAGCCTTTTGGTCAAATCGCCACCTGCAACACTTTCAAGAGTAGAAGCCAAAAGGTTAATAGGTCTGCTAATCATATGGGATATATAGAGCGCTAGAACTATGGTTATACTCACAGCGATGACCAGCGTAATAATTATCGCGACAAACAATGTCCGTGCCAGATTTGTTGCGTACAGCGATGCTGATTGCGCTCCGCTCATCATAACTTCAAGACACTGCCTGAAATTGTTCAGAATTTTGTCGCTGTAAAACTTACAACGCTCCATCGCACTTAGAATAGTGGGAATGTCGGTTGTTTGGGAGGCTGCGTGTATTGACAGGACAACAGGGACAAGATCTCTTTCATATAATGTGCGAGCCTCATCAAAGAGACGTATTGCCTCGGGGTTTTTTATTAACGCCCTGTATTCATTCATGTATCTATCCAGCACCGGCAACAAGCTCCCGATGATACCAAACTCTGCTTCAACCCGTGCAAAATCACCTGTCGCGGATGCCAGGACCATGTCGCGCACATGTATACGTATGGTAAGCAACGTTCGTTCAGCAAGAGCCAGGCGAGGCATTGGCTCGGCTATATTCTCATGCAAATAAGAACCGTAATCGTCGATCCTCATCATACCGTAAATACCAACTCCGCCTACTGTGACGGCCAATACAGCAACAATTAAAAAACTAAACAACAACTTTGCATATAGCTTCATATTCTTCATTTGAATATATTCCCCCTAATCATATTTTCGGACTTTCCCTTATTTTATCAATACTTGGTTAAGCCATGATATTATAGCAGTTAATATTTCTGGCATAATAACCAAAAATTAAATGTTTATGCTTCGCATATCATACCATATATATGCTTCATTTAATCTAAATTTTTTAATATTTAACCACCAGTTTACCAAAACCCTCTTTTATATATATTTTACCTTATTTTTTATGCTGCCAGTTTTGATTTTAAGCTATTTTATCTCTAAATTTTACTCTTTTTTGGTTTTATATATTCCGTAAATATTATAAGATATATCTTATAAAGAAATTATAGATTTATTTTTGGAAGCTAAAAAATATGGGAAAAGAAAAACAACAAAAAATAGGCCAGTTAACAATATATTCAGCCAACGTCAAACAGAAACCAGAACGATCCGCAATATTCTCGATTGGTGTTAAGATGGTAACAATAGTTACCCTCATTGTATTACTCTCTCTGGGCTCAATTACAGCTCTGGTATCATGGCTGGTAAGAGAGGATTTGCAGATTTTGGCAGAAGAAAACAACTTTGAGACAAACCGGCGTTCTGCGGTGGAAGCAGAAGATACTCTTCTTAAAATGCGCTCTGATGCCCTGATGATTATTCATACCATTACCTCTGTGGGGATACATAGCGCCCTTGCGCAGAACAACACTGCATATTTCTTCAAGCAAAATCCCCGTATCGCAGCGCTTTTCTTTGCTGCTCCTGAGCAGACAAAAAAATTTTTGGTAAATGAACAATTCTTTATTTCACGGAGTATTGACTCTTCTCTTGTAGACTTATACCTGAATAACCACCAGACAACATTGACCTTGGCTTCTGCCGGGGAAACCATGGTTTTGAATGCTACTCCCCACTTTAAAATACATCTTTTAGCTATGTTTTTCCCAGGTGAAACAGGCGGGGGAATGGTGCTGTTTTCTCCAGAATACTTGAGCGCTTCTTTTGGTTTTGGGGTCAATCAATCATGGATGATAAACAGTTCGGGCGACATTCTTCTCCATCCTAATTTTGAACATATACGGAGTGGGGTAAATGTTTCAGACCGCAATTTTATCCGCAACATTCAGGAAAGCTCTCACCGGAGCAGGCAATCTCTTATCAATGTTGATTTTGATGTTATGCTTCCAGACGCATCTGATAAAAGCTTTTTCATACAGACATGGGAAAGTCTGAAACAAAAAACAATTTCCTTATTTCATACTTGCATTGATCTTATTTGCAGGGTATTAAGAATTGAAAGAAATATATCACAATATCAGGGTGTAGTGTCTGACGCAACGCGCAAATTCATTGCCTACACAAAATTGGGTATTGGTGGCTGTACTGTAATAACAAACATAGAATACAATAAAGTTTTTGAGGGTATTGCTGCTACTACAAGACGTAATATCTACCTGACAATTACAGTTCTGGGTTTTTCCATAATGTTCATCTGGTTCTTTGCTAAAAGCATTTCAGCGCCTCTCAAAACTCTTGCTGCTGCAGCGCGAAAGATAGAGGGCGGTGTTTTTGATATAGAATTGCAAAAACCCAAGAGCAGGGATGAGATTGGCATTTTAACTGACAGTTTCCAAAAAATGTCTTCGGCACTAAATATTTTTGGCAGATTTACCAATAAGGAAATCGCTGTAAAAGCCATGCGCGGCGAAATCAAACCCGGAGGTCTTTCAAAACATGCAACGGTCTTTTTTTCTGATATTCGGGATTTTACCTCAAAATCAGAAAACTTTACCAATGTATTTGGAGAGGATGGTTCTGACAAAATCGTCTATTGGCTTAACCAGTACTTCTCACAGATGATAGACTGTGTAGAAAAAACTAATGGCATTATAGACAAATTTATCGGTGATGCGCTAATGGCGCATTGGGGTACAGCCTATACATCAGGCAGTTCTGAACGTGATGCTTACAACTGCGTGAGAGCAGCTCTTCTGATGCGCAAGGCGCTTTATGAAATGAACAAAGCGCGCAGAAAGGGCGATCCAAGTAACCCTCCAATCGCTATTGGCTGCGGTATCAATACAGGAGTTATTACTGCCGGACAACTTGGAAGCGATATGCGAATGGAGTATACTGTTATAGGTGATCCAGTAAATCTTGCTTCCCGCATAGAATCGCTTAGCAAGGTATTTGGCGCTGATATTCTTATTAGCGAGAACACATGGAACCTGGTGAAAAAGTATTTTATTACCGAAGAAATGCCTTCTGTAACAGTGAAAGGAAAAGAAAAGCCTGTGAGGATATTCGCGGTCATTAACTTCTCCAACATTGATAAAGGGGCGAAAACCCTTGCAGATGTGAGGAAGCTCCTTGACATAAAAGCTCCGGACCTCGCAAATGTTGATGTCAACGCGAATGAGAAAAAATACAATATTGGTAAAGAAAAAAAATAATGAATGGAAAAGAAACACACGTAAATACAGCCCGTTTCCGCATTGTAGACCTCCTTGTAATCATACTCTGTCTTGCTGTAGTGGTGTATAGTCTTAACTTGTTCAGGCTTGATCTGTTCCAGACATTAAGTCTTCAAAATGAACAACCAGTCGGCACTATTGTCATAAGAGAAAATATTGTCCAGCGCCGTCTTGCTGACCGGGTGCTCTGGGACAGGCTTGCAGTTGAATCACCTGTATATCTTGGGGATTTGATTCGTGTAGCAGATCATTCTGCTGCAACATTATTTATAGAAGCGCAGCAAATCGATTTAGATGAAAATACACTGATACGTATACAACTTGCTCCAGGTGAAGATGGGGTCATACAAATCGAATTGAGCGAGGGAAACCTTGGCATGATAACCACAGCCGAAGGCAGCAATATTCAGCTAAGTCTTATGGGGTACGTAATTGAAGCAGCTCCGAATACAACACTTACTGCTGCAGCAGGAATAGATGGCATAGCAGTGCAGGTAACCGAAGGGAGCGCTGTTTTTACTGGAGAAGGGCAGAGCAGGGAAGTGCGATCAGGAACAATGCTTGCTTTTGACACCGCAGGTATAGAGCGTCATGGTCCTGCAGCAGTAGTAACGCAACCGCGACCCAATGCACGTTATGTAAAAAGCGTTCCGCAGCCTCTTGATGTAGTTTTTGAATGGAACCGGATAAACCTCCAGCCAGGAGAGCGTATACGCCTTGAGATTGCCGAGGACAGAAACTTTAGCCGTGATGTCAAGGTTTTCAACAACCTTGACACTTTTGCCGAAGTAGCGCTAGGAGCTGGTATATGGAACTGGCGCCTTTCTTCTGTAGAAACAATTCTATCAACTGGAAAACTTACGGTGGTAGAAGCATCTGGGCTTGATTTGTTAAGTCCGGCAAGAGGCAGTTTGTTCAGCTATCATGGAGATAAGCCGTCTCTAAGTTTTCAGTGGTCGGAGATAGAGGGAGCTTCGCATTATGTCATAGAAATTTCATCAACCCCTGACTTTACAACTCCGAGTATAAGCAAGGAAGTAGCAGCCGCGTTTTTTGTAGATTCTGAACTTGGAGAGGGGATATGGTATTGGCGGGTACAACCAGCTTTTTCTTCTCTCTTTAAAGGCAGCGCTGCGTTTTCACCAGTTTCCTTTTTTATTATAGAGCAAAACATTGCTGGAGGTGCGCTGGCAGTAACAATGCTTGGGCAAGACCAGATAGAAGAAATAGAACAAATAATCGATCCAAGTCGGGTGGTTGAACCAGAAATTCCAGAGCCTGTTCCAATACTACTCCGCCTTTTGACTCCAGCACAGGGAGCAAGGTTGGCCGGACTTACTGCATTAAGAACGCAAACTTTGTTTACCTGGGCTGCTGATGGGGAAGTTCAACGTTCCAGATTTGTTCTTTCACGAAACAGAAACCCTCTTCAGGGGCAACCAACAGTAGAAATAATCAATCCAGGTTCAACCATTGCTCTGAATCGCCTTGAAACAGGGATCTGGTACTGGACAGTGGAAGCGCAGTCTGCCAACGGTCTGATCAGCGTTGCTGAACCACGTCAGTTACAGGTACAACCCATTCCGCTTCTGGCTATGCCTGCAAACCGTGTGCCGCTTAATGGGCACGACTTTGACATTGAGCAAATCAGGATTCAGCGAAATATTGTCTTTAGATGGTCATCAGTAAGTGGGGCCAATGCATATGTCTTTACGCTTTTTGAACAGACTGCAGGCGGGCGTCGTCAAGTCAATAGCGCTATTGTGACAACTACCAGTTGGACACTTGAGGATGTCAGCATTTTAGGGCGTGGAACTTTTATTTGGCAGGTGGAAGCGATAAACAGACGTAACAATATAATTGAGCAACGAGGTGTTCTGGGGGTGAATTCTTTTACGATTGATGTTCCACAGCCACGGCCTGTACAGATGGAAGATCCTGGGGTGTTATATGGCTTTTAGAGACTTATCAAGGAAAAAATTATTTATCAAATATTTTGCTTTAATTATTGGAGTATTTTTTCTGACAGGACTTACCCCTTTGTGGGCGCAGACTGCTGGTTATTTTATGGAACTCCGTTTTGTCCAGCGCTTTGCATGGACAGGGGATGAATATGCCATGCACTACGAAGTAATAGTTGAAAGAGAAGAAGAAGGGCAATACAGAAGGTTTTTTCAGGAATTTACCAGAGAAACCTTTATAAGAGTTTCTCTTTTGCCGGGAAACTACCGTTTTCAGGTTATACCTTATGATTATTTAGAGCAACCAATTCAAGTATATGAGTGGATATATTTTGAAGTCCTGCGCGGGGACAGCAAGTTAGCTACAGGAAAGCATGAGATCATTGTGATAAGCCCTTTTGATGAAAGAAACCAGGCAGAGATAATATTGGTTGTTCCGGAAGAAAGTGTTACTGGATTTAAAAACCAGTTTGACATATATGTAGGCGCAGCATGGGTTCCAAAGCTGCTTATTCACGGAGAAAACCAGTTTTTTGGCGGAGAAAACTCTTCATTATACAGCGCAGCTCTGCGAATTGGCGTTGTTTCAGCCGGGCAGAATTTCATAAACCCTGGAATGGAACTGGTAACGTCATGGCGCGCTTATGACTCCATGCATGGTAATAAACTATTGCATTCATTCGCATTTGATTTTAATCTCCTTGCACAGCTCAGATTCCCGAACGACAAAACATCTCTTAATTTTCGCTGGGGTGCTGGTGTTTCCATGTTGCCGGATATTGATCCAGTATCGTCCACTGGTCAATATTCACTCCATGCAAATGCAGGTGTATCGTTCCTTTATGTAGCTCAGAATAATCTATACTTTGAAATTGGCATAGATTACTCCCAGCTCTTTACAAGAGACTATTTTGGCTTTCTCCGACCCTGGATTGGACTGGGCTACCGGTTTTAGGTGACTAATATTGATAATAAAATATTATGCAGAACTTTTGCCTGCTTATTGCTGATTTTTAATTTCTATATCTTTGAAATATACCATTAAGTTCTTCTTGCGAGATTTTATATTTTTTTAGAATTCTCTGGGTTACTTCTCTCTCTGCTCTCTCGTGATCCTCTTGCGTGTTTGCGTTTCTTAACAATGAGTTTAATAATCTATTATATCTTGCAAAAATCTTTGCTTCTCTTTTTGTTAAAGCATTATCCCAGTCAGGCTCTCTCAAGAGATTAACCATTCTTAGTGTACTATAGTCGCCAGTTCTTACTGTATTTGCATCTGCCCATCTGCCGTTAGGCGCAAACTCAACTCGCCCGAACCTGAATTCATGACCCACAAGCACAGCATGATCATAAAAACCTACAGCAAGAACATTAAAAGGGTTTTCTCTTTGAGCCTGCGCCAGAACCCTTAGGGAGATTTGTTCCATTTCGCTTTTTGTTGTTCCTGGATTTATTACCACATGATAAGTAAACCGCCTTGCATTGCCTAACGAAGAGTTGTCAATACGTATAATCCTGAATTGCAGATTATCTCTGCCATAAACTGTTGCTGGTAAAAATCCTATTGATATTACAAATATAATTAAAATAATTTTTGCAGTTTTTAGCAATTTGACTTCCTTTTTCAAAAACTTATCTTGGAATCGATACCAATCTTATATAAGCTTCTGTGCCCCTCAGAGAAGGATTAAACCTGATATAATCAGCTACTGTTTTACCTTCTGCATTCCTGATATTTGGATCAGCGCCAAGTTCAAGAAGGTACAATATAAGACTGGACCTGTGATCAGTAAAAAGAGCTATTGCCATAAGAGGTGTAAGGTTAAGAGGTGTAAAGGTAGCATCACTAAGGTGATTAATATTTGCCCCTTTTTCAATTAATTTCTGTATAATAGTGAAATCATAATCCTCCACCAGTGCATATATCAAGGGAGTTAATCCATATCTGTCATAAGCATTGACATCTGCGCCTGCATCCAGAAGTGATATTATAACATCGTTACTGGTTTCTCTTCTTCTCCCTGCTGCATGTATTAAAGGAGTCTGGTTATATTCATTAGTGATATTAACATCTGCGCCGCTTTTTATCAGCATATCCACTGCTCTGAATGTATTATTTGAAATAGCATAAAATAATGGGGTTATACCTATGTTGTTTCTTGCATCAACATTTGCACCGAGATAAATTAGCGTTTCCAATACTCTATAATTTCTGTTCTTCTCTGCTGCAAATGCTAATGGAGTTTGTCCTGTTGAAATCCTGAATTCAAGGTCTGCGCCTGATTTTACAAGAAGTTCCAAAGTATCAATAATCTCGTCCCACCTTATTTCAACTGCGTAAAATAATGGCGACCACCCTTGAGAGTCAACAGCATTGACATCTGCTCCGGCTCTTATAAGCGCTTTGGAAACTCTGTTATCTCTGTTTAAAAATGAATGCATTAAAGGGGTAGAGCCAAAAAAATTGGTTTCATTAACATCTGCGCCGCGGGCAATAGCTCTTTTTATTTCCCTGTAACTTCCCGAACGCACAATTTCCAATAACGAAATATCTGTTTGATTATTGTTGGGCCGACAGGAAATAAAAATAAAAAACATCAAAATAAATATTATTTTATATATTAACCTGATGCTGATAATGATTTTTTGCATGATTTTTACCCTGTTATTGATACAATCTTACCAATTCCCCAAGAGGATAGTAGTGGTTTAATATTTCAGAATATGTATACCCTTTGTGCGCCATTCCTGCTGCTCCTGACTGGCACATTCCTGCTCCATGCCCCCAGCCTGCGCCTGCAAAAATAAAATATTCAGGAAGGCCATCTCTCCCCAATTTAGGCATAATCACAAAAAGATTGCTTCTTAAACCGCCAAGACTGCCTCTGATTACATCATGACTGATTATTTCGTTACCAGTAGTGGTTCTTACTGATACTCTTTCCACTCTTCCGCTGTTGCCGCGCCCCATTGATGTAATGCTTGTTATTGTGCCAATATTTCTTCTTAGCCTCGCTCCTATTCTTGCTTCAATTTCTTCTCGCGGAACAATTAATTGCCATCTGTAAGATGACCTGAAATGGTATCCTTGAACAGAACTAAAAGTAAGAGGTTCTGATAAAATCCACCTTGTAAGTTCATCTGGAGAAGGTGGGTCTGTTTCAAATAAAAGATGAGGGTCTGCTACTCCAATTATGGGAGCATTCATATTCCATACGCTTCTTACAGATTCTGTTCTCCCTGCAGAATTGGCAGAGTAAAATGTGTTTAAATATTCATCGTTATTTTTTAGGACAAGCCCTCTTGTTCTTTCAACAGCCCTGGTTGTTCTTTCGTGTTCACCGGTTATTCCCCGATAAAAAGCAGATATTACTGACCCGGACAGATCATATCCTCTGTGGTTGAATCTTCCCATATTCGCAAGTGTATATGACCTTGCTGCTATTGCCTGAGCTGCAAGAGCTTCTTCCGGCCATGTTGGAGGTATTTCTGAGGGAACAACAGAGTAAAGGTATTCTTCAAGAGAAAGTGTATTAACAACTGTTATCCCTTGACCTGAAACCGGAATAAATGTAAGTCTTCCCCGATATGCTCTGTCTTCCTGACCTGCTGTTTGGAGTCCTGTACTGTGTGAAACATCAAAAATAATTGTTGTTGTTGCAACATTATCCGGCGTAAGGGTAAAAACTGTATTTATCCTTGAAATTAAATTATCATTTTGGTCATAAAGTTCAACACCATTGTTTACGAACCTTATTTTTAAAATATTATCTCTTCCCCCTCGCAAAATTGCGTTGTTTGAACTATCTCTTATAATAAAATTGCCGCCTGCTTTTATAAAAAGCTCATTAAGGCTTCCTGCAAGCCCTATTCTTACTTCAGGCATAACAGAAGGGTCTGCTGTAAATGTTCTTGCTATTGGGGCAGTGGAAACTTCTCTTGTAATCCTTCCTGTCTCTATTCTTTGCTCCACAAGATGTGGATGACGTTCTTCGATTTCAGTAATAAGGTTTCTTGTCCCTTCGTCCCACGGCCTTATTGCCCGCGCTCTTTTTAAGGCAGAATACCCCTCTTCAAGTCTTCCTTGCGCAATGATCGCTCTTCCAAGATATGGCCGCCCTTGTGTAAGATTAAAATCAAGGCGTAATGCTTCGGCAAGCTGTAGCTCTGCTGCTCTGTAATTTCCTCTGTAATAATAAATTTTTCCAAGCATAAGGTGCGCAATGGGAAAGTATTTTCTTGTTTCTATGGCTGCTATAAAAGATTCAGCAGCCTGATCCACCAATCCTAATTTTTTATATGCCCACCCTGTAAAAAAAAGATTTTCGGATTTTATGTTTATTTCTGCTTGAGTCAAAAAAAAGTTCTCATATACGTTGCCGGAATATCTTGGAACTACACTCAAAAATTCTGAATAATTACCCATCAGAAATATTGGCAGTGATTTTTCTTCCCACATACTTCCCAGAAGAGGTGGATTTTGGCTGGACGAATAATACCTTGTTAAAACAGCTAAAGCTCCATTATGATCGCCTGTTTCTTTGAGAACCCTTACAAGGCTAAAAAGCGCTTTCCTGTTTTCAGGCTCTTTTTCAAGTAGTTCTTTAAATAATCTAATTGATTGTTCTATATTACCGCTGTAGTAAGCTGTAATTGCATTCATCATATTATTAGAATACCGGCTGTTTGAGGTATTTCTATTATCCGAAGTTCTGGCTGTTCGGCAACCTGAAAACCCTGTCAATACCAGTATAGAAAAAAAGATAAAAACTATTGTAATTAGATTTACTTTTGGTAAATATTTTTTTATTTTTAAAGAAGATGTTTTATTTTTTATAGTTATCATATAAACTAATTATATCATTAAAAATACATTTTAAAATACTATATTTAAGAAGACTTAAGATATTTTTTATCTATCATAAATTCTTATTTACCAAATGATATATTACTGTTAACTTTATATGTTTTAATATGTTTTAGGGATGTATATGAGTAAAAAGCATAAAATTCTTGTTATTGAAGATGAAGATGATATAAGAGAGCTTATTGCTTTTAACCTTGAATTAAATAACATGGATGTCTTGAAAGCAAAAAATGGTGAACAGGGAATTGAGATAGCGGAAAAAGAACATCCTGATATTATTATTCTGGATTTAATGCTGCCGGGCGGCATAGATGGCTTTGAAGTTTGCAGATATCTTAAGAAAAATACTTCAACACGGGATATAACTGTTATAATGCTTACAGCGAGGGCAGAGGACCCGGATGTTGTTACAGGGTTTGAAATAGGTGCGGATGACTATATTACAAAACCTTTTAGCCCCAGAATACTTATTGCAAGGATAAATGCTACACTTAGAAGAAAAAATGGTGGTGGGAGCGAGCAATCTGCTCCAATGAAGCTTAAAGTTCATAATATTATAATTGACATACCAAGGCATGAAGTTTATGTGAATGGTGAATTTATAAATCTTTCTGTTACAGAATTTGAAATATTAAAATTTCTTGCTTCAAGTCCAGGATGGGTCTTTTCCAGAAATCAGATTATTGATTCTGTCAAAGGGGCTAATTCTCCAACAACATTGCGTTCTGTTGATGTTCAAATACTTGGGCTTAGAAAAAAACTTGGAAATCAAGGCAGATTTATAGAAACAATAAGGGGAGTTGGGTACAGAATGCAGCCGGAATAAAGTTGCATAAAACAGGCAAATGAAAAGAATAACTTTATTTTTTCAGCTTTTTAGTATTCAGTTTATTCTTGTTTTTGCATTGCTTTTTGTTGCTACCTTTCTTTCAACAAAAACACTTACAGATATTATTAATACAAACACAGAAACCCATCAGAAAGCTATGACCACACTTATAGTAAATATGCTTCCTGAAAAAGAATTCCAATCCATATATGATGCCCAGAATTTTGCTGACAGTGCATCTGCAGGTACAGGAAAAAGATTGACTCTTATTGACTATGAAGGAAACGTAATTGCAGATTCTCATAACGATTCACATACTATGGAAAATAACCTGGATAGAGAGGAAGTGCAGGAAGCTTTAAGGGGGGGAATGGGCCAATCAAGACGATATAGTATAGCTATGGGAGAAGAGATGTTTTTTATCGCAATACCAGTGCCATCAAAAAATCTTATTGTAAGAACAGCGATTTCTGTAGAAGATATAAAAAGACAACTGGAACATATTTACAGGCGTCTGGCGTTGGTTGTTGGTATAATATTTATCCTGGCCTCTCTTGTTGCATATCTTATTGCAAAAAATATAAGTAATATAATCAATTCCATAAAAAACGTTGCCGAACACTATGCAGCAGGTGATTTTTCAGTATCATTAAAAGCAGCAGGTAATCTTGAGCTTTTTAAACTTGGAAGATCGATCAACTCAATGGGGAATCAGCTTAAAGAAAAAATAAATACAATCACATCGCAGAAAAATGAACTAAAAGCAATTCTTATTAACATGGTAGAGCCTGTTATTCTTTTTGATGAAAATATGGATATAAAAGAGATTAATCCTGCTGCTTTGGATATAATAAATCCACAGAATAAAATAAAAACAAATAAACTGTCCGATATGCTTAAGAATAAAGATATAACCAGGATTATAAAAAGAAGTTTAAAAACAAGAAAATATCAGGAAGAGATTATTTGTTTTAATGAAAAAGAAAACCTTTATTACCTTGTGCATGTATCTTTTATAAAAAGGTACGGCAAAGAAAAAAACAGAGCTTTGCTTGTAATGAATGATATATCAGGAATTAAACGACTTGAAAAAATGAGAAAAGAGTTTGCTGCAAATGTATCGCATGAACTTAAAACCCCTGTTACGTCAATAATTGGATATGTTGAAACCTTAATGGCAGATGAGAATCTTGATAAAGATAACGTCAGGCAATTTCTCTCTGTAATAAGCAGACAATCTATAAGACTTGAAAAAATAATCGAAGATCTTCTTACTCTTTCAACTCTTGATAATGAACATACAAATTTTGATAAAGAAAAAATTCCTGTTGCTGACCTAATCGGAAGTTCTGTTTCTGCTTGTTCTTATTTAGCTGAACAGAAAAATATAGAAATTATGACTGAGTGTAGCGAAGATCTTGAACTTTATGCGCACCCTGTTTTAGCTGAACAAGCTGTATCAAATCTTATAGACAATGCTTTAAAATATAGTTATCCGAATAGTGTTGTTAAAGTCAATGCTGATATATCTAAATATTGCATAGTAATAACAGTTTCTGACTCTGGCCCGGGAATACCTAAAAAAAATCTTGATAGAATTTTTGACAGATTTTATCGCGTAGATAAATCGCGCAGCAGAGAGCTTGGTGGTACAGGGCTTGGTCTTGCTATTGTAAAAAGTATTGCAAGGATACATGGCGGTAAAGTAACAGTTGAATCTACTTTAGGGGTGGGTTCTTCTTTTAAACTATATTTTAGTAATGATAGAGCTTAAAAATTGTTAAATTTACGAGAAATAATTGAAAATCCAAAATGATAATTATATACTGTTCTAAAGTTTAGGAGGAAAAATGGAACTGGCTGCAAAGGAAGTAAATAAAATTCTTGAAAATTGTGTAATACATGATCTTTTATCACAGGCTGGAAAGCGTCTGTTTTATCCTAAAGGGATTATCTCTCAAGCTGCTGAAGCAAAAGAAAAAGCAAAAAAATATGATGCAACTATAGGAATGGCTACAGAAGGGAATATGCCAATGTTTCTTCCTACAATGATGAAATATTTTAATGACCTTAAACCCTCAGAAATATTCAACTATGCGTCTGCCGAAGGGAATGCCACTCTCAGAAAATTATGGAAGGAAGAGATGCTGAAGAAAAACCCTTCGATCGAAAAAAATAAAATTATCTCGCACCCTATTGTAACAGCAGGTATTACTCACGGTATTTCAATTCTTGCAGATATGTTTATTGAAAAAGGGGATAATGTAATAGTTCCTGATATGTATTGGGGAAATTATAAATATATTGTTGAAACCATGAAAGAAGCTCATATAAAAAATTTCCCTTTTTATGATAACGACAGTCTTAATTTAAAAGCTCTTGAAAATATTATAAGAGCGTCTGATTCCAGGAAAGTATCTGTTGTTTTGAATTTTCCAAATAATCCAACAGGCTATTCTCCATCGTTAAAAGAAGTTGACCAGATTGCATCAATGTTAAAAAAGCTTGCAAAAGAAAATTATAAAATTTTGGCAATTTGTGATGATGCATATTTTGGACTTTTCTTTGAGGACGATACTTTTAAAGAATCTGTTTTTTCAAAACTCTGTGACCTTGATGAAAATATTCTTGCAGTAAAACTGGATGGAGCTACTAAAGAGGAGCTTGCATGGGGATTCAGGGTTGGCTTTATAACTTATGGCGGCAAAGGTATAACAGAGGAGCAGTATAAGGCGCTTGAACACAAAACAACTGGCGCAATACGCGCAACAGTCTCCAACTGTAATGCTGCTTCCCAAAATCTTTTGGTTAAAGCATTATCAAATCCAGAATATCATAATGAAAAGAACGCTGCATTTAAGAAAATGGAGGCCAGATATCTTAAAGTAAAAGAAGTTTTGGCAAAAATGCCTGCAGATGTGCCAATGCGTGTTCTTCCCTTTAACTCAGGTTATTTTATGGCTTTTGAATTGCTGGGGAAAGATGCTGAAAAATTAAGAATGCATCTTTTGGATAACTATTCAATAGGGACTATTTCTATTGGAAGTAAATATCTTAGAATTGCTTTTTCTTCAGTTACTTTGGAAAATATTCCGGATCTATATGATACTATATTCAAGGCTGTAAAAGAGCTAAACTCCTAAAGGTGGAAATAATCAAATGAAAAATAAACTTAGAAGCAGTTTTATGATGGAAGAGAGGCGCATGGCAGGAGCCAGAAGTTTATGGCGCGCTAACGGCATGATAGAGAGCCAGATGGGAAAACCTATTATAGGTATTGCAAATTCTTTTACGCAGATGGTTCCAGGTCATGTTCATCTTCATGAAGTAGGGCAATATGTCAAGCAAATTATAGAAGAGCTTGGCTGTTTTGCAGCAGAATTTAATACTATAGCAATTGATGATGGAATTGCTATGGGCCATAGTGGAATGTTATATTCGCTCCCTTCAAGAGAATTGATTGCAGATAGTGTTGAGTATATGTGTAATGCGCATGCAGTTGACGCTCTTGTTTGTATAAGCAATTGCGATAAAATTACTCCTGGTATGCTTATGGCTACAATGAGACTTAATATCCCTACTATACTTGTATCGGGCGGCCCCATGGAAGCAGGGGATTTTAAAGACAGGAAAGTCGATCTAATAGATGTAATGGTCATGGGTGCAGATAAAAGTGTCTCTGATGAAGATGTTTATGAACTTGAAAAAAGGGCTTGTCCAACTTGCGGAAGCTGTTCTGGTATGTTTACCGCGAATTCAATGAATTGTCTTGCAGAAGCTCTTGGAGTTGCGCTCCCGGGTAATGGAACTATTCTGGCAACCCATGTAAAGCGAAGAGAGCTTTTTAAAAAAGCCGCAAAACTAATAGTAGAAAACGCAAAAAAGTATTACGAAAATGGAGATAACTCTGTACTTCCCCGTTCAATCGCAACAAGAGAAACTTTTTTAAACTCAATGACTCTTGATATTGCCATGGGCGGCTCTACAAATACAGTACTGCACCTCCTTGCGATTGCCCATGAAGCAGGAGTTGATTTCTCAATGAAAGATATTGATGCGCTTTCAAGAAAAGTTCCATGTATTTCCAAGGTTGCTCCGAATTCACACCTTCATATAGAAGATGTAAACCGCGCAGGCGGAATAATGAGAATAATGGGAGAACTCGCAAGAGGCAATCTTATTGACAAATCTGT
>WQZP01000041.1 GCA_009780675.1 Spirochaetaceae bacterium | reverse complement strand
TTTTAAGCAAACTTTAACATCTGTTTGAAAAAGAGCTAGCAACAAATTGGACTTTTTAAAACATGTTCCAGAATTTTATAGATAAAGTCAATTATTACATCTGGTTTTTAATAAGTTGACACTTCGACATATCTTACCATACTATTTCTCTATTCCATGGTCTATCATAATGCATATCAAACCATGCTAATTTTGACCCGCCATCTTCAAACCAAAATGAAATGTATATTATACTACCCATAGAACCATCCCTAGAAGAACCAATAAATCCTCTCCTATTATGAAAAATTTCAATACCATATTGCTCAAGCAAAAGAGTAACAATATCATGATTTAATTCATTAAGGCGCCTGCCAAATATAAAAACATCTTTACTATAGCTTGAATTAACAATAATGCGTATTATATTTCCTTCTTCACAATAATTAAAGAAAAGCAATTCATTTTCATAAACACAAACAGTAAAATTATCCCAGTAAAAATCTTCGCCCCCACGCTCATAAAACGTAATTTCAGAAGGCTGCCCTAAAAATGCTTCAACGTCATTTCTATGACTATATTTTAAGTAAAAACGAACATTTTCGATTTGCACATAAAGCTTGTCGTTATTATTTTCCTGTGAAACAAACAAATCTGCCTCTATATTGTTAGCTAAATATTCTGAAGCTGCTTCCATGTTACTATTCAAAGATTGAGACTCTGTTTTTCTATTACAAGAAAATAATATAATTATAAACATTACAAAAAATAACACTCTTTTCATCTTCTCTCCCTTTGAGTTTGCATAAACGGTAAAACCATTAATGGGTTTATAGTCTGCTCAGGATCCATTGTCCCATTATTTCCAAAATTTGGTATAATAACTCCTGGAGCCCATACGGAAAAATGTACGTGTGGGCCAGTTGTTAATGTCCCTGTATTTCCAGATAAACCTACTTGTTGACCAGGAACCACATTTTGACCAACCCTTTCTCATAACTTCTGTTACACAGGAAAGTAATATCCAGATAAACATTAAAACTATATTTTGCACTACTGTTTAAAAAAAGCTTGCAAATAAATCTGATTTTTTAGGCTGAGTTTCAGAATTTTATAAAACAAAATCAATCATAACATCTGGTTTTTAATAAGTTGACACTACGCAATTAAAATGAAGAGTTATATAGTTGTAGTCATGTCTTTTCGCACCAGTTCATCAATAATCTGGGCAAGACTTTTGTGATCTGCTGCAGCTTTGGTCATAAGGTAATTAACAGTCAAGTTGGTCAATCACAAAAAGCGCATTTCCCGCTGGCTAAGGAAACCTGTGCCGCTTGGTCCCAGCTTAGGAATGGTGCGGGTCAATTCTTCATCGAGTGCATCGTATTCTTCATCTGTCATATCATTATATTTTGCCATTTTTTCTCCAATTATCTCTTTTCGTACCCCTCCAGAGGACCTTCGTAAATTATGGTTGCGTAAGCATGATGGATATCTTCTTTTGTTACTCCGTGCTTGAAAGCTGAAGGCACGAATACAATTTCCAGCTTCATGCCTAAGTATAATATGAAAAAGAGTAATTAGCAATTAGCATTTTATCAAAAACCTGTCTCGCAACCCTGTATTATATTGATAGTTCTGAGTGGAATTTCCCGCAGGGCTCAGGAGGCTGCCCAAGAGTTACTTCTCGGACAGCCCCAGCTTATCGTCTGACCAGGTTTGGTAAAATCACTAAAAGATTCCATGCGGAAAATACAAAAAAATCTCTAAATTTTCGTATTATAAATTGAATCAAATCGATTATTCTATGAGTTTATTTAGTCTACGCTTTCATTATCTTGCCCAAAAATCTTCTCTGTTTTATAATAACTTATGCGCATTATCGCAGATCTTCATATTCATTCAAAATATTCAAGGGCAACAAGCCCAAGGCTTATCCCTTCCTATATTGACAGATGGGCAAGGATCAAAGGGATCAATCTGATCGGAACAGGAGACTGTACTCACCCTGACTGGCTTAAAGATCTAAAAGAGCAACTGGAGCCTGCAGAAGAAGGTTTTTACACTCTTAAAAAAAACTTGCGCAAGGAGTTTGACTCTGGAACTGCGTTAGTAGAAAACATACCAAACCCTGGCACACAGGAGTACCCAAGATTTGTTCTTACCGGAGAAATAAGCACGATCTACAGTAATGGAAAAACAAAAAAAGTACACCATGTTGTAATTTTGCCCAGCTTTAAAGTTGCTGAAGATTTTCAGGCGCGACTTGGTAAAAAAGGGAATATCATCTCTGATGGACGCCCTATTTTAGGACTTGATTCACGCAATCTCTTTGAAATTCTTCTTGAAACAGATGAACGCTCAATGCTTATACCTGCCCATATATGGACTCCATGGTTTTCAGCTCTTGGAGCGCGTTCAGGCTTTGATTCGATTGATGAGTGTTATCAGGATTTATCTAAATATATATATGCAGTAGAAACCGGATTATCTTCCAATCCACCAATGAACTGGGCAGTAAAATCACTTGACAAATTTTCAATAATTTCGAATTCCGATGCTCATTCTCCGGATAAGCTTGGAAGAGAAGCAACGATTTTCGAAATGGATATCTCCTACCCTTCGCTTGTAAAAGCAATGCAAAGAAAAGGGAAAAAGAGTGATATTATCGAAACAGTTGAGTTTTTTCCGCAAGAAGGGAAATATCATTATGATGGGCACAGAAACTGTAATATTTATTTAAGTCCGGAAGAGACGATCCGTTCTAAAGGGATTTGCCCTGAATGCAAAAAGCCTTTGACACCCGGAGTAATGAGGCGTGTTATGGAGCTGGCAGAAGAAAAAGTTGATGAAGAAGCTCTGTGCCCAAAAAACTATTCAGGTACTAACCGGAGGCCTTACAGATCGCTAATACCCTTATGCGAATTATTATCAGAGCTTCTTGCGGTAGGCGCAGCATCAAAAAAAGTTGCTGCTGCATACAATTCCATAATCACGCAAACAGGAAGTGAATTCGCTCTGCTCCTTGACCTAAGTTTGAATGATATTAAAAAACTTGATGCGCCAGGTATCCCAGGTGAAATGCTTGCTGCCACAATAGAGCGCATGAGATCGGGCAACGTATTTATAACTCCGGGATATGATGGCGAATATGGAGTAATACGCACCTCCAGAAAAGAGGAAAAGATAGGCAATTAAAACTCTTTCTAAACAGCAAATGGGTATACTTTTGCCTTAAATGACCCAGTCTCCACAGGAATCATGACTACAGAAGGAGAGCAATATAATGCATCAAAATAATTCACAATTTAAATATATGTGGTATAATTTTGTAATGCAGGGGGAAAATGCTGATGAGTAAGATAATAATTGTAGGCGGAGTAGCAGGCGGCGCCACAGCAGCAGCACGTCTTCGCAGGCTTGATGAAAATGCCGAAATTATAATGTTCGAGCGGGGGGAGCATATCTCTTTTGCCAACTGTGGTCTCCCCTATCATATTGGAGGGGTAATTGCAAACCGTAAAAACTTGCTTTTACAAACTCCCAAAAGCTTCAACTGTAGATTTAATGTAGATGTAAGAATACAAAGCGAAGTGTTGTCCATTGATCGTAACGCGAAAATGGTAACAGTGCAGAACAAATTAACTAATGAAACCTACACTGAAAATTACGATAAACTGATACTCTCTCCCGGAGGCGCCCCAATCAAACCGCCAATAGAAGGGATAAACTCGGAGCGTGTTTTTACCTTGCGCAACGTGGCTGATACTGACCGCATCAAAGCGTACATACAAGCGCACCAGCCACAGAGCGCAGTAGTTATCGGTGGCGGTTTTATTGGGATTGAAATGGCTGAAAATTTAAAAGAAGCTGGCTTAAACATTAGCATCATAGAATTGGCAGATCAGGTGATTGCTCCTCTGGATATTGACATGGTCTGCGAAGTACACAGATATCTGCGACTAAAAGGGATTTCACTTTATCTGAATAATGGTTTAAAAAAGATAACAGAAAATACAGAAAGTCTGACTGTTGAACTCTCAAATGCCACACTTGAAACAAACATGGTGATTTTGGCAATTGGTGTAAAACCTGAAAGCCAGCTTGCAAAAGATGCCGGGCTTAACATAAACAGCCGCGGCGGTATTGTAGTGGACAAGCAAATGCGCAGTTCTGACCCGGACATATTTGCTGTAGGAGATGCAGTAGAGATAATAGATTTTGTTACACAACAGGCTGCCATGATCCCTCTTGCTGGTCCTGCAAATAAACAAGGGCGGATAGCTGCTGACAACATCTGCGGCATCCCCTCTGAATACTCAGGCACACAAGGATCAGCAGTTATAAAAGTCTTTAGCATGACAGTAGCCTTTACCGGCATAAATGAAAAAACAGCCAAACGCCTTAATATGGATTATGATAAAATATTTCTTTGGATGCAGGGCCACGCTGGATATTATCCAGGCTCCAGCCCCATGTCCATAAAAGTTATTTTTGAAAAACAAAATGGAAAAATACTTGGAGCGCAGATCATTGGCTTTGATGGTGTGGACAAACGTTGTGATGTGCTGGCTGTAGCGATCCGCGCGGGAATGACTGCTCATGACCTTACCAGGCTGGAGTTATGCTATGCACCACCCTATTCTTCGGCAAAAGACCCGGTAAATATGGCAGGATATGTGATTGAAAATCTATTGACAGGAAAAGTGAAAAATTTCCATTGGCATGATGTTGACTCTTTACCACGAGACAACAGTGTTACCCTGCTTGATGTGCGCAATCCAGATGAATTTGCGCTGGGCAATATTAATGGTTTTATTAACATACCTCTTGATTCCCTGCGGAGTCATATTGGAAATATGGATCGTTCCAAACCTCTCTACACCCATTGTTACAGCGGAATGCGTAGCTATGCTGCTGCCAGGATATTGATACAAAATGGATTCGATGTGTATAATCTTAGTGGCGGATATCGGTTGTACAATACTGTACAAAGCAATTTATTAGCCAAAAAGTGAGGATAATGCGTGAGTTTGCGGAGCATATCAGTTTTATTCATTGTTTTTTTTGTATTTTTCTGTTTTGCTGCATGTAAAAAAGAAAATCCTTCCAAAGTGTTTGAGTATGAAGAGTCCGAAGGAAAAATAACAATAACAAAGTATACAGGAAGATTAAAAGACATAGTTATACCAAAAGAAATAAATGGAATGCCAGTAGTTGAAATTGCAGAAAATGCATTTTTGCAAAACCAGCTAAGAAGCGTAATTATCCCTAATTCAATTACCCATATTGGAAGGCACGCATTTAGCCAAAACCAACTAACAAGTATTATAATCCCTGATTCCATTACCCATATCAGATATGGGGCATTTAGTCAAAACCAACTTACAAGTGTAACGATTCCCAATTCTGTTATTCATATTGGAGTGGAGGCATTTTTTAGTAACAAGCTGGCAAACGTAACAATCCCCAATTCTGTTATTCATATTGCAAGAGCTGCGTTTGCCAGCAATCAACTTACAAATATAACAATCCCAAATTCTGTTACTTTTATTGGAGCAGGAGCATTTAGTCAAAACCAGCTAACAAGCATAGTAATCCCTGATTCAATTGACTCCATAAGACAAGCAGCTTTTAGTCAAAACAAACTTACAAGTGTAACGATCCCGAATTCTGTTACTGATATCAGACTTTGGGCATTTAGCCAAAACCAACTTACAAGTATAACAATTCCTGATTCTGTTACAAATATTGGGATTTGGGCGTTTAGCCAAAACCAACTTACAAGTGTAACAATCCCTGATTCTGTTATCAACATTGGAAATGGCGCGTTCAGCCAAAACCAACTTACAAGTATAACAATCCCTAATTCTGTTATCCATATTGGAGAGGAAGCATTTTCCCGTAATCAATTGGCAAGTATAACAATCCCTAATTCTGTTACACATATTGGACTGGAAGCGTTTGCCCGTAACCAATTGACAAGTATAACAATCCCTAATTCTGTTACACATATTGGAAATGAAGCGTTTACTGAAAATCAACTTACAAGTGTAACAATCCCTAATTCTGTTATTCATATTGGAAGTGGGGCATTTGCAGCTAATCAACTTACAAGTGTAACAATCCCTAATTCTGTTACCCATATTGGAAGGAGTGTATTTAGCCGAAACCAATTAACAAGTGTAACAATCCCCAATTCTGTTACAAATATTGGATGGGGCGCGTTTGCCAGCAACCAACTGGCAACTATAACAATCCCTAACTCTGTCACCCATATTGGAGGCATGGCTTTTTTGAATAACCAACTAACAGCTATAACAATCCCTAATTCTGTTACCCATATTGAAGGGGGCGCATTTAGAAACAATCTGTTGGGAAATATAGTAATCTCCAATTCTGTTACTTATATTGGGAGAGAAGTATTTGCCGACAACTTACTAACAAGTGTAACAATCCCCAACTCTGTTACTTACATTGGGTGTGGGATGTTAAAAAATAACTTGCTGACAAGTATCTCACTCCCTGATTCTGTCACCCATATTGGAAGGGAAACATTTGCCAACAACCGGCTAACAAGCATAACAATTCATAATTCTGTTACAAATATTGAGTGGGCAGCATTTGCCAACAACCGCTTAATAAGTGTAATAATCCCTAATTCCATTACGGATATTGAACATGGGGCGTTTGATTCTGATGTGCAAATAATAAGACACAACTAGTGTTCTATAAAAAATAACCAACAGAATGAGGCTAAAAATAGAGCATATCAAAACAAAGAAAGCTGTCTAACACAATATTTTTCCCTGTAACCTTTTATAATTTCTTTCATTTTATAAATTATGCCATATTTACTACATTCTTCTTCAAATATTTCAAAAAGCCTTTTCTTGTTTGGAGACCCACAATAATATTGATTTCCAAATCGCGCTATATATTTTTGTTTAAGACCCGGAAAAAGTTGTTCGAGTTTTGAATAGAAATACTCCCGGTTTCCGATTCTAAGTGTCATTCCAAACGACGGGTATATAAAACGAACTCCGTTATCTCCAGCTTTTTTTATTAACTCAATAATGTTTTCTTTTGTATCATTTATAAATGGAAGGAGAGGCATCATTAAAATTCCGCAATATATACCATTTTCCGAAAGCTTTTTTAAAGCTTCAAAACGCTCGCTTGGAAGAGATGCTTGTGGCTCAATTTTACTGCTTTTGTCATCATCTGCAGTTGTAATAGTCATTTTTATAATAACAGGTGAATGGGATTGGATCTCTTTAAGAATATTTATATCCCGCTCAATAAGAGAGCTTTTTGTTGCTATAGAGGAACCAAATCTATATTCATTGAGAAGCTCAAGAGCGCCCTCTGTAAGCTTGAGCTCTTTTTCATAAGGGTTATATGGGTCGCTCATTGCGCCTGATGCGATTACACCCTTTTTTATTTTTTTAGAAAGTTCGCTTTTAATAATTTCAAGAACATTTTCTTTTGCCCTTATTTTATCAAAATCTTCTATCTGGTAGCAGAGGCTTCGGCTGTCGCAGTATATACAGCCGTGGGAGCAACCCCTGTAAATATTCATGTTATAATCTGTACCAAACCATTCGGATGCTTTAGTGCGGGTAATAATTGTCTTGGCAGGAATATAATCCATATTAAAAATAATATCCTTATGTCGTGTTAGCCGCGCTTACCCTTACATAACTTCGAGATATGGAATACCTGTAAGCTCCATACAGTTTCTAAGAGCTTGCACAACAGCGCTGCATAAAGTTACTCTGGCTTCCACAAGTTTTTCCGATTCATTATTAAGAACAGAATTATCATGGTAGTATTTGCTGAACTTTTTGGAAAGTTCATACATAAACGAAGTTATTATCGAAGGATTAAGCTCTTTGCCTGCCTGTATAACTGTTTCGGGAAATTCATTTATCATTTTGATTATTTCCCATTCATCTTCTTCTTTTAAAAGATCAAAGTCGATATTTTCTATATCTATTGATTTTCCATATTTTTTTAATATACTTGCTATTCTTGCTCCCATGTACTGCAAATATGGACCTGTATTGCCTACAAACGAAAGAGATTCAGCAGGATTAAAGATCATATCTTTTGTTGGGGTGGTTGCGAGCAAAAAATAATTGAGCGCGCCTAACGCAACTTTTTCGGATGTCGCGTTGATATCTCCTACAAATTCTTCCCTTTCCCTTTTTTTTATTTCTTCTGCAACCATTTCCGTAAGTTCTTTTAAAAGATCATCTGCATCTATAACAGTGCCTTCCCTGGATTTCATTCTCCCTTCCGGAAGATTTACCAAGCCATAGGAAAGATGAAAAAGATTTTCCGCCCACTTATATCCAAGTTTTGCGATTACATTAAAAAGGACTTTAAAATGGTATTGCTGTTCAGAAGCAACAACATATATCAATGTATCAAAAGGCCAATCTTCATGCCTTTTTATTGCAGTCCCTATATCTTGAGTAAGATAAATAGATGTTCCATCCCCTCTCAAAAGAACTTTTTTATCAAGATTAATATCTGTAAGGTCGACCCATATTGTGTTGCTTTCATCTTTATAAAAAATCCCTTTTTCAAGCCCTTTTAAAACCTCTTTCCGGCCTTCTGAATAAGTTTGGCTTTCATAATAAACTTTATCAAAACTTACCCCTGTTTTCTCATAAGTTTTTTCTATTCCATCTATTGCCCATTTATTCATCTTTTGCCACAGATCTTTTGTTTCATTATCACCATCTTCCCATGCAACAAGCATTTGCTGCGCTCTTTTTTCTGCGTCTGCATCTGCTCTTGCAAGTTTTGAGTATTCAACATAATAATTGCCTACAAAATGATCGCTCTTAATGTTTTCAGATTCCGGGGTTGCCCCTTTTCCAAGCTCTTTATACGCAAGCATGGATTTACATATATGGATTCCTCTGTCGTTTATAAGATTGACCTTGCAAACATCTGCGCCATTTGCTTTAAGAATTTTGGAAACAGATTCTCCTATGGAATCGTTACGCAAATGGCCAAGGTGCAGGGGCTTGTTTGTATTTGGGCAGGAAAATTCTATCATTATTTTTTCATGTTTTCTTTCTGTACCAAAACCATATTTTTCTTTTTCATTGATCACTTTAAGCAAAGTTTTTTTGATTACCTGCTGCCTGGCAATAAAAACATTTACATAAGGGCCAGCAACTGTATACTTATTATCTTTATCCTGTATATTATCTACAATCTGCGCTGCAATAGCAGCAGGAGCTTTTTTTAATACTTTGGAATATGGAAACATTGGAAACGCAACATCGCCAAGTTCTGGCTTTGGAGGTATTTCAACAATAATATCTGAAATTGATAGATTTATATTATCAGAAATTTGTTTTATTGCATTTAATATATTTACCTGGAGAGATTCTTTTATTTCTTTCATAGATTAAAATTATCCAAAATAACCAATAAGTGCAAGCATTTGCCCAAATCCTTCTGCCCCATCCCGTCTGTATGAATGAAATTTTTTATTGCAGCAGGTGCAGTTTTCATCAATAGTTATATTTTTAATCCCAATATTCTCAAGTATAAGTTTATTTGCTTTCTTTAAATCAAGAAAATAAATCGAGGCTTTTTCTACGACTGTATTGTCTCCCCATTTTGACGCAAAGTATAAAGCTCTATCCTTGTCTACAGAATAGCAACATTTTCCTATGGAAGGACCTATCATAATATGGATATTTTCCGGCTTTGTTCCATAGCAGGTTGTCATTTTATTGACTGCATTTAGAACAATTCCTGTCCCTTTCCAGCCTGAGTGGACAACTCCATAAACACAATTTTTAGGATCATACAGGAATATGGGAAGGCAATCAGCAACAGTAACCGCTAGGACTCTTTTTCCTGAAGTTATGATCCCATCTCCTATTATTGAATCACTATCAATTTCTTCTGAATCAAAAACAATATCTGTATGCTCTTGATTCAGACAAACAATTTTATCTATCCCCAAAAGATCCATAATTTTAGTGCGATTTATACATTCAGGAAAAATGTTTTTGCCCATACTACCTGCTTCTGCTGTTGTAATAGCACAAAAAGGGGCATTGGAAGAGTCAAAATTCATGATTTTAATCAATCTGTTTATCATTATTTTTGCTGCATAAGGTCATGGTATTCAGAAATAATAGTTAAAATATCGTGATATTGCCTGTAAAATTTATCAAGATTTTGTATAGACATATTAGATTTCTCTTCGCAAATCGCAGGGAGGTTTGAAATAGTATCATATTCAACATTATGAGTTCCGCTTAAAATTCCTCCTAAAACATTTTTTACTGCAATGAATGCATTAAAATAGGTTTTATATAGCTTTAATCCTTCAGTTGTAAAAGTTTTGATAAGAGAATCACTATTTTTCCTTTTTATTGACGCTGCTTCCTGGTTAGGTACTGTTTGCTCATTTGGGTCTTCATCAATATTGTTTAGTTTATTTAAAAAATTATTATATTCCACAGAAAATCTATTTATAAGATTAAATGCCTCAATAAGTTCTTTTTTATTTGTATCTTTATAAAAAAGTCCATCAATAATAAATTTTGATGCAAATGGTTCAATTATTTCTTTATAATATTTTTCATGTAATACAGTTAAATAATGCAATGAATTGATTTTTTTTAATGGGAGGTGCTTTCCTCTATACTCTATTGTAAAAAAATCTGAGTCTGTAGTAGAAATTTCAGTTATATGCTCTTTTAGTCTTGAAAGAGTTCCTTTCTTTTTCTGATTAAATAAAAATACATCTATTTCTTCATCTGATTCGTCTTTTAACATTTTTTTATATATAGAAAACCACTCTTCGCCGCCTGAGATTTTTGCAGGAGCGTAGCTTATATTCTTATGAATATATTTAAGTATCTTTGCAAGAGGCACTGCTTTTCTAAATGCATTTACAGCTGAAACACTCTTAATCCCTTTTTTTACCATCCCTACATAAAAATCACTGGCTGAATCTATCTTTTCAGAAGCTATAAATTCCTTATTATTAAGAAGAAAATATTCATACAAATAATTAAAAAATTTGTCAAACTGAATTGCTTCCGATGTCATGCTTGTAACAATAGAATCAAGTTGGAGCAAAAGCTTTTTCGCATTGTTAAAATGGCAAAGTCTGGAGCCCGTATGTTCAAAAATAAACATTTTCTTTAAAGATTCAAAAGGGAAATTTACAAGTTTATCAATAAAAAATAAAGCTTTTGCCATGTCATATACAACTTTTTTTTCATCAGGCTCAATAGAGTCTATAAATTCATTAAATTTACGCGCTACTCCTGCTTTAATACTTTCACTCTCTTTTGCTAAACTACCTTTTGCAGTAAATAGATTTTCAGGGTTGGTATTTTTCTTTAATATTTCTTCAAATCCAGCCATTTCCTTGGAAGCAATATATCTGTAAAAATTTGCAATATTTTTTTTATTATTTGCATAATTGACTGTTTCAGAGAATTGTTCAAAAGTTGTTGCAAGCATAACGATCTCATTATAAAACGGTTCTTTTAATTTATTACTTCTTACATCCGCAATACCTGGATAACCAAATTCTATCTCTCTTCCAAGTTTTTTTAATACATATTCCTGAACAAGGGTTTCAGTGCTTTTTTTAGTAAACATTTTTAAAAAAAACATTACTATTTTTTCAAAAACAGGGACTTCATTATAAATTTTTTCTATATATTTACTGCTTACTTCATTATCATAAGATTCCTGAACTGTATTTTTTTTATCTAGAATACTATCTAAAGTATCAGAATTGGCGGGGAGATCTATATCTTTTAAGTCCTTGAGCATCCCTTTTCTTTCATCATCAGGGAGTTCTTGCGCAAGTTGTTCAAATCCCTTTAAAGGCATACTTCAATTTAAGTTTATAAAATGTATAAGGTCAAGTAATATATTTTATATTGATATTTTTTTAGTTAACAGATTGACTTTTTTTAAAAAATCAGATAAAAATAATTAAATGAGAAATTTTAATGTCATTATAATTGCAGTTATTATTCTACTCAGCAACATTATTCTAATTAATAGGAATAATACATCGGGAGGATAACTGTAATATTGGAATTATAGTAAAACCGTCCTTCCGAGGACGGTTTTTTTTTGCCATAAAACAAAAGGAGTCAACAAATGGATCGTATTTTTATTTTTGATACAACGCTTAGAGATGGTGAACAAGCTCCTGGAGCTTCGATGACTGCAGAACAGAAGTATGAAATTGCGCTCCAACTTTCAAGACTCGGAATAGATATAATAGAAGCTGGATTTCCGGTTTCATCTCCTCAGCAGTTTAAAGCATGTGAACTTATTGCAAAAAACCTCAAAGAGCCTGTTATTACAGCTCTTGCAAGAACAGTTGAAAAAGATATAGATGCTGCAGCAGAAGCATTATCCAGGGCAGAAAATTCCAGAATACATACATTTATAGCAACATCGCCAATCCATATGAGATATAAACTCAATAAAGAACCTGACGAAGTTATTGAAATGGCAGTAAATGCTGTTAAATATGCGCGCAATAAAGTACAGCAGGTAGAATTTTCCGCAGAAGATGCTTCAAGAAGCAATCTTGATTTTTTATGCAGAATTTTTGAAAAAGTTATTGATGCAGGCGCAACTATTATAAATATTCCCGACACTGTAGGTTATTCAATCCCGGCTGAAATAGGAAATATTATTTCTACGATCCGTAATAATGTTCCAAATATTGATAAAGCAATTATATCTATACACTGCCATAATGATCTTGGCCTTGCAGTCGCAAATACTCTTGCTGCCATAGAAAACGGGGCAAGGCAGGCAGAGGTAACGGTCAATGGCATGGGAGAGCGGGCAGGAAACGCTGCGCTTGAAGAACTTATAATGGCGCTTGAGGTACGGAAGGACCGTATGCCTTTTACAACTGGCATAAATACAACGCAGATTTATAATGCATCAAGGCTTGTTTCAAATATCACGGGATTTGAGATTCCCAAGAATAAGCCTATTGTGGGTGACAATGCGTTTGCGCATGAATCAGGGATACATCAGGATGGTGTGCTTAAAAACCGGGCAACTTATGAGATCATAACTCCGGCATCTATTGGGCGCGGGGCTGGGACAAATATTGTGCTTGGAAGACATTCAGGGCTTCATGGGTTTAAGAGCAGGGTTTCGGAGCTGGGTTTTAATCTTTCAGAGGAAGAGTGCAAAAATGTGTATAAGAAGTTTCTTTACATTGCAGACAGAAAAAAAGAGATTTATGACGAAGACCTGATGGCGCTTATTATTGATGCGCTGGGGATGAGTGATCCTATCTATAAACTTGAGTACTTTAGCATTATTTCGGGTAACAAGGCTGTGCCGACTGCCACTATCAAAATAAGGCATAATGATGAGGTGGTCACAGAAGCAGCTACCGGAGATGGTCCTGTGGATGCTATTTTTAAGGCTATTGAAAGGGCTATGAATATAACTACAAAACTTGAGGAATATAAGGTGCAGGCTATAACTCCGGGCAAGCAAGCCATGGGCGAAGTGAAGGTTTTAGTAACTGCTAACGGACATAAAGCTGCAGGGCGTGGTTCTTCGACAGATATACTTGAGGCGAGCGCAAATGCTTATGTTAGCGCGCTAAATAAATTACTATTACTAAAAGGGAATAATCAATGAAAACAGTAGAGCTATATGATACAACACTGCGCGACGGGATGCAGGGAATAGAGATAAATTTTACTTTGGCAGACAAGATAAAAATTGTACATAAGCTGGATGAAATGAAGATAGATTTTGTTGAAGGGGGCTTTCCGCTTTCAAATAAAAAGGATACATCATTTTTCAAACATATGAAGAAAGAAAAACTTGCTCATGCCAGGATAGTGGCATTTGGCTCAACAAGAAGGCCTGGGATTAAGGTAAGCGAAGATGCTCATATCCAGGCGCTTCTTAAAACAGAGATTGAGTATATAACGATCGTGGGTAAAACATGGAAAGCGCATATTGAGCAAATACTTGGAACAAACACAGATGAAAATCTTGAGATGATATATGATTCGATAGCATACCTAAAGAAAAAAGGGCATAAGGTTATTCTTGATCTTGAGCATTTTTTTGATGGGTTTAAAGATGATAATCAATATGCGCTGAAAGTTCTTGAGACTGCTTCTGCAGCAGGAGCGCGGACTCTTGTCTTATGTGATACGAACGGCGGGACATTGCCGTTGGAAGTTATGGAAATAATGAAACAGATTCCGGGCGCTGGGCTTGCTCCACTTGGGGTGCACTTTCATAATGACTGCGGAACAGCGGTGGCGAATTCACTTTTGGCGCTTGATTGCGGGGCAAACCATATTCAGGGTACCATAAATGGTTGGGGCGAAAGGTGCGGGAATGCAAATCTTTGCACATTGGCTCCGAACATATCATTAAAAACAAAATACAAAATAAATATATCTTCGGAATTAGATAAAATGACTTCCCTGTCCCGCTATGTTTATGAAATCGCAAATATAATTCCTGAAAAAAGACAACCTTATGTAGGAGAAGCTGCATTCAGTCATAAGGCAGGTCAGCATGCAGATGTTATAAATAAAGCACCTGAACTTATGGAACATACAGAGAGCGCGCTTGTGGGTAATTCGAGATATATCCTTCTTTCTGAACTTTCCGGAAAATCAACGATCGTAAATAAACTTGGAAAATATGGCAAGTTCGATAAAAAAAGCGCGGAAGTGCAGGAGCTTATAGAAGTCCTAAAGAAAAAAGAGGAAGAAGGATATGAATATGAAACTGCATCAGCATCTTTTGACATACTTATAAGAAAGGTTTTAAAACAGTATAAACCTATTGTTGAGCTTAACAGCTACCATCTTGAATCATTTAAGACAGGAGATATGCCGAGCAAAACAGTAGGCCGTATTTTTATTACATCTGATAATAAAAACATGATGGGAGCTGCTGTAAGCATAGGGCCTGTAGATACGCTTGACAGATCGTTGCGCGATGCCTTAACTCCATACTACCCTTTTCTGAAAAAAATAAATCTTATTGACTATAAGGTTAGAATTCTTGATCCAGAATCTGCAGCAGGCGCAAAGGTAAGGGTTTTTATTACTTCAACAGACCAAAAAAAAGAATGGGGAACTGTTGGTGTATCAGAAAATATTGTAGAAGCTTCATGGGAAGCGCTTATAGACAGCTTTGATTATTATTACAATAATTTAAATGATTAGTTCCCTTGGAAAGTAGAAAGTGTGGTTATTTTTAAAATACTTATAATTAATTACCCCCTAGGGGAATCGAACCCCTCTTTGAAGAATGAGAATCTCCTGTCCTAACCGATAGACGAAGGGGGCTCTCTTATAAGTTTTATCTGCCCGAGGAGCAGTACTTTTTTTATTTAATTGTTACAATTTAGCACATTATAATAGAACAAATCAAGTTAAATAATGCTAATATGCTTATTTATTATATTAACTTACGGACATTTTGCGGACACTCCCGCCCTCAATCGGGGAATAGACTGTCAAGCAAATTAGCCTATTAAATATACCCCCACAATACCGCCAATCCCAGCAATAACAAGGGCTATTACTGTTTTAATCAAAAAATCAAGCCAGTTTTTATGATTACTCTTGTAGCCCTCAATAATTTTCTGTATGCTTTCCATATCTTTTATTATTTCT
>WQZP01000040.1 GCA_009780675.1 Spirochaetaceae bacterium | reverse complement strand
TGCTGAATTCGCTGCAAAGGCGCGAGAGCTCCGGCAAAATATGAAAGCAAAGAAACCAGCTGTCACTATCCGCATTAGCTTAGCCTGCCTCTCAAAGTACAAAGCACTGGGCAAAGGGTATACTGGCATAATGGCAGATGTTCTGGATTATGTTGCCAACAATCCTGAAATTCTGGCAAAAGTTCGCGAATAAGTTTAGTTCATGCCAAGTTACTTTGCCCAGCGCATCAGTTTGATACAGGCCTAAGCGTATTTCTATCTACAACAGCAATTACCCCTTCCCTGTTCTGGAAAAGAATAAAGTTGCCACTTGATGTAATAAAAGTATCCGGAAGAGCTTCGATATCCGATGATGCTTCCAGCCTAAGTTCAGTAGAGTATCTCCCTATCACGAATCTTCCGCCCTGCCTGACAACACAATATATTTTATTATCCAAAAAAAGCAGGAAAGTTTGACCATGGATTTCTTCGTTACTTCTCAAAACAGGAGCAAGGTCTTCTTTTGAGAGTATCGCAAGAACAAAGTTTCCTCTTTCATTTCTTACAGGCAGTACATACCCTGCGGGTATATCAAGAAAAAGCCTGGCGCCTGTAATAGGAGCATCTTCTGGGATCAATGCTCTTTCTTCTGCAATGTCATAAAAAATAAAACGCCCGGACAAATCTCTGCCGCCCTCAATCATCAGGAAAGGGGCTCTTCTGGCAGCAGCAAGCCCTGCTATTATAGACTCATCTCTTGCTGCATCTGCATCCGCATCTGAGTCCCTGTCTCTGAGAACATTTGAGTCCTCGGCAATCAACTCTCTTGCTTCTGCGATTTCATCTTCCCTTTGCTCAATTTCTCTTCTTTGGGCTTCTGCTGCCTCCCTCTCTGCCTCAAGCCGTTCCCTTTCTTCCTCAAGTGCAGCTCTTTCAGCATCCAGCCTTCTCTGCTCTTCATTTGCCTGTTCTTCTATTATATCTCCTGCTTCCTGCCTCTGCCGAAGTTCCTGCTCTCTCTGTGTTATAGCAGCTTCTCTTTCAGCAGCTTCATCATCTCTTCTGGCAATAGCTTCTTCTCTTTCTTCCAAAAGCCTTCTCTCTTCTTCAACAGATTCTTCCTGAAGCTCCACGATCCTTTTTCGCTGGTCTATCCCCATATCATCTTCGCTTCTTAAGTCTTCTATAACTTCACTGTCTGCAAGAACAAAAAGATCTGGCCGCCCAGCAGCCCCGCCTGCCATGCTTCTTAAAGGAATAACGAGTCTTGTTTTTCCAGGCCAATTACTAAAATGCACATCTATTCCCGCATTTTCTCTTGATAGATTTACCATTACTTTGTTTATAAAAACTGAACCAAAATATTCGAGATTTCCCCTATATATGGCATTGTAAAGAGTCACGAGTTCTGCAATAAACATTGCATCCTGATTATTATATCCATACATTCCACTTAGATATGCTGCGATAATAAGCCTTAAATTTCTTATGTGATCTACCCGCGCATCAGCTTCGATAATAAAAATATCTGCTCCGATTTTATCCGGCTCTGTAGGGTCAACCAGATGCAGCACTCTATACCTTCCGCCAGAAGCAGAAGCCTGCATATTGCCATCAGAAATTATATTTGCAAGACCGCTGCCAATACTCATAATAGCGCTTCTTGATTCAATAACGGTGTGAGGCCCCATATAATTTATAAATTCAACTTCTCTGATATTTCTTTCAAGCTCTTCCCTGTCAACACCTTCAACATCCTGTGCTGCCAGATTTGATACAGCTAAAATTATAAATGGAATACAAAATAGAATTGCTTTTTTCAATTTTTCACCCTCTTAATTTATATAAAAATCACTCGCGCATTATTATCAGCTTATTGTTCCAGAGTTCTCATAACATCCATTATTCTTAATTTTAAATCACGTTCTTCGGTTCCATCAAGCATTAAAAAAAGGAGATTCATACCTTCATCTTCATAAAAATATCCCTGATACTCATTAATATTTTTTATTCCCGTCAGTATGTTTTCAAAAATAGTTAAGTCACCAGGAAACCTTGAATATGCTGCCCCGAATAATCTTACAGTTTCCCCAAATGGGTCGCTTCCTGCTTTTCCAAGTTTTTCTATTATAATAGAAGCAACAACAGGGCTTGTTTCTGTACCAAGCATAGTTCTTAACATATTTACAGTTTCTGCTGTCCCTATTTTGGCTGCAACAGATGCGGTCCTGGTTCGTATGGCAACGCTATTCAGCACGGGACTTGCTCTTGAGGGTGTTCTTCCAGAAGCAAACACAACTCTTTCAAGAATCGATAAAATATATCTCTCATCATTTCCTGTTATTCTATCGATGTGAACTTCATCCAGAAGAGCAAAAGCTCTTTCCCTGTTCACAAGATTTTCGTGCTGCGACAGTTCATCAATAGAAACAAGAAATCCTGTATTCGGTATATTATTTTGAGAGCTGCGGGAAAATATATAATTTCGAGGAGCATCCTGATTACGCCTATAATTCCTCTCTTCGATAAAATACAGATTCCAGTCAAGTCCGCCTATTATGATTGTATTATTATGTACTGATATTTTCACAGACCTGTTTGCGTTACTTGCAGCAGCGCGAAGACCATACACAGCCTCATGTGGGAAGGGAAGCTCTTCTATCCTTCTTCTGTTTATATCAAACTTTACAATATGTCCGTTATCTCTTACAAAATAAAAACTGTTCTCAAAGTAAAGAGGGTTGCCTGTAAATCCAGCGCCCCTTATCCGTACAGGGAATGGTGAAAGCGCGCTGTCAAACAGCTCCACATTTCCTGCTTGTGTAAGCGCGGCAATAACTCTGCCGCTTCTGTTTGAAATTATATGCAATGCAGAAGACCTTAATTTTACAGAATTAATGATTCTTAATTCCTGGCGGTCAAGAACAAATAAATTGCTATCTCTGTCAGAAACAAATATTCTATTATTGCTTATGCCAAGCGCAGTTATCTCTGCAGCAGAGATTTTCACTTCCCTTACTATTTGACCATGGTTGTCGATTGCGATAACAGTTCCATCTGATATGCCGGCATATACAATGCCGTTACTGGCAGGCGCCAAAGGGGTTGAGAAAAATCTGCCCTGAACTTCAGCTTCCCATCTTTTTCTTCCCATATAGGAATAAGAAATTATATTATTATCAGTTACAGTAATAATATTCCCCATGGAATTTACAACAGGAGCAAACGCAGGAGGGCTATTTTTTCTTACGCTCCATATAATATTGCCTCTAATATTTATGGCTTTCAAAATATTGTTATCAAAATATTTGTAAATCACTCCATCAAGAGCCTGCGCATGGTATGGATCAGGTCTGCCTGGCACTCTTTTTCTGGAACGAAACTCTCCATTGTTATGGAAGCTGTAAAGGTATCTGTCTTCTGAAAAAGCAAGAAACCCTCCGCGAGGATCTGCCAAAACAGAACCGCTTATCCTGCCTCCTGTAGAAAAAACAGATCTAATATAAATAGAAGCTTCTTCTGCTCCATGTACTCCATGCAGAGAAACAAGTGAGGTAAGAAATATAATCAGCAACACAAATCTCTTACACAACATAAGTAAAGGTTATCCCATATAGCTTAGAACCGCAAGTGATTCTGCGTGAGCTGTTTGGGGATAAAAATCAAGGAAAAAAAGCTTTGCAATCGAGTATTTTTTTTCTGCAAAAAATCCCAAGTCTCTTCCTAGTGTCGCATAATCACAAGAAAGGTAAATAATATTTTTAACTTTTTTATCTGTCAGAAACTTTTTTACTGGAGCTGAAATTCCTGTTCTTGGCGGATCAAGAATAACTGTATCGGGAATCGGCTCTTTCCATCTCATTATAAATTTTTCAACTTTCTCGCTAAAAAATTTTGCTCCCCTGTTATTTGATGTTTTTATATTTTCCTTTGCAAGCATGGTTGCCATTTTATCAGACTCTACAGATACTATAACTTCTGCTTGTTCTGACAAAAATGAACCAAAAACCCCTACCCCGCTGTAAAGGTCAAAAAAAACTTTGCCTTCTGTGAACTTCATTATTAAATCAATTGCTTTCTCCAGCATTTGAATATTGCTTTGGAAAAAACAATTGATATCTGTTTTTATAATTTTATTTTTTATTTTTACTTCTATAATATTATTTTGGTTTTTATCATAATAAAAATGGTTGTCCGGAGCAAAAACTGTTACACGTTCTTTTTCAAGCAAAGAGGAAGATTGCAAAAAATTATTTAACCCGCTATTACATATATTGCAGAAATCTATTTTAATAATTTCCTCACTGTTTCTTTTTTTAAAACCAGGTTTACTTTCCTGCGATTTATGAAACTGCGCCCTGCATCTGTAACTGTACGGGAGCCCTTCAACAACTTCTATTTCCGGAGGAGTTATTTTTCCATTTCGCTCTATTGCTTCTTTAATAAGATTTTTTCTTATATCAAGCTGCATCTTATAATCTATGTGCTGGAGCGTACACCCTCCGCAGGAATAATAGTATTTGCAATTGGGCACAACCCGGAAAGGCGATTCAAGCAAAACTTCTTTTACATTGCCATATACGTAATTGTTTTTCTCCTGATCAACAGTTATCGTTACTTTTTCTCCCGGGATTGTGTGTGGAATAAAAACAGCCTTGCCATCAATCCTGCCGAGGCCGCAGCTATTGGAAATTATTTTTTCTATTTCTACTTCATGGATCTGCAACTTTGTTCTCTCTAAATGTTTTTTCAAACTGATATTTAAAAATCATTATATCATAAAGTTTTTTATAGTCCATTAGTTTTTATTACGGGAGAGAAACGTAAAGAAAAGCAATCCTGTCTAAAATCCATTGCAATGGCTTATACATGAAACTGTAATAGAGTGCGCAAGTAATAAACGAATTTTGACAATACCAGAAAAAATATCTTTTCAGATGCTTACTCTCAATATTGCCAAAAATAAAAATTATTCTCTCAAAAAACTTTCATAGTAAGCTTTTGCCATACCAAGCGGCTCAAGCACTTGTGCAAGCCATCCCATCTCCACATACAGTATTGAAAGATCATATATAGCTTTTGCTCTAGCAAATGGTTCTTGCGTCTCGTCTTTGCCTAGCTTCAGGAATTTCTCTCTAAGGTTTCTAACCTCATTTAAAAGTGCAAAAACAGTAAAACTGAAAATAGTTGCACTAGTAAGTTGATTTTCTGCAAATGCATTTATTCCGATATGAATAACGTTATCACCAATGACTACACTGCTAAGTTGGTTTCCAAAAAACGCCCCCGCTCCAATATGAGTAACACTGTTAGGAATAGTTACACTGGTTAGCTGATTAAATGCAAATGCCCCAGCTCCGATATGCACAACACTGTTGGGAATAGTTACGCTGGCAAGTTGATTACTTACAAATGCCTGTTCTCCAATGTGCGTGATGTTGTTAGGAATAATTACACTAGCAAGTTGATTATCTGCAAATGCCAAATTCCCAACATATGCAACCCTATTACCAATGACTACGCTGCTTAGTCGATTATCCCGAAACGCAGCAACCCCAATATAAGTAACACTGTTGGGAATAGTTGCACTGACAAGTTGATTATTCGCAAATGCAGTTCCACCGATATAAGTAACGTTATTACCAATGATTACACTGCTAAGTTGGTTACGCATAAATGCACCATCACCAATATGAGTAACACTGTTGGGAATAGTTACGCTGGTTAGCTGATTAAACGCAAATGCACCATCACCAATATGAGTAACACTGTTGGGAATAGTTACACTGGTTAGCTGCTTGTTTGAAAACGGCCTGAATATATCACGCCCAATATGTGTAACTGGCAAGCCGCCTATACGAGGCGGAATCCTAACATCTGTATTTGTTCCAAGATATTCGACAATCCGTACCGACCTGCCGCCATCCACTGGCTCAACTGCAAAGTCGCTTTCAAGGTCATATGCCGTGCAGCCAGAAAATACCGCTATCGCTACTAAGGCAATTCCAAAAATTAATTTCTTCATGTTTACTCCCTTTAATTCTTTAATTTTTCCGACCAAATTCCAAAAATCACCATATAAGGTTCATTATCAGGCAATAATTACGCTTATTATGGCGTCTTGTCAAGCAAAATAAAACCTATTATGATTACTTATTTAATTTTTCGGCATTTCAGACTGTTTTTTGCGACTTCCAGCCACTTATACTACAATTTATGGAACTAAAACTCCTTTTTGGGTTAAATTTGAAGCGTTATCGAAAAATAATGCATTTATCTCAAGAACAACTGGCAGAAAAAATAGATATATCCACTAAGCATTTAAGCAAAATCGAAAGAGGATTAACATTTGTTTCAGCCGATCTCCTTGAAAAAATATCCTGTAATCTCGGAGTCTCCGTTGCCCGCTTATTTTGTACAGAAAATGAAAATATTTATGATTATGATAACGTATTCAAAAAGTTTGACAGGATAACAGAACAACATCTCATAAGAGCAATGGAAGGAATAAAGGGAGATATCAGGAAAGAAGATATTGATGACTAAATTACCTTCTCCATGCTTGCAGCAGGACTTTTTCTTATTTGGAATCAGAAGTTTTAAGTAATTTCAACAGATTCTCCGGCAGAATCACTGGTACTTTTGAATGAGCAAAGTCCTCAATATTACGGGTAACAATATAATCAGCATTAATGGCGTTAGCGCACTCCGACTGCAAACAGTCTTCAACATCGTCTAAATCTTTGTTTGCTAATGCATTCAAAATAAATTCATATCTTATATCCACGACAGAAATAGAGTGACACAAATCCAGTAAACGCTGCTTTCTTTCGGAAACAGAGTAAATTTTACGTAAAATATAAAAAATATTAGTTATACTGTGAGCTGCCAAATAGGCATTGATAGCTTTATCTTGTGATTTCTGAACAATTTTTTTTGCATTTTTTGTAAATGGCTCACGGTCAATTAAAAAATCTATAAGTACGTTGGTATCAATTAATACTGTCAAAACGCTCATCTATCGCCTCCATGAGTTCTTTTTTATAATCAAAATCAAGTGGCGCTTTTTTCCTGGAGAATTTCATAAGCCTTTCAAATGCCTGTGAACGCTCTTTATCACTCACCGCAGGAGAGCAAGTAGGGATAATAGGAGTGCGCTTTTCCAGCTCTTGCACAAGATTGAATACCTTTTCAAAACTTTCAGCATTAACAGTGAGCATAATTGCTGCTGGCTTCCCATTGTTGGTGAGGACGGCCTTTCCATCGCGGGCAAGTTTGGATAAGGCATTTTTAGGTGTTTTACTGAATTCTCTTATGGTTAGAAATTGCATTTTACCATTCTCCTTTGTCTCCAATATAGTAGCATATCGCCGGACAAATGTCAAACTCGAATTATCATGGATAATATCTTATTTCTTGATTTAATTTTGGATTTATGGTATAAAACCAATCTGGATACTAATAAATCAAGTTATAAAACTTTTTGTAATATGACCAGATACTTAGAAAATAATGAGGTTTGATATGATTAAAGCGGGCGCAATCGACAAAGGGATGTTTTTACTTATTAAAAACGAGCCGCATCTTGTAGTGGAAAGGGAATTTGTAAATCCTGGAAAAGGATCTGCATTTGCAAGACTTAAACTTAAAAATCTTGTCACAGGTCAAGTGTTAAGAGAAACAATGAAAACTCAGGACAATGTTGAAGAAGCTACTGTAGCAGAAAAGAATTGCCAATATCTTTATGCAGATAGTGAAACATACCATTTTATGGATAATGCTTCTTTTGAGCAATTTACAGTCCCTTTCCCCGGATTTGAAGAAAAGAAATTTTTTATGATCGAGGGCGACACTTATAAAGTTGTAATATGGGATGAAAAACCTATTGATATAAAACTTCCTCCTAAAATGGTATATACCGTAACCGAAGCAAGCGAAGGGGTAAAAGGAGATACTGTTACCAAAACAACAAAACCAGTAACAATAGAGACAGGCCTTGTTGTAAGAGTTCCTCTTTTTATAAAAGAAGGTGAAAAAATTATGGTACACACCGAGACCAAAGAATATGTAGAGAGAGTAAACACTTAATCCGCGGCACCGCGCTTTATCGCGACATCCGTGTCGCGGCGCGGTGTGCGACATCCGTGTCGCTAACCTCGGCTTTATTGCTTGACAGCGTGTCCCTATTGGACACTGCCCGCCTGCGCGCGCAAGGAAAGCTGCGCTTGGCGTCCGTGGCTAGCGCCTCGCGCTGCCACTGCTAAGTATTAGCTTTTTGTTTTTCCGGGATTTTCGGAAGCGCTGGAAAGAGATTTTTTATTCGGATCTTTAATCATTTCACTTATCGAAGTAACCAGGCCCGCAATATTTTGAATATCAGAAGGAATAATAATTTTTGTAGCCTGGCCATCAGCAACCTTTACCAATGCTTCAAGACTTTGGAGCGCAATAACCTGACTGTTGGGTTCTGATTCCCTTATCATTTTCAATCCCCTCGCAGTTGCTTCCTGAACTTTTAGTATTGCTTCTGCCTCACCTTCTGCTCTCCTTATCGCAGCCATTCTGTCAGCTTCTGAACTAAGAATCGTAGCCTCTTTTTGCCCTTCCGCAACAAGAATAGCAGATTTTTTTTCACCTTCTGCTCGAAGAATTGCTTCCCTTCTTTCCCTTTCCGCGCGCATCTGTTTTTCCATAGCTTCCTGAATATCTTTCGGCGGCATAATATTTTTTACTTCAACACGGTTAACTTTTATTCCCCATGCATCTGTAGCGTCATCAAGTATTGTTCTCATCCTTGTATTGATAACATCTCTCGAAGTTAATGTTTCATCAAGCTCAAGATCTCCTATTATATTTCTTAGCGTAGTTGCTGTAAGATTTTCTATAGCAACAATAGGCTGCTCAATACCATACGTAAACAACTTTGCATCTGTAATCTGATAATAGACAACAGTGTCAATCTGCATTGTAACATTATCTTTTGTTATTACAGGCTGCGGATCAAAATCAATTACTTTTTCTTTTAAAGAAACTTTTTTTGCTATTCTGTCAATCACAGGCAATTTAAAATGAAGCCCTACCCTCCATGTGGAAAGATAAGCGCCAAGTCGTTCAATTACAAAAACATGCGCCTGCGGAACTATCCTTATATTGGTAACAATAAAAATAACCAATATCGTTAATATAACAATAAGTAATGTCATAACTGCTCCTTTTAATTAAGATACTCTGTTTACAATTAATTTTACACCTTTGATGGCAACAATTTCCACTTTTTCTCCAACTTCAATAATCTCGCCAGCAACAGAATCAGCAGACCATTCCTGCCCCCTGACTTTTACATGACCCGGAGATACATCCTGAATTGTTTTTATTACAACCCCGACTTCCCCAATAAGACTGTCTGTATTAGTTTTATATTTCCCAACCCTAAGATATTTTATAGCAATAGGCCTTGCAAAAGCTGCTGACAATATTGAAACAGATAAAAATACAACTATCTGCACAATAATAGAAGAGTTTGCATACGCGCATATCATTGAAATAAAAGAGCCAAAAGCAAACCATAGTGTTGTAAGACTAAACGATACTACTTCAATTACAATAAAAATAGCAATAAGAGAAAGCCATAGATAAAAAAGATTATAATCCGGAAGTATCAAACTCACAGTTTTTCCTCCTCTGCTTTTACATTTACATCCATTTGCGATACAGGAATTGTAATATTGTTTTTCTTAAATTCCCGCCATATTTCAAGATTGAGCCAGGCTCTGGCTGGACCTCTTTCAACAACCTCATTTATTGTTGAGAGTAAAACCATTTCAATACCTGCTCTGTCAAATTTAAGAATACGTGGGTCTGGTTCATCATGCTTTTTTGAATACGGACTCCTTTTTGCTATATCAATCAATAATGATCTAACAAAATCTATATCTGAATCATAAGAAACAACAACACTATTTTCTATTACTACACTTCGGTCTTCATAACTTTCATTATATATAACATCTGAAATAAGAACAGAATTCGGAACTATAATAGTTTCATTAAGTCGCGTTGTTACAATCGATGAAACAGAATTTATTTTTGTGACAGTACCCCTGTCTCCCTTTACATTTATAAAATCCCCTTCCTTTATAACTTTTGTAAGCATAATAACAAAACCAGCGAAAATATTTGCAACAAGGTTTTGGAGACCAAACCCAAGACCAATACCCAAAACTCCAAGCAACACAGCAATAGAAGAAAGATTGATCCCTATTAACGATAATCCTATAATGAATACAAAAACAATAATACAATATTTTAATACTTTTGCAGCTGCAATTGTTTTACTAGTGCCTGGCTTTACAAACATATTTAAATTGCCAAGATAAACATTATTTACATCTGATTGTTTTACATTACTGGAAGTAAAAGAAGAAGCATCAAACACTTTATATGTGATCTTCCCTACCCATGTCGACAAATAATATATTGGAATTATCATGATCAGAGTCAAAATAGATATTGAATTATTTCCCGATACAAAGAAAGGTTGGTTAACTACACTAAATAATACTCTTAGATAGTCTACTAAATTTTCTCCAGTCAAAATTCTTACAATTATAAAAAATAATGATACAAAGAATATTCTTAAACCAATTCTTATCCAAAAAACTATTCTGAATTTTTTATTATTAGCTAAACGTTTTCTTGCAAGTATACGGTAAATATAAATCATTACCATTTTGTAAAACGCGATCAAAAACATCAAAGGAGCAAAAAATTTAAGCACCATGTTCACGACGCTTCTTGCAAGAACTTCATTCTCTATTTTAAAAAATTGAAATGCAAAATCTATTAAATTATCAATCATAATGTATATTATTTAACAATAATCCTAAAGTATCTTTTTTTCCCAGCCTTTAACATAATCTCCCCATCCTTGATAAAGGAAGAGCCAATCACTGCATCTACATCAGATATTTTTTCTTCTGATACTTCTGCTCCGCCCTGAGTTATAAGTCTTCTGGCCTCTGCTTTTGAACTGCATAAAGTTGTTTTTGCGAAAAGATCAACAACATTGATTCCGTTATTTATTTCTGACTTGGAAATTTCAATCGAAGAAATCGAAGACTTATCTCCATCCGCAGAGCCCCCGAACGCAGTCCGTGCTGCTTCCTTAGCTTTTTCCGCCTCTTCTTCGCCATGAATTATTTTCGTTATCTCATAAGCAAGAATTTCCTTAGCCCTGTTCACTTCCTGATCTTTAAGCTTTCCAAGTTCCCGAATCTCTTCTCCAGGCAAAAATGTATAAAGATAAAGAAATTTTTCAACATCAGCATCTGCGACATTTCTCCAGTACTGAAAAAAATCATACGGAGTAACAACATTGGGATCAAGAAACAAAGCGCCTTGCTCTGTCTTCCCCATTTTCTTCCCATCAGATCTTGTAACAAGAGGGAAAGTAAGCCCTATAACCTCTTTGCTGTCAATTCTTCTGATAAGGTCTGCACCTGCAACAATATTTCCCCACTGGTCATCTCCGCCCAGTTGAAGCTCGCAGTTATAATTTCTTCTTAATATAAGATAATCGTAAGATTGTAAAAGCTGATAGTTAAATTCAATAAAAGACAACCCATGCTCAAGCCTATGCTTATATGCTTCAAAACTCAACATTCTGTTTACAGAAAAATGGCTGCCAATCTCCCGCAAAAAATCTATATAATTTAAATTCGCAAGCCAGTCTGCATTGTCAACAAGCATTGCTTTATTCTCGCTAAAATCTATAAATTTTTCTATTTGCTTTTTTATTTTTCCAGCATTAGATTTAACTTCTTCATAAGAGATAATTTTCCTCATCTCTATTTTTCCGGAAGGGTCTCCGATCCTTGCAGTTCCTCCCCCTACAAGAGCTATAGCCTTGTGGCCTGCCTTGCTTAAATGTGCCATTGCGAAAAGCGGAACAAGGTGCCCTGCGTGAAGACTTGGCCCTGTTGGATCAAATCCGCAATAAAATGTAAGCTGACCACTTGAAAGTTTTTTATCAAGAAGGTCTATATCTGTACACTGCTTTACAAAACCCCTTTCGTGAAGTAACGATAAAACCTGATTCATTTTACTCTCTCCTGTATTCTTTGTCTGCTTTTTTAATAAAGTCAGGAATTTCTGCGATTTTTACCCTTACCTGTTCCATGGAATCCCTGTAGCGCAAAGTTACTGTATTATCTTCCTTAGTCTGAAAATCTATTGTGATGCAATACGGAGTCCCTGCTTCGTCCTGCCGTCTGTATCTTCTCCCGATAGCTCCGCCATGATCATAAAAAGTCGTGAAATCTTCCCTAAGATCCTTTTCTATATTCTGCGCAATCTCTGCAAGCCCATCTTTTTTCACAAGAGGAAAAACACCAAGTTTTACAGGCGCAATAGCAGGATGAAAATGCATTACAACCCTTGTGTCGCCCTCCTCCACTTTTTGCTCTTCATAAGCATCTGAAAGAACCGCAAGAACAGTCCTTGTAAGCCCTGCTGATGTTTCAATAATATAAGGGATAAATCTTTTATTTGTCGTTTCATCAAGGTATGACAAGTCCTTGCCTGAAAATTCTGTATGGCGTGAAAGATCATAATCTGTCCTGTTATGGATACCTTCGAGCTCCTGCCACCCCATTGGAAATTCATACTCAATGTCATAAGCAACTTTTGCATAATGCGCAAGCTCTCCGGGGCCATGCTGATGAAACCTCAGCTTATCCTGTCTAATTCCAAGTTTTTTATAATAATCCCATCGTTCTTTTTTCCAATACTCAAACCATTTATCATCTTCGTCAGGCGAAATAAAATACTGCATTTCCAACTGCTCAAACTCGCAAGTTCTGAATATAAAATTTTTGGTAGTTATCTCATTTCTGAATGCTTTCCCAACCTGCGCAATACCAAACGGAAATTTCACCCTGCTTGTCTGCGTAACATTTTTAAAATTTACATATATCCCCTGCGCTGTCTCCGGGCGAAGATAAACAAGATTACCACCTTCCTCAACAGGCCCCATAAATGTTTTGAACATAAGATTAAATTTTCTTGATTCTGTAAGTTCTCCTCCGCACTCAGGACACTTTTTGGAAGCAACATTTTCTGCCGGTAGTTTGTCTTCCCTGAATCTCTGCTTACAACCTTTACAATCCACAAGTGGATCTGTAAAATTCTCCACATGACCGGATGCTTCCCAAACCCTTGGGTGCATCATGATTGCAGCATCAAGCCCTACAATATTTTCCTGAACCCTGGTCATCTCTTTCCACCAGAACTCCTGTATATTTTTCTTAAGTTCAACTCCAAGTGGCCCGTAATCCCATGCAGATGAAAGACCTCCGTAAATTTCGCTGGACTGAAAAACAAATCCTCTTCTTTTGCATAACGATACAAGCGTGTCCATTGTCAAACCATTACTCATTATTACCAACCTCATCATTTAAAATATTTATAACCCTGTCTATGCGGGCTGCTGCTTTTTCAATACCAAGCAGTTTTAAGGAACCAATTATGGGGGGAGAAACATTACTTCCGGTTACAGTAACCCTCAGCGGCATAATAAAATCGCCAAGTTTTACTCCAATACTCTCTGCAAGAGATTTAAACAATTCCTCTACCTTTTCTTCTGGTTTGCTAAAAACATCCGGAAGATGTTTTTTTACAACTTCAAGAATCTCTCTTGTTTTTGCTGCATCAAGTTTTTTGGGGATAATTTCTTCTGGCGCATAACTATCTACTTCCTTAAAGAAAAACCATGTAAGTTCTTTTATATCTGAAAGCACTTTAAGCCTGTCCCTTGTAAGGGAAACGATTTCATCAATAAAACCTGCCATTTCGGTCAACTTTTCAGGCTCAACAAATCCATATTTTACAAGATACGGGATAAGCAACTCTTTAAGTTCCTCATTGCTTTTCTGTCTTATATAGTGGCCATTAAACCAATCAAGTTTTTTATAATCAAAAACCCCAGGCGCTTTATTTAGTTTATCCAATGTAAATAATTTTTCAAGTTCTTCTTTTGTAAAAAACTCCCGTGAATCATCATACGACCACCCAATCAGCGAAACATGATTTATAATCGCTTCTTTGAGATACCCTTTTTCAACAAACTCCCTTACTGCTGTTGCGCCATCTCTTTTTGAAAGTTTTTGTCCATTGGAACCCATTACCATTGGAAGGTGGCAATACTGAGGCTGTTTCCAGCCAAAAGCATTATAAAGAACAATATGAAGCGGGCATGAAGGGAGCCACTCCTGCGCCCTCAGAATATGCGTTATATTCATAAAATGGTCATCAATAACATTTGCAAGGTGATATGTCGGATAACTGTCGGACTTCAAAAGCACAGGGTCGGGATTTATATCAATATTTTTCTTTTTTATTTCTCCGAGAAGATAATCGTGAAAAACAGTTTCCCCTTCAAGAGGTATCTTGAGTCTTATTACAGGTTTTGTGCTGTCTCTTTTATGCTCGTCTGCTTCTGATACAGAAATTTCTCTGCATTTTCTGTCATAGCCAAAATCCTGCTTTTCGTTTGCCTGTTTTTCGCGCAATTTCTCAAGTCTTTCCTGTGAACAATAGCAATAATACGCGTTCCCGCTTTCAACCAGCCTTCTTGCGTGTTCTCTGTAAAGCTCCGTCCTTTCTGACTGCACATAGGGACCATATTCGCCGCCTTTATCCGGGCCTTCATCCACTTCGATCCCTAACCAGTTAAACGTATTATTAAGATCAGTCAACGCATTTTCGCTATATCTTTCCCTGTCTGTGTCTTCAATACGGAGAATAAATTCTCCGCCACGAGATTTTGCGAAAAAATAATTAAACAATGCTGTCCTGACACCTCCAATATGCTGAAGCCCAGTTGGAGAAGGAGCATATCTTACCCTAATACCCATTTATTACCCCATTGCGATTTGTTATCTATGTAATATTATTAAAATTGAAGCAAAGATTCAACGGTAAATTATTCAGTTAACGCACCATTATTTTATACTATTAATATGATTTGCCAAAGTGCCTACGCATTAAATCTCCATTTTTTTGAAAAATATCTTGACATTACTCTCTTCTTGTAATACAATTTGTAATATGACAGATATAAAAACAAATCACAGTAAAAATGAGGTTATTACCACTGCCAGACTCCCTAAAGAGACAAGGAATAAGCTTATTATTCTGGCAAAGTATAAAAACAAAACCAAGTCAGAAATTATCATTGAGGCTCTGGAAATGTATTATGAAAAAGAAGAAAACAGGCCAGATTCATATACTTTGGGCTTACCATATTTTGGCAAGTATAGTTTAGGTGATGGAGATCTTTCTACCACCTACAAACAACGCATTAAGGAGAAACTTCGTGCACGACAGAATTCTTATTGATACAGGCCCTCTTGTTGCCTTGTTCCATAGCGGTGATAATCATCATAAAAAAGTTCTGGATTTTTTGGCAAAACATGAATACCTTTTTATAAGCACTCTCGCTGTTTTTACCGAAGTTTCCTACTTTTTAAGCGCCAATGTAAAAGCCCAAAAGGATTTTTATGAATGGGCAATGCAGCAGGGAGTGATCATCTGTGATATTAACCAGAATGATTTGCCCCGAATTGCAGAGCTGACTGAAAAGTACGCAGATCTGCCCATGGATTTTGCTGATGTTACTTTGGCTGTAGCTGCTGAAAAAACAGGGATAAGGGAAATCATTAGCCTGGACAAAGATTTCACTATATACCGTCTCCCTGGAAAAGAAAAAATACGAAATGTGTATCAGCCATAATAGGAGAAGTATCATATGCCTGAATTACAAAACGAACCTCTAACCTTTGAAAAAGTCTGGGCAGCTCTTATGGAAAACAGAGAGCAACAGAAAGAAACTGACCGAATAGTTAAAGAGGTTGCAGAAAGACAGAAAAAAACTGACCTGCAAATAGAAGAAGCCGCCCTGCAAATAGAGAAAACTTCCCGTGAAATAGGGAATTTAGGCAACAGTTTTGGAGAGCTTGCTGAGCATCTTGTGGCTCCAGGCATTGTGGATAAGTTTAATGATCTTGGATTTGATTTTGACGATATTTCCCCCAGTGGCC
>WQZP01000039.1 GCA_009780675.1 Spirochaetaceae bacterium | reverse complement strand
CCGCTTGCTTCTACTTCCAGAGACTGGGAAAAATTACTCCCTTGGAATATTTTAAAAAATTAAATAAATCTGTGTTTTTTTCTACAACAGGAGGGCTTTTCACCGCTTAATTTGACGGTTACGTTATTGAGCAGAGCGGAGAAACCATGAAGATTGATATTCCCGAAGGGTTTACGCCGCGAGAGTGGTAACGTAATATTTTTAGAGGCCATGGATCATGTATAGTGCCAAGCACCACTGAACAGTATTGAGCCATAATATTATCTTTATTCTCTGTTCTCTATGTTCTTCGCGTCTCTCAATCCTTCGTCCAATTTATACCTGGGTGAATCCTGGTATATCTGCCTGCGCCTCCATTTGCGCCAAAATATACATCCCGTAAGTCTCCCGGGAATCCGCTGTTGGTACTAAAATTCGCTTCTGTTATTGCACCAAGTGTTACATCCGCAAGTACTGTACAACCATTGAAGGCAGCGTTGCCGATGCTGGTTACCGCAGGGAAGTGCGCTGTCGTAAGGCTGGTGCAGTTCATGAAGGCGAGGTTGCCAATGCTGGCTGCCGCAGGGAAGTACACTGATATCAGGCTGAAGCAGCCATTGAAGGCACTATTGCCGATGCTGGTTGCCGCAGGGAAGTTCGCTGAGCTTAGGCTGGTACAGTCCCTGAAGGCGAAATTGCCGATGCTGGTTACCAATGGGAAGTACACTGATATCAGGCTGAAGCAGCCACTGAAGGCGCCTTCGTCGATGCTGGTTGCCGCAGGGAAGTTCGCTGAGATTAGGCTGGTACAGCCAGCGAAGGCACTATTGCCGATGCTGGTTGCTGCGGGGAAGTGCGCTGTCGTAAGGCTGGTACAGTCAAAAAAGGCGGACCAGCCAATGCTGGTTACTGCAGGGAAGCTCACAGTGGTTAGGCTGGTACAGCCAGCGAAGGCACTGCTGTCTATGCTGGTTGCTGCGGGGAAACTCACTGTCGTAAGGCTGGTACAGTCAAAAAAGGCAGCACTGCCTATGCTGGTTACCAAGGGGAAGTGCGCTGTCGTAAGGCTGGTGCAGCTACTGAAAGCGCCTTGGCCTATGCTGGTTGCCGCAGGGAAGTGCGCTGTCGTAAGGCTGGTACAGTTCCAGAAGGCACCTTCGCCAATGCTGATTACATTCGCTCCACTAACCGATTCAAGGTTATCGAAATGCGCGAAGGTGGAAATTGTAGAAGTCCCGTCGGCTATGCTTGTTGATGTATCGGGCAGGACAATGGACACGATGCGGTTTTTACCTGTTGAATCGGATGGAGCTGGATTAAAACTCGCAGCCATCATTGTAGTGGCTGCCATGTCAAGTCTTACAAACTTGCCTTCATCTTCTATGACCTGCATTAATTCCAGCCAGTTATTGATAGGACCAAGCGCTATTGGAAGATCGATTGGATTAGCAATGGAAGCGCCGTCTGTATGTGCTCTAAGGTAGGCTCTAATGGCGTCAATGTTATTGAGCGGTTCAGGCGGCGTAACTGTAACCACCGCCACATCAGAACTTACCGAAGCAGCACCAGGCGCGCTAACTACGCAGTAGAAATAGTGCGTACCAACCGTAATGCTGCCACCCGGAAGATTAGCCGGGATATTTAAGCTCGCGCTTGTCGCGCCTGGTATAAGCACATTGTTATGATACCACTGGTAAGTAAACGTAAATGGCCCGCCACCTGCAGGAAAAGTACTGGCTGTTACAGTAAGAGTGGTTGTACCTCCCAAGAGTATTGTTCGCTCTTGAGGGGTTGGGCCTGTGACTAAAATGTACGTGTAAGGGCCTGTTATTGATGTTTCACTATTTCTGTTGCCTTCCATAATCCACTCCACCATGGGATTAGGGCATGAAATAAATATACAAGCAGAAAAAAGCAAGAGCAAAGAAAATAATAAAGTTGGCATGCTCCGCAAATTAACTTTGCATATTGGCATAGCTTTTTTCATATTTTTAATATATCTTACGATTTGCAGGCTGTCAAGAATATGCACATAACCGGGCTCCTAAACCACCAAATCCCCGGATCTGTCTATAACTACAGCTCCATCTTTTTCTGCCTGCTTGATGTAATCAATAAGCTCGCGCACAGCAATATTTACTTCTGATTTACGCATTATCCCCAGATATGATGATTCATGGCGCACAAGTTCCTGTCTTGTCTGGGAAAGAGAAGAGAGTATTTTTGTTTTAATACCTTCTTCCTGCCCCTTTAGAATAACAGCAACTTCCTTATCGCTAAAACTGTTAAAAATTTTGTGAAGGTCTTTTTCGCTGATTTTTAAAATAATATCTATTGTATAAACCTGATCTTCAATTTCTTTTGAGAGATCCGGATCAAATTCAGAAATATTTTTTATTATTTCTTCCTCTTCTTTTATATCCATAAATTTGAGGATATTTGCCAGCTTGCTTCTGCCATCTATTCTTTGTGTAACAACATTTCCCTGGAGCCGCACTTTCTCTTTTATGATTTTTTCCATTTTTTCAAATACTTCGCGCGGTATTTTTCCACCCGAAGCCATACGCAGCAATATTTGCTTTTGTTCCTCTTTTGTATATTCCTTTAACAAGGTAGCGCTTTTCTGAGGTTCAAGATAATTCATTACAACAGATATAACAGTTACAGGCTCATCTTTTAAAGCAAGTTTTATCTTATGAGGCTCCAGGTCTTGTAAAAATTCAAATGGTTTTTCTCTTGCTTCCGGAAGAGCTTTATAGAGAAGCTGCTCCCCTTTTTGCTTTCCAAAAGCTGTATGCAACATCTGTCTTGCTGTTTCAACACCGCCCGAAAAAGTCTCTTTTATAAAACCTTTTTTATTTATTTCTTTTAAGAGCGCAGCAGCTTCATCTTTATCAATAGTTTTTATTTTTATTAAACATGAAGCTATTTTCTCGATTTCCTCTGGTTTAAAATGCTTTATTACAGACGCTGCTTCTTCTTTTCCAAGCAGAAGAAGAACCTTGGCAGCCTTTTCATACTTTTTTAAATCTTTGTCTGAAACAGTTTTTTTCTCTGCTTCTTTTTCTTCTTTTTCCGGAACCCTGCTAAGTTTTACAAAACCAGGTTCCTTTACATCCTTTACAGGCGGGGCAATATTTCCCTTTTTATTTACTTTTTCCTGCTTCTGCAAAGGTTCTTCTTTAAATAAATTTTCATCATCGAGTATGTCTTTAAACAACATTTCTTGTTCTTTTCTTGTCAGAGGAGAGGAGCCTTCTTTTGCCTTTGGATTAGTGGTTTTTTCTGTATTGAATTTTGAAAAAACATATTTTTTGACATTTATTTTTTCAGATGTATTAGTATCTGAATTTTCTTTTTTATCATCATCTTTTTTGCCAGAAGCTCTTTTATAAGCATCAAGCGCTTTTTTTATATCAGACATATATTAAAATACCTACTTTTCAGCCCGCCCGGGCATTATAGAGTCTTAGTTTAAACCCAACTCTTCCATTGTATATGGCATTAGATAGAGTGGTCTACCCTCTTCATAGTAGTCTATTTTTTTAAGAAAATCAAATAAAGCTTTTATCACTCCTGGCATATTTTCCTGTCTGGAAGCAGAATTAAGCCGAAACATACTCATAAGTGAAAAATGCCTGTCTCCGGGAACAATTTCAATAATTCTTGCTCTTTCACCCTTTATATATTTGCTTTTAACATAAGAAAGCACATCAGAAAGCCCGCCGATCTCATCAACAAGAGATACCTCTTTTGCCTGCCTTCCTGTCCATATCCGGCCTTGAGCTATTTTATCAACATCCATAAAAGGGATTCTTCGTCCGGTACTTACCACAGCAACAAACTGAGCATAGCTTTCTATTATAAAATTTCTGATTCTTCCCATTTCTTCTTCTGTCATGGGCCTTGCGAAATTTCCAAAATCCCCGCTCTCCGAGGTTCTGACTGTTTCGCTTCCTATATCAAGCATTTCAAGCAAGCCTGATATATCCGGGAATATTGCAACTACGCCAATAGAGCCTGTAATCGTTACTGGCTCTGCAAATATTTTTTCTGCCGAAGCTGCAATATAATATCCTCCGGAAGCTGCAACTCCGCCCATTGATACGATTACAGGCTTCGGAGTATCGCTTATTCTGCAAAGTAAAACTTCACGCGCAATAATATCAGATGCAAGAGCGCTTCCGCCTCTTGAGTCTATTCTTAATACAATAGCTTTTACAGCAGGGTTATTTCTTGCATCTGATATTGCCCTTGCTACAGCAGTTGCTCCAGCGTTTCTCCCTCTTATCCCATTGCCCGATACAATATCTCCAGTTATGTAAATTACTGCAATACTTTCCATCAATATACTTTCCCAGTCATAATCAACAAATTCAGGAATATTTGAAAAATCTACAATTGAGTAATTACTTTCTGAAACCAGCTTGTTAAACTCATCTCTGTGAAGTCTGGCATCAACAAGCCCTGCCCTTAAAGCATCTCTTGCAGAAAGATATGGCCCTCTTGCAATTACATCTCTTGCGCTACCCGACAGCCTGCTCTCTCTGCCTCTGTATATCATAAGCTCAAGTTCTTCCTGCAATGATGAATAAAGAGAATCAAATGCTTCAAGTTCTTCTTCTGTCATGCCAGGCTCTGTAAGAAAGTTGAACGATGATTTATACTCATGACTTCTGAAGTTATAGAATCTAATGCCAAATCTTGCAAAAAAATTACTAAAATAAAATCCAGTGCGGGAAAAACCTGTAAGATTGACGCTCCCATGAGGAGAAATATATATTTTATCTGCAACAGATGCTGCAAGTACATATTGCCTGAAAGATGCAGATTCAAAATAAAAATAGATCCTTTTTCCCGATGCTCTTACTTCTGATAATACTCTTGAAATCTCCGCAAGATTTGCAAATGAAGTAACAAAGCGTTGATTATCAAACAGCACTGCTGTGATATCAGGATTATTTTTTATCTTTTTCATATCATTAATAAATTCAAGAAGAGAAATTGTCCTGCCTCTTCTTGGATAAACAGCGCTAATGAATGAACTATCTTCAGGAAAATCAGTTATTATATTAGCTTTATTATACACAACCATTGTTCTCGAAGGCGAAGGGAGAGCCGGGATAACAGTTCTCATTTGTCTGGCAGAAGCAAATAAAGAAAAATTTCCCGTTCCAAAAGGGGTATCGTGAAGTTCGGAATTTACTGCTGTTGATAAAAACCTTGTATTAAAAGTTATTCCTGCATTAAATGTTTTTTTATCGTTATCAAAATCACCTCTGATTCTTATTCCATTAACAGGCTCAAGAATCATTCCATAAGCAAGAGGTGAAAACAAGTCCGAGGCTCGTGTATCTAAATATAATGTAAGTCTGTTTCTCCAGTAATTATTAAAGACAAGAGGCCTTAGACCAACCCCCATACTTATATCAGAAAGACTACCTAAAAGGTCTGTTGTTTTGATCCCAAAAGAAAAAAAAGGAAATGGTCTTACAACAGATGAAAGCCCAAAATCAATTCCATCATAATCCCACCCCCATCTTCCTGTAGCTCCAAAAGAAAGACCTTCGAGGGCTCTAAATGCAAATGATATATTATTGAAAAAATCACCTGAAACTGAATCAAGGCCGTATGAAAAATTGCCAAAATTAAAATACAAAGAATATGTATCCAGAAGCCCATTATTGTCAAATTCCTGATAATACGCTATCCCTGATGCATTACCAAAACCAAGAGCTGCTGGATTTACTCTTGGAGCAAAGCCTGATTCCTCTACTGCAATTCCATAATTTTGCCCAAAAACAAAAGTGGTAAAAACAAAAAAGCAGACAAAAATGGGCAAAATTTTGAGTTTTTTCATAATATACCGCTGCGCATGGCGCAACATACTTGTTGCAGCCAATTCTCCATTATTCAACCTTAAATTTCGAAACTTCCTTTATCAAGTTGTCAATTGCTTCTCGGTTCTTAACAGTTATCTCGTTTATATGGTTTACAGCCACATTTATCTCATCAGCTCCGCTTGCCATTTCATTCATACCGGAACTTATCTCCTGAGTCACTTTCTCAAGATTTGTACTCTCCTGTATTACTTCTTTTGCACCAGTAAGCATTTCGCTGGAACTTGTCTTTACCTCCCGGGTTATCTCATTTATATTACTTACACCTTCAAGAACTTGCTTGCTGCCTTGCCCCTGTTCTTCCATGGCGCCAAGAATACTTTCTTCTTGTTCCACTACTGTCGTAACACTTGAATCAATTGCCTCAAACCTTTCAAGTACATTTTCTGTGGATTTGGTGATCTTGGTGATTGATTCTGTTATCTTTTTGAGTACTGAACCAATAGTCTTGGATTGCTCGCCGGAGCTCTCTGCAAGCTTGCGGATTTCATCAGCAACTACTGCAAACCCTTTGCCTGCTTCTCCTGCATGAGCAGCTTCTATAGAAGCATTCATCGAAAGCAAGTTGGTTTGGCTCGCTATATTCTCCATTACAGAATTGATTTCCATAAGACCTTCGGACTCCCGCGCTATTTCCTGGATATCCTCAGACACACCTTTTAATCCAGTGCGCCCTATTGCCGAGGCGTCCTTGAGCCCTTTTACATTTCCGCTGTTTTTAATAAGTGTATCTGTAACAGAACGGGTATTAGCTACCATTTCCTCAATAGCAGAAGATGATTGGGAAATATTATTGCTCTGGTTTTCTACGTGACCATTAAGTTTGTTAATATTCCCAACAACTTGTTCCATAGTTGCATTGGTTTCACTTACACTGGCGCTCTGATTTATCATACGGCTTTTTATACTCTGAATATTTGCAGTTATTTCATTTACAGCAGCAGCAGTTTGGGTCATATTGCTTGCAAGATCACTACCAACATCAGATAATGTCGCAGCCTCCAGCTTGATTCTAATGACCAGTTTTCTGATTTTTTCCAAAGTATTATTAAAGTAATGGGCAAGTTCTCCTGTTTCATCTTTTGAATTGATAATAATACTCCGGGTTAGATCTCCTTCGCCTTCAGAAATATCTTTAAGAGTCTCCGCTACCTTTACAATTGGCCTGACTGAATAGTCAAGGACAAAGAAAACAATTACTGCTGTAACAAGAATAGAGATTATTGCAAGGATAATTGTAAAGTTGGTTATAGTCCGCACTTCAGCCAAAACAATTGCTTCTTCTGTGCCAATCATTACTGCCCAAGTTGTGTCTGAATTGCTTATTGTAAAATGATGGATAACCAGCTCCACATATGTTCTAAGTGTTTGAGAATAAGTTCTGCGCCTAAAGTCCTCTGCATTAAGAACTGCCCGGTGAGCTTCCTCCATGTATTCGCCGTATAGTGTATCCACTTCGCGCAACATCTTGCCTACGCGGTCAGGTACATAGCTTCCCAAAATAAATCCATTGCCGGAGTAAATAGCCATAACAGAAATATTATCATAATAATTCATGACTCGCCTTAGCTCCGCTTGTATTGGGTCAATAGGTAAAACACACCCCACTCCTCCTATAACTTCATTGGTGCGGGGATTGATAATGGGAACCATCATATTAAACGTATATGTATTTCTGCCATTTACATTTGCAGGCACTGGATGAGTTACTCTGTCTCTTCTTGAGTTTGGGCCATTAATATGGGCCATAGCTGCTTCTATATCAGGAGAGGTACGGGCTACTACCTGATTGCCTTCTCTGGTAAAAGCCATAGCATATTGCCCTGTTGGGGTAGATCCAGGTCGGCCAATGTGGAGCGAATCCATGCCATCAATAGCATTGGGTCTCCAAACCGTATAAATAAGCGCCCAACCAGGCTCTGCAACCAGCTTGCTGCGCAGCATCATGTCGAACTGTTCCCGCCTCATTTCTGGCGGTATACTTTCAAAACTTTCCATTATGCTCGCCACAGTGCGCAAAGCCCTTATATGACCATCTTCCTGTCCCTTCCAATATGCAAGCTGCTCATGATTCAGCGCCTCCAAGTATTCAAGGCTCATATTGCGGCATATCCTGGAAGCCTCGCGTAAAAGCAGCGTGGCAATTCCACTTACCACGATTGCCATAATAGCAATCATCAGGATGCTTAGTTTAAACTTTAACTTCATTATGACTCCTCTCTGTAAATATTATCTACATAAACATAGAAAAACATTATCTATATAATAGTTGGTAGTGGAATTTTCACATAAATATAACGCCTTACTTAATATTTGGCACAAAGCTTATATGAGCTGTGAAATCAGAAGTTGTATTGACAGAATTTTACATTTTACCTAGAAATATTTCTCAATATAAGTTATAAAATATATTAAAATCCAAAATTATTAGAAGGTTAAAAGCTAATGATAAAAATCAATGAAAACTATAAAAAACTACAGGCATCTTATCTGTTTGTGGAAATAGGGAAAAGAGTATCTGGATTTCAAAAAGAAAACCCAGACAAGGAAATTATAAGAATGGGTATAGGAGATGTAACTCTTCCCTTACCTTCGGTGTGTATAGATGCTATGCATAAAGCTGTTGATGATCTTACTAATATCAAAACATTTAAAGGTTATGGACCTGAGCAGGGTTATGATTTTCTCCGGGAGCCTATTTCAGAAAATGATTTTAAGGCAAGAGGAGCAGATATTTCTGCTGATGAAATCTTTATTAGCGATGGTGCAAAGTGTGATACGGGAAATTTTCAGGAACTTTTTTCACAGGATTCTGTTATTGCGTTTCCAGACCCTGTATATCCTGTATATTCAGATACAAATGTAATGGCAGGAAGGAGCGGTAATTTCGCGAATGGCAGATATGAAAACTTTATATATCTTGATTCAACAGAAAAGAACAACTTTATACCGGACCTCCCTTCAAAAAAGGCGGACCTTATTTATCTCTGTTTTCCGAACAACCCGACCGGCGCTACTGCAACAAAAGATCAGTTAAAAAAATGGGTAGATTATGCAAAAGAAAATAAAGCTTTGATCCTTTTTGATGCTGCCTATGAAACATTTATAAGAGATGAATCCCTCCCAAAATCGATTTTTGAAATTAGCGGAGCAAAAGAGGTCGCAGTAGAGTTTAGAAGTTTTTCAAAAACAGCAGGCTTTACAGGGGTAAGATGCGCTTATATTGCTGTGCCAAAAGAGTGCAAAATATGGGATAAGGAAGGAGAAAGCCATTCACTCCACTCATTATGGAACAGGCGGCATAGCACAAAATTTAATGGAGCATCATATCCTGTCCAAAAAGGAGCTGCTGCAGTATATACGCCTGAAGGCAAAAAAGAAGTAAAAACCGTGATTGATTATTATCTTGCAAATGCAAAAATGATAAAAGATTCTATGACAAATCTTGGCTATAAGTGTACAGGTGGGGATAACTCTCCTTATGTCTGGATAAAAACAGGAACATCTTCCTGGAATTTTTTTGATTCATTGCTTAAAAAAACAGGTGTTGTTTGCACCCCGGGTTCCGGGTTCGGAACATGTGGCGAAGGTTATGTAAGGCTTAGCGCATTTAATACAAAAGAAAATACAGAAAAAGCAATGGCAAAAGTTGCCCAGTTTATGAAGTAGCCGAAGGCGTATCCCGTAGATTTTTTAAAGGATTTATCTTTGTTCTACAAGTTTGTACGGGAAGCCGAAGGCTTCCCCGCTCTTCTGCGGGGGCTATGCCAAAAACTTTATTCTCCTAAAAATATAACTAAGCGAATCTTCTTTTAAAACAGTTTTGTAGTAAGAAGTGTCTTCAATCTGCGTTATCCTTTCTTCGCTATATGAATAATTTTTCACCTTTTTTCTGCTGTCAAAGTAGTGTACAAGTGAAATATTATTGTCAGATATTTCAATAGCAGTAAAACCTTTTTTCCCAATAACACTGCCTGAGTTAAAAATTGATGGTATTACAAATTCATGGTCATAAAGACTGCTTTTAAATCTATACTCATTGTTTTCCTCATAGATTTTTTTAATCTGCTCTTTATGTTTTCTTATTTCATCTTCTATAGTAGATTCTATTTTTTTAACTATTTTGGGATCATCACTGTTTTTTTCAGGATATACCCTTAAGAGCCTTTCTATTTTATAGCGCAGCAGATCAACTTCCGAAAGAGATTCAAAAAGTGGTCTATGCGTATGACCAATAATTGAAATGATTTTTCTCTTACTGGAAAAATCATAAACAAATTGTTCAACTTTATGAATTCTGGGATTATTATAAGATCTTGTAAAATTTTTTATCCCAAGTGGCTGCGCAATATATCTAAGTCCATATTTGACAAGCGCTGTACCAAGAATGAATGACATTGAAGCTTGATGCCCGTGAAAAACAAGTATGCTATTGCCCTCAAAGTCAAGAATCATTGCTTCAAAAATTTTGCTATTTATATCGTTAATATTATCCTTATACTTATAAAGTTCTATATCATGATTTCCAGTAATCTTATACAATCTCTCTTCTGAATCAAATTTATTAAAAAGAGCATAAAGGTCAGGCCATTTTTCCCTGACTTTATAAAAAGAATTTCTTTGCAATTCTTCAATATCCCCGTTAAGAATTAATGTATACCCACACGGCAAATAGTAATGCTCAAGCAGATGCATAAACATTGAGGAATTGTTAAGAAAATCATCTTTTCTATTTCTGCGGCCTATATGAAGATCACTAAATATTACAATTTTACTTTGAGCATTAATTTTAAGCGCCTTTGAATTACTTAAAAGTGAATCAAGATATTTTTCTATAAAAAATTGCTTGATCTTATTTTTTTTAACCATAAAATCCTTTACAAAATTAACATGACCATCACTCATTATAACATATAAATTCTTTTGCATACTCATATTTGTATTCTCATAATCAAATATATTTGCCTTGCCTAATATCGAAAATTAAACATTCTTCTCTCAACTTTTATAGTATAATGAGTGATTACATGATATAATGTCATCAAGAGGATATGTCGACTGTATGGGGGGAATAATGAAAGCAGCAGAAAAAGGCAGTGTGCTCATTGTAGATGACGAAAGGGCAAATATTGCCACCTTAACAAATATATTAAGTCCTGAATATACCATTTACGCAGCAAAGAATGGTCAGGATGCTATTGAGACAGCGAAAAAATATTTACCTGATGTAATACTGCTTGATATTATTATGCCGGAAATGGATGGATATGAAGTATTTTCCCGATTGAAAAGTATTGAAGAAACGCGGTCAGCCCCCATTATTTTTATCACAGGACTTGCAAAAGATGAAGAAGAAGAAAAAGGGATGGCTTTAGGCGCTTCGGATTACATAACAAAGCCTTTCACCCCCGGGATTGTCAAGCTGAGAGTCCAGAACCAAATGCAAATATTGAATCACATCAAAATGATAAAACAATCTTCTATTGTTGAAAATTCCCCCCAGTTTATCATATATCTTTCGCCTGGCGGCGGAGTGAACTATGTAAATCCGGCTGCCTTGAATTTGACTGGACACACAACAACCGAGATTATGGCAAATGGGCTCGAACTCATTTTTGGCGCAGAAACAGCGCAAAAAATTAAAGATACATATATACCGAACACCTTACAGAAAGAGACCGATAATTTCGAAATCAATATGACGCGCAAAGATGGTAAAATCAGGATACTTGCCTTTACAAGCTTTACCGCAGAAAAAGGAAACATAGGCGCTATTGCCCAAGATGTGACAGAGATGCGGGAAATGGAAACAGAACTTATCACTGCAAAAGAACAGGCTGAGCAGAGCAGCCGCGCCAAAAGCGAGTTTCTGTCACGCATGAGCCACGAGATGCGTACACCAATGAACGCCATTATCGGTATGACAAATATAGCAAAAATTTCAAAAGACCCGAATAAAAAAACAAACTGCCTCGAAGAAATCGAGAACGCGTCCCGCCATTTGCGCAGACTAATCGACGATGTACTTGACATATCCTCTTTGGAAAAAAATACAGTAAACCCGGAACATTCGAATTTTTCCTTTATCATAATGTTACAAAATGTCCTAAAAGGAGTAAAGCTGCATACAGAAGAAAAACAGCAAACCCTCTCCTATAATGTTGACCAGTTGATACCCGACATGCTCTTTGGCGATGAAAAGCGCTTGGCACAGGTTATCCAAAATCTGCTTATGAATGCCACTAAATTCACACCCGCTAACGGCGCTATACAGTTGAACGCCAGAGTATTTGGCAAGGAAAGCGGTGTTGTTATACTGATGATTGAAATCAGCGATAATGGTATAGGCATCCCAAAAGAGAAGCAGGCCACTATCTTTAGTTCCTTTGAGCAGGCTGATGGAAGTTTATCCAGAGAATTCGGCGGCGCTGGACTTGGACTTACCATATCAAAGTACATAGTTGAAATGATGGGTGGCAAGCTATGGGTAGAGTCTGAGCTTGGCAAAGGGGCAAAATTCACATTCACCTTTAAAGCCAAAAACATTAGTAACGAAAGGGCGCAGAATAACAACATTGTCGCTGCAGATGGCTCCACTAGAGCCTTCGAAGGCAAGGCAGCGCTGTTGGTAGAAGATGTGGAAATAAACCGCGAAATTCTTATGCTTATGCTTGAAGGCTCGCACCTTCAGATTGATTGTGCAGAAAATGGTCAACAAGCTGTTGAACTGTTTACAGCCAACCCGGGAAAGTACAACATAATACTTATGGATATAAATATGCCTGTGATGGATGGTTGGGAAGCTACCCGCCGCATCAGAGCATTGGATACGCCAGAAGGAAAAACGATTAAAATCGTAGCCTTGACAGCCAACACACAACAGGAAGATGTGGAAAAAAGCCTGTCAGTTGGAATAAACGACCATATAGGTAAGCCAATAGATTTTGATGTGCTTTTGAGTAAGCTTAATCAATATTTAAAGTAATTTAATTGAGAGAGGAATTTTTGTGTCTCCGCAAAAAATAAAGAGCAATATCTATATTATATTTACATTGATTCTTGTTATTACTTTGAGTACAATAATTTTTATAGCACAGAGTCAAACAAGCAATATTGTTTCCGAAATTACATTGAGCCGGGTTCAGGTAGCAAAGCAGGAACTCATAAGCTATTTACAGGATCTTGAAGACAGAGCCATGCAGCGGGCGGAATTGGTAGCGGGTCACGAAAGCCTCATAATCGCCATGAATAACAGCGATCACGAAGCTATCCAAAAAATCTTACTTGACTTTTCAACCGGTCTTGACATGATAAGTATTTGTGATTCAGAAGGAGTTATGATTTTTAGATCTTATTCCGACATTTCCGGTGACAATGCTTTAGGGTATCAGGATATTGCCAATGTGTTTCGGACAGGTCTCAAATCAAGCTCCATATCGCTTATACCTGACGGCTTTATTACGATTTCTGCAAGCGCGCCTGTTTATGACAAAGGCAGATTGATTGGCGTCGTTAGCTGCTATTTTGACCTCCACAAAAGCGAGTATCTGGATACATTTAAAGAACGAACTGCCTGCGAAGCCTCGATTTTTTTGGGCACTGAACAGGTTGCCACTACACTTATGGATCAATACGGTAATCGCATTATAGGGCGAACAGCCGATGCCATAGTCACAGAAATGATATTTGGCCAAAAAAGAGAATATTATACAGATATTATTGCAATCTATGGCAGTATGTACGGAGGCCATTATACCCCGCTGATATCCAATGACCGGATAATCGGAATGTTGTTCACAGGCGTTAACATCGACTCAATCCTTGCCAGTCAGCGCACCATGAGCTTCTGGATTCTTTTAGTGTCCATATTTGGTATTGTTGCAGTGCTGTTCTTTGGGATTGCTTCAAACAGATTCGCTCTAAGATATGCGCGCACGTCTCAGGAGTTATCTGAAAAAACAGCGTCGCTTAATATTATGGAAAAAATAAGGGAGGCGGATGAGTATACACAGCTTTTGCTGGATGCAACACCAATGAGTTGCACTCTATGGGATGCTAACCTAAGCATAGTAAATTGCAACCAGGAAACATTGAACTTGTTTAGAATGAAAACAAGAGAAGAGTTTAACGAAAAATTCTTTGAACTATCGCCGGAATTTCAGCCGTGCGGGGGCAAAAGCAAAGACATGGTTAGTATATGGCTCAAAAAAGCGTTTGAAGAAGGCTTTGCGCGTACAGAGTGGATGCATCAGCTTTTAACCGGAGAAGCTTTGCCTTGCGAAGTAACGCTTGTCCGCGTAAAATACAAAGAGGGATACTTGGTTGCCGGATATAGCAGGGATTTGAGAGAACATAAAGCAAATATTGCTGAAATAAACCTGACTCAGGAAAAGCTGCGGTTGGCACGGGACGCAGCAGAAGCTGCTAATCTGGCCAAATCTTCTTTTTTAGCAAACATGAGTCACGAGATAAGAACTCCCATGAACAGCATAATAGGGTTTTCAGAACTTGCCCAGGATGGAAATATTCCCCCCAAAACAAGGGAATATCTCAACAACATATCAGAGAATGGAAAATGGTTGCTTAGTATTATAAACGACATCCTGGATATTTCTAAAATTGAATCCGGCAAAATGAATTTGGAAAATATCACTTTCAGCCTGCACGAAATCTTTACACACTGCCAGTCTTTAATTATGCCAAAGACTTTGGAAAAAGGGCTTTTTCTGCACTGCCATGCCGAGCCATCACTTGGGAAAACATTGCTCGGCGACCCTATAAGGCTGCGTCAGGCGCTTATCAATATTCTTTCCAATGCTGTTAAATTTACAAACACAGGCACTATCAAGCTTTCAGCAGCTATTGTATCATTGGACGAAAACAAGGCAACAATACATTTTGAAGTAAAAGATAGCGGTATTGGCATGAGTTCCGAACAGGTCGAAAGAGTATTTTTGCCGTTTATACAAGCAGACGACAGCGTTACGCGCAAATATGGCGGTACAGGCCTGGGGCTGGCAATAACAAAAAACATTATTGAAATGATGGGTGGCAAACTTGAAGTGGAAAGTGCGCCCGGAGCTGGCAGCAAGCTCTGCTTTGATCTGACATTTGACGTTGTCAATACACCAGCAAATATGCCATCTCACAGAATTGTTCTAAGTGAACTGGAAAAACCCAATTTTGAAGGAGAAATCCTGGTTTGCGAAGATAACAATATGAACCAGCAGGTAATATGCGAGCATTTGGAAAGAGTTGGCTTCAAGACCGTAGTAGCAAACAACGGCAAAGAAGGTGTGGATGTGGTACAAAACCGCAAAGAAAGAGGCGAAAAGCAATTTGACCTTATTTTCATGGATATACATATGCCTGTGATGGATGGCCTGGAAGCAGCATCCAAAATCACAGAATTGAAAATAGCAACGCCTATAGTGGCTATGACTGCAAACATAATGTCCAACCAGGTAGAATTGTATAAAAAAAGCGGAATACCCGACCGCTTGAGCAAGCCATTCACATCACAGGAACTATGGGATTGTTTATTAAAGTATTTCCAGCCAGTAAGTATCTCCACCATAGACAAACAACATCAGTCTGTAGAAGATGAAAAATTGTTTAAACAACTGGAGATCCACTTCGCCAAAAACAATCAAACCACATACGCCAAAATCAAGGAAGCTGCGGACAACGGAGATATCAAACTGGCGTTCAGAATTGCCCACACATTAAAAAGCAATGCAGGACAAATAGGGAAAAAACAGCTGCAAAATGCTGCTGCAAAAATAGAGGCTATGCTCGCGGATGGGAAAAACCTTATCGATGAGGAGCAAGCAAGCATTCTCGAAACTGAGTTAAAGTCGGTTCTTGAGGAATTGTCACCGTTGTTGGCTGAAACCAATGCTAAAAATAAAACCGAAATCATTGACACAAAAGAGATATGTGAATTAATCAAAAAATTGGACCCCATGTTGATGAACAGAAATCCAGAGTGCATGAGCTTACTTGACGATATCCTAAAAATACCTGGAGCAGAAGAACTTGCGCAGCAAATAGAGAATTTTGAATTCAAAAAAGCAACTGCCTCGCTTTCTGCACTTAAAGAAAAAATGGACATACGATAACAAATTATAGTGGCAGTAACTCACTTCCGCAATTTGCAGGTAAATGTAAATTTAGTACCCTTATCTGGTTCAGACTCAAGCCATATATTCCCACCCATCATTTCTATGATACACTTTGACAAGGCAAGCCCAATCCCAATACCACTG
>WQZP01000038.1 GCA_009780675.1 Spirochaetaceae bacterium | reverse complement strand
TCTTCCGGGTATTACAGCAGGAGAAAGATTTCTCCCTATAGATTCTGCAGGTCTTTATGTGCCGCAGGGGCGAGGGAGCTTTCCGTCAATGTTATATATGCTTGCTGTTCCTGCGCTTGTGGCAGGAGTACCACGAGTATGTATAGTTACTCCACCAGGCAGCAACGGTACTGTTGACCCTGCATGTTTATATGCAGCAAGAATTTGTGAAATCAAAGAGGTCTACAGAGTTGGAGGCGCACAGGCAATAGCTGCTCTTGCATACGGAACAGAATCAATAAAGCCTGTTGTAAAAATCGTAGGGCCAGGAAGCGCTTATGTTACTGCTGCAAAAAGAGCTTTATACGGAAAAATAGATGTGGGAGTTCCTGCAGGGCCATCAGACTCAATTGTTCTTGCAGATGAAAAAGCAGACCCATACAGAGTAGCTTTGGATTTAATGACAGAAGCAGAACATGGTTCAGACTCAGCAGCGATTCTTGTTACAGATTCAAAAAACCTGGCTGAGGATGTAAAAAAACATATGACCTCAATAATCGATGCGATTCCTGAGCCAAGAAAAAAATTCCTCACTGATGTATTTTCAGGATACGGAGGAATCATACTTGCAAAAGATATGAATGAAGCTGCAGAAATTGTAAACCTGTATGCTCCGGAACACTTGCAGATAGCAACAAGAGATCCGGCAAGGATATTGAATCTTGTAAGAAATGCCGGAGAAATCCTCCTTGGACAAGATACTCCTTTTTCAATTGCAAACTATACAACAGGGCCAAATGCAGTGCTGCCAACAGGAGGAATGGCAAAAACATATTCTCCTGTTTCTGTAAGGGATTTTATGAAATCTTCTTCAATTATTTATGCAGATAAACATGGTTTAAAATCTGTAACAGATCATGTAATTGCCCTTGCAGATTATGAGGGTTTTAGCGCTCACTCCGGCGCTTTAAAAATGAGAAAAACCGAGTAAAGTTATGCAAATAACCTCTGTAGAAGAAGGTTTTGAATATCTCTTGTCATTTATGAATTTGGAGAAAAAAACCTCCTTTTCAGAAAGAGAGTACAGGCTCGATCGCGTTAAGTATCTTTTTGAAAAATTCGGGAACCCGCATAATGGAATAAATCTTATCCATATTGCGGGCTCAAAAGGAAAAGGTTCTACAGCGTTATATGCTGCGTCAATACTAAAAGAACTGGGGCTTAAAACAGGGCTCTATACATCGCCTCATGTAGAATCTTATAAAGAAAGAATAAGCCTGGCAGGAGTTTTTTTTAGCGATAAAGCTTATATTAAAAATATCAATCTTATTAAAGACTTTATTGAATCAGGATCTATCCCATTTGGATCACGTCCAACAACTTTTGAACTTTTTACCCTGCTTGCTTTTCTGATTTTCAAACAGGAAAAATGTAACTGGGCAGTTATAGAAACAGGTTTGGGCGGGAGACTTGATGCGACAAATATTATCACCCCTTTATGTTCTGCAATAACACCTATTGAGCTTGAGCATACAGAAATTCTTGGCTCTCGCCTTACAGATATTGCTTTTGAAAAAGCAGGAATTATTAAAAACAATGTCCCTTGTGTAATTGCAAAGCAAAAAGAAGAGGTCCTTGAAGTATTTAAAAATAAAGCTGGAAAAGAAAATTCTGTATTAACTCAAATAGATAAAATAATTGAAATAAAAAATGTTTCATTCAGTGAAAAGGGAACTTCTTTTTCTTTTATTATAAAAAATGATAACAAAAAAAACACCCTTCTTGATGAAGATGCAAAGCAATACGATTTTAAAACAAAAATGATAGGAGCATTCCAGGCAGAAAATTCATTGCTTGCCATACTTGCTGTAAAAAAAGCATTTGAAGAAAGCAATGTTTCCATAAAAGCAGAAAAGTTTTTTTCCTGTTGTAAAAAAGGAATTGCAAAAGCTTTTGCAGTTGGAAGAATCGAATATATTTTTTTAGGAAAAAATAAACCTGCATTAATTATTGATTCATCCCATACAGAAAATTCAGCGGAAAAACTTGCAGAAACAATTAAGAGCATCAAAAATAATAGAAATGCTGTACTTATATTTGGCATTGTGGAAGGAAAAGATTATAAAAAAATTACAGGGAAATTAAAAAATCTTTTTACAGATGTAATTGTTTCTACTCCAGGAACTTTTAAAAAGAGCAATCCACAAATTATATATGAATATTTAAAACTCAAATCATCAGCCATTAATGATATTAATAAAGTGCATCTTAAAAAAAATCCTGTAGATGCTTTTAATGTTGCTATGGAAAAAGCAGAAAAAAATGGACTGATTGTTGTGACAGGAAGTTTTTATCTGGCAGGTGAAATAAAAAAAGTTTTATAAGGGGGAATTATGCAATACTTATATAGTGACAGAATAGGTGTAAAAATCGCAGACATTACACAACTTGAGGTTGATGCAATTGTTAATGCTGCGAATTCGCAGCTAATGGGTGGTGGCGGTGTTGATGGCGCAATTCACAAAGCAGGAGGGCCTATTATTCTTGAAGAGTGTAAAAAAATCAGAGAGACTAAATATCCAGGTCATGAAGGGATGCCTGCTGGGTGCGCAGTAGTAACAACAGGGGGAAATCTCCATGCGAAAAAAGTTATCCACACAGTTGGGCCTGTCTGGCAAGGAGGAACAAAAGGGGAAAAAGCAACTCTTGCAAAAGCATATAGCTCTTCTCTTGAAATTGCATCGGAGTTAGGGCTTAAAACAATAGCTTTTCCTGCTATTTCAACAGGTGTATATGGGTATCCTAAAAAAGAAGCAGCCCTGGTCGCATATTACGGAGTAAAAAAATTTCTTGATAATAATAAATATCCAGAAATGGTTTACTTTATTTTTATAGATAAAAAAGATGCAGATACTTTTATAAATGCAATAGATGAGGATTAATAATTCTTAATGTCGCTTAACACTGAAGAAATAGATCTCATTATATCTGAACTGGATATTGAAGGCGCTCTAATTCAAAAAATCATTCAACCTGATTTTTCATCTCTTGTCATGACAATTTATAAAACCGGAATAAAGAGTAATCTGCTTATTTCCCTAAGACAGGGCAAGACTAGGTTAAATATAACTTCAAAACTTTATGGCAAACAAAAAAAACAACAACGCTTTGAACAATTTTTAAAATCCAGAATTGCAGACAGCCGCATTACAAAAATATTGCAGATAGGAAAAGAGCGGATCATTAAAATTACTCTCTCAAAAGCGTATGAAGACAAAAATAATGGAACAACAATTTTATGGATAAGGCTTTGGGGCGGTAATGCAAATATCATTGTAACAGATAATGATATGGTTATACTGGAATCATTTTACAGAAAGCCTGGTAAAAAAGAAAATTCAGGAGAGAAATTTTTTATTCCTGACAATGTTAGCAACAATAAAGCAGAAGAAAAAAAATATCAGATAAGAAATTTTTCCAGGAATGAGGATGATGAACAACCATTCAATACTTTTATTGATAATTTATATCGCCATCAGGAAGAAGATGATGAAAGAAAAAATCTAAAAGAAAAAATAGATGCGAAAATTATAAAAAAACTGTCGCTACTAAAATCTTCCAGAAACAGAATAACAGATGAAATAAAAAAATCAAATAATTATGAAAGTTTAAAACAATATGGACAGCTTATCCTTGGAAGCAAACATCTTATAAAACATGGGGACAAATGTTTTAAAACAGAAAACTACTTTGAAAATAACAGCATTGCATCAATAGAGCTTGATGAAAACTTATCGCCAGAACAAAATGCGGAAAATTATTTTAAAAAATATAAAAAGAAAAAAGGAACAGAAGCAAATCTTCTACAAGAAAAAGAAAATATTCTAACCAGAATAAATCATTTGGAAAAGATGTTGGAATCACTAAGTACAATAGAGAGCATTTCTGAATTAAAAAAAATTCTGGAAGAACATGAACTTAAAAAAGAAGCAAAAGAAAAAGAGTCTATACCTGGACTGTTGTTTTTTTCCGGAAAATTCAGAATCATGGTTGGAAGAACTGCGTCTGAGAATGATGAGTTACTTAGAAAATACACTAATGGAAATGACTACTGGCTTCATGCAAGAGATTATCCTGGGGGATATGTATTTATTAAATCTCTTAAAGGAAAATCTATTCCCCTTGAGACTCTTATTGATGCAGGTAACCTTGCTGTCTTTTTTAGCAAAGGGAGGAATTCTGGTAAAGGGGAAGTTTACTATACTCAGGTCAAATATTTAAGAAGAGCAAAAGATAGCAAAAAAGGGACAGTACTCCCTACACAGGAAAAAAATCTTTCAATATCATTGGATGAAAATATAATAAATAAATTTCTTAACAAAGAAAAAGAGCTCCTTTGATTGATTTTTCTGTATTATAATAAAAAAGAAAGAGGGAACAAAATGGAATTTTCACTTACAGATGAAGAAAAAAAAATATTACTGGAAAGCGCGAGAGAAACAATAACTGCAAAACTTGATGAAAGAAAAGCTGTATATAGTTCAACCACTAAAACACTTGAAACACAATGTGGTGCTTTTGTAACACTGCATAAATATGGGCAGCTTAGAGGTTGTATTGGAAATCTGGTAGGAGTAAAGCCACTCTATACCACAATCAGGGATATGGCTATTGCAAGCGCATTTGAAGATCCAAGATTTATGTCTCTATCAAAAAAAGAACTTGAAGAAATCGATATTGAGATATCTGTTTTATCTCCACTAATAAAAATAAAATCAATAGATGATATAAAAATAGGTGAACATGGTATTTTAATTAAAAGGGGTTTTCGGTCAGGAACATTTCTTCCGCAAGTTGCTGCTGAACAAAAATGGAGTGTCAACGAGCTTATAACAAATGTGTGCCTGAAAGCTGGAATGGATACAGATAGTTGGAAAGCTCCTGATACTGAACTTTTTGTTTACACAGCTATTGTTTTTGGTGAAAAATAATTTGCTTAGGCGTCTACTCTTCTTCATCAACATCAGTTTGCTGCGCTGAAATAGAAGTCATTGTCTGCCTGAATTTAGGAAGGAGAACGCGCCCCAAAGTTATAGCCACAGCAATTTTAATAACAGTACCGATGATAAAAGGCGCAAGTCCTGCTGCTATAGCTGCTGCCCAACTAAGATTCATAATCATTTTAAGCCACGGCACACCAATCAAATAGAGTATAATATTTCCAACGACCAAAGCAATCAAGTGTGTAATCATTGCTGGTTTCCTCTTGGCAGTAATAAGACCTATACAAGCAACCATCAGCAGGAATCCAAATAAGTAGCCACCTCTCGGACCAAAAAGAATTGCCAGCCCTGCTGTGCCACCAGCAAAAACAGGCAGACCAATCGCGCCCAATGCCAGATATAGCGTAGTACTAATAACTCCATATTTAAAACCAAGAAACAACCCGGTCACCATCACAAAGAAATCAGATAATACAATCGGAACAGGACTTACGGGGATGGGAATGCTTATGAATCCTCCGACAATAATAAATGCTGTGAATAACGCGCAATAAACAGTCATCCTGAGATTAAGAGCTGGGGCGTTCTTATACATTAACCTCTCTCCGTAAAGTTTCATAATCCGGCTTCCCGGCAGGACCATAAGGTATGGATTCCATAAAAATAATTTTACCTGGAATTTCCAGATAATACAATTGCGCTTTCAGAGTTTCAAGAATTTCCATTCTATTTAGTTGGCTGACAACTACAGCCACAAGCTTTACTTTATTATTTGCGTCAGTATAAGCAAAAACAGCTGCATCAGAAATGCCATTCATGGAAAGCAAAATTCGTTCGACATGCGCAATACTAACTTTATAGCCACTGATATTTACCATATCATCTTTGCGCCCCTGCAATATAAGATGCCCATCCAGATCTATATATCCATGATCTTGCAGAGGACAAGGAATATCTGTCCCTTCCACAGGGTAAGCAGTATCTACGTAAAGAATGTCCTGCTCAGCAAAAATCTTTACACCGGGAAAAGGTTTTCCTACGCTAAAGGGCTTGTCCAATAATTCGTTAGCTTCGATGTAAGTAAGGAAACTCAGTTCACTGCTGCCATAGTATAAGTGAATGAAGGCATTGGGGACAAGCTTTTTTAGTTTCTTTATTGTAGCAGAAGAGAGCAGCTGAGAACCTGTAAATATTTGACGAATATTAGGATGCTCCTGCTGCAAAGCAGAAGCGATTAATTGTAACTTAGAAGGGACAAAATACAAATGACTAATGCCAAATTGCGCAATGTCCGCATCCCACTTTGCTGGATTAAAGCGGTCAACAGTTACCAGTGTACCTCCTGCATATAAAACAGACAAAGCTGCATTCAGATTGCCGGTAAAAGATAAACTCCCATGCAGAAGCAACAAGGTATCTTTGCTGATATTAAATATATGGTTTTGCACAGGAAAAAAATCTGTCCAGCTTGAATAGGTACGGTACCATATTTTAGATAGCCCAGTAGTGCCGGAAGTCAGAACCCCCATACAGATATGCGGGAAGTTAACTGAAACCTCCAACTGGAGACTACATATTTTTTCTTCTGTGAGCAAATGATTTACTTGAAACTTACTGGCAAGAGAATAAATAGAATCTTCTGCCATCGGATAATGAAGAAGAATAGGAATACCTGCTTCTGCCTGAACAGCCAGGAAAGCAGTCAATTGAAAAATCCAGTCTCCGGAAGATATAAATACTGTTTGATTATTCAGATTAGAAATTCCAGCACGGATTTCCCGGCATTTTTCATCTATCTGCTGATAAGTATAGCTTGCAGCATTATAAATAACAAAGACCTTTTTCGGATATTGTTTGACTTGATTTTGAAATAAATCATAATAATTCACAACAATATCTCCTAAAGTTTCCGCAGCAGCAAAGCATTTCCTTGCCCACCTGCAGCAGCAATTGAACAAATACCGTAATCACTTTGCCTAAGGCTTTGCATTAAATGCAGCAGAATAATTGCTCCGGAAGCGCCATAAGGATGACCATAAGCAAGAGCCCCGCCAAATGGATTGTATCGCTCGGTTAAATTTGGGTATGAGCGGGCAAACAATACGTTAATTACAGCAAATGCTTCGTTAAACTCAAAACAGGCAATTTCCTTTGACTGAAGATTTGCTTGGGCGAGCACAGCTTCAGCAGCTTTCCCGGCATAAACCGGACTATAAAGAGGATCACCTGCAACCATGGAAGAGAACAGAATCTCTGCTTTTGGAGAGTGTTTTATTTTTTTGGAATACTCTTCGGAACATAAAATAACAAAAGCAGCGCCATCATTTATAGCACAGGAATTGCCTGCTGTGGTAAGTGTCCCGCTAACCACAGGCATCCGGCTTAAAAAATTCATGTCAATTTTTTCACGAATGCTTTCATCTTTGGAACTTCCCTCTATTGGAAAAATCGCGTCTTGCATTTCAGCTCTGCTTGCCGCTGCTTTTTTATGACTCAAAAGAGCCTGATAATCCAGCTCTTCTCTGGTAATTCCCCATTTATGAGCAACTCTCTCTGCTCCATCCAACATAGCAGTATCCGAGCGTTCCTGGGGAGAAAATTGCGCGCAAGTATAAAACGTATCTTTCCCCTGAAAGCGAGAGTCATTAGTATTATAACTTCGATTAGGTTGTGTGGAACTGCTTTCAAAACCACCGGCAATAATACAATGGCAAGCATTGCTACGGATAAGGGCCTCTGCTATCTGTATGCTACTAAGTCCTGATGAGCATTGAGTATCAATGGTAATGGCTGGGATATCATCAGAGAACCCGGCATTCAGAATCATAAGGCGAGTAATATTTCCGCCTGCTCCTACTGCATTCCCGGCAATTACCTGATCAACGTGCAAAGTCGGATACCGATTCTTTAGCTCTTTTAAGACAGCTGCACCCAAGTGTTCTGCCAAGAGATTGCGATATACTCCATTTATTTTCCCGATGTGACTTCGCAGACCATCCAGAATAAATACTTTTTTCATTTTCAAAACTAAATTTATGCTCTTATTTAATAATTTTCAAGTATATCTTTGGGCATTTCACTTCGCTAGAGGTTGGTTCTTGTTTTTATTATTCTTTGATTTCCAATAAAAAGCAATTAAACTGTATTTATTGTTCCGGAAATATCTTTTAATGCACCCGTGTATAATTCGTATACCATACTCCATTCAGCTTTTTTTAAATCATCGGTAATATGAAAAATATTGTATTCGTATGATGGTATAAACCCGAATTTCCCATATAATTTTGGATCCCCACAAAGAAAAACAGCTTTATATCCCATTTTTTTTGCTATACTCAATGATCTTTCAATCATTGCGCGAGCAATTCCGCGACGAAAATAATCTGGATGTACAGAAATTGGAGAAAGCAACAATTCTGTTATTTCTCCATTTGAGGTATTTGAGGTAGTAATATTTGTCTTATACAGAACAATCTGCCCAATAATTTTTTTATCATCATTTTCAGCAACCAATGATAATTCCGGGATAAAAGTATCTTTTTTTCTAATCTGATTAAGATAATCAGATGTTGTTCCATCATCATCAGGAGTTGTAGCAAATGATATTCTTACAAGTTCATAAACCTCATCATAATCCGATTTTTTTTCTTGCCGTATTATCACATATTTTCCATTATGATGATTCCCGAATCAATCTACCCTGAACCGCGAAACTTCCTTTATCAGGATGTTAATGCCTTCACGATTCTTGCTGCTTAGTTCATTGACATGGTTTACAGCAACATTTATTTGCTCTGCGCCGGAAGCCATCTCATTCATGCCCGCGGCAATTTCCTGGGTTGCTTTTTCAAGATTCTTGCTTTCCTGTATTACTTCTTTTGCCCCTTCAAGCATTTCCTGAGAACCACTTTTTACCTGCCGGGTTATTTCATTTACATTGCCAACACCTTCAAGAATTTGCTTGCTTCCAATCCCCTGCTCTTCCATGGCATTGCAGATGTTATCTTCCTGTTCAGCAACTGTTTTTACGCTTGAGTTGATGTCTTCAAATTTATTCAGTACGTTCTCGGTAGAATTAGTGATCTTGTCAATAGACTCCTTTATTTTCTTCAAAACTGTACTAATGGTTTTGGATTGCTCCCCGGAATTTTCCGCCAACTTACGAATCTCGTCGGCAACTACAGCAAAACCCCTGCCAGATTCACCTGCATGGGCAGCCTCTATAGCAGCATTCATAGAAAGCAGATTGGTTTGACTGGCTATGTTTTCCATTACAGAGTTTATTTCCAAAAGCCCTTCTGATTCGCGGGCAATTTCCTGAATATCCGTTGCTACTTCAGATAAGCCATTACGACCCACTTCAGAAGCATTCCTGAGAGTATCTACATTTTTAGTGTTTTTAACTAGCGTTTCTGTAACTGATCGGGTATTGGCTACCATTTGCTCAATAGCAGATGAAGCCTGTGAAACATTACTACTCTGGTTTTCAACATGACCATTTAGTTTATTAATATTTATAACAACCTGCTCCATTGTCGCATTGGTCTCACTGACACTGGCGCTCTGATTTAAAACACGGTTCTTGATATTCTGGACATTTGCAGTAATTTCGTTCACAGCAGATGCTGTCTGGGTCATATTGCTTGCAAGATTATCGCCAATACCAGATAATAGCGATGCTTCTTTTTTGATACCAATGATCATATTCTTGATATCGTTCAATATCTGATTAAAATATTTAACAAGATCGCCTACTTCATCTTTGGATTTTAAAGCTATAGTTTTAGTAAGGTCTCCTTCACCTTCGGAAATATCTTTCATGGTTTCAGCAACATGGTGTATTGGTTTTGCGATCGACTTTCCAACAAAAATCGCGATACCTAATCCAATAATGACAAAAATAAATGCTATAGACAAGATAACCATGCGCTTTTGTACTAGCTGGTCATTAACATCGCTCCTTTCAATAATGCTGAAAAGCAACCATGGGAAACCAGGAATTTCCGTATAGTGTCCAAGTAGATTTCTCCCTTCGAAAGTATACCTGGAGATACCAGTTCTTTCCTCCAAAGCTGTTCTCACAAAATCAGCTAATGACCTTAAAGAAAGGTCTTTTTCAACTTCTATTATGGGATTAAATCGATTTTTTACCATTTCCGTGTTCCGGTGAGCAATGAATGTCCCTTCATTGCTCACAAGATAGTTGTACCCGCTTGGCATAGCGCTTCTTAAGCTAACCACTAAATTGGAAAGGGCTTGACCACCATCCATGCGGGCAATCAATACGCCAAGAACAGGCGCACCTGGTTCATCGTTTTGAAAGATCGGCGCAGCGAACATCACAACAGCATCGCCAGTACGACGGCTGATAATAACATCAGAAATAGAAGGTCTTCCGCTAAAAGCCCGTATTACATAATCCCTGTCTCCAAGATTTGTGGTCGATGGGTCCAAAACATAACGGGTAAAGCCGCCTGGAAATACTATACCCATTTCCTCATAACCAAGACGATGCACATCTGGAAGCAGATTTTGTTGGATAAGGTCCCAATCCATAGTACGGGTACGGGCGCGGTTGGCGATTTCCCATAACACGTCGAGCTGTCCATTTAAATTGGCGCTTATATAATTAGCGCTTAACTCGTTCTTTTCGCCTATTCCATCAAGAATTGATGCCTCTAATATAGAGGAACTTATCCTCAATGATATGATGCTAATGCTGATCGCAGTCACCAACATTACTGTCCCGATGATTAGGGGCAGCCGGATAATTAATTTCATCTTTGCTCCTTATTTCTTAATCGGAATTTTATCATAGAAACTGCAATTGTCAAAATTACATACTATTTTTCCATGCTGCTTTAAAAATTCCTCAACTTTGTGAAATATAGCCGAAAAGTTATCAGGATTTTCCCATATAACATTGTCTATTTTTTTGAAAAACGTTATCTGCCTCTTCGCATATTGTCTTGTATTTTTCTTTATAAGTTCTTTGATATCATCTAAACCAAGCTGCTTGTCACCCGGCTGCCATTCAACACTCTGTTCATTATCAAGCTCAAAAAACTCCTTATACCCTATGGCACCCATTCCCGGAGAGGATGATCCATAGCCCATTTTTCTAAGTTTCAAAAACTCTTCATATAGGCCATTTTCAAACATCAAATCAACCCGCCTGTTTATTCTTTCATGCAGCTCTTCTTTTTCCCTGATTAAACCTATAAACAAAAAGTTATAACACTCTCTTGGCTTTTCGGGAATTTTAAAATAAGAAACTGTTTTTCCTGTTGAGTAATATATCTCCAAAGCGCGCGTTATACGATATGTGTCGTTTTTGCTGATTTTCGAGAAATAATCCGGGTCTATTTTTTCAAGTTTGCATGAAAGCTCCTCAATCCCTTTGTTTTTTAGTTCCTCTTCTACTTTTTTCCTCACTATAGGATTGCATTTTGGAGTTGCGGGAAGCCCTTTTATAAAATTGATAAGAAAAAAAGCATTTCCGCCGGAGATTACAGGTATTTTGTCTCTTGAAAAAACTTCAAAGCAAAGCTTGTCTGCCTCATGTACAAAATCTCCTGTATTGAATTCTTCATTTGGGTCAAGAAAATCTATTAAATGGTGCTTAATTTGGGAGAGAGTTCCTGCTCCCGGCTTCGCAGTTCCAATATTCATATATTTATAAACCTGGAGCGAGTCAATATTTATGATTTCTGAAATTTTACTTAAATTAAGCAGGAAATCTGTTTTTCCTACTGAGGTAGGGCCAAAAACAACTATTACAGGGATAATACTTTTTGAAAGCATAATCTCCCTCCTGTATTGGAAGCTATTCTTCCAGCCTGTATTCAACTTTTTCTGTTAGTATCTGCCTTAATGCCATGGGAACGATCTTGGTTTCTTCTATACCACCATCTTTTTCACCAGTAATTGTAAGTTGAGAAGCTCTTTTGATTCCAGCACAAGTCAATTCATATATATTTTTGCTTCTTTGCAATAGTTTATCAAGAGGTATTAACATCTATATATAACTCCTGTAGAAATTTATAACATATTATATTACAAAATCTCTTTAAAAAAGTAAATATCTTTTAATCAATTTGAAACCATTTCTTTTGCACTATCCAGAAAAGATGTAATTTGCTTGCTGGCATCATTCACTTCATGCACCCGCTTTGTTACATTTTCGGAAATCCGCTGTAATTTTTGCATTTCATTGGAAATTGAGCTACTTTGTTCATGTATATCCTCACTTCCAGTACGCACATTGTCAGTCATTTCCTGAATGGACTTTAGTGCAGAAAGAATATTAGACCCTCCGGAAGCTTGTTTTTCCACAGCACTGTTTACCTCAATAAAAGCAGCGTCCACAGCTTTTATTTCGTTGAAAATTATATTCATGGACTGCACAGTTTCTTCTGTAACATTGGTTATTCTGGCAATACCCTCGCCCATTTTCTTAATTTCCTCAGAAATGCCTTTTGATTCCTTGCCGGCCAAGTCTGCCAACTTACGAACCTCGTCAGCAACAACCGCAAAACCTCTGCCAGTTTCCCCTGCATGAGCAGCTTCAATGGCAGCGTTCATGGAAAGAAGATTGGTTTTAGCAGCAATATTTGCAATTGTTTTGTTCGCAGCCTGCAGCATTGCGGATTGCTCATGCAACTGCTTTACCTCTTCTGTCAGCTTGATAAGCATTGAATGACCAGAAGCAGAAGACTTGCTGAGAACATCTGTAGTTTCACTAACTTCACCTACTATTGAGCGTATTGAACCAATATTAGAGACCATATCCTCGATCAACGATGCGGATTTTGTAATATGTGAAGCTTGTGTAACAACTGCTCCCTCAAGATGATCAATGGATTTAACGATTTTTGTAATAGAATCCGAAGTCTGCGCAACTGACTCCAACTGAGTATCAGACTCGGACAACGTAACCTCCATATTACTGGTAATTACTCCCAGGGATTGGGAAGATTCAACTATAACCTTATTGAGCTGCTTGCTGCCTTCGGTTGCTTTTGCCAAATGGCCATTGATTTCATCGATTGACTTTTTAAGACTGTCACGGATCTGTATCAATGCCCGCTGTGTTTCACCTATCTCATCATTTCTGATTTTTTGGAAACCAATCGCAAAATCCATTTTTGCAAGAGAGCCTGCTACTTGCTGCATTTCACCAAGCGGGCGAGTGAGCATAAAATATGTGAATATGCCTGAAACACCAACAGCGACTATAAACACAAGGATGCAGAGAATAAGCATACGAAAAATGAGTTTATTGGTTTCTGCAAAAATCGAGGCTCTAGGCGTTATGGAAACCAAAAACCAATCTGCACCAGGTATCTCTGCGGCAAAAAAATCAATATTGCCAACCTGCACATGATATGTATCAGAAGTGATAACATCGTTAAAATATTCTTCAAGATTTGTTTCTCTGAAAAAATTTTCTTTCATGACCTTGTTGGGATCAGCGTGTGTAATGTAAAGACCTGCTCTATTCAAAAGGTAGAGCCGCTGGCCCTGAAAAATTAGGGTCCGGGTCACTTCTGCATTCAGCTTCGTAACCAATATATCTGCAGCCACCACGCCAATGTCCCTTCTCTGTCCGTCAAAAACAGTTCTGGATATTGAAATGATAATATCGCCTGTAAAGGCATCCAGATACGGATCAGAAAAGGCAATAGCGCCCCCAGCAGCTTTTGCATTGATGAACCATGGACGCCCTGTTTGGTCCCACGTTTCTGCAGGAGTCCATTCAGGGCTGGATACCCAATAGCCACCGCTTAGAGTCCACTTTATATTATTGGCAAAATAAAGAAGCCCCACTTCCGGGAGATTGGTTGTTACTCTTCCAAAATAAGAGCGTAAATCCTCTACAGGAATTGGCCCCTGGTCATAGAGAACGCTAATACCATGCCCAACATTGTCAAGCATATCTGCATACTTTTCCAGTGAAGAAGATATATTATCCCGCAAATTCCCAATACTCTTTTCGACATTGATTCTGGCCAGAGTATAGCTTATTGAATAAAGGTTATAAAAAAATACTACTGAAAGAGCTCCGGCAGTAATAATAATAATCGACAATATGAACAGTGTAAATTTAAATGCAAATGAAGACTTTTTAAAGTTTAGCATTTTTCCCCTCCAGTATGAAATTCAACATATTCAGCATATATTGAATTTATATCAAAAAAACAAGAAGAAAACAAGCACTTTGCTCTACGGGCGCAGTACAGGAGAAGACCTAAAGCATTAACTTTGCTCTTTCGACAATTGCATCAGCAATCCATTCCGGTGGATAAAGGATCGTATCAATAATAATATCTGCGTGTGAATAATTGTTATTGTCAATATTGTAAATATGCTTAAACCTCTCGGTGTCTTTTCTATCCCGCTCTATTGTCTTCTGTAAAACTTCTTCATAAGAACCACCTTCCCTCTTATGTATTCTTTCAGCTCTTATTTCAACAGGCGCTGTTAAAAATACTTTAAGGTCAGCATCTTCTATAAGCCAGATAGCAAGCCTTGATCCAACAACACAATTCCCTTCTGAAGCAAATTCTTTTTGTTTTTCATCCACAAAAATATCATAGCTATCATCTTTTTGCGCAAGAATAGCAAGCTCTTCCAGCTTAAGGCCTTTTTCTTCTGCCATATTTCTAAATGTATAATTAATGAACTTAATACCTAACCTATCAGCAACAAGTCTGCTGCAGGATGTGTTTCCGCATCCACTTTTTCCTGAAATTGCTATTTTCATATTAAACTATATTCCTTACCTGTTCTCTTATTTTTTCCAAAGCATCTTTTGTATCAATTACTGCCTGACTTACTTCCACTTTAAAACTTTTGGAACCAATTGTATTTATTTCCCTATTTATCTCCTGACATATAAAATCAAGTTTTTTCCCTATCTGTGAATTTTCCGATTTCACTTCTTTTACAAAACTTTCAACATGAGATTTCATTCTTACGATTTCTTCATTTATACTAAACTTCATAAGCATAATTGCTGTCTCTGCATAAATTCTTGACTCATCTACTGCATCACCAAGCATCTGCTGAAACCTCTCTTTCAGATTCTTTTTTATATCTTCCTCAATTGCCTTTGCATAATTATCTACTGTTTTTATGGAATTTGAAATCACTTCTATTTGTTTCAATATATCTGTTTCACTTTTTTTCCCTTCTTCTCTCCTGCTGTTATCATATTGCCTGTAAGCTTCTTCAAGAACCGGTTTCAATGTTTCCCAAAAATAATCCATATCTTTATTTTTTAATTTCTTGATTATACCATCCACTCTCAAAAGATGCGAGATACTTACAGCCTCGCCTGTTCCTGCAATATCTGCAAGTTGCATTAAAGCAGATAATCCTGCTGATGCAATATTTTTATCTATACTGATGACAGCATCTTCCTCCAGTTCTTTTACTCTTACATACAGTTCAACTTTTCCCCTTTCGATTCTTTCATTTATAAAGTTACGCAACACAGGTTCAAGTGGAGACAAAAATGGCGGTGTAGAAATATTAAGCTCAAAAAATCTGCTGTTATATGATTTTAGTTCCAGCACAATATCCATCTTTCCATTCTGGAATTCGCTGTATCCGTAGCCGGTCATGCTTTTCATTTCAGCCTCCTGCCAGGTCTAGTTGTTTATAATAATCATATAATTTAACTCCAAGTTTCCAGTTATCCCCTGCTCCCATAGTTATAAAAAGATCCCCCTCTTTTAGTTCTTTCTTTATAAAATCCTGCGCATCATCAGGTTCATGATAATATAATACTTTATCATGGTTATCTGTTATTTTGTTAAAAAAAATTCTATTTAGATCCCCAAAATCACTGCTTTTTTCCCTGGCAGAAGCATATATCTTGTTTATAATAACTACATCTGCGTTTTCAAAAGATTTTGAGAATTCTTCCATAAGGGCATGTGTCCTTGAATAAGTATGTGACATAAAATCCAGAATAATTCTTTTTCCAGGAAAGAATGATTTTAGACCAGAAAGAGTTGTTTCTATGGCAGTAGGGTGATGGGCATAGTCATCCATAAATGTAATGCCGCATGCTGTTCCGAGAAGCTCACTCCTTCTCTTGCTCCCTTTAAAATTTTCCAGCCCCAAAACAATTTTTACAGCCTCTTTTTCAAGAACTTCTTCGACAGAATTTCCTGTAATCGAAGAATTTATATACGTTACTGCCGCAATAGCAGCAGCGCTGTTTAAAACATTGTGTACTCCGGGCACTTTCAGGGAAAGTTCTTCTTTTATTCCCGCAACATGAAACTTTGTTACTCCGTCGCACTGTTTTATATTTTTTACCTTAAACAACCCCTCTGCATCAATGCCATAAGGAAGAAGCTTTATATCTTTTCTTTTTTCTGCAATAATATCTCCAAGCGAATTTGCCCCTTTGTCATCTTTGCAATATATAAGCACCCCTTTTTCTGGCAGCTTTTCTGCATACGAAAGAAATGCGGAAAATATATCGTTATAATCTTTAAAATAATCAAGATGATCCGGCTCAATACTGGTAACGATTATTATATTCGGGAAAAACGACAGGAAGTGTCTTTTGTATTCGCATGTTTCAGCAATAAAATAATCTGTTCCTGAAACAAAGGTTGATCTTCCGTCAAAGTTGGAAATTGCAGAACCTGCGAGAACAGATACTGGAAGCCCCATCTCTTTAAGTAACGTGCCTGTTATTCCGGTTGTTGTTGTTTTTCCATGAACACCAGCTATTCCGCAGGAACGCATATTTTTTGAATATGCTCCAAGCGCTTCTGTATATTCCATTATGACCAGCTTGCGGTTTACAGCTTCTTTAATATCTGGATTTGTTTCCCTGTTATATGCAGCTGAATGGATCACAAGGTCATAGCCATGGTCAAGATTTAACTCGCTAAACCCTTCTTTATATTTGATTCCAAGCTGTTTGAGTATTGAGTCTGTATAAAAAGTTTCTTCGGTATCTGAGCCGCTTACAATAGCGCCTGCTTTATGAAAAAGCTCTGCCAAAGCGCACATTCCG
>WQZP01000037.1 GCA_009780675.1 Spirochaetaceae bacterium | reverse complement strand
CCTTTCCTTATGCCGCAGGGAGAAGAGTTTGAAGCAAGAAAAGCTCATCAAAGATTCAGCGATCCTGATGGGGACTTTATTTCTTATATAAAAGTTTTCAAAGCATATACAGAGGCGCTGGATAAAGTCAAATTCTGCGATAACAATTTTCTTGATAATATTATTATGGCAGAACTTGAAAATATAAAAATGCAGCTTGAAGATATAGTGGGAGATATGGGGATACCCATAACATCAGGAGGCAGCGTAAAGGATTATTTAGTTGCTGTATCAAAAGGGCTTATTCAATTTGTATGTATAAAATCAAAAAAAGGGGTTTACAGAAGCCTTACTGCAGAAAGGATACAGATACATCCTGGCTCTGTAATGTTTAAAGAAGATCCGAACTTTATTGTTGCAGGGGAAATTGTAAGAACAAGCAAAATGTTTGCACACTCTGTATCTCCGCTAAGAAAAGATTGGTTAAAAGATATATCGCCTGCTCTTCTCGACGGATTCATGGAAGCTTCTAACTATGAATTATCTGGCAGCAAAAACAGGGACAAAAATAGAGATACAACAAATTATATAAAAATCGGGAATGAATCTTTCAAGCTTGAACATTTAAAAGGCAAGAAAAAGAAAAACGCGCTTATAGAATATCATAGAGCAATGGCAATAATAGCGCAAAATAATCATGAAAAACTCCACATTCCAAATGAAGTTACTGGAACTTTGGTGCATAATAATTTAAAAATATTTTCCGGTGAAAAATTATCAACTATATTCAAGATTTTAAGATTTGTTGATATAGGAAATATAAAAAATGACAGGAGTTTTCCAAAAGGGAATATTAATATAAAAACTGGTTCCGATAAAATAATAAAAAATATTGATTGCATACTTTCTTTATCTTTTGTAAAAAACAGGTCAAGCCATTTGGGTTTTATTTCTCTTAATACAGACAACAGAGGTAATTACTGGTATAAAGTTGTTAAAAACTTTGATTTTGCTCTAACTACCAGTTTATCGAGTTTTGAAAGTTTCATGGATGAACTATCACAACATGATTCTGAGCATGATAATGAAAAAATCGAAAAAATAAATAAAATTTTTCGTAAGCTGACAGAAGTTTTTGAAGAAACAGATAACACATAATTGGTCATGAGGAACATTTATCTGGATTGGGCTGCTACGGCTGTGCCTGATCATAAAATATCAGAAAAAATTTATGAAGCTTCCACAGAAACTTTTGCAAATGCTTCTTCTGTGCATAGTGCAGGTATTAAAGCAAAAAAACTTCTTGAAGATTCCCGCGAGAGGTGCGCCAATGCTCTAAGAGTAAATAAAAAAAATATTTTTTTTACTTCGGGCGGTACTGAATCAAACAATATATCAATTTATTCAGTAATAAAGAAAAAAGCAAAAGGGAGAGTTATATCAACAGCTATTGAACACCCTTCTGTACTTAAACCCATAGAGCAGCTTGGGTCCATGGGTTTTGATATTGTTAGAATAGATTCTGAAAAAAATGGAATTATAGATCCAGATAAAATCGAAGAAAAGCTTACAGAGAATACAGTTTTAGTTTCAATTATTCATGTAAATAATGAAACAGGAGCAATACAACCTGTTGGCAAATTTGCAGAAATAGTTGCTAAATATTCAAAAAAAATTGGTAAAAAAATTCTTTTTCACTGCGATGGGGTTCAGGCAATAGGAAAAATTCCTGTTGACCTTGAAAACAGTAACATTGATTTCTATACAATAAGTTCGCACAAAATATCAGGACCAAAAGGGGTGGGGCTTTTATATTGCAGAGAAAATATAGACGCGCTATACAAAGGTGGTGGTCAGGAAAGCGGAATAAGGCCAGGCACAGAAAACATAGCTGGGATATATGGTTTTTCACTTGCATTGCAGCAGGCAGTTGATGGTGTCAAACAAAATCTGGAATTTGCCAAAAAAAAGTGTTCTTTTCTTATTGAGAATCTTGGAAAAATAAAAGAATGCGGGATTATACCTGAACATAGAATTAGCGCAATGCATTGTGAAGGGGCAGATATATTTGACTCTTTTTCTCCGTATATCTTGAACTTCTATATAAAAAAAATTCCAGCAGAAGTTCTTGTCAGGGTTATGAGCGAGAAAGGTTTTTTTATTTCTGCAGGGTCAGCCTGTTCATCCCATAAAAAGCATGAATCGCAAACATTAAAATCCATGAAAATAGAAAAAAGCGCAGCAATGTCATCTGTACGGATATCAATTGGGTGCCAAACACAAGAAAAAGAGCTTGTTGAATTTTGCAATGTACTTGAAGAAGAATCAAAAAAGCTTTTAAATATTTATTAGTAAGGCTGCTGAATAGCGCATTTAAAAAATTATAAGAAATTCCGCCTGCCCCGTCGCAGGACGGGGGAGAATTACTTTGAAAACAATTTATCTCCTTAAGACATGCGAAATAAATCTTAAAGGGGAAAACAAATCAACTTTTGAAAGAAAGCTTTTTGCAAATATCAGAAAACAGCTTGATGGTATAAAAGTCAGAATATCAGGCAGAAAAGGGAGATTTTTTCTTGCGCCTGATGATAACATCGATGAAAAAACAAGAAATAAAATTGAAAAAACACTCTCCTCTGTATTTGGGTTGACTGGATTTTCGATCGCGAAAATGGTTGAAAAAAATATGGAAGAGATAAGTAAAACTGTTCTTGAAGTTGCGTCCAAACAGTTTAATGATGGCGTTACTTCTCCTGAAAATGTGCCGCTAACTTTTAAAATTACTGCAAGGCGGTCGGATAAGAGTTTTAAATATAGTTCTTATGAGCTTTCCTGCATATTGGGGGGGCTTGTTCTGGATAATTTTAAAACACTTAAAGTTAATTTGAAAAATCCTGATTTTAAAATAAATGTTGAGATCAGGGACAAAGCAGTAGTATATTCCAGTGTTTATAAATCCCCAGGCGGTCTCCCTTCCGGTATTTCAGGAAAAGCAATTTTGTTGTTATCCGGTGGAATAGATTCTCCTGTCGCAGGTTATATGATGGCAAAGCGGGGGTGCGCTATTGAAGCTCTCCATTTTGAAACTTATCCATATACGTCAGAGCAGTCAAAAGAAAAAGTAATTGAGCTTGCAAAAAAAATAAGAACTTATCTTCCTAAAATGAAACTCTATTTTGTCCCTTTCACAGAACTCCAGGTTTATATAAAACAGAACTGCAAACAGGAAGAGATAACGCTTTTTTCCCGCGCAGTCATGATGAAGATTGCCCATCTTCTTGCAGAAAAAATCAAGGCAAACTCAATAGTTACAGGCGAGGCTTTAAGCCAGGTCGCAAGTCAGACAGCAGAAAATATAAGGTTCACAGGGTCGCATACAACATATCCGCTATTCAGGCCGCTTATTGGTATGGATAAGCAAGAGATAATTACAAAAGCAAAAGAAATAGGCACCTATGAAATTTCAGTTCTTCCATATCCTGATTGTTGCTCTGTTTTTGCCCCACCTCACCCTGTTCTAAAACCTGTATTTGAAAAAATCAGCGCTTCATTTAATGCTATTGAGATGGATGCTTTGATAGAAGATGCTTTTGCAAAAATTGAAACTTTAACTATTACTTGACGCAGGGCACGTAGATGTTGGGCATTTGCCGCATGATGGAGCAGCATCAGATTTCCCTGATTTTGCTGAAGATTCTTTCCTGCTGTCTGTTGCATAAAAACCACTGCCTTTAAAAATTACCCCAAGACCGCCACCCACAAGCCGCTTTATTTTTCCCCCGCACTCAGGGCATTTTTGAAGCGGCGCTTCTGACATTTGCTGAAATATTTCCATAATTTTATTGCAAGAAGTACATTCGTAATCATAATTAGGCATTCTTTGCTCCAGAGACTTTGTTTTTACTTTTATAATATAATAATAGAGAAATATTTTTTTAAGGTCAATGGCTACCAGTCAAGCCTTACTGGTATTTTGCATTTATACAAATAATCCTTGATTTCTTTAATGGAATATTCCCCATAATGCACCATCGAAGCTACAAGAGCTGCATCTGCTTTGCCTTTTAAAAATACTTCGCTAAGGTGTTCTGGTTTTCCACCTCCACCTGACGCAACAACAGGAATACCAACATTCGAAGAAACCAGGCTTGTAAGATTTATTTCATAACCCTGCTTTATACCATCAGTATCTATTGAGTTAAGAACAATTTCACCAGCTCCCAATTTTTCAGCTTGTTTTGCCCACTCCAGAGCATCAAGTTCTGTTGGAGTTCTTCCGCCATTTATAACAACACGGTATCCTGATGGCATTGCAGAGTCAGCAAGAGCATCCATCCCAAGAACAATGCATTGCCTGCCAAAAAGTGATGCGCCCTCTTCAATTAGCGAAGGGTTTTTAACTGCCTGGCTGTTGATGCTTACTTTGTCAGCCCCTACACGCAGCACTTTTTTTATATCTTCTATACTCCCTATTCCGCCGCCTACTGTAAAAGGGAGTGATATTTTTTCCGCTACCTTTTCTACGATATCCATCATTATTCCCCTGTTCTCGGAAGAAGCAGTAATATCGTATAAAACAAGCTCATCGGCCCCTGCATGGTAATATTTTTCTGCCATCTCTACTGGGTCACCAATATCTACGTTACCTTTGAATTTTATCCCTTTTGTTGTTTTTCCATCCCTTACATCAAGGCATACAACTATTCTTTTAAAAAGCATATCTATTCTCCTTTAAGAAAATTATTCATTAATTTAAGACCATGTCTTCCTGATTTTTCAGGATGAAACTGGACTGCGCATACATTATCGCGCGATATTGCGCTGGTAAAAGTAATTCCATACTCACACTCCCCTATTGTAAATTCTTTTTTTACATTGGGATAATAGGAGTGTACAAAATAAAACGAAGAGTTATCCGGAATATCCTTAAAAAGATAATGTGATTTTGCATAACGTACTGCATTCCACCCTATCTGCGGGATTTTTAGCCCCATATTTTTATCAAACAGCTGCACTTTTCCGTCTATGATATTAAGGCACGCTATCTCTCCCTCCTCTGACCAGGAGAGTATGATCTGCGCTCCAAGGCAGATCCCAAGTAATGGATTTCCTTTCTTTACATATTCTTTTAAAAACTGATCAAGTCCATATTTTGAAAGACTTCGCATTGCAGAGCTTGCCTCCCCAACTCCGGGAAATATTAACTTATCGCAATTTTCAAGTTTTTCCGGGTCATCTGATATTATAAAATCTGCATTTAAATTTTTAAGAGCATTCTCAATACTTTTCAGGTTTCCTGCTTTATAATCCACTACACCTGTAACCAATTTGCTTCCCCTATAAAATCAGCGATAAACATATTAAGTTTTTCAAGCGGCATATCAAGAATATTAACATAAACAAAAACTCCGCTGTGAAAAATGCTGTTATTCTCTCTTAATGTTCTTACATCTGTTATTCTGTTCTTTACTACATAATCAGATATGAAAAGTCTTATTACAGAATTAAAAAGCAATGCGTGTCTTTCTTCTTCAACCATGAAAGAGATATGGATTCCCCCGGTTTTTCTATTTCTGGGCTCCAGAATTATATCAAAATTTACTTTTATAATATTATCAAGACTTACATTTTGAGCTACAAATTGTGTAAAAACACTGCCAGGACTATTTGAAGTTATGCGAAAAACAGAATCAGCAACAGGAGGGTAACTAACTGTTTCGTTTGACAAGATTATATCAATGATCCTTTTTGCGCGTTGATCCGCAAAGTCACGCCCTTGTCCCATTGGGAAATCTGAAACTATGACAGTATTTTTCAGCGAAATAATAATAGTTTTTGCGTTATCGGAAATAAAATATCTTATCCGCTGATAAGAATTCTCTTCCCACCCATCGGTTCTTCTAAGACTCCTTCTGATAAATGAATCGGGATATCTGCCCTGCGCTACAATATAACCCCAATCATCATCAAAAAAAACAGCAGTAATATTATTTGTCCTTTCCATAAAACTTTGAGGTATTCCCATTTCTGCAGAAAATTCTTCAAGCCGTTCATTGATAACAGGAATATTGGTAGCAGATCTGTTTATCTTAAAGTAAAGAAAAAAATCCTCTGGGATTATATCCAAAGGGCCTAATCTGTGACGAAATGTTGATCTGCCAGTGGCACACCCTGACAATATGATTATCAGGGCAAATACCAGAGCAAATACAAAGATTCTATAAATTAACTTTTTGTCAAATCTATATAACAAGTGTAATCACCACATTCATACTCCTGCCCGCTTTTAATATCTTTCCACTCAATATTACTGGTTAAAGTTTCAGATAAAAGATAGTCAGAATAATTATCAACTGCTTTTTTAAGGTCTTCGTTCCCTGATAATGTCAGGCGTATTCTATCAGTAACTTCCAACCCTTTTTCTTTTCTAAGGTTCTGTATATTGCGGACAAGGTCTCTTACAGCGCCCTCCTGCATAAGCTGCTCTGTTATTTTTGTATCAAGCCCGATGGTTATTGTCCCTTCATTAAGAACTTTCAGGTCTTCTTTTTCAATTCTTTGCACAACAATGCTCTCTGCTGTAAGCTCAAAACCTTCGTTATCAATACTAATAGACAATACAGAGCCATCAAGAAGAGATTTTACCTGGTCTTTATTAAAGGTCTCTATTATTTCAGCGCCTTTTTTCATATTTTTGCCAAGCACTTTCCCAAGCGCTTTAAAATTTGCTTTTGCTTTGTATTCTACAAATTCATCTTCATTTTCGCGGATAAAAACTTCTTTAACATTGAGCTCTTCTGCGATGATTTCCGACATCTCTATTAAAATTACTTTTTCGCTCTGCTCTCTTGTGACAACAGAAATAGATTGTAATGGCTGTCGTGTCTTGATGGAAAAATTACTTCTTAAAGCTCTGCCCATGGAAACAACTTTTCGCGTAACTTCCATTTTCTCTTCAAGGTGTTTGTCTCTTTTGGATTTATCACTAACAGGATAATCGCAAAGATGAACAGACTCTGGCATGGAATTTGTTTTAAGGTTTTGATATATCTCTTCTGTTATAAACGGTATTATTGGGCACGCTGCTGTTACAAGTTTCATTATAACAGAATATAGAGTCTGGTATGCCTCTTTTTTATCAGCATCGTTTTCGGACTTCCAAAACCGCCTTCTTGACCTTCTAATATACCAGTTGTTAAGAATATCAATAAAATTGGAAATAAATATATCTGCTTTCTGGATATCATAAGAGTCCATGGCAAATGTTATATCTTCAATAAGTTTTTCAACCTCTGATAAAATCCATTTATCAAGAGGATTTGATGGAGATGCAGGAGTTTCCAAAGAGTCGACTTTTATGTTATCTATATTTGCATAGGTAACGAAAAAACTGTATGCATTCCAGATAGGTAGTATAAGATTTTTAAGAACTTCTTTTACTGCATCATCAGAATATCTTAAATCTTCTGCCCGCAACACCGCAGAATTTGTAAGGAAAAATCTTAGCGCATCTGCGCCATACATATTAATAACTTCAGTTGGGTCTGAATAATTTTTAAGGGACTTTGACATTTTTTTGCCATCTGCAGCAAGAACAAGCCCATTTACAACTACATGCTGAAAAGCAGGTTTATCAAAAAGAGCTGCACCCAGAACTATCAATGTATAAAACCACCCTCTTGTCTGATCAAGCCCTTCGCATATAAAATCTCCGGGGAAGTATTTTTCAACACGCTCTTTGTTTTCAAAAGGGTAATGGTCTTGCGCATAAGGCATTGCGCCGGATTCAAACCAGCAGTCAAGAACTTCCGGTATTCTTTTCATTGTCCCTTTTTTACACTTTGAGCATTGCCAGGTAATATCGTCAATTTTATGCATATGGAGATCATCTACTTTTACTCCGCCCTTCTCTTCAAGTTCTTTTCTGGAGCCAAGACATTCTGTGTGAGCACAACTACCGCACTTCCAGACAGGTATTGGGTTACCCCAGTAACGGTTTCTGGAAATTGCCCAGTCTCTTGCCCCTTTAAGCCAGTTCCCAAATCTTCCATGTTTTAGATGTGAAGGATACCATGATACTTGTTCATTGGCATTAAGCATTTTATCTTTTATCTTTTCTACACTTATAAACCACGAAGATATTGCCCTGTATATGATTGGGGAAGAACATCTCCAGCAATGAGGATATGGGTGAAGGTACTGACTTCTTACTACAAGTTTTCCGGCCTTTTTAAGATCATCCATAATATCTTTATCTGCATCTTTTACAAACTTGCCTTTGTAATCAGAAACCTCTGATGTGAATTTACACTCATCATCAATAGGGCAAACTGTGGTTATTTTTGTCCCTTTAAGGATATTGTAGTCATCTTCTCCAAATCCAGGAGCTGTGTGGACAATTCCTGTTCCATTTTCTGTTGTAACAAAGTCCCCAGCAAAAACTTTAAAAGCTCCGCTTTTCTCTTCTGCAGCAAAATATGGGAAAAGAGGCTCGTAAGAGATTCCGACAAGTTCGCTTCCTTGTTTCTCCCATACAATAGAATACTCTTCCGGTGTTTTGTAATACGCAGAGAGTCTCTCTTTTGCCAGTATATAGAACTCGTTGTTGTCGCTAACTTTAACATAAGTAATATCATTGCTTACAGTAAGCGCAAGGTTTGAAGGGAGTGTCCAGGGGGTTGTTGTCCATGCGAGAAAATAGGTGTTCTCCTCTCCCTTAAGTTTAAATTTTACAGTTATTGATGGGTCATGAACATCTTTATAACCACCGAGATTAAGTTCATTATTTGAAAGCACAGTGGAACATCTTGGGCAGAAAGGGAGGATATAATACCCTTCATACATAAGTCCCTGCTCCCAGAGGAGTTTAAGTATCCACCATATTGATTCCATATAATCCGGGTTCATTGTTTTATAATCATTTACAAAATCTACCCAGCGGCCTAATCTTGTTATTATTATTTCCCACTCTTTTGTATATCTTAGAACTATTTTTCTACACGCTTCATTAAAGTTTGCTACTCCAAATTCTTCGATTGCTCTTTTTCCTGATATTTTGAGCTCTTTTTCCATTTCATATTCAACAGGCAGGCCATGGCAATCCCAGCCAAATCTTCTTTCAACTTTGCGGCCTTTCATTGTTTGGTATCTGGGGAATATATCTTTGAGGGTACTTGGCACTAAATGGCCAAAATGCGGAAGCCCTGTTGCAAAAGGAGGTCCATCGTAAATAATATATTCTCTACACCCTTCCCTTTGACTGATAGATTTTTTAAAAGTGTCATTTTCCTTCCAGAATTCAACTATTTTTTCTTCCATTTTTGGAAAATTCACTTTTGGGTCAACAGGCTTATACATTTTTCCTCCCGAGGTACAACATGGATTTTTTAACTATTATAAATATTATTTAAATGGTTTTAAAGTTGTCTCTTAATTAAAATTCTTTATTATAAATATATAAATATTGAAGAATATTTTCAAGTAATCGTTTAAAAGTTCAAGGTTTATTCAATTATGTTTTGATATTGTATGGAAAAAATATTTTTTTTCCCATAATTATTGACATTTTTCGTAAAGCTCTGTTAAATATAATCATCTAGTGCCGCTTTAGCTCAGTCGGTAGAGCAGTAGACTGAAAATCTACGTGTCCGCAGTTCAATTCTGCGAGGCGGCAGAACTTCTTTAAAATAAACTACCAACAAAGTTATTCCATCTATCTTCCATGTTATTTGCGTTACTGTTCTGTCTTGAAGGAATAAACTGCTTACCTGACTGCTCTTTTTTAATGCTTTTAAGCACCGAAAAATGCAGTTTTTTACACTTTTAGGCGCCCAAAAATGTAAAAAATCACACTTATAGGTTGCTATCTTTTAAAAGCCATGACATACTCCTTACAAGTAGGATGTCACCAATGAAAAGATATGCTTATATTGACCTTCTAAAATGGAAAACCTCTTTAAGACGAAAACCCCTTATTTTATACGGAGCCAGGCAAGTAGGCAAAACATGGCTTTTAAAAGAGTTTGGAAAAGCTGAGTACAAATCTGCGCTTTATATGAATTTCGATACAAACCGTGAATTTCATCAATACTTCGGGGATAATATTTCACCGCAAAACATTATCACAAGTTTAGAGAATCATTTCAAAGAAAAAATCTCCCCAACAGATACTCTGTTGATTTTTGATGAAATACAGGAGTGTCAGAGAGCAAAAGACGCACTAAAGTATTTTCATGAGGATGCACCTCAATATAACATAGCTGCTGCTGGAAGTTTTTTAGGCATTGCAGAGGGCAAATTCCCTGTAGGGCAAATAAATGAGATTACACTCTATCCGTTGTCGTTTTATGAATTCCTCGAAGCAATAGGAGATACCAGACTTGTCGATACCCTGCATAGTCGTGATGCGACACTTACCAAGAACATACATGGCCTTCTGACTAGCAAACTAAAAGAATATTTCTATGTTGGTGGCATGCCAGAAGCAGTCAAGACTTTTGTTGAGACAAACGACTTAAACGCTGTACGAGAAGTACAGGAAGCTATTCTCAATAACTACAAAGGAGATTTCTCCAAACACATTAAAGGGGTCGATATACCAAAAGTCCGTATGCTTTGGGACTCTATACCTATTCACCTGTCTAAAGAAAAAAAGAAGTTTATTTACAAAGAAGTAAAGAGCGGTGGAAGAGCCAGTGAGTTTGAAAACGCATTGGACTGGCTTATAAATACCGGTTTGGTTTACAGGATTGCAAAAACTACTGAACCAAAACTACCTTTGGCCAGTTACGCAGAACGCGAAGCATTTAAGCTCTATATGCTGGATGTTGGTTTATTGTCAGCAAAATCAGGGCTTAATATAAAAACTTTTTACCAGTCTAATCACGAGGTATTCAAAGAATTCAAAGGGGCAATAACCGAACAATATGTTCTGCAAGAAATAAAGACTCTTGATCGCATACCAGTATTTTACTGGGGTAACACAGCAGGCAAAGCAGAAGTGGACTTTATCCTTCAATACGATGATGGTATTGTGCCGGTCGAAGTAAAATCTGACTTGAATAAAAAATCGTACAACTTGAATGTGTACAGGGAAATATATAAACCCAAACAAGCTATACGTACTTCGTTAAATAATTTTGGTATAGACAAGGAATTATATTCAATTCCCCTTTACAGGATAAAGAGTTTTAAAGAAGTGTTGATGCACTAATTTTGATGGTTACTTTTAAAAAGCACCGTTTGTCCCGTCTTTTCAACCTTTCAGAAGGTTATTTATTTCTGAAAGTTTAATTTAATATTTTATCCAACGGAAGAAGTGCTTGTTTTGACGGATACGGAGTTTTGGCGGATTATAGGCTGATTGAAATATATCGCATTTTGCCATAATTTAGTGGATATAACCAAATATTTACAAAAGTACAATTAGAAGTTCTTAAGAAAAATATAGCTGCCCGGGTTTTACCCCGAACAGCCATCTTAATAATGCTTACCCAATATGTACATGCTCCACTACGGTGACGGAATAATGCGAATGGGTGTGCTGTTGACAGAATTTCCCCCACCCATAGCACCACTGCCAAGTTGACCCTCCAAATTACTCCCCCAAGTCCAGAGTTCACCGCCTGTTCTGATGGCTACAGTGTGAAACCTGCCTGCAGATACAGAAGTCCAAGTACCAGACTGCACTTGATGGGGAGCATTTCTTTGAGTTGTTGTACCATCGCCAAGCTGACCACTACTATTAGCTCCCCAACCCCAAAGTGTGTTGCCTTCTCTGATGGCCATAGTGTGGCCACTACCTGCAGATACAGATACCCAATTTGTAGTCTCTCCTACCCGGGTGGGGATGAGAGTATTCCCCGATGTTATTCCGAGACCAGTCTGACCATTCGCATTACTTCCCCAAGCCCACAACGTTCCATCCATTCTGATAGCTACTGTGTGAATTGCACCTGCGGACACAGCGCGCCAATTTGTTGCATCTCCTATTCGAATAGGGGTATTTTGATTACCCCAAGATTCGCCATCACCAAGCCGACCCTGCCCCCTGTCTCCCCATGCCCATAGCTGTCCATTCGTAGTAACAGCTACTGTGTGAAATGCACCTGCAGACACAGACGCCCAGTTTGTTGCAATCCCTACTCGAGTGGGAGTAAGAGTATTTCCAGATGTTGTATCAAGACCAGTAGCGCCATCCCAATTTCGCCCCCATGCCCAGAGCTGTCCAGTTGTGGTAACGGCCACTGTGTGCCTCTCACCTGCAGACACAGATGCCCAGTTTGTTGCAGTTCCTATCCGGACAGGAACATCGTGATTGGTCGTCGTGCCATTACCAAGCTGACCAAACTGATTATTTCCCCATGCCCATAGCTGTCCATTCGTAGTAACAGCTACTGTGTGAAATGCACCTGCAGACACAGACGCCCAGTTTGTTGCTATCCCTGCCTGGAGGGGAGCTGTTGGAGTTCCTCCCAACATTCTAAGACCAGTCTGACCATTATCGCTATTTCCCCAGCCCCAAAGTGTACCGTTTGCTCCTATAACCAAAGTATGGCTATTTCCTGCAGCGACCGCTGTAACCGTATTTACAGTTGGGACTGGCAAAGTTACAGTTGCCATTGTTACTTGAATTGGAGTATTGGAATTAGTAAAAGCACCTACAGTACCATTGCCAAGCTGACCTTCCCTATTACTCCCCCAAGTCCAGAGCGCACCGCCAGTTCTAATGGCTACAGTGTGAGAACTGCCTGCTGATACAAAAGTCCAGGTACCAGACTGTACTTGAGCGGGGATACTGCGACTGGTTGTCGTACCATCGCCAAGCTGGCCACTCCCATTACTTCCCCAACCCCAAAGTGTGTTGCCTTCTCTAATAGCCATAGTGTGGCCACTGCCTGCAGACACAGATACCCAATTTGTAGCCTCTCCTACCCGGGTGGGGGTGAGAGTATTCCCAGATGTTATTCCAAGACCAGTTCTGCCATCCCAATTACTTCCCCAAGCCCACAGTGTTCCATCCATTCTGACAGCTACTGTGTGAATATCACCTGCAGACATAGTACGCCAGTTTGTTGCATCCCCTATTCGAGTGGGAATATTACGCTGGGTCGTCGTGCCATCACCAAGCTGACCAAACTGATTATTTCCCCAAGCCCAGAACTGTCCATTGGTTGTGATGGCTACTGTGTGACTATCACCTGCAGATACAGACACCCAGTTTGTTGCAGTCCCTACTCGAGTAGGAGTAAGAGTGTTTCCAGATGTTGTATTAAGACCAGTAGCGCCATCCCAATTTCGTCCCCATGCCCAGAGCTGTCCAGTTGTGGTAACAGCTACTGTGTGATTATCACCTGCAGACACAGATGCCCAGTTTGTTGCAGTTCCTATCCGGACAGGGATATTGCGATTGGTTGTCGTACCATCGCCAAGCTGACCAGAACCATTATTTCCCCACGCCCAGAGCTGTCCATTCGTAGTAACAGCTACTGTGTGATTATTGCCTGCAGATATAGACGCCCAGTTTGTTTCTCTCCCTACTGGAAAGGGTATGGATGTATTCCCTGCTGACATCCTAAGACCAGTCTGACCTCTACTGCTATCTCCCCAAGTCCAGAGTGTACCGTTCTCCCTGACGAACACGGTATGATTACCTCCCGCAGAGATTATCTCTACCAGAGGTGGAGGAGCAGCGGCTGTTGCAGGGAAACTGCGCGACAGGGTGACTCTATCTCCGAAGTTCTGTGAAATAGTCGCTTGTTGCCCGTTAATGGTTGCATTCGCAGCTAGCAGCCCAGTAAAAGTGTGACCAGTATTTGCTGTCAGTATGATGCTGGCTGTATATACCGTATTGCCCTGAAACGGGTTATGTATTGGTGACCATGTTACATTGCCTCTGGAAAAATTACCAGTACCAGCCGACGCCGTGCTTGGTACGTCTCCTAACACTGGGGCAACAACACCAGTAATGACTGCATTCGTAATTGGATCAGCATCGGTCACTGGAAAGGCGCGCGATAGGGTGACTCTATCTCCAGTATTATTTGAAATAGTCGCTTGCTGCCCGTTAATGGTTGCATTCGCAGCAGATAGCCCGGTAAAAGTGTGCCCAGTATTCGCTGTCAATATGATGCTGGCTGTATATACTGTGCCTCCTCGAAACGGGTTATGTATTGGTGACCATGTTACATTGCCCCTTGAAAAATTGCCTGTACCAACTGATGCTGTACTCGGTGCAGCACCTAATACCGGTGCAACAACACCAGTAATGGCTACACTCGTAATTGGAGTAGGGGTCGCTGGAAAGGTGCGTGATAGGGTGACTGTAGATCCGGTGTTATTTGAAACAGTTGCTTGTTGCCCGTTAATAGTCGCGTTCGCTAGCCCAGTAAAAGTGTGACCAGTATTCGCTGTAAGTATAATGCTGGCTGTATATTCCGTGCCTCCCTGAAACGGGTTATGGACTGGTGACCATGTTACATTGCCCCTTGAAAAATTGCCTGTACCAGCTGATGCTGTACTAGGCATCGCGCCTAATACCGGTGTGACAACACCAGTAATGGCTACACTCGTAATTTGAGTAGGGGTCGCTGGAAAGGTGCGTGATAGGGTGACTCTATCTCCGGTGTTATTTGAAATAGTCACTTGTAGCCCGTTAATTGTTGCATTCGTAGCAGACAGCCCGGTAAAAGTGTGGCCAGCATTCGCTGTAAGTATAATGCTGGCTGTATATTCCGTGCCTCCCTGAAACGGGTTATGGTTTGGTGACCATGTTACATTGCCTCTGGAAAAATTGCCTGTACTGGTTGATGCTGTACTAGGCGTCGCGCCTAACACCGGTGCGACAACGCCAGTAATGGCTACACTCATAATTCGAGCAGGGTTTACTGTAAAAGATACAGTGTTAGATGCTGTTCTATCGTCGCTATAAGCAACGGTGATTGTAGCATTGTAGTTTGCCACGCTCAACCCTGCATTGGGCCGTACCGTAATGGTTGCGTTGCCGCCTGCAGGAATGGATGTAACGCCAGTCAAGTTGCCCCAGGTAAATGAAGTATGATGAGTTCCACCTGGTATAATGCTTGTCACATTTGCCGCTGCTGTGCCAGTATTGGTGATTGTGATATTTCGTGCCGCAGGCTGCGCATAACCAAAGTTAACTGGAGTAAAGGTCGTTTGCGATAAGCTTAGACTCGGTGTAAGAGCTGGCAGTTCTGTAAATACAGCTCTTACAGAGACGTCATTAGCTGGCATAGTAAATGATGCTGGACTTGTTGTTGCATTGGGGGAGAAAGAAAAAGGACCTCCACCTGCGACTTCCCATCGGGTAAACTCAAAACCGTTTCCAGGCGATGCACTGATACTTACCGCATTGCCAGCTGCAGCTGGATTCGGAGTGGTTTGCGCCACACCTGTGCCTGTGTAAACAAAGTTTACGTCGAATGTAGGTATTACGCTCACTGTAAATGATACGTTAAAACTCACATTTTTTATTGCCTCATTAGCTGAGGAAACTGTTATTGTTGCAGAATATGTATTCGCTGCCAAGCCGTGGTTGGGACCAATAGTAAATGTCCTGTACCCTCCTGCTTCTATGCTCTCTAACGAAATAGGTGATCTGACAAATGAAGTGGGATTAGAACCAGTCAATTCTACTGTTAAAACGCCAGTCGCCTGATTACCCATGTTGTTTACTCTTACAGCAAGGGGTGTTACAGGAGCATAACCAACCTGCATTGGAGTGAATGTATATAACGGTGGTGCGTCCAGATTGATACCCCAACTGGGAGCTGAACCTACCTCAATGGGAAAATTTTTAATAAAATCCGAACTTTGGGCTGCTCCATTAAGTATGGTCGCCCTCACAATAACAGTCCCGGCTGCTGTAGTGTTTAGTATGTTTGTCCCCTGTGCAATTGTCGCACCAGTAGTTCCGGCGTTATAAATACTCCACGTAATTGTTTGACTGGTTGCATCAGCAGGTGTAATCATGCCAGACAAGGTCGTTGGAATTCCAGCAGTAACCGGTGAGGGATTAGTGGTTAAAACTATGTCAATTACAGGTATAAATTCTACGTTTACTGTTATAGGACCTATTGGAACGCTAGTAACACTGCCTAAATAACCATCACGGGTTACTGTTACGGTTATTGTCGAGCCTATATCAGCATTCTGTATAATATAGGTATTGCTGTTAGCACCGTCGATTATGTTAGTTTCATCACGCCTCCACTCATAGGAAGTCGCCCCATTACCCGCAAGGTCGGTGGTAATTGCCATCAAAGGGTGTCCCACCGCAGCGATTCCACCCTTAAACACCGTCCCACTAAGAGTAGGAGGCTGGGGATTAGGAATATCAAGTATTGGATTAGAACAGGAAATAAAAGTAAATCCGATTATTATAGCAAAGATAATAATTCCAAGAAATTTTAACATATTTTTCATTTAAAAAAACTCCTTTTAGTCACACCTTTTCAGTTTTCTTACGTATTGTTATGTAACTTATATCTTTTTCATATTGTTTTTTATATACAACATTACCCGCCGAGTCATTATAAGTAACTGTCAGATAATTTGTCAATCACATTTTAGCATATATTATTATCTTGCAGGTAAAGAGAGTCTAAAAATGACAGATATCCGGGAGATTTTTGCGAAAAACTTAAGAGAAAATCGTCGTAAAAGTGGCCTTACACAGGTAAAGTTAGCTGAAAAAGCAGATATTTCTACTCATTATATTGCGATGATTGAATTAGCACGAAATTTCCCTAAGGCTGATATTATCGAACGCCTTGCCAAGGCATTGGATATTGAAATATATGAGCTATTTCTTGTACCTCATTCTTCGTTGTTAGAGGTAAAAGAATTGCATGGAACGATTATTAAAGAATTAAAAAATATTGTAAAAGAATCAGTTGAAAATGCTTTTGAAAAAAGGGATACAAAATATAAAATTGATTAATATTTGGGGTCGTTCAAACAAAAAATTATGGCAACTATTAAGAAATACTTTACAACTGCCGTTTACTGCTTTTCCGAAAAGTATACTCCTTGACAAAAATTATGTTTTAGTTTATTTTTACAGTGCTATGCTAAATTAAACTAAAGGGACAAATATGCTGGAGAGGACGATTATACCATAT
>WQZP01000036.1 GCA_009780675.1 Spirochaetaceae bacterium | reverse complement strand
ACTTTATTGAAATAATTGACTTAAACATACTTGTAGAAGTAGGGTTTGTCGAAGGGATCAGCGCTGCGACAATTCCAACAGGCACTGCTATCTCCATTATTTTTTTCTCTTTATCATCACACAATATCCCGACAGTTTTAAGGTCTTTTATTGATTCATAAACAATCTTGCTGCCAAGCATGTTTTTGAGAACTTTATCCTGCCATATCCCAAACCCGGTTTCTTCAACAGCCATCTTTGCTAACTTCTCTGCATTTTCAACACAAACATCTGTTATGCTTTTAACAATAGCATCTATTTGTTTCTGCGAATACTGTTGTAAATCTTTTTGAGCCTGTCTGGCTCTTTTCATCATTTCGCGAACTTCTTGTACTGAAAGTAAATCATTATCATACAACATATTTTTACCTACCACTCTCTCGGAGTTTTTGCTGAGTTACATACAGACATGGCAAAAGCTTCGCACGCTGCCAGACATGCAGATTGCTCTCCTGTAAGAAGAGCTCCAGCAAAGTTAGTTTCTGTCGGAGGTCCAAAAAAAACCTTAAGCTCCACTGCTGCTATCTTTAACGCTGCATCTATTGCAGATATTGCTTCTCCCGGAGGAGCAATCAAGTAAGCAATAGAACTCCCTTTTTCAACGCTTGCTGTCTCTGCAAGATAAGATCCGCACGAAGATATGCAATGCGCAAAATAAACAACACTGTTATCTTCGTTTGCGCTGTAAAAGTAAGCGCAGTTTTCAATATAGTTTACAGCTGCTTCTATTCCGCTTTTGATTTCTTCAGGATCTGTGCCTGCAAGTATTCCAATAAATTCACCAGTATATTTTGTTGATGCATTTGAAGACCCTGCATACATTGACTTAGCATACGCAACCATAACATCTGCTTTTTTTGTTGCTTCATCAAGCGCTACATAAGATACATCATCGCAATCTGTTGTTATTATTCCAAGGCTTGTATAACCACTTGGGATTTTAAGACTTTTAATCAATGCGTTATCTGCGTTTGGGATTAAGTGAGTACTTAGGACTGTAGTTTTCATTTGATCGCCAATCATCTATCTCTCCACAGCTTATTGCTTTCGCATTTTTACAAATGCTGATTTTTTATCGTTGTAATTCTACTCCGCTTGCCTTTCGCTCAAGTATTACTTTAATAAGTTCTGCTATGTGAGCGCCTGCTTCTATTGCCGGAGTTCCACCCTTATGTATATTTGATACAACTGTTCTTCTTGATTCACTCATCCCAACAGTTGCCTTATAAGCTATATACGCGCTCATACTATTTGCTGTAGCAAGACCAGGCCTTTCTCCTATGAGCAGGCACACAACTTCTGCGCCAAGTGTTTCGGAAATCACATCTTCAGATGGACATCTTCCGAATTTTACAAAAAACGGAGTTCCTGCTTCTATCCCAAAATTTTTTAATCCATCAAAAAGCGCTGGAAGAATATCTGCGCAGTTGGCATCTACAGCCTGACTGCTTAACCCATCTGAAACATATACCTGGACTTTTGGATTTGGTTTACATTTTGATTTAATAAGATCAAGAGTTTCTTTTGAAAATTGCCTTCCAAGGTCCGGTCTTGTAAGATGCTCGTTGCGCGATGAACATAAAGTTTGCACAGAAAAAAGATCCATTTTCTCCAATACTTTTTCATCAACATCTCTCATGACCGCATCCCGCGCTGCTGCATGGTCTGCGCGCAAAGCAAGCGAAGTAGATGTCCTTAATCTTGGCCCTGCTTTCCCAACACAAACACGGGCAGGAGTAAGTTTCTTCATTTGCTGCAACACAGAAATATCTTTTGGATCTTTTACAGTTATTGCAGCTTTTTGCTCCTCCAGAGTACTAACAGATTTATCGTTATCCGCAGAAGTCCCCTGTTCAACCAGCTTCGCAGGAAGCTTTGGTGCATCGCTGCGCTGTTCAATCTTTTCATGCTTCTGCAAAGTATTCTTGTTTTTCTGAAGTTCTCTTATGACTAATGCAGTTATCTGATCGATTATTTCTTTTTCTGTCATGTCTGCGCTCCCTGAGAATGTGATGGGGGCTTTTTAAATATCGATGCATCTCCAGCAAGCTTTGTTAGCCGCCCATTTTCCATAATCCCCAAATTTTCAAGCCACGCTTCAAATTCCCGGATCGGCCGCAAATTTAAAATTTCCCTTACAGCAGAAGCATCATGATAAGTATTTGTCTGATAATTAAGCATTATATCATCGCTTGCAGGAACTCCGATAATATATGGACACCCTGCGCTTGCCAAAAGCAGTGTAAGGTTTTCAATATCATTTTGATCTGCCATAATATGATTAGTATAACAACAATCACATCCCATCTGAATACCTGTAAGTTTTCCCATAAAATGATCTTCAAGACCAGCTCTTATTACCTGCCTTGAGTCATAAAGATATTCAGGCCCTATAAAACCAACAACAGTATTTACCATAAACGGATCAAAAACTTTTGCATAACCATAACAGCGCGCCTCCATCGTTACCTGGTCTGCACCATAGTGGGAGTCTGAAGACAATTCAGAACCCTGCCCTGTTTCAAAGTATAATACATTTGGCCCTGTGGCAGTGCCTCTGCTTTTTAACAGTTCTCTTGCCTCAAACACTGTTTTTGTTGTAAATCCAAAAGCTTGATTCCCTTTTTCAGAGCCAGCAATACTTTGGAAAATAAGATCAGCAGGAGCTCCCTGCTTTATAGCTTCTATTTGTGTATTTATATGCGCAAGCACACATTGCTGAGTAGGGATTTTCCACTCATTTTTAATTTTATCAAACCTGCTTAATATCCCCACACAATTTGCAACTGTATCATTTACAGGATTTAATCCTATAACAGCATCTCCGATCCCATAACTTAATCCCTCAAAAAGAGATACAACTATCCCTTCGATATTATCGGTTGTATGATTTGGCTGAAGCCTTGTTGAAAAAGTTCCGCGCAACCCCATTGTTGTATTACAGGTGGTTGAAATCCTGATTTTATTTGCAGCATAAACAAGGTCCATGTTTGACATAAGTTTCGTAACACCAGCAACAACTTCGCTTGTTAACCCACGACTTACTCTTTTAATATCAGATTCAGTTGTATCTATATCAAGCAGCCATTCCCGCAACTCGCTTAATGACCAGTTTTTTATGCCTGTATATATTACTTCATTAACTCCATCCTGAATAAGTCTTGTTACATCATCTATTTCATACTCTACTACAGGATTATTGCGGAGATCACTTATTAAAAAATTTGATAAAACCTCTTTTGCGGCAATTCTTTCACTTTCATTTCTTGCAACAATACCTGCAAGTATATCGCCGGATTTCTGCTCATTGGCTTTTGCAAGAACTTCTTTCACTGATTTAAACTCGTATGTAGTCCCATGCAACATGGTTTTTAGCCTCATAGCGCCTCCGACTGCTTTATACAAGAGCGCAGATTACAACCTGCAATTTAGTTCTCTATAGTTTTATCCGTAAATAAGTGTTTTTACAACAACAGGTATTGCAATACCATTCATAAGGGGCTTCCCTATATCCACATAATCATTACTGTCAACTTTGATCCCATCAATACATACGATTTTACGCATATTCCCAATAAAACGATGCAAAATCTGCCCCAGTGATTTTGCAAAATCATCTTCTGTAAGCACCAACAATGGTATATTTTCTTCCAAATTGCAGGAAGCAGCTTCAGAAACTACCTTCGCAATATTACATACCTCATTATAAGACGGATTTTTGACTTTACGAAAGCAAAAAATTATTTTTTCCGCGTTAGTTTGCTCCATAAACCATTTACATTCTTTTTTATAAGAATCAGATATCCCTTCCATACATTCTTTTTCAATCGACTCTCCAACTACAAATGCAGGCAGGTTTTTTAATGGAAAAATCATACTTTCTGAAAAAGATATTGTACTTCCGCTAACTCTTGTTGTATATGACCCTGCTCCAATCACAGTTGCTCTTATAGTTTCTTTTGCCTGATATATATTAAAATCTTTGCACAACCTGCTTTTAGAGATGCTTCTTGCAAGAAAAATGCCAATATCATTATACTGATAAGGGTCTATATCAGGATTATAAATCGCTTCTGCTACTCCGCCGGAAAAACAAATATAATCGGGCATGGATTCCTGCTTAAAACAGGCGCTCTCTTTTGTTTCCATGAGGCTATACAAATCTGCTCCAACAAAAGCCAAGTGATTTTTGTTGTTATTCGTTACTGCCTGAACCAAAACTTCTGCCATTGTGTCGCAGATTTTAACAATATTTTCTTCTGTGATTTTTGTACCAGACCTTATATCTATACCAATATCTTCTATTATAGGTTTAATGCTTGGGCTTATATAAGTTACTCTTTGTTCATTGTTATATGTGATCAGCCTGCCGCCAATATTAAAACACCCTTTTGCAGTTATTTCCCCACTTTTAAAAGCCGCAATATTTGTTGTTCCGCCGCCTATATCGAGATTAACAACAGCGCAGTTATTATCAATTGAAAACTGATACGCTCCCGAACCTTTTCCTGCTATTATTGACTCAAGGTCAGGGCCTGCAGATGCAACAACAAAATCTCCTGCAAGCATACTCATTGTCTCTGTTACAAGTTTTGCATTTTCTTTTCTCGAAGATTCTCCGGTAATAATTACAGCGCCTGTTTCAATATCTTTTGGGGTGATTCCTGCATTTTTATATTCTACAGAAAGAATTTCTTTAAGTTTTTCAATATCGATCAACCCATCGCTTCTGAACGGAGTAAGATAGATTTTGCTTCTGTACATTACTCTTTTTTCAATAATCGATATTCTTGGGATTGTAAAATGGGAAGCTGTATTTTCAAATAAAAAGCGGCTCATTACCATGCTTGTTGTTGAGGTGCCGATATCAATACCAATGCTAAGAATTGTTTCCAATTTTTACCTTATTTTTTTTACTTTATCATTTTTTTAAGGAAGATTTAAGATGTAATTAGCATTTTTTCTGTTTTTAATAATCGCGATAAGACAAAACATCCAATAGCGCCTGCAAAAATATTAGTCGTTATAGTTGCTATTATTTGGTTAAGCGCATAGCTCTGATTAAAAATATCACTCATACTTTGCGCGCTATTGTATATTGGGATGAAATAATAATATATTGCAATCTGATTCCCTTGATTGTAAAACATATTTAAGCAACTAATAAATAAAAAGACTATGATCATTGGAGAAACAAGCAGTTGAGCTTCTTTGGCAGTCCTGGCATATATTGCAATAATTGAAATTATTGTTACTATAATGCAGGCTGTTGAAAGCAATACCAATGCTAAAATACAGAAATCCACAACAGAATATTGATTCATGCTTATTGTGTTTAAATTCAATAAGGCAGACATTCCATCCTGCATGGGGAAGCCTGAAGCAAGGCTGTCTACTAATTTTGGCAGAGATAACGCAATCCCCAATGTTCCGGAAATCCCACAGAGGAATGACTGAATACTCAGTCCAAATATTTTTCCAGCTGCCAGTTCTATAGGAGTAAGTGAGGTAATAAATATTGTAGCAAAGGTTCCCCGTTCTTTTTCACCAGTGATTGCTTCTGTTGTAACAGCCATTGCTCCATGAAAAATAAACACAAGAAGAAAAACAGGAAGCACTATGGCAATCAAATGCCGGCCGACTGCTCCGGTATCCGCCATATCTCCGCCAGCTGTCCGGTTAACATCGAATTTCTTCGCTATGCTTGATTCATAGGCAGCAAGAGCAGTAAGGATTCTTCCATAATGCTCTGCAAAACTACCGGACAGAGAATTATAGTATAATAATATTTCAGGCGCAACTTCTCCGGATCGGACATCATAAACCACTACTTTCTCGATAAAATCCTGGGGGAATACAATCAGAAAATTTCCGCTCCGTTCCGCAATCCCTTCCAAAACACTTTCCTTTTCATTTTCACTGATCAAGGTCAATGTAATTCCTGTATGTTCAAGAATACTCTGAATAACAGGCGGAGGGTTGATCGCATATACCACGCTATCTTTTGCTTTTCTTGTAGGCATATCCATAATAAGCGGCACAAAGAATGCATAAACTATATATATCATAACACCTGGGAAAATCAGGGCGCTTATTACCATGCGCCGATCTCCAAAAAAACGGTCCCATTCTTTTTTAGCTACCAGTAGAATTTTATTTTTTACAGCGAAATTCATGATATACGTCCATCACGGATCGAATCGTATATTGAGAAAAAAGCATCTTCAAGATTATTGTTTACTGCAATTTGGTTAAGAGGCCCTGAGTTAATTAATTTTCCATTTATAATGAATCCTACCTGATCGCATATTTTTTCCGCCAGGCTAAAGATGTGTGTAGAAAGGATGATGGTTTTTCCCTGTTTTTTTAATTCCAGAAGGAATTCAGTAACTGTTCTGGATGCCAGCAAATCCATACCATTGGTTGGTTCATCAAAAATAATGATAGAAGGGTCATGCACAATAGATATAATAAAAGCTACTTTTTGTTTCATGCCACTGGATAAAGCTGCAAGTTTTTTATGCGCATATTCATTTACACCAAAGTGGTTGAATAGTTTTTCCCGCCGTTCCAAAGTCTCTGCTTTAGGAACCTCCCGCAACGCAGAGAAAAAATCAAATAAATAAGTAGGGGTAAAGAATTCATCCAACTTCAAGTCGCCTGAAAGAAATCCGATTTTTCTGCGGACTTTGAGCGGATATTCTTTTACGCTGCTTCCATCAACAAAAACATCACCTGCATCACTATTAATCAATGTGGAGATAATACGCATAGTTGTTGTCTTGCCAGCCCCATTTGGCCCAAGGAGCCCGAATATCTCTCCCTCGTTGACCGAAAAAGAAAGATTATCCACAGCAGTTATTCTGGTATCTGCTGTATTAGCCAGTTTGCGTTGCATCCTGTTCAATCGAAATGTTTTTGTCAGGTTCAGCACAGAAAGAATAGCGCTCATTGATAACATTTTACAGGATAGGATATATTACAATCCTCATCTCTAAAATTCATTTTTTATTATATTAGCCTTATTATTACAATAACTAATATTACTAAAACTGCTGCGCCAATTAAAAATCCCAACATTTTTTTCCCCTTTAAAAAAAGAATAATGCTTTCAACAGAACCAGTATAACCAATTCCTTAATCTGTGTGCAATTTATAAATCATATTCCCAAAAAAGCAAAAGGTCAATGAAAAATTTTGCCCAAAGCAGAAGAATTTGGCCCTTCACAGGAAATAGGGTGTTGCCAAATCCTCTGGCTCTGAAATTATCTGCCAGCTATAACAAAATCATTATTTAAAAGTGTAAAACTATCACCAATCCCGCTGCTCAAAAGAATTCTTTTATCTTCTGTGATTATTATAACTTCCACACCCCTGAGTCTTTCCGCTACCTCAAGAGCGCCCCTTGCCCCAAGCATAAAAAGAAAAGTTGAAACAGCATCAGCATCAGCTGTTTGAGCTGTAATAACAGATAGTCCCATTATATCATTGTCTGCGGGAAAACCTGTGTTTGGATTAAATATATGATGATACCTTACACCATCTTCTTCAAAAAATCTTTCATAGACTCCGGAAGCAACTATTGAAATATTTTCCCCATGATAAATTCCTAAATACTCTCCCATCCCGGCAAACGGGTTTTGAATTCCCACCCTAAAAGGCCTCCCCTCTGGCCTTCTGCCCAGAAGTCTTATATCACCGCCAAGATTTATTATCGCGCTTTTTACCCCAGCCTCTATAAAAAATTCAAAAACTTTATCTGCTATAAACCCTTTTGCAATACCCCCAAGATCTATCTCCATCCCCTTCTCTTCCAAAAAAACCAGATTCTCCGAAGGAGTCAGCCGCACCTTCCGGTAATCAATAAGACTAATAGCATTGTTGATCTCTTCAACTGATGGGACTCTTGCTTCTGCAGTGCCAATCCCCCACAATGAAACAAGAGGACCTATGGTTATATCAAAAAAACCATTGGATAATTCTGAATAATAAAGGCTCTTGCTTATAATATAAAAAGTATCATCTGAAACTTTTACAGGGGATATTCCTGCATTTCTATTTATCATGGAAATTTCACTTAGCTCTTGGGTTCTGCTTAACTTGTCTTCATACGCAGATATAAGCATAACAGCGTCTCTTAGAATATTACTGCCGCCACCTTCAAATACAGACAACTCTACAAGAGTACCAAGCTGCCAACTCCTGACAGACCGCTGCTCTCTCCTGCTGCACCCTGTAAAAAAAATTAGTATAGCAATAAAAGAAAAAACAATAACCCTTTGCAAAAGCCTTTTTTTAGAACAAGCTGCAGCGCTCATAAAACCCTCTATAAAAGCTTTGCCGCAAGCTCAGACAACTTGCTTCTTTCAGATTTTTCGAGCGTTATGTGACCATAAAGACTCTGTCCTTTAAACGCATCAACAAGATATGTAAGCCCATTGGAGCTTGCATCAAGGTATGGGCTGTCTATCTGATCAGGGTCTCCGGTAAGGACAATCTTGGTGTTTTCACCAGCCCTGCTCACAACAGTTTTTATTTCATGCGGACTTAAATTTTGCGCTTCATCAATTATAATATATAAGTTTGGGAGTGTACGTCCGCGCATATAAGTAAGAGCTTCTATTTCAATTTGCTTATTTTTGACCATGCTTTCTATAGTCTTTTGCTCCTGCCTGTCTGTAATAACTTCTGTTATATGGCTTAAGTTATCAAAAAGAGGCTGCATCCAGCTAGCCATTTTTTCATCTTTTTTACCTGGCAAGTAGCCTATATCTTTTCCCATTGGTATAACAGGACGGGTAACTAAAATTTTTGTATATTTTTTTTCCCTGATTGTTTTATGAAGCCCTGCTGCAAGAGCAAGAAGTGTTTTGCCTGTTCCTGCTTTTCCAACAAGAGTAACAAGAGACAAAGAGTCATCAAGCAGTATATCAAATGCAATCTGCTGCCTGGTGTTAAAAGGCTTTATTCCGGAAACATCCCCTGTTACAGGATTAATTGTTTTAAGAGTTCCGGAATCAAAATCATACTTTGCTATTACAGAGGGATTTTCTTTTTCAAGTGCCTCATCTTTTCCATCTGTAAAAATAACATACTGGTTATTAATAAGTTTTTCCTGCCACGGTATGGTTCTAGTTTTTAACAGAGATTTTTTTAAGTTATCACTATTATCCGGATACATGGATTCGCGACTCTCTTTGACATCATCATTTCCATTCAAAGGAGATGTATTAGCTGGCGCTGTTGCTTCCGGCGCAGAATCTTCACTGCTTATTAAATTGGGCAATGTTCCGCTAGAATATATTTTTACCCCGGAATAAAAATCATTTATATTAACAGTCTGTTTTTCATAATCAATTGCCCGTATCCCAAGCGCGCCAGCTTTTACCCTTGCATTTATATCTTTTGATACAAAGAAAACCCGCTCCCTTTCCTTCTGAAAAATAAAAGCTGTAAAAATTATTTTATTGTCAGGAATATCTTTTAAAGCATAGTCAGAAAACGCGCTTGCTTCAGCAACAAATACCTTTACTGTAGTGCCGTTATCTATCTTTACACCTTTACTTAAATCCCCATGCTTGCCAATAGAGTCAAGGATCCTTATTGCCTGCCTCGCACTTCGCCCCCTCTCATCGCTTGATGATTTAAGTTTGTCAAGCTCTTCAAGCACAGGCATGGGAATAACAACATCTGCATCTTTGAATGAATAAAGAGCATCGCTTTTATGTATAAAAACATTTGTGTCTATTATAAAAAGTTTTCTAAGATTTGGATTTTTTTGTTCCTGCACTTTTTCATTACCCATTATTCACCACCTATAATCATCGTCTGGCAGAAATGGAAGAGATAATTTTTTTTATATCTTCTTCATAATTATTGAAAAGATTTTGTTCTCCTGTTGCTTCAACAATATAAATCCTGCGACCCTTTACAGCAACAGCAGTCATATATTTATAATAATCATGGTTCATTGGCATAAGCCATGTAATTTTTTTCCATTCCAGATTTACAGAATTAAAAGAAGTTTCATCAAACAAAAAATAGCCATTATTTCCAAGATGTGTTTTAAGGGCCTCGTACCAAAATAAAAGATCTCTTCTGGGATTGTTTCTTTCTGTCTTTACTCCCATCTTAAATCCATCAGGAGAATATATTAAAAAATTTCTGTTTTCTTTTGATACTGCAAATCCCGAAGGTACTTCTGCTCTAAAAGCGCGGCCACACCCGGAAATAACAAGCAATAATATAAAAAGAAGAAAAACCATTTTTATTTTATTATTCTGCATAATGCCCGCCAACAAAGTTAAAGAAATTTATTCTGTTTATCCAGTCAAAAGAAGACCTTCTTGCAACCGGTGGCCTCCTTGCTTCTTCTGAAAAAAAGTTTATATCAAGCCTAAGGAATCTATATTCATTATCCATTCGGTTGATCCTTCCCTGGAGATTTTCCATTTCAGCAATAACAGTCATAAGCTCTCTCTCAAGTGTTAATGTACTTGAAAAAGCAGCAGAAGTCATAAGTCTGTTGTACTCAGAAAGCAGTCTTCTTCTTGAATCAAGTTGTCTTTGCAATACAAGATATTCATTTCCAATATCATTGGTATTGATGTTATATCTGATCAAAGTTCCATTTTCTTTTAAAATATTTTCTATTTTGCCCACCGCTCCTTCAGATGCAGGCAAGCGGAGAGAAATACTGTTATTGGTTTTTCTTATATAAAACCCGCCAACAGAATCAGAATAGTCAGCAAAAATCTGGACAGCTCTGCCAGAGTCTGCCACTGATAATTCTGCAAAAATATTTATTGAAAGCTTTGGAGGTGCAGCCTGTGCAGAAGTTGTCTGCGCGGTTGTTTGCGCGAGGCCCTGAAAATTAATCAAAAACATAAATACTAAAACAGAAAAAATATATTTAAGTATCTTCATCTTATCCTAAGCTCCCCAAGCGACTCGTTTATAGAGTCCTTCCATCTTTCGTAGCTACTACTGTCAGGAAAGTAGACCTCAATAACATAAATAAGTTTTCTTTTAATAACAGTGCCAACAAGATACCTGTAGTCCATTCCTGCTTTTGGCGTAAACAGCACATACTTAACATCACCTGCTTCAGCTTCGGTATATCCAGAAAATCTTGCTCCAATATTATGGATAACTGTCCTGCGCCAGAATGAGCTGTCACCTTCTGGATTGTTCCTTACAGTCCCTATCCTAAAAATCGTTCCATCTGCAGCTTCAGCATGAAAATACCTGATGCGGCGTGTTCTTAAAACCGCAAACTCTTCGGGAAGTGAAACAATAACTCTTCTAAACACATTAGGTATTGTTACTGAAAATGGATCAAGCGAATCTACCCATCTAAAAACTGTTCTGGTATTGTGAGGCATTTCATGGCTATAGGGAATAAAGGTTACTGTAATTGTTGAATAAGCTATAGCTCTACTAAGGTGTTCAAGATTTGCCCTTATTCTTTCGATCTGATCATCGATCCTTCTTATTTCTCTTAAAATAGGAACTTTTCTTTCTGTATCAGTTTCTGCTGCAAGCAAATTTCCAAGACGCTGCCTTGTACTATTAAGAGCTGCAAGTCTGGTTGTAAGATCTGAATACTGGTCTGTTACATCATTTGCTTCTTCAAACTTATCAACAACATCTCTTCCAAAAAGAATCGCGTCAAATGCTTCTCTGAAATTTTCCGCTGGAACTCTTATTGTTATATTATTATCCGAAGAGGAGTCGACCCATCCATTATATTTTCTTGCTATGCCGGAAACTTCCAGAATCCCTGCTGCAAAAGATGTTGTTCGTATGGTACAACCACCAGAGAAAATTCTTTTTCTGGCCTGCGGTTCCTGGAGCTGCTGTACTGCGCTACTCGCAAGCAAAGAAAACGTTGCTCTTTCTGCTGCAAGAGCAGGCGCAGGCGCAAAAGCTACTGCATCGTCACGACTTCTCCCGGCTACTGCATCGCTTTCAAAACGCCTTGCGCTTGCGCCTAACTGCGATTCTTCGGCCTCGCTCCACATTGCCAACTCTGCTCTATTAATGTCTCTATAAGATGGGGCTTCTCTGCTGCAGGAAAAAATAGAAATCAAAAAAAAAGCAAGACAAGCTATATAAAAGATTTTTTTAAAAATTTTAACACTATAAGTCTGATACAGTAACAAGCGAATTCCTTTTTGCTATTTGAAGCCCAAGTTCAATATCTTCTACTTTAAATATAACAACAGGATGTTTATTGCCTTCAATCGAAGCATAAAGATATTCAATACTAACGCCATTTTCTTTAAAAATTTCCATAACTTTATGCAGGCCGCCTGGTTTGTCTTCTATTTCAATTCCCAAAACTTTTGTTATTCTTACTGTAAAACCATTTTTTTCAAAAGCCTGACACGCTTTATCAGTATTATTTACAACAATACGCAGTATCCCAAAATCTGCGGTATCTGCAATTGTCATTGCTCTTATATTTATTTCTGCTTCTGCAAGAACTTTTGTAACTTCTGCAAGCCTGCCCGATTTATTTTCAAGAAAAACAGATATTTGATTTATTGGCATAACAAACTCCTTTCTATTCCGTCAGCGGATTTAACAACCCGCATAAAATCCATACCTTTCGGAACAAAAAACCACGCCCTAATGGGTGGGGTTTTTTATATTTTCCTTTTGTCAATAACCCTTTTTGCTTTCCCTTCGCTTCTGACAATTGTTTTTGGCTCAACCAACTTGATTCTAGCACTAATTCCAAGTCTTGACTTAACAGTTTCAGTAATTTTTTTTCTAAGTTCTTCCATTTTTCTTGTTTCATCTGAAAAAAAGCTTTCCATAACTTCCACTTCTATACCGATCTCATCAAGGTGATTTTCCCCTCTGCTTAATATTATCTGGTAATGCGGTTCTGTCCCTTCGATCTGAACAAGAATTTCTTCGATCTGGGACGGGAAGACATTTACTCCGCGTATGATCATCATATCATCATTTCTTCCATATAATCTGTGCATTTTGATGGTTGTTCTTCCGCATGAACATTTATCCCTGAAAAGATATGTTATATCCCTTGTCCTGTATCTTAGAATAGGAGTTCCTGTTCTTGTGAGCGTTGTAAATACAAGCTCCCCTTTTTCCCCTTCCGGCAGAGCTTCTCCTGTTTCTGAATTTATAACTTCGGGGTAAAAGTAATCTTCGTTTATATGAAGTCCGTTTTTTGCTTCACATTCCGCAGAAACTCCAGGACCGATTATTTCTGTAAGGCCATAAATATCATGAGCGCTGATGCTTAGTTTATCTTCTATTTCGAGCCTCATATCATTGCTCCATGGTTCTGCCCCAAAGCAGCCTGCTCTAAGTTTGAGTTTATTAAAATCAACTCCCATCTCTTTTGCAGCTTCTGCGAGATAGAGCGAATAAGAAGGGGTGCATGTTAAAATAGATACGCCAAAATCCCTCATTACAGCAATTTGTCTTTGAGTATTGCCTGCGGAAATAGGGACAATATGCGCGCCCATTCTTCTTGCTCCGTAGTGGACTCCAAGACCGCCTGTAAAAAGCCCATATCCAAATGCATTTTGTATAATATCTTTATGCGTTGCCCCTGCCATTGAAAGGGTTCTTGCCATTGAATCTGACCAGATATCAATATCTTTTTCTGTATAAGCATCTACAACAGGGGTACCTGTTGTGCCGGAAGAAGCATGAAGTTCAACGATTTCTTCCATATCAGTAGCAACAAGTCCATACGGATATGTTTCCCTAAGCTCATTTTTTGTTGTAAATGGAATTTTTTGAATATCTTCCAGAGTTTTAATATCTTCAGGTTTTATATTTGCCTGATCAAATTTCTTTTTATAAAAAGGGACTCTGTTATAAACAAGTTCAACCAGTTTTCTTAAATTTTCAATTTGGTGCTGTCTCATATCTTTTGGATCAGCTTGTTCAGCATCCGGATTCCAAATCATCTGTTTCAACCTCCAGCTTTCGCCAGTATTTTTATAAATCAAATATTAATATATTATTATTGCTTCGGTCAAGAGAACAATCAAATACTGATTTTGCAATTCTACGAGAGGTTTTTTTAATACAAGAGCTTCCGTAAATATAATCTAATATATTTTCCTTAATAAAAGCCATGGTCCTGGCTTTCCCAGTCAATAATTTTTTTTAGTCAACCGTTTTTAACTACTTTTGCATATCATCCCAAACTTGCATGTTGATGCCGCTGTGACGTAAGCGAGTAACTTGTACTCCTGCGTCAAGTGACTCAAGTCTATTTACCCATCCTAAGTTCGGGATTCGAAGCAACGGATTTGGATTTACAGCATCGCGGTCATCCACGGTTACGTTTACCGATTCCAATTTTAATATATCCGGAGTAAAGTTATCATGGGTTTGCCGCAAGCGAGTTATCGAGCCAATGTCCTTGCGATATCTTTCTGCAAGTTTATCTTTTTTTGCACCGATTCTCCAGTCAACAACATTCCCAATCATAACATCCATTCGGAATATATCACCGTCAGCACGCGCCCATGCCTCGTTCACGAGATCCACCCTATTTGCGAACATGTCGGCCTTGTAGTCGCGGATTAGTTGGGCGACCTCGGCGTTTGTTTTTGTGGGTAATGTCGTGCCCCCGTTACCGCCATTTCCATAGCCGTTACCATTTTCGATTGCTGCCGGGTCTCCGCATGCACCAAGTGCCAAAGGGATTGCTACGGCTCCGATTCCTCTCTCGATGCATTTTTGCAATTTGCTTTTCTTTCCTACTTCTTTTGCGATTCCTGCTTCAACTCCATTTAAAAAATTTGTGTCCATGTGTTTGTTTTTCCTCCTTAAATTCTTCGCTTAAATTCTTTGTCAACACACCCCGATAACATGGGTATTATCTTCATATTTCAATACAAACACTCTATATTTAGAGTTGTGAAAAATATACACCCACTCTATTTTTAGAGTCAATGGTCATGGAGAGAGAAACCGAGAAAATTTTAGAAAAAATCCGCAAAAAAAGGCAAGAAAAAAAGATTTCCTTATTAAATTTGGCAAATGAAGTAGGTATTTCGCACAGCCACCTATATTATATTGAGAGCAAACGAATAGTTCCTTCAGTTGATGTAATAGTAAAAATTACAAAGGCATTAGATTTGCCTCTAAAGAATTTATTTGATTAATGTTTCCAGTAATTCAGAAAAATATCGCATAACATTATGATCTACGCGGGATTTTTATTTTCCCCTTCAGTGTCAATGAATACAGGAACACTCATGGGCTTCTCATTTGCTATTGCTGTCATGCTGTGTATTTTTTTCCTTTGGTATCCATTTGTCAAGAATCTCGTCCATCCTGACTACATCTATTGGTTTAGCAAGAAAATCATTGAAGCCTTTCTCCAAAAACACTTCCCTCATCCCGACAACTGCGTTAGCTGTCAATGCAACAATGGGAACCTGTTTCCCCAGAGCGCGGATGCGCGCTGTTGCTTCAATACCATCCATCTCAGGCATCATGTGATCCATAAACACCAGATCATATTTCTGTTGCTTTACAAGTTCTATTGCTTTTGCCCCGCTGATGCAAGTGTCAACCTTTGCACGGTAAGGCGATAACAAACCAATGGCAACTTTTAAATTAGCAGGGATGTCGTCCACAACAAGAATTCTTGCATTCTCAAGGGAAAACCGGATTATATCTGCTGTATTAGTCTTACCGTCCTGATCCTTTGCTTCTGAAAACAACTCCTCAGATTCAACACCTTGAGGAATGACAACTGTGAAAGCGCTCCCTTTGCCATACCCACTTTCCATGCTGATGCTTCCACCCATGGCAGCACAAAGGCGCTTAATAAGCCTTCCCAGTCAGGAGTATAGTTTCCTAACCCTGAACAAACACTTTGCCCTTCCAGCACAGGTAAAATCCAGGGAATTTCATCTGCGTAAAAATGCGGGGTATCCAGACCCACTCGTGTTTCTTCGTCAAAATCATTGTCAATGATGTAATAAAGCCTATTTCCATGTGGGCGTATATAATAAGCATATAAGACACCCGTCTTTTCGGAAAATTCCAGGAGCCTGTGACGAAGAGCCTGATAAGAAGGTAATAACATATCTTCTTCGTAGCGATATTGTTCCAATTCTTCTATATTTCCTTAGAAAAAAGCTAACATCAACAAGATTTTTTGTTTAAATATTTTTTTATCAATTTTTCTAAATTTCACTTGAAAATATGGAAAGATAGATGAATTTCTGCATTTTTTTTGTTTATATATTGAACATTTTATTAGTTATATAATAGTATAAGTTTCAATTCATATAAAAAAAATCAAAAAACAGGATGGGTTTATGGACATCGAATTAGTACTTAGTATAGTGATTATGGGCAGCGCAATTGCTCTGATTTATTCGTTCATTAGAACAAAATGGATCTATAAAAGACCAATTGAAAACGAAAAGCTTAAAAAAATCAATGGTTATGTTGCAGATGGCGCAATGGCTTTTATCTCAAGAGAATATAAAACACTTGTACCATTTGTAATTTTAGTAGCTGTATTTCTGGGTGTTGCAAACCAGGGATTTCTAAGGCTTCAGGCAGGCGCATTTATAATCGGAGCAACATGTTCTGCTCTTGCCGGCTTTATTGGCATGAAAGTTGCAACTGTAGCAAATGCCAGAACAACAACTGCTGCTGCAAAAACAGGGCTTACAGGCGCTCTCAAAGTAGCATTCGCAGGCGGTTCTGTAATGGGGATGAGCGTAGTAGGACTTGCTCTTTTGGGGATTTTTATTGTTTTTATAGTAGCAGTCAATATTATCGGTAACACAATCAATGATATTTCAGATACGATTCTTCCAATCCTGTCTGGTTTTGCGCTTGGAGCTTCTTCTATAGCGCTTTTTGCAAGAGTTGGCGGCGGTATTTTTACAAAAGCTGCTGACGTAGGAGCAGACCTTGTAGGAAAAGTTGAAGCTGGTATCCCGGAAGATGATCCAAGAAACCCTGCTGTTATTGCTGACAATGTTGGCGATAATGTTGGTGATGTTGCAGGCATGGGCGCAGACCTTTTTGAATCTTATGTAGGCGCTATTATTGGAACAATGGTTCTTGGAGCTGCAATGATAGCAACAGATGCAGTTAGATTCAAATTAGTTGCTCTTCCTCTTCTTCTTTGTGTTGTAGGAGTTATTGCTTCTTTCATTGGTATATTTATGGTAAAGGCAAAACCAAACTCAAATCCACAAACATCTCTTAATATTGGCTCTTTTGGAGCTGCGATTATTGCAGCAGCATTAACTTTTCCTGTTTGTTTTTATCTTTTAGGCAATGAAACATTTGGGAATGGATTTGGCGCCATGAATGTGGCTCTGGCATCTATAATTGGTCTTGCAGCAGGCGTAGGGATTGGGCTTATTACAGAATATTTTACTGGAACACACAAAAGACCTGTTAATTCAATAGTTAAATCATGCGAAACAGGTCCTGCGACAACAATTATTACAGGTATTGGTGTAGGAATGCTTTCATGCTTTCCGGCAGTTGTTCTTATTACCGGAGCGCTTTTTTCAAGTTATCTTATAGCAGGGCTTTATGGCATTGGTATGGCAGGACTTGGAATGCTTCTTACACTTGGT
>WQZP01000035.1 GCA_009780675.1 Spirochaetaceae bacterium | reverse complement strand
CCGTTTACTGCTTTTCCGAAAAGTATACTCCTTGACAAAAATTATGTTTTAGTTTATTTTTACAGTGCTATGCTAAATTAAACTAAAGGGACAAATATGCTGGAGAGGACGATTATACCATATATCACTCATACTTCAAAGGATTTTCCTGTAGTCTTAGTGACCGGTCCCAGAAGGGTTGGCAAAAGCGTTCTTTTATCCATGATCCAGGAAGAAAAACGAAAATATGTTACACTTGATAATCTGGATGATAGAAAGCTGGCAGTGGAAGATCCAGCTATGTTTCTTCAGAAATACGCTCCCCCGATAATCATAGATGAAGTCCAATATGCGCCTGAATTATTTACTTATATCAAAATTTGGGTAGATAATCAAAAAACCGAATATTTGATTAACGGCAAAAAATCAGCAAATCCAGCTGGCGCTTTTTGGCTTACAGGTTCGCAAAAATACAGACTGATGAAGGGCATTCAGGAATCTTTGGCTGGAAGGATTGCGATAATTGATATGCTTGGATTTTCCCATAAAGAAGCTAAAAAAAAACCATTTGAGAGCAAGCCTTTTTATCCTTCAATGGATATGATGCATAGAGAATCAACAGAAAAATTAAAACTAATGGATGTTTATAAACTTATCTGGAAAGGTTCTTTTCCTGAAATGTACACCAAAAAAAACATGAACCGGGATGAGTATTTCAGATCTTATATACAGACCTATATTGAGCGTGATGTGAAGGATTTCCAGGGTATCAGCAATGAATTAAAATTTTTAGCATTTGTCCGCGCCGTTGCCGTAAGAACCGGAAATCTGATAAATTATAATGGTCTTGCAAATGATTGCGATATTGATTTACGGACAGCTCAAATCTGGATGAATACGCTGCAACGATCCGGACTGGTTTATCTTTTACCGCCTTATTCACCCAACATAACAAAGCGGATCATAAAAACACCAAAGGTTTATTTTCTTGATACAGGACTTGCCTCTTATCTTGCGCGCATTGACACTCCTCAAGCTTTGGAAGCAAGTTACCTGGCAGGCTCTATGCTTGAAACTTATGCTTTTATCGAAATATTAAAAAGCTTTTGGCATAATGGTCTGGATCCGCTCATTTACTTTTATCGCGATACTAACCAAAAGGAAATTGACTTTATACTTGAAAAAAACATGACACTTTATCCTGTTGAAGTAAAAAAAACTACTCTTCCAAGTCAGAACGATACAAAAAATTTTGGCGTATTAAAGCAACTTGAAAAAAAAATCGGAACCGGCTCGATAATCTGCCTAAGTTCAAATTTTTCACCTTTACCAAAGCAAGATATTATCGCTGTACCAATTTGGGAAATTTAGCGCATATGAAAAATGAAGCAAAACAACTCTGCAAGCAGTTAATAATAGACAAGAAAAATGGTTAACACAAAAGATATGGGGAATTGATCGAAACCGAAACTATTCGGAAATTCCGAATAGTTCAAACCAAAGGCTGCCGAGCGGGATAAGCAGCGGCAGAAACTAAAGCGTGATATTGCGGTTTTGGAAAAGAAGGTGCAACGGGAAAAGCAGTTTAACAGACAGGTGGAATTGAATAGCGAGTTAAAAAAGGAATTGGAGGGGTTGGAATGAGTATGGATCAAACACAGTGTGAAATAAACCAGCTTGATGCTGACATTGCAACATTGGAAAAAAAACGTGCTGATCTTGAGCAATTTGAAATCTTTAAGCTGCTTGCGCCCAGCACCAAGGTAAGGGTAATATAATGGAAAAAGGCAGAAAAACCAGCAAAAAAGACACGCAAATTTTACAACAACCTGTTGTAAAATCGCAGCAAAATACAGATGAATTAGATTTTTATAAGCAAGTTGCAGAACTGCTTACCGAGGCGCGTAAATACGCTAAACGGGAATTAGATAATACTATAGCTATTACTTATTTCCAAGTCGGACGGATGATTGTCGAGCGTGAACAAAAAGGACAGAAACGAGCACAATATGGTACAAAACTTATAAAAGGCTTATCCGGGTATTTAACAGAACGATATGGTAAAGGTTATTCTATTTCCAGTTTAAAGAACATTAGGCAGTTTTACCTGGTATATATGCCTGTAATTGATCCAACGTTACCTGCTGCTTTTAAAAAAAGCCAAGCACTGTCTGGCTTTTTGGATAACCATACAAAAAATGGGAAAAGCCAAACATTGTTTAGCCAATTCAATACATTTAATCTTGGTTGGTCATATTATTTAATTTTAATGCGCATAGATAATGTACAAGAACGTCAATTTTATGAAATTGAAACCAGGAAACAGCAATGGACAGTTCGCCAACTGCAACGTCAGGTTGGTAGTTCTCTTTATGAACGGCTGGCTCTTTCCCGTGATAAAGACAAAGTAATGGCACTGGCGAATGAGGGGCAGGCATTAGAAAATCCCAGGGATTTATTCAAAACGCCGTATATATTTGAATTTACCGGACTTGAGGAACGGTCAGAATATAGTGAGACAGAATTGGAGCAAACTCTAATAAATAATATACAAAAATTTTTATTGGAACTTGGAAAAGGGTTTTTATTTGAAGCAAGGCAAAAAAGATTCACATTTGATGAAGATTCCTTTTATGTTGATTTGGTATTCTATAACCGCTTACTTCAATGTTACATAATAATTGACCTAAAAGTTGGAAAATTAAAGCATCAAGATTTGGGGCAGATGCTGATGTATGTAAATTATTTTGACCGTTATGTTAAACAGGAATTCGAAAAACCCACAATAGGCATTTTAATGTGCAGTCAAAAAAACGATAATATTGTCGAATTGACCCTCCAGGAAGACACAAACATATACGCATCGGCGTACAGTCTTTACTTACCTGACAAGGCATTGTTGCAGCGCAAACTCGCAGAATGGGTTGCTGAATTCGAAGAAGAACATGGAGGCCGCAACCAATGAAAATGCTTGCACCAAGTACTAAAATTAAGGTGATATAATGGGAAATAGGTACTTATTATGAATAAGAAAAAACAGAAACCTACTCTGATAAATAATCAAACGATTGATGAAAAAGCTCTATTTACCCGTGTTTCCGAAATTATAGAGAACCGAAAGGCTAGTGCCGGCGCATATGCCAATCGTGAAGTTACATTGATGTACTGGGAAATTGGACAGTTCGTCGGCTCGGCTTTGCTTGGAGGTACTCGCGCTGAATACGGCAAGCGAATTGTTGCGACACTGTCACAACAATTGGTAAGAACATACGGCAGAAGTTTTGAATATACTGGGCATTGGGTTAAGAACCATAAGAAAGACTAATGGTGACACTGGAGGTTTATTATAAACGATAAAATTAGAGAATTGTTGCTTGAGCAAGGCACGGATATACTTCGATTTGTTGACATCAGTTGCTTCCAACAAGAGCAAAACCTTTGTGCAGCGCAATTAAATATAACGTGTGGTGATTATAATTATGATGAGCGAACAAGATGTAGTTGATTTGTTAAGAGACATTGAAAAAACAGGCACTCCAACATGGATTGGTGGTGGTTGGGGCATTACCGCGCTTGTAGGCTTTCAATCAAGACCACATAGTGATTTAGATGTTTATATTAATAGCAAATATACAAATGTATTTATTGAGATGTTAATATCGAAGGGCTATGGTGAAGTCAAAAAGGAATATACTACTAATGTTCACACGGTTTGGCAAAATTCGTCAGGCTGCTTAGTTGACCTCCATTTACTTGATTTTGACGGAACAGATACATTTTATTTCGATAAAGAACCGTATCCTTCAAATGTGCTGAATGGAAAAGGAATAATCGACGGGATTACGGTGCAGTGTTTTACTGCTGAAGCACAACTGCTTTTTCATCAAGGATATGAGCATAATGAAAATGACATCCATGATGTATTGCTACTATGTAAAACCTTTGGTCTTGATATACCGGAAGAATATAAACTGAACTAGTCAAGATAAAACCTGACACTTGTCCATCTTAAGAGGTATTCCCTCAAGAATTCTCTCTCACAAATTTCTTGAATCTTTCGGGTAAAGGGGCGTGAAATTTTTTGATCCCATACATTGGAATCTCTATTATCAAAGTATACGCATGAAGCATCATTGTAATTTCGTCGTACTTTGCTATCTTACGGCTATAAAGGGGATCTCCTATTATAGGGCATCCGCAGTGCTGCATATGGACTCTAAGCTGATGCGTTCTCCCTGTCTCTGGTTCAAGCGATACAAGAGATGTGTCCTCAAACTCTTTAAGAACACGAAAACTGGTTGAAGCTTCTTTTCCTTTTCCAGTAACTACTGAAAATTTTTTCCTGTTGTTTCTGTCTCTTGCAAGATTGGTTTCTATAACCCCTTCCTGTGTTCGCATCTTTCCCTTAACAATTGCAAGATATTTTTTTTTAACTATTTTTTTTCTGAACTGCTGCGAAAGGAATTCATGGGCAAGACTGTTTTTAGCTGTTATTATTACACCTGATGTATCTTTATCCAGCCTGTGTACGATTCCAGGCCTAACGTCATCATCTTCTTTGTCAAAATCACCATCGCCAAAGTGGTATAAAAACGCATTCGCGAGGGTTCCGCCAAAATTGCCTGCTGCTGGGTGCACAACCATCCCTTGAGGTTTATTTACAACAGCAATATTCTCATCTTCATATATTATATCAAGATCGATTTTTTCAGGCTTGATATCTACTTCCGGAGCAGAATCATACTCAATATCAATAGAGTCGCCATCTCTTACTGTCCTTGATAATTTAACTTCTTTTCCATTGATATATACTTTAGCATCTCTTGCCTTAAGCTGGCTTCGTGTTAATATTTCCAGATAATCTGAAATATATTTATCTATCCGTATTTCCTGCAGGTTGAGATTGTCTACTTTGAACTGTTTGTTGATTCGCATTATTTCTTTTCCCCCTGGCCTTGGCTTTACCTATAAAAAAATCAAGAGTCGCTACACCAATTGAAATACCTAAAGCTGTAAGAAGAACTTTGTTAACATCAGCGCTTGATCTGTCCACAGTTGCACTTCCGCCAAACATTGCCGGAGCAAATCTGGTATCAAAACCATTTGCAGTAAAATCATAAAGATCCAAACCTATTCTTGCAAAAAGCACAGAAAAAGGATAACTTCCAGCAAGAATAATTTGCGCGCGCCTTATATCTCTTAAAACCAGAGGGAATTCATCCGGGCTGTATTCTTCGGGTAAAAGATGATCAAAGCCGCCAGAAGCAAAAACCATAGAGTTAATTAAAAAAAATAAAATAACAACAGCAATTTTTTTCATTTCCGCACTGTAACGTTAACTAACGCTAAAAGCTCCTTTAATTACGACTTCCAAACAACCTGGTTCCAACTCTTATTATATTGGATCCCTCTTCTATTGCAATTTTAAAATCAGAAGACATTCCCATTGAAAGAGTATCCATTTTAAGGTCAGGGTGAATAGTTTCTACTTTCCTGAATAAATTTGCAAGCATTCTAAAAGATTCTCTTATGGCTTTTTCATCATCTGTAAAAGGGGCAATAGTCATAAACCCTTTTATATCAAGATTATCAAGATTTCTTATTTTATCTATAGATTCGAATAATTCTTTTTCATTTTCAAAACCGCTTTTTGATTGCTCTCCAGATGTATTATACTCGATAAGTATTGAAGTTGTTTTCCCCAAAGCTTTGCTGCATTTAGAAATTTCTTCTGCTGTTTCGTATTTATCAATAGAATCTACTGCACATGCAATAGCAAGGGCTTTTTTAACCTTGTTTCGCTGCAAATGACCAATAAAGTGTATTTCTGCATCGTTATGAAAAGACCAAGTCCCAGACTCGCTTCGGGGCTTAAACTTTTCTTCCATTTCCTGAACACGATTTTCACCAAAAAGCCTTATCCCTGCTCTGTAAGCTGCTTCTGCATATTCCAGAGGTTTTGTTTTGGTTACAGCCATTAATTTTATTTCACTGGGGTCTCTGCCTGCCATTTTTGCAGCAGAAGCTATTTCTTCAAGAACACTATCGATATTATCCTGTACAGTTTTAAAAAGAATATTATTTTCCAAAATACGCCCCAATAACTATAATTTAATACCGACCCTTCCTGTATAGTCAATACGGCTCAAGAAAATCTTTGCTTTATTCGAAAAATACTCATCAACTGCTTTTTTTGCTCCTGTAAAATGGCCGTAATCATCTATAATAAGCACGCCATTTTTATTCAATAAAGGATAAAGCACTTCAAGTTCTTTTTTTGTTGATTCATACCAGTCTGTATCAAGGCGCAAAAGAGAAATAGACAAAGGGGCTGTATTATCAAGAGTTTTACACACATCTCCCTTATTAAATTCAAGCATATTTTCCGGATAACCTGTTGAGAGCATATTTTTTCTTACTTCATCAATACCTGCTGCCCACAAGAAATTTCCATCATCACCTTTGCTCTTCTCCCATCTCTCTTTCATGTTTTTACCTGTCCATGAGATGCAATCATTTTCATCTGGCTCTGTCATGCCAGAAAAAGTATCATATAAAACTATTTTTCTATCCTGCTTTCCAAGGTTCAAAAGAGATTTTGCCATGATCATGCATGCGCCGCCTTTCCACACTCCGCACTCTACAAAATCTCCAGGTATATTATTTTTAACAATATACTCTACTGATTTAAAAATATTGTATCCTCTTTCAACAGAGATCATTGTGTATTGCTTTGCTTTTTCCCATATTTCGAGAAACTCTTTTTCCATATCACTTTTATACTGAGACGGGTGTATAATGCCATACCCTTTTTTTTCAAGAAATGAAACAGCTCTGTTTATTAAATATTTCAAGTTGATTCCTTAATTGGGCCTGTCGCAAAGTAAGCAACTTTGCGGACAGGGCTTTATAAATTTTTATTGTTTAAGCAAATCTAAAAATTCCTGCTCTGATACAATTTTTATTTCTGCCTTTAAAGCTTTTTCATGTTTCGAGCCTGGTGATTGCCCGCTCAAAAGGTGAGTTGTTTTTCCGCTTATTTGGGTTACAACATCTCCCCCTCTTTTTCTTATCTCATCTTCTGCAATTGTCCTTGGTTTAAAATTATCAAAACTTCCAGTAACGCACCATGATTGGCCTTTGAATGTCTGATTCAGATTACCAACAACAGCCTGCCCCTCTTTCATTGAAAGCCCTGCTTCGGAGAGCTTTTTGATTGTTTCCCTGATTTTTATATCATTAAAATATTTTATAAAAGATTGCGCGGTTTTGTCCCCTATCCCATTTATGCCAAGAAGTTTTTCTGTATTATTATTTTCAGCAATTTCATATATGGCTTCTATGGAATTTATCCCTGCTTCAATCAAAAGCTGGCAAACTTTTGGGCCAATATCAGGAATTCCCAAAGATGACAAAACAGTTCTAAAAGGTTTTTCTTTGCTTTTTTCAATCCCTCTTTTTATAAGCTCTGTTTTTTTCTGAGCATATCCTTCATACTTTTCAAGCACAGATAAATCTTTTACATAAAGCTCAGAAACATTTGTAATAATTTTTTCTCTTACAAGAAGCTCTACTGTTTCAAAACCAAGATTTTCTATATTCATTTGGTCTTTAGAAGCAAAAAAAAGTATTTGCCCTTTTACTCTTTCAGGACAAAGGTCGTTTTTACAAAAAAGATGCGCTCCATCTGGCATTAGATCGGTTTTGCAAAAAGGGCATTTTGTTGCCATTTTCCATATATGGCTTCCGTGTATCCCTTTTTCAACAACATTTTCTATGGCTGGTATAACATCTCCCCTTTTAGATACAGTAACCTTGTCGTCAATAGACAAAGAAAGAAAATCAATATAATCCTGATTATGGAGTGTAACATTGGATACAACAGAACCTGATATTTCAACAGGCGTGATTTTTGCAACAGGAGTAGCTCTGCCTGTTCTTCCGATTTGAATATCAATTGCATTAACTGTTGATTCTGCTTCTGATGATTCAAATTTATAAGCAACTGCCCATTTTGGATGATGACCTGTGTATCCATGTTTTTCCCTGTCACTGATATTATCAAGTTTGATTACAAGCCCATCGATTTCATAGTCAAGATTCTTTCTTTCTTTTTCCTCTTTTGCTATATAGGAAACAATATCTGCTATCTTTAAAACAGGAATAAAGTTACAGGAATTGCAAGCAGCAGATATGTCGTTATCCGAATCTGCAAATGCCATTGCCTTTTTGTTTAAGCGGAATCCAAGATCATGAAGTTTTTTAAGTATTTCATAATGAGTTGGTATATCAAGATCTTCAAAATAACCTTCGTATACAAATATATTCAAAGGCATTTTGCCCACTTCTGAGCTTTTGATCCTTCTTATTGTCCCTGCTGCAAGATTTCGGGGGTTTGCGAATTTATTATCAAGAGATTGATTTATTTCAGTAAACATTTTAAGGGGAAGATATATCTCTCCCCTTACAGCAACAGTAACTTTTTCCGCAAGCTTTAAAGGAACTGCTCCTATTGTTTTAACATTAGCTGTAACATCATTTCCTGTTTCTCCATTACCTCTTGTAACAGCTCTTTCAAGAATACCATCCTTGTAATAAAGCACTATTGAAACACCATCGATTTTTTCTTCAACAATTAAGGCAGGGTGGGAAGAATGTTTTTTTAATTTTTCGATCCACTTTAAGAGATCTGGAGTATTGTAAACTTTATCAAGGCTTAGTACAGGGATTGTATGTTTTACATCCGGCAAATCAGATGTAAGGTCTGAACCAACCCTTTTTGTGGGAGAGTTTTTGCTTGCATATTGCGGGTATTTTTTTTCAAGAAACTGAAGGCGGTCAAAAAGAGAATCATATTCTCTGTCCGATACTGAAGGCTTATTAAGCACATAATACTCATGTTGATATTTAAGCAATAGATCGGTAAGAGTTTTTATCTCATCTATCTCGTTTTCATCACTTGACCCCGAAAAAAGGTCTAACTGCTTTTTACTCACCTTCTTGTTATAAATGCATCTCTATATCCGCTGTTTCTTGCCCTATGGAGAGCAGCTCCTCTTTCATCTGTTCTAAGAGGGCCTGCAATTATTTGATACATAGATTGCCTTACATTATAATAAATAATTACAGGATAGCCTATATTTATAGTATGCATCACTTGTTCTGCATTTGAAAAATCTTTAAATGCCATAAGCTGAACATAATAACCTGCGGCAACAGCTCTTCTTCCAGGCGCAGTAGGCGCTTCATGGGGAACAGGTGTATCTCTTGCTACTAATCCTGATAAAGCTGTAGCATCATCATCAACCACAGGTGGCCTTGGGTCTGTTGGTCTAAGAAAAAATACTCTCGCACCCCCTGCCTCAGCGCCTTCCGCAGCAGATAATAATTCGTTATCTGCGTCAGTAATTGCAGAAACAGCCCCGGAATCAAGATTTTCAGCAACATTATCCCCTCTTATGACAGCTAGTGCGTCTGTTTCTGCCTCATCTGCTATTATTCTTGTAGCAATGGGCAGCGGTCCTGTTACTACTCTTTCTTCTGCAATGGGAGCTACAGGCTCTTCATCTATTATTCCTTCTGCAACATCGCTTATAGCTTCATCATCATAAATAATTACTACTCTTCGAGGCACTGTAGCTGCTGCTGGCGTACCAGTATCAGCCATAGACATTGCAGAGCTATCTGCTAAAATATTTTCAACTTCCTCAACATTGGCAAGAATTGTTGGCGCAGGTCCAGCAGCGCCTCTGCGTGCAGCACTGCCAGGAAGAGCTACTTCCCTGACTACTTGTACTTTAACAGGTGAAATTTCATCCTGTCTTATACCAAGCATTTCAGATGCATCTCTGGATAAGAGGAGAAAGAGATTATTATTGTTAAGATTATCAACAATAATTACCTCTACTCTGCTATTATTTCTAACATTCTCCACAGAAACAATAGTGTTTATACGAAAAGAATTTGACGCTCCAAAAAATCCATTAACTGGAAATTCTCCGTGTCGGCTCATTGCCGCAGTTCCTTCCCAGACAACATCTGCTGTTATCAGACTACTGGATATAAAAAAAAGAAATACCGCGAAAAATATCTTTCTATTATAATTCATAAAAACTCCGACTTATCCGACTTATTAAAAAATTTTTTATATAGTTGGTCTAATCTGCCTGCCAACCATTTGACCTGCCAAAAATAATTTTTCTCCGATACTAGCTAACGTACGCCTTTGTGGCAAAGTGTCATTAAAGACATGACTGCTTGCGCGGATAATATCATCAGTAAATAGATTATATATTTTATACTCTCCTGATACTACTATCGCATCATCAACAATTTCAAAATTTAAAACAATAGAGGCAAGGATTTCTGCTCCGCCAGATTTTGCAAGTTGGTCAAGAGCCCTGAAATCAGGTATTTGATTTCTTGCAGAATCATTTGAAAATACTATATGGCCGCTTTCAAAAAGAATATCCATAATACCATCTTCAAATCTGGTTACCCACACAATGGCATCTTCGCTAATTCTGTTGTTTATAACCATATCGCCTTTTTCTACATACACAAATATAGTGTCTGCCCCTACTGTGATTGAAGACAAAATAATAATAAAAACGCAAAATATAAGTATTTTTTTCACTTTAAACATCCTTTCATTTATTATCGGCTTAAATCTGAAGATTTTAAAAAAAGATGTCCTGGAGCTGGAAAATATTATGATTTTTATGGAATTTAATGATTTTTTTGCCAATTTCGCCTGTTATTTTCCTAAAAAAATCATGCGACTGCATAAATGATACTTTACAGGGAACATAATTACTGTATATATTTTAATTATGAAAAATAAAATTATACTTTTATCGCTTGTAATGAGCATTTTATTGTTTTTTTCCTGCCAAAGAGAACATGGGTCAGCAGTCCGGAACGGAGCTTCTGCGGGGAATGACTCAGTAGAGATTTCGAGTATAAGAAATCAAGGTTATGCTTTGAGGGCAAACACAGCGTTTTATACAATATTAGGGGATGATGCTGGAGATGAAACAACCAGAGTCAGATGGGCAGCAGGGATGTCTTTGGGAGAAAAGATATTGACCGGAGAAACCAGGCGAATGACACTTGAGGATGGAAGAGTTTTCGACTTTATAGCTGTAAGCCGTGATAACGGAACCGAGGGTTATGCTTTTGCTGCACAAGTTGGTGTGGGCGGGAGCCTTGCGGTAGTGGTTGATGAAAGCGCTAATTTGTTCAGAGCGCCCAGACCTGTTGATGTATCTGGCATAATTCTGTCGCGCAAAAGCGTAGTGGTTTATTATCCTGAAACAGAAAACAATGGTTTTCTACAAGTCAGAGGCTTTGATCCAGCACGCCAGGCAAATATTGCTCTGGATAATAACTATGTGCGTCTTTCATCACTTTCATCAAGGGATTCTGATATTCAATCTGCTATCTTGTTGCAAACTGCTCTGTCATTGCCACCGGCTCAAAATATCCGCAGGGAAGCTTTGCTTAATTCAGCATTATACGATTTCCCTAATTCAGTGTTTAACGCGGAAATATTCGAAATAGTATTCCCGGATGCTGTTGCAAGCGCTTCCCCTGAAATTAATGATAAGATAGATCAATAGGGAAAAATAAGAAAAACTACCCTATTTTACGACTTAAACAAGACTCTTTCCCACAAAAATCAGTATAAAATTCAGTTTTGCTGATAATTGCTTTTTGTTTGCAACGCATAGTGAAATAAGCTATAGTATCAATAAATAGATAAATTATGTCGGATTTTGTACATCTTCATAATCATACAGATTTTTCACTTCTCGATGGCGCAGCAAGCATCCCAAGGCTTATTAAAAAAGCAAAAGACCTTGGCATGGAAAGCCTTGCGATAACTGACCACGGAAATATGTTTGGGGCGCTTGAATTCTATAAAGAATGTATAAAAAATGGGATAAAACCCATACTTGGCAATGAATTTTATGTTGCGCCCAGCTCTATGAAGTTAAAAAGCGGCACAGAAGATGGCAATAAATACCATCACCTTATTTTGCTTGCAAAAGACAGCATAGGATACAATAACCTCATCAAGCTTACTTCGATCTCTTATATAGAAGGTTTTTATTATAAACCAAGAATAGACCTTGAAACATTAAAACAGTACAGCGGGAACCTTGTTTGTCTAAGCGCCTGTATTTCGGGGCTTATACCATCGCTTATATTTGATAAAAAAGAAGAGGAAGCTTTAAAAACAGCGCTTGAATATAATGCTCTTTTTGGACAAGGGAATTTCTATTTAGAGCTTCAGAACCATGGGATTCCAAAGCAGAAAATTGCAAACGAAGCTTTATGCAAAATATCAGAGAAAACAGGTATTCCGGTTGTTGCGACAAATGATATCCATTATGTCAACAAGGAAGATGCCGAAGCGCATGAAGTTTTACTATGTATAGGTACACAGAAAAAACTTTCTGATGCCAACCGTATTATTTTTGAAACAAAAGAGTATTATCTAAAATCTTCCGAAGAGATGAAAGAGATATTTAAGGCAGTACCAGAGGCCATAGAAAATACAAAAAAAATCGCAGATATCTGTAATATTGAATTAAAACTGCCAGGCCCTCTTTTACCTGATTTTGAAATACCTCAGGAATTCGATTCTCCTGATGACTACCTTCGTTACATCACACAACAAGGAGTTGAAAAAAGATATGAGAAAATAACCCCGGAGATACAGGAGCGTGTTGATTATGAGCTTCAAGAAATAATTTCCATGGGTTTTACAGGATATTTTCTTATTGTCTGGGATTTTATAAGATATGCGCTTGAAAATGGGGTGCCAGTAGGGCCAGGTCGCGGTTCTGGCGCAGGTTCGGTTGTTGCTTATGCTCTTTTTATAACAAATATAGACCCTTTTAAATATGGGCTTATTTTTGAAAGGTTTTTAAATCCTGAAAGAATTTCAATGCCTGACTTTGATATAGACTTTTGCTTTGAAAAAAGACAGGAAGTCATTGATTACGTTACCCGAAAATATGGCTCTGAAAGAGTTGGACAAATTATTACTTTTGGAACATTAAAAGCAAAAGCAGTATTAAAAGACGTTGCAAGGGTTCTTGATATCCCCTATGAAGAAGCCAATACAATAACAAAACTTGTCCCTTCTGATGCAAAAAACCTCGACAATGCAATAGAAAAAGAAGAAGATCTTAAAAAGATTATTGACAGAGGCGGCATATATCAAAAGCTTGTTGATATTTCAAGAACACTTGAGGGATTAAACAGGCACCAATCGTTACACGCTGCCGGAATTGTCATTGGCAAAGAAGAGCTTACAAATTATGTCCCTCTTTACAAAGATACAAAAACAGGAGCTGTTTCCACCCAGTTCACAATGGAGCAGCTTGAAGAGTGTGGTCTTGTAAAAATGGATTTTCTTGGCCTCAAAACACTTACCCTCATAAAAAATACAGAAGACCTTATAAGAAAAAAAGGGATAAACTTTAATATTGAAGAAATACCTGAATTTGATGAAAAAACATTTCGTATGCTTGGAGAGGGAAAAAGCGCTTGTATATTTCAGTTTGAAAGTCAGGGTATGCGGAAAATTCTTAAAGATGCAAAGCCTGGTAAAATCGAAGATCTTATTGCATTAAATGCACTCTACCGCCCAGGACCAATGCAATATATACCTCAATTTATTGATTCAAAAAACGGAAAAATAAAAATAAAATACCCCCATCCTTCACTTGAAGATGTTTTAAAACCTACTTATGGTGTTATAGTTTACCAGGAGCAGGTTATGCAGGTTGCCCGCATAATTGCAGGATTTTCATTTGGAAAAGCTGATATCCTGCGCCGTGCAATGAGCAAAAAAGATGTTGCTAAAATGGAAAAGATGAAGAGTGAGTTTATCGAAGGGGCGCAGAAAAACGGATATACCGAAAAACTTGCCGATGACATTTTCGAAATGCTTCTCCCTTTTGCTGGCTATGGTTTTAATAAATCACACGCTGCAGCTTATTCTGTCCTTGCATATCAAACTGCGTATCTTAAAGCCAACTACCCTGCTGAATTTATGTCTGCCAACCTCACGAATGAAATAAATGATACAGATAAGCTTTCTGAATATATTGCAGAGGCAAGAAATATGGGGCTTGAAATACTTCCGCCAGATATAAATTTTTCAGAGAAGAACTTTACAGCAAAAGATAAAAAAATCATTTATGGATTGATTGGAATAAAAAATGTAGGTAGCGCTGCTGTTGAGGAAATTTTAAGAGAGAGAAAAGAAAACGGATTATATAAAAGCTTCACAGATTTTATAGACAGAAATGATTTGCACGTAATAAATAAAAAAGTTCTTGAAACAATTATAAAATCCGGACTTTTTAACAATATTGAGAAACATGGTAGAGCAACGCTTTTTAATAATCTCGAAAGGCTTGTTGAAACAGCTTCCCGTGAACAGGAAAACAGAAAATACGGGCAAACTTCGCTATTTGATTCTTCTGACAAAACTGAGTTTCCTGAAATCGAACTTGAGGAAGTGCCTGAGTGGCCGGAAAAAGAGCTTCTTGCATTTGAAAAAGAGAATCTTGGGTTTTATTTTTCCGGGCACCCATTAAAAGAATATAAAAACATATATGATAGATGCGTTACTCTTAAAACAAATAATCTGGAAAGATCAGCATCAGACAGGAAATATATTGTACTTGGCACAGTCAAAACAATTAAACAATTTCCAACAAAAAAAATGGAACAAATGGCATCAATCACAATTGAAACATATGATGGAGAAATATCTGTTGTAATGTTTCCTTCTGTATGGAATAATTTCAGATATCTTGTTTTAGAAGAAAAAGCTCTTGGATTTACTGTAAAGGTTGACAAAAACAGTTTTGAACCCAAGCTAATATGTGAAAAAGTTTCAGTGCCAGAAGAGCTTGAAGAAGCAAGTTTTAAAGAAATGCATTTTGCTTTTTCCGATAAGATTACACAGGAGGACCTTGATACATTTAAATCATTTTTACTTGAAAACAATGGCAGCTGTCAGGTATTTTTTCATATAGATGAAAAGCCAAACAAAGAAATAATAATAAAAGCAGCTCCGCAAGTGATGACTATTTCAGACGATGTTTTTATTAAGGAAGTTGAACAATATCCATTTGTAAAATCGGTCTGGAGAGAATAAAGGGTATCAATACCCGGTAATATATAAAACATAAAAACGAGGTAATTATGTCACAAAATCTAATAGATGCTATTTCTGCAATAATTTCCATTTTCATGCTTCTTATTATAATAAGAATTGTACTATCGTGGCTTTTGCCTGCTTCCAATCAAAAAGGAGCTTTGGCAAAGCTGTGCGATCCATATTTGAATCTTTTCAAAAAACCTATTTTTAGTATAGGGTATATTGATTTTTCTCCTATTGTAGCGTTAGCAACGCTTGTAATTGTTGGAGATATTGTCAGACAGATTGGCATGGCAGGAACAATTACATTTGGCATAATAGTAGCAATTTGTATAAGAGCAATGTGGGGCGCGTTATCTTCATTGATGTTTTTTCTTTTTATTATTATCCTGATAAGGTTTATAATTGCTCTTGTAAAACCAAATGCTCATGCTCCTGTATTAACAGCCATTGATTCTTTATTAGGGCCTTTATCCCTAAGGATTTCATCGATTTTTACAAGGAATAGCAGTTATAGCGCAAATTTAATGCTTTCAGGTATTGCAATAGTAATTCTTTATTTTGCTGGTAATTTCCTGGTCAGTTTTCTTGTAGCATTAGCTATACAAATTTAGTTCTAACAGGGTGTGCAAAAAATGCCTTCTTTAAAAATGCTTAAAGGGGTCGGAAGTGTCTCCATAAAGTATCTAAAAGAGGCAGGTATTACCTCTGTAAGTGATCTGTTATATTACTTTCCCCGCGCTTATGAATTCAGGGATGTTATTTCATCACTTTCCGATGTTAGAAAAAACAACGGAGAGCATGTTACAATTACTGCACTATGCAAAGTTGATGATTTTTCTTATTTTTTTCATGGAAGCAAAAAAACACTTAAAATACATATCAGCGATGATTCTGATCAGGCAACGCTTGTTTGCTTTGGAAGGAATTTTCTTGCTAACTCCATACAACCGGAAGAGTTTTATTATATTTACGGAACCTTTTCCATGCGGTTTGGGGAAATCCAGTCCAGTAACTTTGAATATGAAAAATCAAATAGCTCGCCTGTAAATTTTCTTAAAATCATTCCTGTATATCCTTTAACATCAGATCTTACACAGGGGTTTTTACGGAAAATAATACGCAGCGCAATTGAGACAGAAGGGAGATATGCGAAAGATATTTTGCCTGAATGTATTATAAACAAAAATAATTTTTTAACACAGGCAAAAACAATTTCAAATATACACTTTCCGGAGAGCAGGCAACTTCTTGAAGATGCTGTTAAAATTTTAAAATATGAAGAGTTTTTTATTTTTCAAAAAACCATAATAGAATTAAAAAAAGAAAAAACAACACAGAAAAGGGAAAAAAGAGTTTTGCCGCGTACACTACAAAGTAAAATATTAAACACCCTTCCATTTTCCCTGACACCAGATCAGCAAACAATAATAGAAGAAATTTATAATGACAGCATCTCTGTTTCTCCAATGGATAGAATACTACAGGGAGATGTGGGGTGCGGAAAAACAATTGTTGCGTTTCTTTCTGTAGTTCCTTATATTGAGTCCGGGTATCAGGTAGCGTTTATGGCTCCAACAGAATTGCTTGCCAAGCAGCACCTTGAAACAGCTTCAAAACTTTTTTCAGATACAAATATAAAAATGGCTTTTCTTTCAGGGAGAATTCCCGAAGCAAAAAAAAAGTATGTGCGCGATGCTCTTGAGGCAGGAGATATAGACCTTATTATAGGAACACACTCTCTCCTTTCCGATCCTGTAAAATTTAAAAATCTTGGTTTTGTTATTGTAGATGAACAACATAAATTCGGAGTTAGCCAAAGGACAGCTCTTGCTGAAAAAGGAAAAAATGTTGATTACCTTATGATGACAGCTACCCCTATTCCAAGAACACTTCAAATGACCTTTTTTGGGGACATTGCTATTTCAACAATAAGAACAATGCCCAAAGGCCGCATTCCTATAATAACTTATTCTGCTTTTCAGGAAAATATACAGAAAGTTTATGACTGGGTAAAAAAAGAACTTGAAAAAGGTTTTCAGGCATACTTTATATATCCGCTTATTGAAGAGTCATCAGTACTTAATCTTAAAAACGCAGAAACAATGTTTAAACATCTTGACGAGAAAATTTTTCCTGAATATAAATGCGCGATGTTACACTCACGTCTTAATGAAGATATAAAAGAAGAGGTGATGAAAGATTTTTCATCCGGAAAAATAAATATACTTGTGGCTACAAGTATTGTGGAAGTTGGAGTTGATGTGCCAAAAGCCACATGCATGGTAATTGATCATGCTGAAAGATTTGGGCTAACAGCTCTGCACCAGCTTAGAGGAAGAATTGGACGCCGTGAGGATCAGTCTTATACATTCCTGGTTTTTTCCAGAGAGCTTACTGATGAAGCAAAATCAAGACTTAGAGTTATAAAAGAAAACAGCGATGGTTTTAAAATTGCAGAAGAAGATCTCAAACTTAGAGGGCATGGGGATATTACAGGGATAAGGCAGTCTGGATTTGCAGAATTTAAAATCGCAAATATTATCGAAGATAAAGATATTCTTGAAAAAGCGAGAAAAGACGCAATAGAGTATTTTCGCGTATAGAGTTTTTGTTTGAATGAAAATAGTCCGTAGGCCAATCTACTATCCATTGCGTAATCTGTGATCCTGACATCTCCTTTTTCTATTCTTCACAATACACGTTCCAGAATTTTATAGATAAAGTCAATTATTGCATCTGGTTTTTAATAAGTTGACACTACGCCTCTAGCCTTCTATCTCTAGCCACCACTCCCTTATGGAATCCCTACTGGAATCTCCACGGTCAAAAAGAAATGGCTTAGGAGAAAAAAATCCAGGAGAAGTGTGTACAATTAATTCTACT
>WQZP01000034.1 GCA_009780675.1 Spirochaetaceae bacterium | reverse complement strand
TCGTTCTGAGCCAGGATCAAACTCTCCATTATTTATTTCCATCCGACTCTTGCGAGCCAGATAGCTTTAATTAGTTTTGTTTTGTCCTTAGCTTTTCTCAAAGTTAAAAACTGGTCATATTTACTCCACATTCCTGCTTCATAAACATATTGAGAGATTCCTCTCTCCTTGACCCGCTTCAGGTCCTTCTCTTATTCTCTGTTAAAGATCTAAATAGCTAATATTTATTATTTTGGTTAACTATTAACTGTAGGCCTCAAATGATTTTCATTGAAAGCGAAAATTAGTATAACCCTAAGAATAATATATGTCAACATTTTTTTTATTTTTTTATAAAAATATTTTATATATTAAAAGTATATTTTTGGCTTAAATATTCTGGAAAAATGGTATATTAAGACCAGTATGAGTGATAAAAAACCTGCTTATAATAGATGTGTTAATTGTGGTAAGTATATTGAGACAGAAATCAAAGATAAATCTCTATTTTGCTGCAATGAATGTTGTGAAAAATATTCACCCTGCAATATATGCACTCGATACTTTGATGAGAAGATAACACATACTGAATCGCTAAAATGCAAGGTCTTTTTTAGCCTTAATCAGAAAAAGCGGCCCTATATAAAATACACAATGCTTAAGATTTTTATATTTGGCAATCCCCTACTCAACATGATGATGATTTCTGACCGCTTGTCGAGTGTATTAAAACTACCCCTTTTTGTTAGTGAAAAATTTAGAATTGGAAGTCAGCTTAATATTTCTCAGATAAAAAATTATATTGAACAAAGAATCAAAGCAGAAAAACTTCAAGACTATTTTCTTTTTCTTTGCAACAGCTATGATACAGATTTTATTTCAGAATTACTTAATGAGATCTCGTTTGATAAGATTATTACAATCGATAGCGAAAATATTAACAATAATACTTCAGCATTATATGCATGTAATAGTTGTGGAAATATCAATAGTTTTTTTCAGACTGATGATGAAAATGAGAGTACATGTGCAATATGCGGCAATAGTTATTATAAAACCACAGAAGAGGATATATTGGTAACCAATAAGCTAAAAAGCTACCAAGAGTGCAAAAGTTTTATATCTTCAACAACAACTTATAAGCATATAGATTTTACAACTGCCCCAGAAACAGCGCGTGAAATTATAAAACACCTTGTTTTTACATAAATTTAGCGAAAATAAGCCCGTATCGGTATCAGCCTAATTAAAATAGTTTGCAGATTAACGAAGAAAGAAAATCTTATGCTATAACCACAAACCCCGTCCCACGACGGGGCATGAATTGACAATAAAAAAGAAGAAAAGATTGGAATTAAGTTTTAGTTTTTATAAAAATCCAAAACCTTACTTTTTTAATATAAAGCTTCCATAAAAAGCTTTAACCACCTTTAGGTTAATAGAATTGTTGTAATACCAGCTATTGCTACTACAATAATAACTATCACAATAATAATTTGCTTTGAACTCAAATTCATCTAGTTTCCCCCCAAATTGAAAATATTATTCAAAATCATGCGCTTTCCCCCTATTTTCCACTATAGATAAGCTAACATGATAGAATTCTAATCAAGCATAATTGTAAAACCGAGCCACCACGACATTGCCTTGGTTGTAAACATAGGCTTGGGATAAAGCTCAAGCCCCGGAGCTACTGTTGCAAAAAACTGCAGAAAGTTATCGATAAAAAAAATTTCAGCAGAAACAGGGACATTTACCCCTCCCATAAATCTATCTTCTTGATCGCCAAAAAAGATTTTGCAAAACAGCCCAAGCCCAAGGGAGGCGCTAAATATATGATTTAAAGGTCTTGAGTTAACAGCCATATATGAACCATTGAGAAAAAAATACTCTGAGCCAGATGTAAAGTCATATCCAACTTTTATATCATAAGGGCCAGTACGAAAAATAAGAACTGTATTTGGCATACCAAAACCTAAGCCCAACCTGGTATCTCCCCTCCATCCTCTTGCAAAAACATTGGATTGAGGTATTATAATAGAAAATAACAAAACAAATATTACAATAGTTATTCTTTTGTTCATTTTATGAAAAACTCCTGTTTCAAAAAGTAAATAGCTATAGATAATAATCGTCCAAAAATTATCAATCCAAAAGCCTTTCCGCTCTAAGAATATCAGAAATTCTTCTTGTCACTCCCCTTGGAGCATTTTCCAGCAAATAAGATGCTTTTTCCATATCAGAAAATCCTGCGGATATTGCCTGCCTTAGAAAAGAAATACCCCTATCAGTATCTTCTATTGCTGTAAGATATATAAAAGACATCTGAAATAATACATCTTTGTCTTCTTCCCTGTCTAATATTCGGGTCCCCATATCAACAGCAGAAGCATATGCACGAATTTCCACATAGGAGTTAAACAGCATTTTAAGGATTTCTATACTGACAGATTCATTTTCCGCTGTATGTCTAAGATACTCTATTGCCTGACGATGCTCGCCAGCATTGTAATAAATTTCACCTATTTTAGAATTTATTCTTCTAAGAACGCTTTCTTCTATTCTTCTTGTTTTAAGCATCGCGAGTTTTTCAAGCGCCTCTTCATGCGAACCTTCTTCGGACATAATAACAGCGCTGTTAAAAAGAGCTTCTATATTGCCTGGATCTATTTCAAGAACCTGTTCATATAACTCAAGCGCTCTTTCAAAGTCGCCAAATCTATATAAACAATAAGCTTTTGCAGATAAAATTATTACATTTCTGGGCTCGTCTCTAAGCATTCTATTTAATATGTTGATGGCATCAGAAAATCTATTTTCTTCCATATAAGATTTTGCCAGATTAAATGAAGCTACTCTCATTCTTCTATCATAATCAAGCGCTCTAAGATATGCTGTTATTGCTCTTTCATTTTGACCAAGTTCAAAATAAGCATTGCCAAGATTAAAGTAAAGTCTTGCTGCTTCTTTTCTTGAAAGCCCCCCTGCGCAACCGCAATAGGCAAACAGTAGCAGGAGTAAAAAAAATAACAGATTAAGTTTTAAACTTGGCTTACTGATCATAAAAACATTATATACATTTTAATTATTTATGGAAACCTCTAATAACCATATAAAATTAGCAAGAAATATGATATATAAAAAATGGAGGATTTATGGATTTTTTAAATAAAATTGTAGTTGTTACAGGCGGAGCAAATGGAATTGGAAAAACAATCTGTAATGAGTTTGAAAAAGCAGGCGCTAAAGTGTGCATAATCGACAAAGAAAAAAATGATTATTTTACAGGCGATATAGCTGATGAGAATATATTAAAAAAATTTGCAGAGAAAGTTATTGCAGATTATGGGCAGGTGGACTGCCTTATCAATAATGCAATGCTTAGCAGTGGTGGACTCCAAAACTGCAATTATGATGATTTTAACTATGTTTTGCGTGTTGGAGTAACTGCCCCCTATTTTCTTGCAAAACTCTTTATGAACCATTTTGCAAAAGGAGCAAGCATTGTTAATATATCATCGTCACGCGACAGAATGAGCCAGCCAAATACAGAAAGTTATACAGCTGCAAAAGGGGGAATCACAGCGTTAACTCATGCTATGGCAGTAAGCCTTGCCGGTAAAGTAAGGGTAAATTCAATTTCTCCGGGCTGGATAGATACCTCATTCAAAGCACATGAAGGCCCGGATGCTCTCCAGCATTGCGCAGGAAGAGTCGGGAACCCGCTTGATATTGCCAATATGACGCTTTATCTGTGCAGCAACAAGGCTGAATTTATAACAGGAGAAAATATTTGTATTGATGGCGGTATGACAAAGCTTATGATTTATCATAATGATTTTGGATGGAAACTGGAAAATTAATTTCCGTACGTTGTATTGAAACGATCTATACGAATTCCGGAATAACAGCATATTCAAATGTATTCACGCAGTTTATCCAAAACCTTATCTATATCAAGAGGTTTTCCGAGATGGTCGTTCATTCCAGCTGCGAGACACGCTTCAATGTCGTCCTTAAAAACGTTTGCAGTCATCGCTATGACAGGCAATTTGATATTTTGAAGAGCAGGCAGAGCGCGTATTTGACGTGTTGCTTCAAGCCCGTCCATTTGAGGCATCTGTATATCCATAAATACAATGTCATATTTATCGGGAGCAGCCTCTATCATATCCAATGCTTCCTGGCCGTTTTCAGCGCAGTCAATAATCAATCCGGTATTTTCCAACAACGCTATAAGTATTTCGCGGTTAATTTCTATGTCTTCAGCAACCAGCAACCTTTTATTTTTAAACTCACCTTGTACTGGTAAAGGATCTTTACCAGGATCTTCTATGCCTAAGCATTCATTGACGCAATCAATAATCATGGATGAAAACAGCGGCTTGATTAGATGCTTATCCACGCCTACTTTCATTGCTTCGTCTCTGATCTGTCTCCAGTCCGCAGCTGTAATCATAATCACCACAGATGGCCTTTTTGGTTCTATTGATTTAATTTTTTTTGTCAGTTCTATGCCATCCATGCCTGGCATACGCCAATCAATAAAATATATGTCATACACACCATTTTCTTCGATGACCCGGCAAGCATCAAGCCCATCATCCGCTGTATCGCAGTGCATGCCGAGCTGGTCGAATAGTGCTTTAAACAGTAGGCGCGTTTCAATCATATCATCCACAGCCAGAACCCGTATATTTTTATAGTTAATACCGGATGCAAGCATTGAACGGGAACTCTTTTTACCGCGTAATACTTTTACGGTAAAAATAAATTTTGCACCCTTTCCTAATTCAGATTCTACCCAAATACTGCCACCCATCAGTTCTATGATGCGTTTGGAAATTACAAGCCCCAGTCCCGAACCTCCATACTTGCGGCTTATTTCGCTATCTGCCTGCTCGAATGCCTGAAATAACCGCCCATGGTGCTCAGGCGATATACCGATGCCGTTGTCGGTTATTTCAATACGCAGCTCACAAACCCCATCAATTTCCTCGGTCAAAACCGCCTCAAGCAGGACGTTTCCGTTTTCAGGGGTAAATTTGACGGCATTGCCCATCAGATTTGTAATAACCTGTGCCAGACGTTGATCGTCTCCCACAAGAAACCGAGGTATGAAATTATCAATTTTGATGTTAACTATCTGCTTTTTTTCATCAGCCCGGAAATTGATAACTGACATAACTTTTTGCAGCATTTTGTCAAAATTATACTCAACAAGTACAAGCTCCAGCTTGTGTGCCTCAATCTTTGCCATGTCGAGTACATCGTTTATTATTCCAAACAAATGGGAAGAGGCGTCTCCAATTCTGTTCAGGGCGTGATTTTTAGCATCCAGTCCTACTGCTTGCTTCGCTATAATCGTCATGCCAATGATAGCGTTCATAGGTGTCCGCATTTCGTGGCTCATGTTGGACAGAAAATCGCTCTTGGCTTTGCTTGCAATATTTGCCTGCTCAAGGGCAGCTTCCAACTTCTCGGAGGTATTGCGAATGTCTAAAATCATTTTATTGCGGTGATGGGCATGAGCGAACAACAAGCCAACAGAACGCAGGGTTGATTCTTCTTTTTCAGAAAATATCCGCTCATTTTTGCGATCATCAAAACCAACAAACCCCCAAAACTGCTCATGCATAAACACTGGCATCATCATGATGGAGACAATGCCTTGCGGATAAAAATAATCCTGATACTTGGGGGACATTTCCTTGACAATGCCTTTGAGGCACTGTCCGCGTGAAAAGAGGTCTTTCAGCCCAGGCAAAGCTTCGTTATATGACATGTTCACCGTGTATTTATCATCCTGCTGCAACTCTGCTCCTGCAGACCACTCGCATATTTGTGTACTGTGAAGCATTCCATCTATCGTGTGATTCTTCCAGATATACACGCGGTCAACCTTTGCCGCTTCACCAATCACCTTCATACTTTGATGTAAATCTTTTATATAGGATTCAATATCAGTGTTCAGGAGAAAAGTCGCTGACTTATTTACGGCCTGCAGTAAATTATTATTATATTCAGTATTTGCTGTCATTTTTTTAGCTTGTTCTATGCGATTAAAAACACTGGCAAACATTGAGCCTGTTGAAGAGAGAATGACTATTTCATCATTAGTGAATTTGCGCTCCTTGCGGCAATCGTCAACACTGAAAAAACCTATAAAATTTTGATTCACAAACAATGGGATCATAACAATGGATTTAATTTCATATACATTCAAAAAATCCTGTTCTGCCTGCGGCAGTTCGGATAATGGCGTGTTTATGTATTCGCCACGTAAAAACATTTCTTTCCATCTGAAAATTTCGGTGTGTGAAAATTTCAAACCAATGGGAACTTCTGCTCTTTGCTGCCCAATCTCACTTAACCACTCATATCTATGGACAACTACAGGGACATTGTCTATTATCTCATTGAGCCAAATTTGAACGCGGTCAAGGTCCAAACAGCGTCCCACGAGCTCCATTCCCGCCATGAGTGAATCTAAACTGTTTTCCACATCATTAGTAAGCAAAACCTCTGCCGCATGGTTTACTGTGTTAAGCAAAATATTATTCTGCTTAAGCGTTTCCTGCATTTGTTTAGCATCGGTTATATCGACAGAATGTTGGATATGCACTTTTTTGCCACCGGGCCAATCAATGTATTTATCGGTATTTCGGTAGTGGCATTTTGTTAAAGTATTAAGTTCTTCCCAAACAACTTCTATATCCGGCTCTTTATCCAGCTGGTGGCAGGGGCACCAATCACATCTCTTGTCTATACCCTGATTTAATACTTTATAACAGGGCTGTCCGACTACATCGCCCTTGATTCTGAAATGCTGCTTCATATAATCGTTTATAAACAAGATCTTATCGGTTTCCAAATCAGTCACATAAATCATTGCGCTTATGCCATTTAGAATACTTGCCATCATATCCTGTTTTTGATTTGCGGATTCATTCATTAAGTTCACCCCTGCTTATTTACTATACACTATAACATCAGTTTTTGCAAGAGAACGCATTGTCTATAAATGATTTGTCAGCTTATTTTAACGCAGTTATGCGCGATATAATTTTTCCGTTATTTCGTTATGCGAAGCGTATTTGAATTTCGCTATTCAATTCTATAATATTATCGTTTATTCAACTTTCCTCACTTTATCCACTGGTATCCACCCTTCTTCTTTTTCATTTTCTGCCCACAACCAGCCATTTAATTCTTTGATCCCTTTCACTACAGCTCCACTATCTATATCCAATTCTTTTGCTGAATAATCCTCAATAATATATCCGAAATTATCCTCACACTTGATTATTTGGTTGGGAACCCAGCCTTTGTTTGATCCATCCATTTTTGCACAAAAAGTCCAATTTGGCCAATTTTCATCATATTGTGTTTCTCCTATGGTTTCTTCAGATGTTTCCCCTGTAATGACTTTTTCTCCCTTTTCCAGCTTTATTGGATTTGGAAATTCTGTTCTATGATCTTCTGTAACAATATATTTCATTTACTTTTCCTTTTTCTGTTTTGCAAATCCATATTTGATTCTCTCAGTAAAGCCAATATATTAACATCAATAACACATCGTTTATGGATATCTTAAATTAACAACCCCGCCCAAAAAGGCGGGGTTGTTGCTCTTATATAAGGTATTTGTATTCGGGGTATTAACCCCTTCAACACTAATAAATTTCTTCAAAACCTGAAACCACGATGCATTTATTCAATTTTAAAACGTGATACTTCCTTCATCAACGCATCAATGTTCTCCCGATTTTTCTCACTTAACTCATTAACACGATTCACAGCAATATTAATTTGCTCTGCTCCAATTGCCATTTCGTTCATTCCTCCGGAGATCTCCTGTGTCGCCATCTCAAGGTTTTTACTTTCCCTTATAACTTCTGTTGAACCTTCAAGCATTTCCATTGATCCGCTTTTTACCTGCTTGGTAATATCGTTAAGGTTTCCAACAGCTTCCAGTATTTGCTTGCTCCCCTGACCTTGCTCTTCCATTGCGTTACGGATGTTTTCTTCCTGTTCCGTTACTGTCTTTATATCCGCGTCAATGGTCTCAAACTTGGATAATACATTTTCTGTTGAAAGCGTGATCTTGTCGATAGATGCTTTTATCTTTTTCAAAACTGTACTGATTGTTTTGGACTGCTCCCCGGAGTTTTCCGCAAGCTTCCTTATCTCGTCAGCTACTACCGCAAACCCTTTACCAGATTCTCCGGCATGGGCTGCTTCTATCGCCGCATTCATTGAAAGCAGATTGGTCTGACTCGCGATGTTTTCCATTACCGCATTAATTTCCAGCAACCCTTCAGAATCGCGGGCAATTTCCTGTATGTCTGCTGATACTTCCTGTAATCCGTTACGGCCTACTTCAGAAGCAGATGTAAGGGCATTTACATTTTCCATGTTTTTAATAAGGGTTTGAGTAACAGACTGAACATTGGCAAGCATTTCCTCAATAGCAGAAGAAGATTGGGAAACAGAGCCTGACTGCTTTTCTACATGGTTGTTAAGCTTATTGATATTCAACGTGATCTGCTCCATTGTTGCGCTAGTTTCGGTAACGCTGGCGCTCTGGTTGATAACCCGCCCCTTGATACTCTGCACATTGGCAGTGATCTGGTTTACTGCCGCAGCAGTTTGGTTCATATTACTTGCAAGCTCATTACCCAGCTCGGACAACACTGCTGCTTCTTTTTTGATGTTTTTGACAAGATCCTTGATCTTTTCCATAGTGATGTTAAAGGAACGACTTATGTTGCCGATTTCATCTTTACTGTGGGATTCCAGGCTACGGGTAAAGTCCCCTTCACCAACATACTCAAACACCTGCTCCATGGATTTGAGAGGCGCTGTAATGGTACGGGCTACAATCAGAATAATAATGGTTATAATTCCAAGAATCGCCACGCCAAGTATTATAAAAATCGTGGTCATACGATACACCGTTGCCATTACTACTCTTTCCGGCACAATAGTTGCTGCAGACCAGGGCGTAACGCTGCCCCCGACTTTAAACGGCTGAGATACCAGCATCATTTTTGCATTAGTACCGGGTGCAGTTACTGTAGTATTATAACTTGTACCATCCTGTACTGTGCGCAGAAAATCATTCAGATGCGCTCCTAACATATCTCCTTCAGTTTCCTGCGCCCTTCTTCCAAGCCGGGATGGGTCTGGGTGGGCTACAATTAAGCCGGTACTGCTGAACACCCCGGATACTCCGACTCCGAACGGCCTAATCTGACTTACCATTTCCTGAATTCGGGAAAGTTCCAGATCTACCCCTGCTACCCCTATTACCTGGGTGCCTCTCCAGATCGGTACAGTAGCGCTGGTGATAAGTAAATCCCTTCCTCTTATATTATAGCGATAAGGTTCAATTATCGCCTCTCTGCCAGATCTGAAGCTGGTATTATAAAAATCTCCAGCGCTTCCCTGGTTATCATAACCAGTAGACATGGACAGGACTACCTGACCATTTTCGTATGTATAATAGCTTTTAAACCTTCCCGAAGCATCGGTACCAGGTGTGTTGGCATAAAAGGCATCCATGCCGTCAAGAGCATTGGGTTCAAAGACTGCCCATACTCCCACAAAATTTGGATTCTCCTTAGCCAAACTATAAAGCATAACTTTTAGAATTTCGCGTCGGTCTCTGGGTTCTCCACATTCATGTAGATGGGACATAAACTGAGCAAGCGCCCGAATTTCATCTAAAGGGACTTCCAGATATGACTTGACCTGAGCTGCTGTCACTTCTGTTATGGTACTGACTTTATCATTTGCCAGAAAACTGATTTCATTTGATGTAAGCACAAGAGAAGTTACAGTCAAAGCACCGATACAGACCAAATTAACCGCACTGATGATTAACACCAGTTTTATTCCGATTTTCATAGGATCTTCCTTATTTATTAATAATATACTTAGCTTATTATAATATTACTTTCGATGATTTGTACATACAAGTTAAAAAAACTAATGGGCTATCCTTATTGGAAACCCCAAGCAGACACAACTCTTGTGTAAGTAATTTTGGATTATGAGAAATTAAATATCATCTCCTAGGGGAGTCGAACCCCTGTTAGCGGGATGAAAACCCGCTGTCCTAACCACTAGACGAAGGAGACTTATAAAAACAATACTTAGATTTTAAGCATTGTATTGAGCCGCGATGGGATCGAACCATCGACCCACGCCTTAAAAGAGCGTTGCTCTACCTGCTGAGCTAGCGGCCCAAATTTATTTGGACTTTGGCAATTTATCAATATTTGTTATCTTTGTCAACAAGTAATCAAAATTTTTGTAATTAATCGCTATTTTTTGCCTGGCAAGAGCATTCTTGATGCCTTCCAATAAATCTCTATACTTAAACAAGTGAAATAAATTCTGCATCAAAGCTGTTTCCAGTATCTGCCTTGTGTTTTTTTACCGCACACTTAGCAATTAAACCTTTGAGATCATTCTCTGCAAAGTCAGGAACTCCGCTAACAACAAGCTTTAGGTAATTGCCGGAAAGAGCGCTCCATTTTTTTTCTGCTTTATCATAAATTCCTTCAACCAGCGCTTCAACTTTGCGATTTTCCCAAAGCAGTGCATAATTCGCAAAAAGCTTATCTGAAAGCAGTCTAAGCGCTCCTGCCCTTTCCCCGGAAACTCTTTCGGAAACAAACCCTTTCATTTTGCTTGCAGCTGTTCCCGGCCGTTTGGAAAAAGGGAAAACATGCAAATATGATAAAGCAGCTTGTTCCACAAGGCTGCAGGTATCTATAAAATCTTGTTCTGTTTCTCCTGGGAAGCCTGTAATAATATCAGCAGAAATCATTGGATCAACACAAGCAGATCTTAATATCTCCACAGCTTCAAGCACCTTATCTCTGGAATATAGACGCCCCATTGAAGCAAGAATAGAATCTGATCCTGATTGCACAGGAAGGTGAAAATGGCTGCATATCCTTTCTTTATCAATAATATCAAGATATCTTTTATCTATACTGTCCGGCTCAAGAGAAGAAAATCTTATTCTTATTTTTTTAGTATTGTTAAGAATTTTTTCTATTAACAAAACAAGATCAATCTTATTTGATTCATACAAAGAAATATTAACTCCTGTAAGGACAACTTCCCTATGCCCTGCTTTCTCAAGGTTTTTGATACTTGATATTACATCAGGATATTCCATACTCTTGGACTTCCCTCTTGCAAGAGGCACTCTGCAGTATTTACAGAGGTTATTACAGCCATCCTGTATTTTCAAAAAAGCTCTTGAGTGAAATGTATATTCGCTCTTTAATGTGTAAAAACTATTTTCTGTAAAACCCGGATCATTAACACCTTCTTTAAGAAGATTTATAAAATCTATTTTGCTAAACCCGTGATCAAATATAAAATCAGGCAGTTTAAGAAGCAGTTCCTTCCTGTCCTGAGGCACAACAAACAGATTATCAGCAATACTGCTTATTGCCTCTTTTTCCAGTTGCGCATAACAGCCTGTTACAACAATAGTGGAAAGGGGAAAGTCTTTTGCGATTTTTCTTATTATTCTTCTGGCTTTTTGTTCACTTTTTGATGTAACTGTGCATGTGTTTACTATATATATATCTGCGTTATCTTTTGTGGCAACAATATCTGCGCCCAACAAAGAAAATGAGTCTGCAATAGCTTCGCTTTCAAACTGATTAAGCTTACACCCCAGAGTAAAAAATGCAGCTTTTACTTTTTTATCAACCATTATTTTTAGTGGAAATTTGGAGTCTACTGCAGAAATTATGTGGCAAGTCTTAACTGCACTCTGCTTCTTCCCCTCATTGCTTCTGCATGTGTTGGACTAATGCGCAAAGCTCTGTCATACGCCTCAAGCGCCCAGTTAAAATCTTCTGCTCTCTCTCTTGCATACCCAAGTCTTGTCCACCATCGCGCATTATTTGGGGAATAATGAACAGCTGTTGTGAGCGCAATATCTGCGCGGTTAAACTCTCTTAGTCTTATAAATATTTCACCCATGTAAAAGTAGGTAACTGCAACTCTTGCGCCTGTTTCTACAAGAGAAAGGAATTCTTCAAAGAACCTAAGCGCTTCCTGGTTATTCCCAAGATAAAAATGAGCTTCTCCCATATTTTGTATAACTCTGGTATCAAATCTTGAAATCCTTAGCGCTGCCTGACCATAATTAAGCGCCTCTTGATACCTGCCAAGCCTGATAAGGCTCCAGCCAAGGACTGTAAATGAATCAAGGTTTCTGGGCATGGTCTCAAGTTCTTCACGGCATATTCTAACAGCTTCTTCATACCGCCCTTCGCGGAACATTTGAAGAGCATCTGGTCTCTCTTCTGAAAAAACAGGAAAACATATTGCAAAAATTAATATTATAAATAGAACTTTTTTCATAAAATCCTTCCGCTATTTTTTTTCCATAGTACATATACCATTCAGAATAGCGCCATTTTCCATTACGATTGTAGGGCTTGATATATCGCCAGTTATCTGAGAAGTAGAAAATAGTTCAACTCTTTTATTGGAAGTGATATTCCCTTCGATATTTCCCTTAATAGATACAATATTTGCATCAACTTCGGCTTTAATTACAGCATTTTTCCCTATATAAAGATCACTTAAAGATTTGATCGTGCCATTAAATTTACCTTTTATCATAAGAGGTTTTTTAAAAGTAAGCTCCCCGGTAAAATCAATATCTTCAGATAAAATAGTGTCGATATCTGCTTCTTCAACATTTTTTATATTTACTTCTGCCATAACTTTCCCACCCTTTTATAATCATAGCGTACTTGACCTTATAACTACTGTCAAGTCCCTCGTTACAGTAAGATGTTTTGGACAGTATCATTTTTAGCTTCTTTGCAAATTCCGGAAAAATAGTATATAATTTCCAGGTATCAATTATGAAGGGAAAAATACTGCTTTTATTATTTTTTATTTGTTCTCTATTTTCTGGCTGTGAGAGAAACAGAAACATCATCGAAATAGAAGAAGAAGTAGAAATCCAGGAACCAATAGTCCACAGACTTACCCTTGTGGCAGCTGGAGATAATTTGTTTCACCACACTATGATCCGCCCTTCTCCAGGGGGCTTTAATTTTACCTCCTATTATGCTCATATAAGGCTGCTTATCGAATACGCGGATATTGCTTTTATTAATCAAGAAACACTTTTAGCTGGCAAGGAGTTTGGGTTCTCGGGCTTTCCGCTGTTTAATACACCGCAGGAGGCTGGGATTGCTCTTATTGAGGCAGGGTTTAATGTAATAAGCCATGCAAATAATCATGTTATGGATATGGGGGAAAGGGCGGTTTTTACAACAATGGATTTTTGGGATAGGCATCCAGAAGTTACTGTTCTTGGGATCCATCGCTCTCAGGAGATGCGGGACAAACCTGTTGTAATCGAGAAAAATGGTATTCGGATAGGGTTTTTAGCATACACTTTTAGCACGAACGGGATCCCTGTGCCAAGAAATCGGCCTTATCTTGTATCCATGATCAACACTGATGTTATGGCGCGGGAGATTAACGCGCTTCGGCCTTTATGCGATTTTCTTGTTGTATCAATGCACTGGGGGGACGAGTATCGGTTTACTCCTAATGCTCAGCAGAGGCAGCTTGCCGATTTTTTGGCTGAACATAATGTTGATTTGATACTTGGGCATCACCCTCATGTGCTTCAGCCTATGGAGTTTTTGCCCCGGGCTGATGGCGGGAAGATGCTCTGCGTTTTTTCGCTTGGAAATTTTATTTCCGCGCAGATTCCGAACTATACGCTGTTGGGCGGGCTTTTATACCTCGAAGTACAAAAAAAAGACGGCTGCGTATCAATTGAAAAAGCAGGGATCATCCCTGTAGTAACCCATTACGAGCAGGGCTCAACCAATTTTCGGGTGTACCCTCTTTTTAATTATAGTGAAACGCTTTTGGAAACACACAGGAATAAATTGCGCAGTGATTTGACTCTTGAATATTTTCGCACTTTGGCTATTGATGTTCTGGGGGATGCGTTTATTGATTACAACCCTTTTTTGGGAAAATACCCAATAGAATGTTATAATGGATATCACTAAAAAAGATGTGTAAAATCTTTCTATAAATAAAATTAAATAAAAAGTTATCTAATAAGCCTTGCTTCTCTGAAAAATCTTACAGCGCCTGGATGATATGTAATTGAAGCTGGATTTCCATAAGGATTTCCTCTCATTGCCTGGTTAAAACCAAATTCTTCAGCTACAGGAAATACACTCTGAACTTCTGCAAGTCCTGGTCCAAAAACAGCTGACATATAAGCATAAACAAAGTCTTCTGGCACATCATAGTTTGCAAGAACAAAAGACCCAATGAATATTGTTTCAACTGGAGTATCTTGTCCATTATACATTCCACCTGGCAATGTATACCTTTCTAACCAAACAATTTCCCTCATAATTCTGTCTCTAACTCCGCCTTCGATTGGAAGAATTCTTATTGGGTTCCCAGCAGAAATCTCAATCAAAGCGCCTGATGGCTGGGATGTCTGAAAACCTAAAGAATCAATAATTCTGTCTTTGAATGCCATAACTCTTTCATTGTGTGAAAGTGGTCTCCAAATCATCATGTCTCTGGTAATTCCCCAACCTACTTCAAAAATTTCAAGCCAGGCAAATTCATCCTCAGATCCGGGGCTTCCTGGTGAAAAGCTGAATCTTCTGCCAGATACAGCAGCAGGGTTAAAATCACCCATATCTCTAATTGGTCCATCTCTATGAACAAGTGCTGTTACTGGAAGTGGATACATATTAAAAAGAAAGCGAAGGTTTTCATGTCTTCCACCTCTTTCAAAAGGGCCTGTTCCCCAATATGCATGATTTGCAAAATTTGGCGCGACAAGACCCATATGAAACAGGCCTTGTCTCATAAGTCTAATATTTTCTGCACTACCGCCTGAAGGTATAACAGTTATAACTATGTCAGTATGTATCATTGCAACAAAGCCCATTCTGCAGGCAAATGGATACCATGAGGCACCAGGACTGGAAGTTCCCATAATAATGTTTTGCGATTTTTTTTCTATCTCGCCAGAAGCAAACAAAAAACAGAAAACAATAAGCAACAAACCAACAATAATTTTTTTCATAAAGCCTCTCATAAATTAAACTAAAAATTATCTACCTAGAAATCTTAGATAATATATTCTTGCTTGTATAAGGCCAGGAAGCGCTTCTCGATACATCCCTCTTTGCACATAAAGTTCTGAAAGAAGATATATACTCTTTGCTCTACCAAATGGCTCTCGCGTCTCGTCTCTTCTGCCACCTCTCAACCATTCTGCTCTAAGTGCTCTAACTTCTTCATAAAGAGCAATAGCTACATCTCTATCTCTATTTGGATTCTCATCTGCAACAGAAGCAGCAGCTAAAATGCAGATAAGAACAATGACCAATAGATTTTTCTTAGCCATATTTCTCCTCCTGATTGTTAAAAAAATTAATATACGCAACCCTGTTAAGCACGATAAGCACCCTTTATTATATGTATATTAGCTTTTATATGGACAATTTGTATTGAAATTTTATAAAAAATGGCTGATATTAGCAAGTATGAAAACAATTATTTTCATATATGAACAAAACAATTTTAAGGAGATCTTATGGGATTTATTGATAGAATGAAAACAGAAGCCAGGGCAAAAATGCTTAAACTGGTTCTTCCGGAAGGAAAAGATTCGAGAATTATTAGCGCTGCAAAGATTCTTATTGATGAAAATCTTGTTTCTGAAGTTGCGCTTGTTGGAGAAGAAGATGTAATAAAGAAAAATGCAGATGCTGCTGGTGTAAAACTTGCGGACAGAATTGTTATTATAAATCCAGCAAAGTCACCAAAACTTGATGAATATGCAAAAGAGTATTATGAGCTTAGAAAAAGCAAAGGGATCACATTGGAGCAAGCTGCAGAAGAGATCAAAGATGTTCTTCACTGGGGCGCAATGATGGTAAGAAAAGGTGATTCTAATGCAATGGTTGCTGGCGCTGAAAATTCAACAGGCGCTGTTGCTTCTGCATCACTTAAAGTTATAAAAACAGCAGAAGGGGTGAAAAATGCTTCTTCATGTTTTGTTATGGATAAACCAGGCTCAGATTGGGGATACCAGGGCAGCATGATATTTGCTGACTGTGGTTTTATAATTGACCCAACTGCTGAACAACTTGCAGATATTGCTATTGCTGCTGCAGATTCCTGCAAATGCTTTCTTCTTACAGAGCCAAAAATCGCAATGCTCTCTTTTTCAACAAAAGGTTCTGCTTCTCACGAAACAGTTGACAGAGTTACAGAAGCTCTTGAAATTGTAAAAAAATCCCATCCAAAACTTGAGATTGATGGGGAATTTCAGCTTGATGCTGCGGTTGTTCCAGATGTTGGGCAAAGAAAAGCTCCTGGGTCAAAAATCGCAGGATATGCTAATACACTTATATTTCCTAACCTTAATGCAGGGAATATTGGGTATAAACTTACGCAGAGATTTGGCGGATTTGATGCTTATGGCCCGATTTTTCAGGGTTTTGCAAAGCCAGTAAGCGACCTTTCAAGAGGATGCAACATAAATGATGTTGTAAACATCTCTCTGGCAACAATAAACAAAAAGTAACAATTTATTGTGAAAAAAAGCACATAAAGCTGTAGCAAAAAAAGCTACAGCCTTTCTATTTTAGACTTGACAGAAACCACCTGTATATTAAAATATTACTATGAAGGTATTATTAGTAGGTTATGGATTTATGGGAAAGGAAATTGAAAAAATCGTCCTTTCCCGCGGACACACTATTGCCGGGACAGTAGACCCGGTTTCTGAAGCAAATCATAAAGAAATTACCCCCGCCATTCTTGAAAAAGCAGATGTTGTAATTGATTTCTCCACCCCATCATCAGTAGAAAAAAATTGTGATGTTTATGTAAAAGGAAAAACTCCTATAGTTATGGGGACAACAGGCTGGGAAAATATTAGGGAACAGATTGGGAAAAAAATTGATGAAGCAGGAATTGGCTTTATTTGGGGCTCTAATTTTTCTGTAGGCGCTAATTTATTTGTGAATTTTGTTGGGAAAGCAACTGCGCTTATCAACAAATTCCCTGAATATGACATATTGCTTCATGAATATCATCATAAAAGGAAAAAAGACTCCCCTTCTGGAACAGCTCTTATGACAGCAGAGGAGATAATCAATAAATCAGATAAAAAGAGCGCAATAGTTACAGAAAGGCTTGACCGCCAAATAAAAGCAGATGAGTTGCATGTTTCTTCAACAAGAGGTGGGGATATTCCAGGTACCCACATTGTTATGTTTGATTCTGTCGCTGATACGATTGAATTGACACACAGAGCAAGAAACAGAGGAGGATTTGCTCTTGGGTCAGTTATAGCTGCAGAATGGATAATAAATAAAAAAGGGTTTATCAAAGTAGAAGATTTTTTTAAAGAATTACTAAAATAAGGAATTTATATGAAATTAAAAGGTGTTTACACTGCGCTTATTACCCCGCTTAATGATGATAGGTCAGTTGATTTTGGAGCTATGAAAGATCTGATAGAGTTTCAGATCAAAGAAAAAATCACCGGGCTCCTTCCTATGGGAACTACAGGTGAAAGTCCTACAATAACATCAGATGAGCAAATAAAAATAATTGAAATGGTTATAAAACAGGTTGCAGGCAGAGTACCTGTACTTGCAGGCAGCGGTTCAAACAACACAGAAGAAGCAATAAAAATGACAAAGCTTGTAAAAAATTGTGGCGCAAGTTACTCCATGCAGGTTGCCCCTTATTATAATAAGCCAACCCAGGAAGGATTTTACAGACATTTTATGGCAATTGCCGATGCAGTAGATATTCCGTTAATGATTTATAACATACCTGGAAGATCTGGCAAAAACATAGAAAACAATACAATGCTCAGACTTGCAAAGCATCCAAACATTCTCTCTGTAAAAGAAGCAAGCGGAGATATTAATCAGGTTATGAAGCTTATCGCGGATAAACCAGATAGTTTTGATGTTCTTTCGGGCGATGATAATCTTGGGCTTCCAATAATCGCTCTTGGCGGAGTAGGGATAGTTTCTGTAGCAAGTAATCTTATACCGGGAAAAATGGTGGAACTTGCAGAAGCAGCTCTTTCAGGAAATATTGCAAAAGCAAGAGAGCTTCATTATAAGCTTCTTCCGTTTTTTATAGCGGAATTTATTGATTCAAATCCAATTCCAATAAAATATATGATGCATTTGAAAAAAATGACAAAAGAAGTTTACAGACTTCCGTTGTGCGAACTAAGCGATGATCTTAAAGTAAAAGTAAAAGCCACACTGGAAAAGATGGGGATGTTATAACACACCTTGGCAGCTTCCGCGCGCGTTATGCGAAAAAATTCACGCAAAGGCGCGGGGGCTCAAAGAATTTGTTTGATTGGTTTTTGGTAAAATGATAAT
>WQZP01000033.1 GCA_009780675.1 Spirochaetaceae bacterium | reverse complement strand
TAACGGCGTGGAGTGATTATTTTCTTTTTTATATAGATAATATACAGGTAGCAAAGCTTACTGATGAGACAATAGGGAGCGGAAGTATAACTTTTTGCGCGCAAAATTATGATACAGCGCCAGAAGCAGAATTGTTGTTTAAAAAAATCATTGTTAATTCAATCCCTCATGAAGTTGAAAAACTCTACTCAGAAAAAGATGAAATTCCCCTTCCTCAAAAACTTATTCTTGCAAAAACTTTTTTTAATAATGGTCAGTTCCTCCCTGCTGCTGTGCAGATGAAATCATATTTTGAAAATATCAGTAAAGAAGAGATAACAGATGAGTTTTTGGGGTTTTACGGAGAAGTGCTTTTAAACCTTGGGATGTACGATGATGCTTTGAAATATTTTAATGAAGCATTGGATAAAAATCCAAAGGAAAAAAATTATATTCTTGAAAAAGCCAATATATTGTACCAGCTTGGAAAAAATGAAGACCTTGACACATTCCTTTCTGGTAAGGAAAAGATACTTAAAGATAACCCTGTATACTGGAATCTTCGCGGGCACAGTATGTTTCATCTTGGAAATAATGAGGCAGCTGCGGGATTTTATAAAAAAGCAACAGAGTATGATAAGGAAAATCCGCTTTACTTTATAAATTTGGCAAAAGTGTATGAAGGTCTTAGAGATAATGAAAAATCTGCTTTATGTTATGCAGAAGGGAGTCTGCTTTTTTTCAGGCAGAATAATTATTTCGAAGCAGAAAGCGCAGCTTCTCTTGCGCTCAAGAAAGAAACAGGTAATAACGAAGTAGAAGCAAAAGCAAAAGGTGTTATTGCAAAAATTTTGTTTGCTGATGGGAAATATTTAAAAGCAGAAGAAGAATTTAAAAACCTTATAGAAACAGTTCCCATGCTTTGTGGAAGTGAAATATTTTTTCTTTATGCTCTTGTTAAACTTGGTCAGGGAAGAACAGGGGAAGCTATCCCGTTAATAGAAAAAGCATGTGAAAAAGAAGAGTATTATTTATACTGGTATAAGCTTGCGGAAATATTTTATTCAACAGGCAAAAATCCAGAACCAGCTTTGTCAAAGGCATACAAACTTGCGCCCGAAGATGTTTGGGTAAACAATCTTTTGGGCGAGATAGCTCTCCAAAAAGGGGACTCTGTAAAAGCAGAAAAATATTTTGAAAAATCTTTTTCTCTTGGCAAAAAGAGTTTTGAAGTGATCCCTCTTATTAATTATTCCGAAACTTTGATCATCAATAATAAAACTGAACAGGCTCTTAATATCCTGGAAGAATTTCCAAATGATCAAGATAAGGAAATCCTTCTACAGAAGGGGAGAATATATGAACTCCTTGGAAAGGAGCTAGCTTCGGAAAAAGTATATAAAAAAGCTTTTACCCTTTATCCCAAAGATAAAAATGTAATAAGGGCATTGGCTTCGTTTTATTATAACTCGGAACAGTATAGCAATGCAGAAGAAATTCTTTTGAAATCCGAGGATCTGGAAACAGACAGCGCTCTTCTTAATATAGCAGCTAATATTGCAAGAGTGGTTGGGAATTTTGGACCAGCATTTGATGCTTATGAAAAAAGTCTTGCTTTAACATACGACCCTGTGGTTGCCCTTAATTATATTGAAGGGTTGTGCGAAATTCTAAAGTACAAAGAAGCTAAAATCAAGCTTGAAAAATACTTTAATCTGACTGGCCAGGGGCCGTCGGATATATCTGCAGATAACGGAAAAATATTAAATGATAGATCCGGGAAGCTGCAAAAAAGACTGGAACGCCTGATTGCAAGAATCGAAAAGGAAACAGAAAAAAAGCTTGCCTGTGCTGCCTGTAGTAAAGAGTGGAAAGTCTCCAATGATGTTGCAGATTCAGATAAAAAATTAACACTTGTTGGAGACCCTGACCCCTCTTCTCCTGCGGGAAAATGCCCCTCTTGCGGAAAAATATATTGTGTAAAATGCGCTACTAAATGGATCAAAAAGAAGAGATTCATGTGTCCTGAGTGTGATGACGAAAATCTTAAGCTTTCAGACAAATATTTGCGCTATCTTGCGTTTGAATCAGCTTCAAAAGAGTAAGCAAAATAATTATTTGACCGGCAAATTTACAGCAAAATTTGTACTATATAAACTTGTGAAACAAAAGATTCTGTTTTTCAACGGAATGGCGCATAAATCTATGGGATATAGCATCGCTTATATTGACAAACAATATTGTTTTGATAAACTATAATATAATCCAAAAAATTATAAAAACAAAGTAGATATTACAAGTGATATTATATAGAAAGCTTTTTATTTTAGTATTTATTACATTAATTACAGCAGGGGCGTATTCTCAGACAATTTTTACTGCTTCGGATTTTTTTAATCAACTTTCAAATACCTATGCAGCAATTGAGGATTATCAGGCAAATGTCACAATAACAAGAGGTGGGGTTGCAATGACAGGTGTTCTTTTCCACAAGGCGCCGAATATGTTGCGAATCAATTTTTCAACTCCCCAAGAGCAGGTTATTGTATTCGATGGAGCAAGACTTTTAATACATATTCCAAGATTTAGGGTTACTATGTCGCAGCATATAAGTCCAAGAAATCAGGTTACAGCAGGGGCTTCAATTGCTACCAGCGAAGGGCTTGCGCTGCTTAGAAGAAATTATACAGTAGCATTTCTTGAAAGCCCTAATCCGGTTCCGCTTGACAGGGGCGCTGGAATAAATGAAATGGTTACCAAGCTCAGGCTTGTATGGAGATCAACAGAAGAAGGGTTTCGCCAACTTGATATTTCTGTTGGGGCAAATGGATATATAAGGCGTGTTATTGGTATAACTCCGGAAAATGAAGTAGTACAGTTTGATTTTTTAAATATCATTGTAAACCAGGGTATTCCTGAGACACGATTTCATTATATTCCTCCTCCTGCTGCAAATATTTTTGAAAATTTTTTGTTTGAGCCGGGAAGCTAAAAAATATTAGAATAAATGTATATTACTAAAAACAGGGATTAATTATGGAGTCGATAGGAGAGAAATTTAAAGAGGCAAGAAAGGAAAAAGGGCTGTTTATTGAACAGGTTGCCAGAGAAACAAATATTTCCAAAAGCTATATAGAAGCCATAGAGGGTGAAAGATTTGAAGAGTTTCCTGGAGAAGCATATCTTATTGGCTTTTTACGCTCTTATTCAACATACATTGGTTTTAATCCCGAAGAAATTATAGATATTTATAGAAAAACAAAAATACAGGAAAACCCTGTTCCTGTAGAACTTATTATGACAAATAGCAAATTCCCTGTTTTGCCAGTTATCATAGTCGCAGCTATTTTACTTGTTGCTGCAGGCGGAATATATCTTTTTATTAATAGAGACAATTTTTTTACCAGGGAAGTTGTAGAAAGAAATGTGCCTGTATCTGTAGCCAGAAATAGTGAAATACCGTCAGGTAATGAATACGAAATGACCAGCGTTTTTATGGAAAGACGGTTTTCAGAAGGGGATTCTGTTATTATAAGATATAATGATAATCCATATAGAATTATTATAAAAGAAACATCGAATGGAAGAGTATTGCTTGGGTCCCCCCGGGAAGTTGTTGAACTTGCGCAAGGGGAAGGAATTTTATTAGACATTGATGGCGATGGTAGCAATGATATAAGAGTAATTGTACGAGATGTTGATGCTGTCGGGAGAAGAGCTGTATTAAGATTTGACAGAAGTATAGATGTTCCATTTGTTGCTTCCACAGGAGCTGCAACTGCGCCCGCGAGTGCGGCAACAACTGCTACGACGACCCCTGCTGTTACGACAACGCCTCCTGCTGTTGCCACAACACCTGCTGCCGGAAGTCCGGCTGTGGCAAGAACACAGGGTGAGGTTGTTATCCTTGAATCAGATACTATGCAGCCATTCAGGATAAATCTGAATTTCAATAGAAATTCTTTTATGAGATATGAGGTTGATGGCGGAAGAAGGGAAGAAAGACTTTTTCGCAGCGGGGATGTTTTGACCCTGGATGTTTCACAAGAAATAAAAATTTGGGTTTCAGGCGCTCAGGCGCTATCAGCAACCGTAAACAATGTAGAATACAACTTTGGAACAACAGGGACTGTATCAGCCAGAGCAATTGGGTGGAGCGCGCGTCAGCCTGGCGAATTTGTTATTAGATCCACGCCACTGCAATAAAAAATTGAGCTCCAAAAAATCCAAAAGTTTTTATGTAGAAAATCTCGGCTGCGCAAAAAATCAAGTTGATGCTGAAACAATAATCGCGCTCCTTTGCAGTAAAGGCTGGGCTTATACAGCAGCAGATAACGCAGATATGATAATCGTAAACAGCTGCGGTTTTATACTTCCTGCCAAAGAAGAATCAATTGATACTGTAATCTCATTCAGGCAGCAATATCCGGATAAAAAAATCGTGCTTGCAGGGTGTCTTGCCCAAAGATACGGAAAAGAACTTGTAGACTCACTTACAGAAGCAGATGCTTTATTTGGCAATAAAGTCCTCGATGAAATAACAGATGTGGCAGATGATTTTATGAAAGGGCTAAAGAAAATCCATATTCCGGATCCAGATTCGCGCCCAGCAGGCGGACAGGCGTCATCTCGCGAGCAAGCATCATCTCGTAAACAGGCAACATCCCGGAGCAGGTCAATAGCTCCCAAGAAAATGCTGGACAGAATCTCGCTCTCTTTTCCAGGAAGCATTTATGTAAAAATCGCAGAAGGGTGCGACAATAATTGTACTTACTGCGCGATCCCTCTTATAAGGGGAAAACTTAAAAGCAGAGATTCAAAAGAAATTATCGAAGAAATCAAAAAAATTATAACACAGGGGTTTTTTGAAATAAATCTTGTTGCGCAGGACCTTGCTTCTTATGGTAACGATATCCAGCCTGGAAAAAGGGTCGCGGCCAGGGGCAAAGAGGATCTTATAAACCTTCTTGAAAAAATAAGCAGCCTGAGCGGGAAGATTTGGATACGGCTTTTATATATGCACCCTGACCGCTTTGACCCTGCAATCCTTGAAATAATGAAAACAGATAAAAGGATCATTCCTTATTTTGATATACCATTCCAGCATGCTTCAGAAGATATTTTGGAAAAAATGGGAAGAAAAGGGAATTTTTCTTCATACTTAAAAATTATAGAAAATATAAGGACAACAATTCCAGAGTCTGTTATAAGGTCAACATTCCTTCTTGGGTTTCCCGGAGAGAAAAATAAAGACTATCTGCTTGTTGAAAAATTTCTCAAAGAAGCCAGGCTTGACTGGGCAGGGTTTTTTCCCTACTCAAAAGAAGAAAATACCTCTGCGTTTGATATGGGCAACTCTCTCAAAAATTTTGTATCAACCCAAACAGCGCAAAAAAGAGTATTAAAACTTCAGAAATGTCAGCTTGAAATAACAGAGCAGAATCTTGCCAGGTTTGAAGGGAAAACTTTTGATATTCTTGTTGAAGAGGAATTCCGTGTCTCAACCTCAGGAGAGGGAGAAGATATTGTCCTTGGCAGAGGTTATATGAATGCGCCGGATGTGGATGGCTCTGTTATAATCCATACTGATGGTAAGCAAAGTATCAAGCCAGGCAATGTTGTAAAGTGTAAAATTACAAAACGCAATAGCATTGATCTTGAAGCAACCCCTGTATAATTTTTTTTATTTTTTTGCTAAGATATAACAAGGCAGTATTGATTTGGAAAAACGACCACCATACCTTGAAAAACTTAACAAACCTCAATATGAAGCAGTTATTCACGAAGGCTCGCCACTGCTTATTCTCGCAGGCGCAGGTTCCGGCAAAACAAATGTAATAACAAACAAAATCGCTTATTTAATAGATATAAAAGGGGTTGACCCATCTTCCATTCTCGCAGTCACATTTACAAACAAAGCAGCAAAAGAGATGCAGGACAGAGTTTCTTCAATTCTTGGCAATCACACAAATATGATCCTTCATGAGCCTCCACTGATACGCACATTTCACTCTTTTGGAGCATGGTTGTTAAGGAGAAATGGCAGCTCTGTAGGCCTTGACTCTAATTACACAATACATGATGAAGAAGATATGCTAACACTTATCCATTCTGCTGTTGGTGGGGGTGAAACAAAAAAAGACCTAAAGCCGTATGTGAATATGATAAGCAGGGCAAAAGATTATTGTCTTTCGTATAACGATGATCTGTCGAAAATTTCGTTTGATACGCTTTTCCCTGATATATACAAAGAATACCAAAAAAAGCTCGACTCAACAGGAGGGGCAGACTTCGGCGATCTTATTATGAAGGCCTGGCTTCTTTTGAGAGATAATGACGTTATACGGGAAAGGTTAAGGCAAAAATTTAAAATAATATTGGTGGATGAGTATCAGGATTCCAATGTTGCCCAATATGAATTTTTAAAACAGCTTGCAGGAGACGGGGAGACCCTTACTGTAGTTGGAGATGATGATCAGTCTATCTACCGTTTTCGCGGTGCAGAAGTTAATAATATTCTTACTTTTCCTCAGGTATTTAAAAACACAAAAATAATAAAGCTTGAGCAAAACTACAGGTCCACTTCCAATATCCTCGACATTGCAACAGCAGTGGTTTCAAATAATCAGGGAAGGCTTGGTAAAAAATTGTGGACAGAAAAAACTGTAAAAAGTAAAAGCAGTGTTGCTGTTCTTGAAACAGAGGAAGAAGAAGCAAGGTTTTGCGCAAAAATAGTTGCGGACGGAAATTACAGCAACACTGCGATCCTTTACAGAACAAATGCCCAGTCGCGCGCTTTTGAATCAATTTTTTTAAGACTTAATATACCTTATAAGATCGTAGGCGCTTTGAGATTTTTAGAAAGAGAAGAGGTAAAAGATATACTTGCTTTTATTTCGTTTTTTATAAATCCAAAAAACGAAGCTTCTTTTAGAAGAGTTATAAATAAACCTGCGCGGGGGGTTGGAAAAGCAAGCCTTGAAAAAATAATAAAATCTGCTGCCAGATTTGATGGTGATTTAATAAAAGCATGTGAAGTTGCAAACAAAGAAGTATCAGGAAAAGCTGGAAAAGGGGCTTTGGATTTTTCCAGAATTATTAAAACTCTTAAAGAATATTTTAATGAAGAAAGTGATAAAGAGCAGAACCTCTCTGATTTTATTACAAGATGCGCTCGCGCCACAGGTCTTGCAGAATATTACGGAGAGATTGATAAAGCAGAGGATACGCAAAAAATTTCAAACATCGAAGCGCTTGTAAACCATGCAGCAGACTTCCCTTTTTCATCAGAAGGACTTATCTCTTTTATTGAAAATACAGAGCTTGACCGGACTGCTTCGGAATCAGAATCAGGAAAAACTTCTGCCAGTGGATACTCTCCGGGAGTAACTCTTATAACAATGCACAATACAAAAGGGCTGGAGTTTGACAGAGTTATAATAACAGGTCTTGAAAAAGGGCTTTTTCCAAGCTTCGGGAACATGGAAAACAATGAAGATATAGAAGAAGAAAGAAGAATATTTTATGTAAGCATAACAAGGGCAAGAAAAGAGCTGTATATGACATGTTGCCGCAGCAGAAGAATTTGGGGGAAAACCAACTATTTTTCTCCTTCTCCCTTTCTTTCCGAAATACCCAAAGACCTTGTTGTTATGCAAGGGCGGCTTGATAACAGACCTTCCTCTCTTACAGGAGAACTCGAAGAAGGAGATGTGGTCTACAATAAAGATTATGGGATAGGGGAAATTACAAAAAAATGGGTGGACAGAAACGAGCCAGTTGTTGTCGTTATGTTTGAAAACGGAAGAACTGCCAAGTTTTTACTTAACTATAGTGATCTTGAAAAAATTAAAAATCATTATTACTGATATTTCAAAATAGGTGTATATGGGTGTATAATTGTAAAGTTATGTATGGATTGCCGGAAAAGTCTTTTCCACTAATAAAAAGGGTGCGCGGTTACAGGCTGTATACAAATAATGGCGAAAAATATCTCGACTTTTTTCAGGAAGGGGGAAAAGCAATTCTTGGAAGCAAACCGCGTGGTTTTTCTCTTGCACTTAAAAACGAAATAGAAAAAAGTAACTTTTATAACTATCCATCAGGATATTTTAAGAAAATAGAAAAAGGCATTTCAAAGTTATCAGAAGGGAGTTCTCTGAATATCTCTTACTTTAAAACCGAAGAAGAAATGTGCAGATATGTTTCAGAAAAAGAAGGGAAAAAATATTCTCTGTGTAAAGATATTTCCCCTGCCGAAACAACAGGACTCCCAAGACTAATTTATGCCTGGTTTCCTTTTTGTGGCAGCTCTTTAAAGCAATATTTGGAGAATTTTACCTATGTTCTTCCTGTATTCCCTTTCCCTGGAGATATTGCCCCTGTGATTCTGCTTTCCTCAAATGTTTCTGCGGAAAATACCGAAAATATGAAAAATATAGAAAATAATTATATTCCCTCGCCTGTTGTGTTGTCGGGGCTTAACAATATAATTTATAATCTGATAAGATTTTCAGAAGAAGAGCCCTATATCTATTGGAGAGAATATACATCCATGTTCAATAAAATTTGGAGAGCAAAAGGGCCTTATCTTATTCCTGTTTATAAAAAAGAAGAACATGAATTGATTTTTAAGACTTTTTTGGAGAAGAAAATTTTAATTCAACCATGTTATGGCAAAATGTCTGTCCTTCCAGCGGAAATATCAGAAGGAGAGAGAATTTTATTTTTAGATACATGCTATAATATTATAAGGAAACTTAATGATGGGTGAACAAGTTTTATTAATACTGATAGATAACATTATTGCAGGTATTGCTGCATTTTTAGCTATTGTTGTGTGGGTAAAAACAAGAGATATAAGCTGGATTTTTATAATTCTTTCGGCTATAGGATTTTATGTTTCTGTAGTTTACAAGACACTGATGCTTTTCGGAATAGTAGTTTCTAATATTGTTGTAGATATGATATTTAATTATATACCAATAGTGCTGATTATAGTTGCACTTACATTAAAAGCTATTAAAAATATGAAAAGATAATCATTTTTAAATAACTCTTTTTATTCACCTTTTTCAATTCTTCTGGAAAAAATTTGCTCTGTTTTTATAGGGTTGAATCCCATGTGTGTAAAAAAAGCGTGCGAATCTATTTTTGTTATATCTGAACACGCTCTAAACACAAAGCACCCTTTTTCTCTTGCCCACTCCTCTGCTTTTTCAATAAGTTTTCTCCCTATTTGGTTGCCTCTGTAGTTTTTGTCTACAAAAATTCCCAAAATATTACAAGTTTTATTTGAAAAAATAAAATTACTAATTTCAAGCTGGATCCAGCCTGCGATTTTATCTTTTTCATTTGTTGCGACTATGATCGAAAGGCTGTCATTTTTTAAAAACTCATTGATCCTCTCGGAAAAATTTTCATACCTTACTTCATATCCAACTTCCGCAGACATTTGAACCATAGTTTCAATATCCTGCTTTTTTATATTTCTAAACTGAATATCCAATTTTCCTCCCTTTTTTTGAAGAGATTTAGAGAAACAAATAAGATTATAAGAATTTATTACACTTTAGCAAGATGGTATCCGCAAAACTAGCCTAATTTCTTATTGCATTATTCATAAAAAATCACAAAACCCTGCCTGGCTCTTGACTAAAAGAGCTTTTTCAGGTAATTCTTGTAAAATCTATATTTGTTTATTAGCATGATCGATTTTTGAGCCAGCCTGTACTCCCGTTATATAGGATGGAAAAAGAACCTGTTTATGCAAAAATATATTTAAAGGGCAGATGAATGAAAACGATTTTTTTGAAGCCAAAAGATGTTGAAAGAAAGTGGTATGTAATTAATGCTGAAGGAAAAGTCCTTGGAAAAGTTGCTGTAAAAGCTGCAAACCTTTTAAGAGGTAAGCATAAACCATGTTTTGTTCCTCATCAGGAAATTGGCGATTATGTTATTATAGTAAATGCTGAAAAAGCCATGGTAACAGGGGGAAAAGAAAAGAAAAAACTGTATTACCACCATTCAGGCTATGCAGGCGGCATTAAAGTAAATAGTTATGAAAAAATTATTACCAAGAAACCAACTTTCCCAATGGAAAAAGCTATTAGAGGAATGCTTCCAAAAGGGACTCTTGGAAATAAGTTATACAAAAATGTTAAAGTTTATGCAGGAGATGACCATCCTCATAAAGCTCAGAATCCTCAATCAATCGAGTTATAAAGTATAGGAGATAATAAGTGGAAAAAAATCTTGCATTAGGAACAGGAAGAAGAAAAACATCTATTGCCAGAGTTTATCTTAGAAATGGAAAAGGGAACATTGTTGTAAATGGTAAGCCAGCAGAAACTTATTTTTCAAACCCCGAACATATGTTTACAGTTAATCAGCCTTTAGTTATTACAGGCAATGATGGCAAATTTGATATTTATATAAATGTTAAAGGCGGAGGAGTTGGCGGACAGGCAGGCGCTTGCAGGCATGGAATTTCACGAGTTCTTGTACAGTTCGATGGATCGAATTCTTCTTCGTTAAAAGCTAATGGGTTTCTTACAAGAGATTCAAGAATGGTTGAAAGAAAAAAATATGGGAGAAGAGGAGCAAGAAGAAGGTTCCAGTTCTCAAAGCGTTAATACTATTATTAAAATTGAAGAAAGAGGAGCTTTTGTTGGGATTATTTTCTCAAATGGCTCCTCTTTTTTTTATTTCCGGAAGATTTTACTCACCTGGATTTACAGCATAATAAAACAATATCCGCTATCGTTAATCAATAAATATTTAAACAATTAATTATAATTTAGATATATTTTTTTGCTAAGATTGGTATATAGTTATACTATATCGGTGTATTGATAAGAGAGATATCCAGAAGGTTTATAAGGAAGTAAGTTTACTTCTGTTTCAAAAATTTATTCGGGAAGGTTTTATCATGCTGGGTGTAGTTAAATCAGATGGCTATCTTGAGCCATATTCACATATAATAGAAGCAAGGTACAGAGAATACCTTTCAGTAAAAAAAAGGATTACAGGAAACAGGCCTCTTTCTGCGTATGCGTGCGGGCATCTTTACTATGGGGTTCATAAAAAAGGGAAAAATATTATTTTCCGGGAATGGGCGCCAAATGCTACAGAAATTTATTTAGTATCAGATCTTTCAAGCTGGAAACCTCATCCAGACTATAAATTTGAAAAAATAGCAGGAACAGAGAACTGGGAATTTATTGGTAAAGACGATGTTATTAAAAATAAAATGTTATACAAGCTACATATTAGATGGCCAGGTGGAGAAGGGAAAAGATTACCCTCTTATGCAAAAAGGGTAATACAGGATGATGCTACAAAAATATTTTGTGCGCAAATATGGTTCCCAAAACAAAAATATAAATGGCAAAATATTGCGCCTGTATTAACAGAAGAAAATTCTGCGCAGCCTCTTATGATTTATGAAGTGCATATAGGAATGGCTCAGGAAGAGCCCAAAGTTGGTTCATTTGCGGAATTTGAAAATAATGTTCTCCCTATAATAAAAAAAGCAGGTTATAATGCTATACAGGTGATGGGTCTTATGGAACACCCATACTATGGCTCATTCGGGTATCAGATTTCCAATTTTTTCGCGCTTTCTTCAAGGTTTGGAACACCCGAGGAATTTAAGTCTCTTGTAGATGCTTGCCACAGAGAGGGGATAAAAGTCTTTATGGATATTGTTCACTCACACGCAGTAAAAAATGAAAACGAGGGGCTTTCCAGGTTTGATGGAACTGATTATCAGTATTTTCATACAGGCGCAAAAGGGAGCCATCCTGCATGGGATTCAAGACTTTTTAATTATGCAAAAGAAGAAGTGCTCCACTTTCTATTATCAAACTGTGCATTCTGGCTTACGGAATATTGTCTGGATGGGTTCCGTTTTGACGGAGTTACAAGTATGCTTTACAAAGATCATGGACTTGAAAGAAATTTTGTAAGTTATGATGATTATTTTTTAGACAATTTTGAAAAAGATGCGGCAATATACCTTGCGCTCGCAAACGACCTTATCCATGAACTTAATCCAAATGCAGTAACAATATCAGAAGACATGAGCGGGTATCCGGGAGTTGCCATAGGTATTGATGATGGTGGCCTTGGTTTTGACTACAGGCTTGCTATGGGTATTCCTGATTTCTGGATAAAAATTATTAAAGAAAAAAGAGACGAGGAATGGTCTGCCGGAGAAATATGGCATCAGCTTGATAATAGAAGAAAGAGTGAAAAAAGTATTGCATACAGTGAGTCGCATGATCAGGCTCTTGTTGGAGATAAGACAATAGCTTTCAGGCTTATGGATTCGCAAATGTATTATGCAATGAATATAGAGTCGGAAAATGTTGTTATTGACAGGGGAATTGCGCTTCATAAAATAATCAGACTTTTGACTTTTGCTGTAGGCGGCGAAGGTTATCTAAATTTTATGGGAAATGAATTTGGTCACCCGGAATGGATAGATTTCCCCAGAGTAGGAAATGACTGGTCATACAGTTATGCGAGAAGACAGTGGTCTCTTCAAAAAAACAAATTGCTGCGTTATTGCCATTTGGGCGATTTTGATAAAGCAATGATTAAAGGTTGCGCGGAAGCCATGCTTGCAGGACCTGCCAGATGTGTAAGGATTGACGAGCTCGGACAGGTTATTTCATTTAAAAGAGGAAATTTTTTATTTGTAGTAAATCTAAGCCCTTTTGTGTCGCATGTTGACTATGAGCTTGATGTTGACAAGGGAAGTTATAAATTAATATTAAATAGTGATTCTGAATTATTTGGAGGATTTTCCCGTGTCCCGGATTCGCTTGTACTTGATTCTTTTTCACGCGGATATAGAAATATTATTACTCCATATATACCCACAAGGAGCGCGCTGGTTTTTAAGCGCTAGTTTCCAAACAGGAGGAAAAAATGAAATTAACAAAAAAAAATGATACCAAAGATTATAGCGCCCCTTGGCTTGAAAAAGAATGGCTTGAAACAGATGGCAAAGGGGGATATTGCAGTATGACAGTCCCATCATGCTGCACCAGAAAATATCATGGCCTTCTTGTTGTTCCAATGGAAAAGTTTGAAGGAAGATATGTTCTTTTATCTGGGTATGAAATATTGATTACAGATAAAGATGGAACTTCTGTAAGACTGGATACAAACCAATTTCCCGGAACATTTCACCCATGCGGATTCCAGTATCTTGAAAAGTTTGAGAAAAAAATTTTTCCGGAATGGAACTATAAGATAAAAGATATTTTGATTTCAATAGAAATTTTTATGACACAAGAGAGCAGAGTCTATTTTAAGGTTACGAATAAAAGCAAAAAAAATAATTCTTTTAAAGTAGAACTTTCTCCTGCTATTTCATATAGAAATTCTCATGTGCTTACTCTTGAGAATGGAGACCTCTCTTTTTCAATTGATAATAATAGTGGCAATCTCTTTGGCATGAAATTTTATGAAAATATGCCTAAGTTATATTTTATGACAAGTGAAAAAACAGAATTTAATCAAAAAAAGATATGGGTCAAGAACAGGGAGTATGTAAGGGAAATGGAAAGAGGTTTCTCTTTTACAGAAGACTGTTATGTTCCGGGTAGTTTTACTTTTAATTTGAAAAGCGGAGATAATATTATTATTAGCGCAGGACTAGCTACCGACGACTACTCAAATGCCGGCAATATTAATGAATACCTGAATAATGTTTATTTAAAAGAAAAAATAAAAAGAGATGCTCTTTCAAAATGTTTTGCAGATGACCCGGAAGTAATACGGGTTTTAAAACAGGAAGCAAGACACTTTTTGGCCAGAAACAGAGATAAGAACCTTTCCATTATTGCAGGATACCCATGGTTTGGGGAATGGGGCAGGGATACAATGATTTCGCTTAACGGTATTACTGCCTGCTGCGGAAAGCCGGAGGAAGGGCTTGAGATACTTAAAGCATATGCTTCGTATATAAAAGATGGGCTTTTGCCAAATACGCTTGGTGGTTCGCAGGGGTTTGAATCCTATAATTCGATTGATGCAGGTCTTTTATATGTGTGGGCAGCGCAGCTTTTATGGCAGTCAGGGGAAAATAAAAAAGAGATAGCAACCTATATTTTTCCTGCAATAGAGAAAATTATAAGAGCTTATCTTGATGGAAAAGTTCCGGGTCTTAGAATAAGCAACAATGGCTTCCCCGAAGCCGGGGATGGCAATACACAGCTTACATGGATGGACGCGACAGTTTATGAGAAGCCGGTAACACCGCGTAATGGAAGCCCTGTGGAAATTACTGCGCTGTTTTACAATGCGCTTAAATTTTATCTTGAACTACTTTCTGCTTCCAATATGGATTTTGATAAAAAAGCTCTCGATACCGCAGTAATTATTGAAAAAAACTTTATGAAGTATTACTTTATTTCTGAAGGGGAATATCTTGCGGATGTTGTTGGTGATTCATGGCAGGATAGATCCTTAAGGCCAAATATGCTTTTTGCTCTTGCCTTGCCTTATCCTCTTGTTGATGTAAAAACCGGTAAAAAGATAATGAAAGTTGTAGAAAGGGAACTCTTGACCTCTTCCGGGCTTAGAACCCTGTCGCCAAGTGACTCCCGTTTCTGTAGTTTTTATCATGGCGATGGAGCAAGAAGGGATGGCAGCTATCACCAGGGAACAGTGTGGCCATGGCTTTTGGGGATATATGTAGATGCTGCTCTTTTCTGTGCAGATAAAAAAAAGGTAAAAGCAGCGGGAATAGAGAAAATTCTTCTAGCTTTTCTTAAAAAACACATAGATAATGAAGGGATAGGCTTTGTGTCAGAGATATTTGACGGAAAAGACCCTTGTGGCGGGAAAGGAACATATGCTCAAGCTTGGAGCAGTGCGGAAATAATAAGAGCGTGGGAAAAAATAAAAAAAATTAAAAATAGTTCCTAGATTGTTGCTTTTGTTGTTTTATACTTGTTGTTTTAGAAAAGACTAGACGGAGGAAGTTAATGTCTACAGATAAAAAAAATTTTTCACCAAGAACAGGCAAAGACCCTGAAAGTATAAAAGCAGGATATCAAGACCATCTTCAATACAGTTTTGCGCTAGACCCTGCTCTTGTAGGTAAACATGATAATTACTATGCGCTTATTTACACTATCAGGGATAGATTAATAGAAAAATGGATCAAAACCAAAAAAGCCCAAAAAGGAGATACTGGAAAAAAACTTTACTATCTTTCCATTGAATATCTTATGGGCCGCGTAAGCGCCAATAACGTAATAAACCTTGGTTTTGACAAAGAACTTATAAAAGCAATGGATGAACTCGGTGTGCCGTGGAAAGATATTCAGGAACTTGAACATGATGAAGGTTTGGGTAACGGTGGTCTTGGGCGTCTTGCTGCGTGTTTTCTCGACTCGCTTGCGACAATGGACTACCCGGCAATTGGCTATGGGCTAAGATATGAGTTTGGTATATTTAGGCAGGAAATTGTTGGAGGCTATCAAGTTGAAAAACCTGATAACTGGCTTAAATACGGTAATCCCTGGGAAATAAGAAGAATAGATATCCCTTGTGTTGTACAGTTTGGAGGCAGGTTTGAAAAAGATGAAAATGGATTTGCAAACTGGACAGATACAGATGATATTATAGGAATTCCCTATGATATGCCTATAGTAGGATATGGCGGGAAAACCATAAATATTTTAAGGCTCTGGAGAGCAAAAAGCCTTGAAGAATTTGATTATTCAAAATTCAATCAGGGGGACTATTACTTTTCTGTTGATAAGCAGGCAAGAGCAGAGTGTCTTACAAAAGTTCTCTATCCAAATGACAGTTTTTATAGTGGAAAAGAGTTAAGGCTTAAACAGGAATACTTTTTTGTTTCATGTTCAATACAGGATATATTAAGAAGATTCAGGACTCTTGGACTTCCTATTACAAACCTTTACGATAAAGCAGTAATTCAGCTTAATGATACTCACCCTGCGCTTGCAATCGTAGAGCTTATGAGAAGACTTATTGATGAAGAAAGGCTGCCGTGGGATGTTGCATGGAATATCTCAACCAAAACTTTCGGGTATACAAATCATACCTTAATGCCGGAAGCGCTGGAACAATGGTCTGTTGAAATGTTTGAAAAACTTCTGCCGCGCCATCTGGATATTATTTATAATATAAATCAGAATTTCTTGCGCAAAGTTTCACTTACGTATCCGTCAGATATGGGAAAACTGGAAAGGATGAGCATTATAGGCGAAGGCCAGGAAAGACAAGTAAAAATGGCAAATCTTTCTGTTGTGGGTTCCAGTGCTGTAAATGGAGTTGCGCAGCTTCATACCAAGCTTTTAAAAGAAAGTCTTTTTAAAGATTTTGATGAATTATATCCAGGAAAAATTGTAAACATAACAAATGGAATAACGCAGCGCAGATGGCTTCTTAAAGCAAATCCTTCTCTTTCGGATTTATTGAAAGAAACTATTGGGGATGGATGGATAACAGATCTGAATCAGATCAAACAAGTGGGGCAGTTTGCCAAAGACCCTGCGTTTGTTGAAAAATTTATAAAAGCTAAACGTGATGCAAAACATCGCTTGCGAAAAACCTGTATAAAAAATTATGGAATCGATCTTAATCCGGACTCAATCTTTGATATTCAGGTAAAACGTATACATGAATATAAGAGACAGCTTTTAAATGTTTTTAAAATTGTCTACTTGTATGATCAGATCAGAAAAGGGAAAACAGTTCCTCCGCAGACATTTCTAATGGGCGGCAAAGCTGCATCTGGATATGCAATGGCTAAACTTATAATAAAACTTATCTGCAATGTCTCTACAATAATAAACAGGGATCCGCAAACCAAAGATATACTACGGCTCTATTTCCTTTCTGATTACGGAGTTTCTCTTGCCGAAAGAATTATACCAGCCGCAGATCTTTCGCAGCAAATATCCACAGCAGGAACAGAAGCATCCGGTACCAGCAATATGAAGTTTATGCTTAACGGAGCGCTTACAATGGGAACTTATGACGGCGCAAATATTGAAATAGCAGAAGAAGTAGGAGAAGATAACATATTTATTTTTGGAAAAACCGCAGAGGAACTTGCTGAAATAAGGAAAGATTATGTTCCTGTAGATTGGTATATAAAAAATCAGGAAATAAAACAGGCTATAGATTTAATATTTTTCGGGCATTTTGATTTAAATGAGCCCGGTGTATTTATACCTATTCATGATTCTCTTTTAAAGTATGATACATATATGCATTTTGTGGATTTGCCGGAATATATTGATGTGCATAACGCTGCTTCCCGCTTATATGAAGACCCTGCTAAGTGGAATGAAAAAGCAATATTAAATGTTGCTTCTGCAGGAAAATTTTCAAGTGACAGGTCTATAAACGACTATGTTGAAAAAATATGGAAAATAAAACCCGTTATAACCGGATAACACTGACTTTCGTTGGTGCAGGCCCGGGCAGACCAGTATCGTCAGCTAAGCTCTAAGCCATGCCGGCGATGCCGGTATCCCGGAGCAAGTGTATTTTATAGATAGATAATCTGTATGGAGGATTCATTTGGAACGAAAACCTATACCTATACTTAAGTCGATCCACTGGCAGGAAGATGAGATAATTTTTGCTTACCCGTATAAAGATAAAAAAATAATCCGTATTTATAGGGATACGCCTTTTTATCTTGAAATTGAAATAACAAAATGTGCTGAAATCGAAGATGGTATTGCGGAAGTATATGCTAATTTTCCTGATGAGTCTAAAAAAACAAAAGCAAAATGGAAAAGTATCCCGATGGAAAAAATTTCCAACAGCAGATTTAAACTTACTTATGATTTTAGCAAATGTGGATTGTTTGAATTTAAAATAAAATATTCGCTGGATAATGGAAATACATGGTTCCTGAATTCAGGCCCTGCCATGAAAGTTCTTATAGATCCGCCAAGCATGAGGACTTTGAAGATATATACTTTTATCCCAACTGTTTCAGGTACGATTTCTGACTGGAAGAAAAAACTTGTTGAAATAAAAGAGTTGGGCTTTAATGCAGTCCATCTTCTGCCAGTTACAAAGATGGGACAATCGGAAAGCCCTTATTCTGCAACAGATCTTTTTGATATAGATCCTTCTTATATAACTCCTGATGATGCGGAAGACGGTCTTAGCCAGTTTGAATCTTTTGTTGAAGAAGCTAAAAAAAATGGGATAAAGCTTTTTGTAGATATAGTAGTAAACCATATAAATCCGGAAAGCAATGTTGCAAAAAAATGTCCCGAATGGATTGTTAAAGATGAGAATGAAAAAGATGGTTTAAAAAGAGCAGGAGCTACGCATCAGGATTCGTGGATAAGATGGGACGACCTTGTGCTTATTGATTATAGAAATAACGACCCTGCTATAAAGCATGAAATATGGGATTATTTTTATAATTATGTTGATTTCTGGGCATACTATGCATACTACACAGGCGGAGGGTTAAGGTTTGACAATCTGCATAGTTCAACGTCTGAGTTTATAACTCATCTTAGCCGGAAGCTCAAAGATGAATATCCGGATCTTATTCTCATTGGGGAGTATTTTTCTTCTAAAGATGAGTTTTATAAAAACATACCTGATTGGCAACTTAACCTGATACTTGGAAATTCCTGGGAATACAGAGTTGCTCCTACAATAAGAAAGTACATAATGGATATTCACACTTATGGTGGACTTGAATACTTTCTCCCCCTTTCAACCCATGATACAGGAAGTCCTGCTCAGGAATATGGCAGCGTATATTCTACAATGCCTCGTTATCTTATATATGCACTAATGGGAACAGGGCAGACGGGAATTGTGCAGGGGTCTGAAACAGGAGTTGAAAAAAAGATTGAATTTATAGGGAGGAACAGTAACTCCCCTGTATCGGGCAAAGAGGATTTTAAAGATTTTTTTGCTAAAGTAAATGAACTTCTTTCAAGAGAAGCTGTTTTTCAGGAGTTTGGGAATATTCAGTTTGTAGATAATGGACATAGTTCAATTCTGGCAGCAATAAGAAGCGATATTACAGGAAAGAGCGCCTGGCTTTTAGTTGCAAACCTTGATATATATAATAGAGCAACAGTAACGCTAAATCAGAAAAATTTCAAACTCCCTTTTACCAGATTTAAAATAGTAAATATAATCACCGGAAAAGAGCTCAATGTTTCGGATATGATGTTTGATTTTTCTCTTGAAGCGTGCGAAACCAGAATTTTCCAAATAAAGGAATAACAGTGTGCTAAAAATTCTTATGATAACATCAGAGGCTACCCCTTTTGCGAAAACAGGCGGGCTTGCTGATATGGTGAGCTCGTTATCTTCTGCGCTAAAAGAAT
>WQZP01000032.1 GCA_009780675.1 Spirochaetaceae bacterium | reverse complement strand
GGAGCTTGCCAATATGCTGCTGGAGCTGCAGCGCCAGCGCTGCCATAACGTCAGTTTTATTACCCCTACGCATCTGGTGCCTCATCTTATAAAAGGGCTCCGGATCGCCATTGCCGGAGGGCTAAATGTGCCACTGTGCTACAACACTGGCGGCTATGATTCCCTTGAGGTAATTAAGTTGCTTGACGGCGTTGTTGACATATACCAGCCAGACTTCAAATTCCAGGACTCCAGCATTGCCGCCCGCTTCACACAAGGCGCGCCTGACTATACACTCCATGCTGCTGCAGCCATCAAGGAGATGCACCGCCAGGTCGGACCGCTACAGGTTATTGACCGTCTTGCGAATCGCGGGATGGTCGTTCGTCACCTGGTTTTACCGGAAAACATGGGGGGTACAGATGTTTTTGTCCGCTGGGTTGTTGACGAACTCGGCCCTGATGCCCATGTCAACATCATGGGGCAGTATTGGCCTGCGTTTAGGGCAAATGAATTTCCGCCGCTTGACCGGCAGCTGACGCAAAGAGAGTATGCTCAGGCAATGGCTTGGGCGCGCGAAGCTGGGCTGCGGAATTTTCACTAAAACAGTCAAATATGCGGATGTAGGCTACCCGCATATTTGACTGGATCAGCAGGGATTTCATCAGAATAACAGCTTGACACTCCTGCATATTTAAGGGTATAAATCAACTTAACGTATGCTTGACGGAATATCTACAAAATTTTCAGATATAATAAGAACAATTTCAGGCAAAGCATCAATCTCTGAAAAAAATGTTACAGAAGTTGTTGAAGAAATAAAAACAGCGCTGCTTGACGCAGATGTAAACCTCAGAGTTGTGAGGCGTTTTGTCAACTCAACGCTTGAAGAAGCAGTTGGTGAAAAAGTCCTAAGATCTGTAGCTCCAGGACAACAATTTATAAAAATAGTCCATGATAAAATGGTCAATTTTCTTGGAGACGAAAAGCAGGATCTTGTACTTAAAGGGCCAGATGTTGTTTCTGTAATACTCATGCTTGGGCTCCAGGGGTCTGGTAAAACAACCACTGCTGCAAAACTCGCAAACCGCCTTAAAAAAGAGGGGAGAAAAGTCCTTTTGGTTGCCGCAGACCTTGTAAGACCAGCTGCTGTAGAGCAACTTTCTGTGCTTGGAACGCAAATTGGCGTTGAAGTATATAAAGAGCAAGCTTCTCCGGAAAAAGTTGTAAAAAATGCCCTTTCTTATGCAAAGAAAAATATTTTCAATACTGTAATCGTAGATACATCAGGCCGTCTCCATATTGACAGCGATATGATGAAAGAGCTTGAAAATATCAGAGATATTACACAGCCTGATGAGTCGCTGCTTGTTGCAGATGCAATGTCTGGTCAGCACAGTGCAGATATTGCAAAAGAATTCAATGAAAAAATCGGAATAAGCGGAGTAATTTTAAGCAAATTCGATTCAGATACAAGAGGTGGCGCTGCGCTTTCTCTAAAAACAGTAACAGGAAAACCAGTAAAATTTATAGGTGTTGGCGAAAAAATTGATGATCTTGACATTTTCTACCCAGAAAGGATCGCGTCAAGAATACTTGGAATGGGAGATGTTGTCTCTCTTGTTGAAAAAGCTCAGGCAACAATAGATGCTGCAGAAGCTGAAAAACTCCAGGAAAAAATAGAAAGCGCCTCTTTTACACTGGAAGATTACCTGCAGGAATTTGCCAGAATAAGAAAAATGGGGAGTTTACAGTCTATTATAGAGATGATCCCTGGTCTTAAAGGCAATATCGATGAAAGTAAGCTAGATGAAAAAGAGCTTAAAAAAGAAGAAGCTATGATACTTTCCATGACCAAAATGGAAAGAAAAAACTATAGAATCATTGGTCCATCCAGAAGAAAAAGAGTTGCAAATGGCAGCGGCACTTCTGTTTCAGATGTAAACAGGTTTTTGAAAAAGTTTGAAAAAACCAAGCTAATGATGAAAAAAGTATCTAAAAATAAAAAATACCAAGCTGATTTATTGTCTCAACTTGGTAATTAGTGTAATACTAGAGAGAATATCACAAGGAGGAAAAGTTCGAGTGAGTGTTAAAATCAGACTGAAACGCTTTGGAACAAAGAAAAGGCCATATTATAGAGTTGTTGTAATGGATTCAAAAACACCCAGAGATGGCAAAACTATTGAAGAAGTTGGTATTTACCACCCTATTGAAGCTGAAGAACGCCAGGTAAAACTGGATTCTGATAAAATCAGATATTGGCTTGATAAAGGTGCACAACCTAGCGACACAGTAAAAAAACTTTTGAATAAAAATAATATTTTTCTTAATTAGAGTCTGTCCATATACGGACATAATTAGAACTAGGGAGAAAAAATGACATTAGAAAAAGATCTTGTTGAGTATATTGCAAAGTCTCTTGTAGATAATCCAGATGGGGTAAGCGTTAATGTTATTGAAGGTGAAAAATCAACAATATTGGAGCTTAAAGTTTCTCCGGACGATATTGGAAAGGTTATCGGAAAACATGGAAGAATAGCAAAAGCAATAAGGACTGTTCTAAGCGCTTCTGCTACAAAAACCGGCAAAAGGGTTGTTTTAGAAATATTAGATTAATGTGCTGAAAAATAATAGTTTAGCTATCGGAAAAGTCAGAACATCTTTTGGTGTAAAAGGATTTGTTAAAATATTAAGTTTTTCCGGAGAAAGTGATCATTTTTACGATTTAGAAGAAGTAATACTACAAAATAACAGGATCCGGGAAAAAAAGAAAATAGAAAAAATTTTACAGCATGGGAATGATCTTGTAATAAAATTTGAAGGTATCCACACCCCCGAAGAAGCTAAAAAATATATTAATTGGGAAATTTGGGTGCCTCGGGATAAAGTTTGCGCTCTTGGAGAAGGGGAATACTATTTGGCAGATCTTTATGGAAGTAGCCTTATAAGTACGCCGGAAAAAGGGTCAATAGTATACGGAAAAGTAAAATCTGTTATATGCGATGCTGGAACAGCAGATCTTCTTGAAATTGAAGCTAATATAGAAGAAGATAAGTCAAAGATTTTTCTTATCCCTTTTATAAGCAAATTTATTGGTAAAGTTGATATTGAAAACAATACTATAGAGTTGTTGGAAGATTGGATTATTCCATGAAAATCAATATTCTTACCCTTTTTCCTGAAATAATTGCTGTTTATTTTAATAATTCAATTATGTCAAAAGCTGTTGAGAAAGGGCTTATAGAATTTAATATTGTAAATATCAGGGATTTTGCAAAAGATAAGCATAAAACCTGTGATGATTACCCCTATGGTGGTGGTGCTGGAATGATTTTAAAGCCCGAGCCTCTTTTTGAAGCTTTGGAATCAGTTGGAGTATCAACTATAAGGACAATTTATCCTTCCCCTTCAGGCAAAGTCCTTAACCAAGCTTATGCAAAGGGTCTTTCAGAAGAGAAAGAGCTTATTTTTATTTGCGGAAGGTATGAAGGTATTGACCAGAGGGTCATAGACAGTTATGTTAATGATGAAATATGTGTAGGTGATTATATCCTCTCTTCCGGGGAAGTTGCCGCGCTTGTAATTATTGATTCTGTTTACAGGTTGTTGGATGGAGTAATAAATAGCTCTTCTCTTGAAGAAGAAAGCTTTGAAAAAGGGATACTTGAATATCCCCAATATACACGACCAGCAGATTTTAATGGTATAAAGGTGCCTGATGTGTTGCTTTCAGGACATGCCTTAAATATAAAAAACTGGAGACTTGAAAAAAGTCTTGAAAAAACAAGGAAATATAGGCCAGATCTTCTAAGCCGTAATGGGTGCGAAAATGGGTGACTATGTAGATAAATCAGGAGGGTGAGATAAATGGACTTACTAAAATCAATTGAGGCAGCTCAAATAAAAGAAAATGCTGAAAATTTTCATATTGGCGATACAATAAAAGTTTATTTTAAAATTATTGAAGGTGCTACAGAAAGAGTTCAGGTTTTTGAAGGAGCTTGCATTGCCAAAAACAACTCAGGAGTAAGAAAAACTTTTACTGTAAGAAAATTGTCTTATGGTGTTGGTGTTGAAAGGGTTTTTCCTTTTCATTCACCCCGTATTCAAAAAGTAGAAGTTGTAAGAGCTGGAAAAGTAAGAAGAGCAAAACTCTATTACCTTAGGGACAGAGTTGGTAAAGCTGTAAAAATTAAAGAACTTATTAGAAAAAAAGCTGACAAGGTGAATGCTTGAAGTAAATCCTGCTGGAAAGAAGATTGGAAATGAATCTGTCCGCTACAGTGGAAGCATAACAGTTGTTGAAAATGTTTCAGATAAACATTTTAAAGTCAGAGCCGAGTCTCTGGCCGGATTACAGGAATTCACAGTTTTTAGCAAAAATAATTTATTTCCCGGAGATACCATAAAAGGGGCAATTATCTCAAAGGGAAATAGTTTATATCTATCGATTTTTAGCAAACAGCAAAATAACCCCCTTTTTTCTGCTTCTTCAGATGCAAAAAGTCAAATTTCTGAAAAAACCGACATAATCCCCAGATTTTTAGTCTCATTTCTCGACTCTACAGGAAAAAAAGCAGATAACATCCTATTGGCGATTTTGGAATCCCTTGTTTCAAAGAAAAAAATAACTGATCTTTTTTGCGCTACGCTTGCAGGAGAAGCATATTTAAAAGGATTTAAAAGCGAATCAGCTATTTCTGCTTTTTTAAATGCAGTGGATCCGGATCATGATAAAAAACAGGGAGGGCAAAAACAAGGCAAAAAAGATCATAAAAAAGAAGATATAAAAGAGGTATTATCCAAAGCAGTATCTGATTCTGAACAAGAGGAGAATCCCCTGTTTGTTTTTAACCATTTATCCCTTCCTGACAAAAACTGGATAATTATCCCTTTTAAAGTAGATAATATCAAAGGGGATTTAAGGCTTAAAACAATTGAAAATGAACTTAAAAATCTTATTATCCATGTAGAAAAAGACCATTTTAAGTGGTTTTTTGAGCTATCTGATTTTAAGTCCCCACAAAAAACAGTAAAAATTTATGCAAATAAAGAGGGACTCCTTGCCTGCCAGGGGGAAAAGTTTGACTTATTTAAGAAAAAACTCCAAAGCATTGCTGTAATAATTGACGATAATATTTATGACATTAATATTTTTAATGGATTCTCAAGAATTAGTGCTTCTTATGATGTGGATTTGAGAATATAATTGTTATGAAGATAAAAAAAGCTGTAGCATTACAGTATAATGAAAGTCTTATTGCGCCTGTTATTGCAGCAAAAGGTAGTGGATATAGTGCAGAAAAGATAATTGAAATAGCTGAAAAAAATGGGATAGTGGTTGTAAAAAATGAAGCTCTTTCAAATAGTTTATATACATTTAAGACAGGAGATTTTATTACTGAAGAGTATTATGAAGTTGTAGCAGAAATACTGGCTTTTGTACTCAAGGTTAAGTAACAGAAAAATATGAAAAAATTAAAAGTATTGGATTTAAAAGACGGCGATAGGTATACTCACGCTATTTACATGGATGTAAATCTCTCTAGTATGCTTGTTCCGGCAAATCTGGACTTGAAAGCAAAAGATATTGACCGCCTCAAAAAATGGGGTGTTGATGACGTATATACAGAAGGCGAGCGCATAGATACATCAAAAGAAAGCACAGATTTTGCAAAAATTATGGATCCTGCTGAATCAAAATTTTTCATTACATATGCATCTATGATAGAACTTTTTTCTTTAGTTATTACTTCTCTTAAAAAAGGAAAAAAGCCAAATGTTACAGATATTAATGAAATTGCAGACCAGCTTATTGAAATGGTTGAAAGCGCTGAAGATATAAGAGATATTCATGAACTTGTAGGATATATAAATAAAAGCGATAAGCTTGGAGAAAAATATGCTGTAAGTGGTATAAATTGCGCTATTTTATCGATTATTGTTGGAAAAGAGTGCGGTCTTACTCCAATAAGGATGAAAAATCTTGTAATTGCTTCTATGCTCCATGATGTTGGGATGCTTAGAATTCCTGAGAGGATATTGGAAAAAAAAGGAAATCTTACAATGGAAGAGCTTGCTGTTGTAAAAATGCATCCTACTGTTTCTTTCCAGGTTATTACAAAAGTATTGGGACAACCGGAAAATATTGCAAGAATTGTTATTCAGCATCATGAAAGATGGGATGGAAATGGTTATCCAAGCAAGCTGGCAGGGGAACAGATAAATCTTCTCGCAAGAATACTTGCAGTTACAGATTCTTTTGAAGCAATGAACAGGTCAAAAGCATATAGAGCATCCATGATTGGATATGCTGCAATGAAGCAGATATTAAATGAAAATTCAAAAAAATATGATGCATCTATAGTTAAAATGTTGGTAAAAGTTTTGGGTATATATCCTCCGGGTAGTTATGTAATTCTTAATGATACCAGCATAGGCAAGGTTGTCAGGGTCAAACCAATAGCTCCGCTACGGCCTGCTATAAAATTATTGATAAATTCTGACGGGGTAAAAGTAAAAAATAATCAGGAAATAGATTTAGTGAAAAATGCAAAACTTTTTATTGTAAAAGTTATTGATTTTTCAGAATTGGAAGGGAAGCTTTCTGGTTGAACAAATATAAAATAGGAATGGAAGGGGAAGATATTGCTTGCAAATATCTTGAAAAAGAGGGTTACTCTATTATTGAGAGAAACTATAGAGGCAAAAAAGGAGAAATAGATATAATTGCAAGAGATGGGAATGTTATTGTCTTTATTGAAGTTAAATCGTGGAAAACTATTCCTGTTTCAGAGGCTGCGTTTAGTATAAGTAGTATGAAAAAAAGAAGAATAATAAATAGTGCAGAACAATATATCTTTGAAAATCGCAAGCAAGTATTAAACAGTGATATTAGGTTTGACTTTGTTTTTGTAGATGCAGTCAAAAATAGTATATCCCATAACAAAAATATAATTATGGAAAGCTAGTAAATTTATGGTAAGAATTGCTAAAGAAACAGACCCAATTAAGCTAGAAGAACTCAGAGAAAAAATCCATGATGAAAAATATTTAGCTTTAGCAATTCACCAGTTGGCCCAGATTTTATCAACAGAAATAGTTGAGATCGATGAGGAAAGCAAATCATGACACCTATGCCAGGTAATAAAAAAGAATTTAAAAGAGATTTTAGAAATAGAAAAAGGGGTAATTTTAATCCCCAAAGAGAAAGAAGTGAAGAAAACAAAGTCATGCATAAATGCGCAATATGTTCGCAAGATATCCAGGACTTAAGTTCTGCAATTGCATTACCTGATGATATGGGAAATCCAGCTCATTTTGACTGTGTATTAAAAAAGATTAAAGAAAATGAAACTCTTGGAGAAAAGCAGCAGCTTGTTTATTTAGGCAGTGGCTCTTTTGGCATTGTAGAAAATGTTTCAAGTAGTAATCAAAGTCCTAATTATAAAATAATAAAAAAAATAGATTTTGAAGAGCGTGAAAATATACCTGAATGGCGCAAACAAATGATCAAATTAAAAATATAGTGGAATAAGAAGCCAGAGCAGAATAAAAAAGGGTACTTAAATATATAAGTACCCTTTTTTGCTATATTTCTATATAAAATAAGTTATTTAAAATTGTATAAGAGTAACAAGTAAATTTTCAGCCCATCTTCTTACGTTTGTATTATAATTTCCGGTCTGCACTCCCATTACTGCTCTATAAAGAAATCCTATGTCAGGTTCTGCAGGAAAACCATTGTTGGCAACTGCAATTTTTTCTATTGCCAAAAGTGATGCAATAGCAAGATTATTATCAGGAGCAGCTCTTCTTGTATTATCGTGAAGAACTCTTGCTATTGCAAGAAGCGATTCATTATTTTCATTAAGCCCAATTGAGCCTAATGCGAAAACTGCTTCGGAAAGAACCATGGGTTCATTTTCTTTTTCTGAGATATATATAAGCATATCTTTTGCCATTTCTCCGCCAAGTTCGCCAAGTAGTTCAACTGCTCTTCTTCTTATATCAGGGAAGTTATTGGCTCTTCTGCCAGATTCTCTTATTACAACGAAAGTACCTTCGCCGGCAAGGCTTCTAAGAACATTACTGATTTGTTCATCATCCTGTCTAACTCTTCCATCTCTGATCATCTGCTCAATAGAATCAAGCGCAACCATTTTTTGCTCTCTTGTGTCAGCAGCAGCAAGCCCTGCAACTATTCTTGCTTCAGTGTCTGTTCTTAACAAGAATAATTCCTCAGGTGTTACTTGAGCAAAAAGAGGAGTGGATATTACAGCTATAATAATAAAAAAAGCAATTTTTTTCATATTTTTTCTCCAAATTTTCTATAAAATATAATTTATCTTTCAATTTTCCAATTGTTATTAACATTAACAAGGTTATAAAGAGTTACTGATTCCCCATCAATCACCATATAAGCTCTTATATTATTATCGTCAATAATTGAGATACTATCAAGTCGAACATTCGATCTGCTTGGAACTACTACATAAATAAAGTAATCTCTTAAAGTATTAAGTTGGATGTTATTCCTTCGTAATGCAGGAGCTTGTGAAATTTGCCTTAAAGTCGCAGGATTACTATAAAAGTTAATATAGTTTTGTGTAAGATGCTTTATCCATTCATCATAATTTGAATCGCTGATAATTTTATTTAAAGTTGAAATAAAACTTTGAATATCGAAAAATGTTTGTTGAAAAACATCATCTGAAACAGGCTGATTATTGGCAGGTGCAGGAGGCAACGGCGCTATTTCAACAGGGGGGGCAGGTTGCGGTCTTGGTGGCGCTACAGGCTTCTCTGTGGAAGTGCATGAAATAAATACAATCAACAAAAAAGAGGCAAAAAACAGATATAAAATATTTTTAATAGTAGTAATATTAACAATCATTTGGCTTGTACCTTTTATGATATAACATTATATTGTTTTATGACTTTTTGTCAAAACATAATTTATGTTTTATAAAAACTATGTTCAATTATCGTAGTTATTTTACATAAAATTGCTTAATATTTTAAAATATTTACTATGTATTTTAACTATTTTTATAGGGAAAACAATGGTTAGGGCAATATTTCCAGGATCTTTTGATCCACCTACAAATGGGCATATAAATGTAATAAACAGGGCTTCAAAGATATTTGAAGAAGTTTTGGTAGTTATATCTGTAAATCCCCTAAAAACTTGTTTTTTTACATCAGAAGAACGTCGGGAAATGATGGAAAAAATTTTGGCAGAATATAAAAATGTTCAGATTCATATATGGGATAAATTGATAGTGGATTTTGCTTCCATACATAATTCAAAGCTTATTGTAAGGGGTGTGAGGTCTCTAACTGATTTTGCGTATGAACTTGAGCTTTCAATGATCAATAAAGGGCTAAAATCAGATATAGATACTTTTTTTATTCCAACTGATTCAAAATATTCTCTCCAAAGGTCTTCGGCAATCAAGGAGCTTGCATCTTTTGGAGGCGATATATCGAATATGGTTCCCAAAATTGTTGAAGAAGCGCTTAAAAAGCGATTTAGTGCTGCTTATGTAAGTAATTAGCGCTGCTTATTGACATTGAAGATACTATGGATTATGTTTTCTAGTACCAATTTAATAAAATTAATAATATAAAAAATATACAGAAGAGTAGAGAGAGGTTATAAATGGCTGTACCAAAAAAGAAACCATCAAAGGCAAAAAGCAGGACAAGAAAATCCATTAATATGAAAATATCTGTCCCTTCATTAAGTGAATGTGGAACATGTGGTAATAAAGTTGTTTCGCATAGAGTATGCCCAAAATGTGGATTTTATAAAGGAAAACAATATTTAGGGCTTGAGGAAACAACTTAAATAATATATATGTTATTTCTTTTTTATAGTTATTTGATTATTTTTAAACAAAAAAAAATGGTTTTATTTTAGGAGGAAATAATGGACGAACTTTTTGATAAAGTTAAAAAAATTATAGCTGAGAAACTTGATGTTGATGAAGCTAAAATTACCCCGGAAGCATCTTTTAGACAGGATTTAGGAGCTGACAGTCTTGATACATATGAACTTGTATATGCTCTTGAAGAAGAAATGGGAATACAAATTCCAGATGAAAAAGCAAATGAATTTGAAACTGTTGGTGATGCTGTAGAATTTATTAGATCAGTTGCTAAATAAATTGGGTATTTTTGGATTTACGAAGCAGTTTAAATTAAAAGCTCCTGAAGTAAATCAATCAAGAAAAAGAGAATTGCTTTTATTTCAGAGCCACGCAGATTTAAGGTTCAAAAAACTAGATTTTTTGAACCTTGCTTTTTGTCATAGATCTTATGCCAATGAAAGTCAAAATACCATAGACAATAACGAGAAACTGGAATTTCTTGGTGATTCTATTCTCGGCCTTGTTGTAAGTGAATATCTTTTTTACCTTCTTCCGGATAAAGCTGAGGGCGAACTCGCAAGAATAAAAAGTTTTGTTGTAAGCGAAAACATCTTAAACAACATTGCCAAAAAAATTAAAATCGATAACTATATTTTAATTGGAAAAGGGGAAGAATATTCCGGAGGGCGGAGTAAAAAAGCAATACTTGCAGACTGCCTTGAAGCAATAATTGGAGCTTATTATCTTGATTCTGGCCTAAAAAATGCCAAAGTTTTTATTCTTACACATATTGTACCAGAAACAATGAAAGTCCTTGAAAACAGACACGATAAAGATTACAAAACCCTGCTACAGGAATTTGTTCAGAAAAAATATAAAACATGCCCTAAATACAAGCTTGTTAATAAAACCGGCCCAGACCATGATAAAACTTTTGCTGTAGAAGTAAAAATCAAAGAGAAAACACTTGGATGCGGTGAAGGAAAAAATAAAAAAGCAGCAGAACAAAGCGCAGCCAAGATAGCATATACAGATTATATAGCTAAATTTGGAGAAGATGAGCCCGAGTAAACACCATCCTTAATGGATTTCCAAAGAGAATTAGCGTGTGCCTGTCCCCTAAACATTAGTTTTTGTTTCATAAAAACTTTTTGCTATCTCAATAAGTTTATCTTCACTGTTAAGAGAGGGGTCTTCAAGGACAGTATCAAGAAGAAACTGCAAAACAAGGCCCATCTGGGGGCTTTTAGGAATTCCTGCTTTTGAATAAAGAATATTGCCATCAACCTCAAGGTTTTTTATTGAAAATGCAGATTCCTTCTCCAGTATTTCATTTATCCTGCGAACCAAAGAAAGTTCGATCTGGCACTGATGCATTTTTCCCAGCACTCCGCCCCTGTCTGCATATCTAAGCTTTAAAAGATTATGTATATTTTCAATACCAACTTTTGATATAAATCTTCTTACAGCGCTGTCGCTCCAATCTTCTGTATAGTTAAACATATGGAATTTTATTAAATGAGTTACCTGCTTTATTACATTTTTGGAAAATTTAAGCCGAATTAAAATTTCTTCTGCTATTTTTTCGGAAATAGTATCATGATTGTGAAATATTGGCTCCCCATCTCTTATTTCAAGACATCGTGGTTTTCCAATATCATGAAGCAAAGCAGCAAGCCTGATAATAATATCTTTTTCTGCAAAATCTGTTGTTACTATAGAATGATCAAAAACATCGAATTTATGCATCCCTTTTTGCTTTATACCAATGCCTTCCAGCAATTCTGGTATTATATATTTAAATACTCCTGTTTCTTTCATAATATACAAAGCTGTGGAAGGCTTGTCAGATAAAAGAATATGCTTTATCTCATCTCTTATCCGTTCAGATGAAATAAAAACCAGTCTTTTTGCTTCCTGCGCCATCCCTTTAAAAGTATTTTCTTCAATTGTAAACTGCAACTGGGAAGCAAACCTGCAAGCTCTTAAAACCCTAAGGCCATCTTCTGAAAATCTTTCCTCAGGAACACCTATTGCCCTTATTATCTTGTGCCTAATGTCTTTTTTCCCATCATGAGGATCTATAAGTTTGCCGGTAATGGGGTCAATAGCCATTGCATTTATTGTAAAATCTCTGCGTTTTAAATCCTCAGTAATAGAGGAGCTATAGGAAATTGAATCAGGATGCCTGCTGTTTGTGTAAGCTCCATCAATGCGGAATGTTGTTACTTCAAGCTTCATTCCCTCAAAGAATACTGTTACAGTTCCATGATCAATTCCTGTAGGTATGACATTTCTAAATATAGGGATGATTTGCTCTGGCAGAGCATCTGTTGCTAAATCATAATCCACAGGTGTTTTTCCACTGATATAACTTCTAACAGCGCCACCTACAAGATAGCATTGAAATCCTGAGTTGTTTAATATTTTGCAAAAACGTTTTATTTTCGAAGGTATTTTCACTTTATTCCATATATTTATTTATTGTAAACATGATATCAATAATTTCATGCCAAGTCACCAGGAAAAATTCTGAAATTTCTATCACAAACCCCTGCAATTATAAGATAGCGAAGTGCCTGCATATTACAGTTTTGCGCCTCTCTGCCTTCGCATTGTGCTTTGTAATTTTGGCTTTGAATTTTATCCTATAGAAATAAAAAAACCGGACAAGCTGCAATAGCGCCTGTCCGGTCGTAGTTAGCGTAAAAACTTTTACAAAATTATTGGAAAAGCTGCATAACTGTCTGAGTCTTCTGATTAGCTTGCGCAAGCATAGCTGTAGAAGCTTGAACAAGAATCTGGTTCCTAACATATGAAACCATTTCTTTAGCCATATCAGCATCTCTGATTCTGGATTCAGAAGCCTGGAGGTTTTCAGCTCCAACTGCAAGACCTTTCATTGTATGCTCAAGTCTGTTCTGGTAAGCTCCAAGGTCAGCTCTTTGCTTACTTATTTTAGTAAGAGCATTGTCAACTATAGCTATTGCCATATTTGCTCTGTCTGGAGTTGAAAGAGAAATAAATGTAGCAGTTGCTGGGTTTCCAAAAGGGCTCTGGATTCCAAGTCCCTGTGCTGTCATTGTTCCAATAAAAACTCTTTCTCTCTGGTCCATGTTAGCACCAATGTGTAACCACATACTTCCTGTTACAACATTTTCACCTGTTTCACGCGCAAATCTTCCGGTAAGCATATTAAGACCGTTAAATTGAGCATGAGAAGCTATTCTGTTGATTTCATCAACAAGCTGGGAAACCTCTACCTGTATCATCATTCTGTCTTCTGCAGTGTAGATACCGTTTGATGCCTGAATTGCAAGTTCCCTGATTCTCAACAGTATGTTCTGTGATTCCTGAAGATATCCCTCTGCGGTCTGAATAAAAGAGATACCATCTAATGCATTCATTTCTGCTCTGTTAAGGCCTCTGATTTGAGCTCTCATTTTTTCAGATACTGCAAGTCCTGATGCGTCATCGCCAGCTCTGTTAATTCTAAGTCCTGATGAAAGCTTTTCAATGTCTTTGTCAACGGCCCAGTTGTTAAATTTTTGTGACCGTTGTGCAAACATCGCACTAAGATTATGGTTGATTATCATATATCCTCCTTGATATCTAAGCAGACATCCTTGTCTGCACCTATACTTAATTTTTCGGGAAACTTAAAAAAAGCTTTAGAAAAATATAAAAATATATTAGAGTTTTTTAATGACTGGTTTGATATTTACTGGTGGCGAAGGGCCAAAGCCAAAAAAAGAAATTTTGGAGATTATTAAAAACGCCTCTATTACAGTAGCAGCTGATTCAGGCTTAAATTTAGCTAAAAAATTCAATATAAAGCCAGATTTTATACTTGGCGATATGGATTCTCTTGAAAATGCCGACAATATATTAAAAAAATATCCAAAAGAAAGTGTATTCCGCTATGAAAAGGATAAAGACTTTACTGATACAGAGCTCGCTTTGTCATTTCTTAAAGAAAAAGGGTGTGATAAAATCATTATTATAGGGGGCTGGGGCGGCAGAACAGACCATTTTTTAGGTATATTTTACCTTTTTTTTCGGGAAATACGCCCTGATATATGGATTTTAAAAGAAGAAATTGCGTGGAATGTTGAAGGAAAATTTTTACTTAACACTACCATGGGAGAGGTTATTTCTCTTTTTCCGCTATCGACCAAAGGATGCAGGATGAAAAGCAGTGGTTTTAAGTGGGAGCTTGATTCTCTTGACTGGAAAGTTGGGGATGCTGGAATCAGCAATGTAGCGCTTGGAAACAAGATTGAGATTGAGATGACAAGCGGAAGGCTTTTACTTATAAAGAAATGTTTTTAATATAGGGATATAGATGAAAAGAAGTGTTTTTGAGGAAATGGCTGTTTCTATTTCTGAAAAAGAAAGGCGCGATCTTATAAAAAAAATAAACCGCAATATGAATCTCGGCAATACCAGAATCGAAGAGTCAATGTATCATGTAAATATATCAAAGGAAGAAAAAGATAAATATATAAGAGAAGAGATTATGAAGTTGGGTTTTTTTGAAAGACTTATTCTGAAAATCAAAAAATTTTTTTCCGGCAAAACTGAAGAAGCAACGTATATTGATACAAAATTTGAAAAGTTAAAAAGAACTATTTTAAGAAAATCCCCAGGTATTGGTAATTTTACTACACGCACTATTTCAAGATCTTTTCCGGAAAGCTTGTATAATCTATTTGTAAAGACTTCATTTTTGGCAGATATTTTAGAAGAGTTTTGGAAAAAGGAAGATACTTTTCAACAAATTCTAACCCAACTTGTTGAGTCAAGATTTCCTGGAATTGTAAAAAAAATTGATGACCTGTTAAGTGATGAAGATGCCGAGAAAATTCTTTTTGAAAAAGAGACAAAAACCGCGATAAAAGAAGAAGTTTTAAGAAGGTTCAACAATTATGCAAAAAAAGTCTCAGATTCAATTTTCGTTGATATCGAAGAAGAAGTTCTTCCTCTATATTATTTCCGGCCCATAATAGTTTTTCCTTATTATGAATTATTTAAAATTTTTGGCTTTGACCCTTATTCTGAAAACAATTTATTTGCTTTTAAAAACGCTCCTGTTTTTAGCTGCATAGATTATATTGAAAAGCTTTATTATGCAATTTATATGGTATTAAAAATTACCCGACCTATAAAAACAAACCCTTTTTTGGGAAAATATTTTTATAGAGATGGTGAAGAAGAAAAAACAGTAAAAGAAATTGAAAAAGAAGGCGCTGACAGCCAGGATGAGCAGGAACAGGAAGAAAATTTCATATATGAGAATAGCTCTAATAGCTCTAATAGATACGAGGATGAAGAAATAGATCGTAATAAGCTTAAATGGTTTTATAAAAAGCTGGAAGATATTTACGAAGAGAGCAGGAAGATCAATAAAAAAATACCCTTAGTTGAAATCATTAAATATTATAGAAATGACTATTATTATAAACTTGCTTTTTATATACCTAAACTTAAATTTAAAGAACTCTATTTTGCCAATCTTAAAATTCAAATTCTGGAACAGGTAAATGATAAATATATAAGAGCAAGAAATTTCATGATTGAAAAAAACATTGATAAATTTTTTAGAGGAAAAACAATTATGGAATTTGCTTATTTCAAAAATACTGGTTTTGATCATGAAAAAGCTGGCGTAAATAATTTTAAAAATATAAAAAGTATGGAACTGCTTTTTAATTATCTTGTTCATTATTATAATGAAAGAGTAAGGAATATTATCGATTTATCAACAAAAACTATTTTGACTCAGGATAAAATTACAGCAACCTCTTTGATGCTGCAAATTTCTGCTATAGATGATGCTTATGTAAAAATACAGGATTTTGATAAATCTCTGAGCCCGGATATGGAAGATGGCAAGCGTTTTTTCAGGCTGCGTTATGGGCTAACAAACGATACAGCATATCTTAAAATGTATAAAAGTTTTATTGCTCAAAAGAATAAGGCAGCGAAAGATATAATACACCGGGCTATTGAAGCTTTTGATAATATAATTAAAACCTACTCTGAATTACTAAATTCTTCCCAGCTTGAAATAAAAAACAATCTTGCAACCCAATATAATGTAGATGGCAAAACAAAAAGTTTTAGAGACTTTCTTATAGAATCTGTTGAAAATATCAGATATTTTAAAAACCTTCTTTCACAAGTTATGAAGTCTGAAAGCGGAGTAGCATAAACTTAATAAAAATGGATTATGGGTTTTGTACGAAATCCATTACCAGAATCTTTCGCTTTCCCTAAAGATATCTCCATCAGGATTAATTCTAAAATAGTCAAGGAGAATAGGAAACTGATTAAGAAGTTCTGCATATCTTCGCAGAGCCCCAAGCCTTCTTGTAAGATCCGCTTCTCTGGTTGCAGCTAGTAGTTCTAATTCCAGTAAGGACCTTCTTTTTTCATCTGCGATTTCCCTGTACTGTATGGACGCAAGTCTGTAGAGATTTATGTCAGGAAAACGGGTATTAAGAATAGCCAGTTCGCTGACTTCTATGCTGTGTATATTTGACCTTATTATTTCCCTGAATTGCTCTGCTGAAAATCCAGGAGGAGCATTGTTTTGGGTATCTCCTACACTTATTAAAAAACGGGTTTCAATATAATTTCTTAATAAACTCTGTATTTGCCTGTCTGTTTCAGCGAAAAAATTATCAATACCTGTTTCTTCATCAAATGTAGAGATGTTTCTTTTTTCAATAAAATATTCCATTATAAAATCTTTGCTTATAGAGTATGTTACTGTAGTTGAAACTGTGTAAGAAAAATCCGGGTTGCCGTGCATAACTTGAGAGAACATACTTCCGGAGGGGAGCATTCCGCTTATGGTAATATTTCTTCTTCTTAAAGCATTGTCAATAATATAGGTTTTTGAATTTTTTGGAATCAATCTTTGCCATCTAAAGTGAAAATTCCCTGTTTCAAGAACATTTTTATCATAGCCTGTAACTGTGGAGAAAAATACCCCATAACTGTTTTCAGGTATCTGTACCCAACCAAAATATGCAACAGTTCCTGCTGATAAAATAAGAAATATAAGAAATAAAACAAATTTTTTCATTTTAAATAACTCCTGTTTATAGATCCGGGTTTAGCTTAATATCTCTTTGAGCATACAGAGTTTTGTTATTACATAATCTGGTTTAATATTTTTTATCTCTTTATGCTCTGTTCTTAATCTTAAAGATCTTTTATCCCCTGCAAAAAGGCATGTTTTCATCCCTAAAAGAGTTGCAGGCTTTATATCATTAAGCATATCATTGCCCACATAAAGAATCTCTTCAGAAATAATATTTTTTTCTTTTTTGATCTCTGAAAGAGCTTCTTCAAACATAGCTTTTCCTGGTTTTGCAACTTTCTTGTTATATGAATAATAACAGAGGCTTTTTAGAAAGCCAAGCTCAAAAGGAGATTTCTTTAAATGGGCTTTAAAAAGGTGTTCTGAATAAAATTGGGCGTTTGATATAATCCCCATTGGGATCCCTTTTTTAGAAATAAAGTCTAAAATATTTTTTAGTCTTGGCATTGGCCATGTTTTGTTCACAATAGATTCATGTATAACTGCTATTTTTTCAATTTCACAACTGTTTCTGGTAATTCCAAAATTACTCAGGGTTTCCTGCCATATATCTCGTATGTCGATTTCCGGGGTTAGATTTCCATTTTCTCTTGCAATCTTATGCTTGTAAAGTATTGTGTTGTAAAAAAAGATTATAAATTTGCTTATATCATTGTTATTGTCAAACTCTTTTATTCCGCATATTTTAAAGGTTTTATAAAAAAAACTGCTATCTTTTTTTTCAAAACACGTTGCTATATCTCCTGCTTCTGAAATAAAAAGTGTTCCGTAAAGGTCGAAAAGTATAGCTTTGATATTTTTCTCTCTGGTCCCAGCTCTGGATATGGAAAAAGGGATTTCACTAGCAGAATTTGCATCCTCCCTGATGGCCGGGACAGGTTTGAGTTTTGTGCTATATTTTTTTATAAGAGAGGCGTAAGAAAGGCGCATATATTGATTTAATGATATATTAAAGACTGTTTTTAAAGAAGAGCCCTTTATAAATTTATAGATTTATATTATTATCCATAATCAATGTTAAGATTAATAAAAAAGCGCTTTTTCATAAATGCCGAAAAATTTATGCTTTTCCTTTTTTTTTCACTTTTTTTCACTTTTTTGCTTTACCTTACAGGTATTTTCCAATATTTTCTTGACTCCACTCAGATAATGCTTATTAGAGGAACGTATATAATTTCTTTAATTCTTCTTGTTTGCTCTGTTTATTACGGTGGTATAATAATGTTGACAAATCTGGGAAAACGGATAGCAAAGGCAAAAAGAATTCGTAAATATATCTTTTTTATTTCACTTCTTGTTTTTAGCACAATTATTTTGCTTATATCTCAATTTATCCTTGTCTGGGCAACAAATTAAGGAAGTCGAATTATTGTTTTTTTAGCTTACGCTATAGAAGGCTGATATCGATAATTAAACAACTGTTATGGATATCCATAGAAAAAAAATAAATGAAAATATTGTTCTAAAAACAAGCCTCGATGTTATGCATATAAAAAAAGCATGTAAAATTGTGGAAGATTTGCTTATTTCACTGGGTAGTATAGTTAAACCAGGTATAAAAACCATTGATATTGACAAATATGCAGAGGATTTTATTTTTAAGAAAAAGGGGATTTCTGGTTTAAAAGGGTATATGGGATTTCCTGGTACTGTGTGCATATCTGTAAATAATGTTGCTGCGCATGGAATAGGCAATGATTATATTATCAAAGATGGAGATATTATAACTGTTGACGCGACTATTGGAGTTGATGGTTGGTACGGGGATGGCGCATGGACTTATATTGCAGGAGAAGCAACTTCTGAAAAAAAGAGGCTTGTTAAAGCTGCCTGGCAAGCAATGCTTGCTGGTGTAGCAGAATCCTTGGCAGGAAAAAAGTTGGGAGATGTAGGGTCTTCCATAAAAAAAACCGCTCTTCGGCATGGATGTAATGTTGTTGAAGATCTTGCAGGGCATGGTATTGGGCGCAAAATTCATGAAGATCCTGTAGTCCTTAATTTTGGCAAAAAAGGGACAGGTTTACCTATAGTTCCAGGTATGGTTCTTACTATTGAGCCTATTATTACATTAGGGTCAGGTAAAGTCCGTTTTCATTCAGATAAGTGGTCAATAATAATAGCAGATAACAAATTATCTGCGCAGTTTGAATGTACATTGGCTGTCTTTAGAAATCAAACCGATGTACTTACTTTAAACAGCATTAATTTGCAAAAGTATATTGACTTTCCGCCAATGTTTCAATAATAATATCGAACAGATAAAATATGTCTATTTTGCCGCCTTAGCTCAGCTGGCCAGAGCACGTGACTTGTAATCTCGGGGTCGTCAGTTCAAATCTGACAGGCGGCTAAAAGTTAGTAGTTTTGGATTGAGGTTTGCTGTTAGTCTTTTTATTAAAGCAGATGATAAGTTATTGACTTTGATTTCCATTTCTGTTTAACTGTTTTTCAAATAGGGGAGATTCCCGAGTGGCCAAAGGGGGCAGACTGTAAATCTGTTGGCGTCGCCTTCGAAGGTTCAAATCCTTCTCTCCCCAATTTTTTCTTTTCTTTACCCCAAAGCAAGTTCGGGACTTCCCCAAAGCAAGTTCGGGACCTTCTAATTATGTTTTTTATGAGCAAGTAATCAGCACAGTTTAAAGGAGTATTTTTTTACTGCTGCTTTTTATTCCAGATAATAGATAAACTTATGCTAGAGGCTTGGAGGAGTTATTTGCTTTTTCAATAATATTTTCTATTCTTTTCAGCAAAGCATTCTTTTCATAAGGTTTCATAATATAATCAGCCACCCCTATTTTATCTGCTTGCTCTTTATTTTTTGTTTCATTAGTTGATGTGAAAAAGGCAATAGGAACATCTGTTAGCATAGTGAATCCCCTTATTTTATGGTATGTTTCCCACCCATTCATATTTGGCATTACTATATCTAATAATATTATGTCAGGCACAAGTCCTTGGATCAAATGCTCAAGAGCCTCTTTTCCAGAGAGAGCAGTAGTTACTTCATATTCACTTTTGAGCATATTGTTGGCAACTGATAAATGAAATTCAGAATCATCTACCAAGAGTATTTTTTTCTTCGATGTACTCAAGGTCTTTCTCCTTATTTAAAAATTTTTACCATTAGGGGGCACTCACAAAATAATAAATATTATGATCTAAAATAAATTTACTAAATTTTAAATAAAAAATTACAATTTGAAAAAAAACTATGATTAAAAACTTGACAAAATAGAAATTGGTTATATAATTGTTGCCTGTTGCCTGTTGCCTGTTGCCTGTTGCCTGT
>WQZP01000031.1 GCA_009780675.1 Spirochaetaceae bacterium | reverse complement strand
CCGCTTGCTTCTACTTCCAGAGACTGGGAAAAATTACTCCCTTGGAATATTTTAAAAAATTAAATAAATCTGTGTTTTTTTCTACAACAGGAGGGCTTTTCACCGCTTAATTTGACGGTTACGATTACTTCCGGGACAGGTTCAGTAACAAGAGGGACTTTGTCAGGCACAGGGACAACGCGGACATTGAATGTTTCCAATGTGAGTGCTGGAACAGTGTCGGTTTCCATTAACCGGGCTGGGGTTGTAAGTAGCTCACAGCAAGTGACACTTATTGCTAATGCCTGGACCGCAACTGCTGTTGGCACTCCAAACACAACCGAGATCAACTTTAACTTTACTGCTGATCCTGGTACATTGAATGCATCAAACATTACGATTACTTCCGGGACAGGTTCAGCAACAAGAGGGACTTTATCAGGCACAGGGACAACGCGGACATTAACAGTTTCTAACCCAATTGCTGGAACAGTGTCGGTTTCCATTACCTCTGGTAATGCTGACCGTGCGACAAGGACAGTGACACTTCTTGGCCCTATTGCCTGGACAGCAACTCCTGTTGGTACTCCAACCACAACTTCGATAAACTTTACATTCAGTGCTGCTCCTACAGGACTGGTTGCAACTGATTTTACGATTACTTCCGGGACAGGTTCAGCAACAAGAGGGACTTTATCAGGTTCAGGAACAACACGAACATTGAATGTTTCTAATGTAACTGGCGGAACTGTATCGATTTCCATTAACCGGGCTGGGATTGTAAGTAGCTCACAGCAGGTGTCAATTCCTGGCCCTATTGCCTGGACAGCAACCCCTACAAATACTCCAGACACAACCGCGATCAACTTTACATTCAGTGCTGCTCCTACAGGGCTGGTTGCAACTGATTTTACGATTACTTCCGGGACAGGTTCGGCAACAAGAGGGACTTTGTCAGGTACAGGGACAACACGGACATTGACTGTTTCTAATGTAGGTACTGGAAATGTATCAATTTCTATTAACCGAACTGGGGTTATAAGTGGCTCGCAGCAGGTGGCTGTTGTTGGACCTGTTACATGGACAGCAACTCCTGTTGGTACTCCAACCACAACTTGGATCGACTTTACCTTCAGCGCTGCTCCTACAGGTCTGGTCGAAGGGGATTTTTCAATTACTCCCGGTACTGGCTCAGCAACGAGAGGGACTTTATCAGGGTCAGGAACAACGCGGAGATTGAATGTTTCTAATGTAAGTGCAGGAACCGTTAATGTTTCCATTAACCGGGCTGGAATTGCAAGTGGGTCTCAATCAGTTACTTTAATTACCCCTCGTACGCATACATGGAATACAGCCACACCACCGGTAGGAATGGGCAATGGTGATATTATTACTATTGGAGTAGGCGCATCCGGAACGCTAGTTATTCCTGAAAATGCAACAGTGACAATAAACAGTGCAGGTACTGGTTGGGTTGATAATGGGTCACGCGCGATTACATTAAACATCAGTACAGGTGCAAGGATTGTCTGGAGAGCGAATTATTGGAGTACATCCTCTGTAACCATTGCGCCTACAAGTATAGGTACACTTGAAGTAGCTGCAGGAAGTATACATAACAATTCCACAGGTAGTGCAATTAATACAACTTCAAATAGTACTATAATTGTTTCTGGAGGAACTGTCAGTTCATGGCCGCAATGGAATGCAGCTATTAATTCTACAGGAGCTTCTGGTACAGTTACAGTTTCTGGCGGAGTTGTAAGAGCACACGGCAATAACTGGAGTCCACAGGCAATAAACGTTGCTGGCACCTTAAATATTACAGGTGGCTTGGTGATTGCAGAATTGACTAATGCAACTGGTTCTGGCGGTGTTGTAAGTAGAGTCCCGACTAATACTTCTGGCACCGGCACAATTATTGGTTATACTTTGGGTGGTTCACATTCTGCAGGCGGAACAAGCGGATTATCTGTTTGGCCCACTACAGGGGCAAATGTATCTTGGGGATTAAGAAACACTTGGGAAACTGGTATCAATTATCGAGGAAACTTTATCCCGCGCTCAGGTGTTAGTGTGGGTAATAGAGTAGTATGGGATAGTAACAGAGTGCCTGTCTCAGCGTCTATTGCTTCAGGCAGTACTATTACTATTGCTGAAGGTGCGTCCGGAACGCTGCAAGTACCAACGAGTGTAAATACAACAATAGTTAGTCAAGGCACTGATGTAGTTAATAATGGAAATAGGGAAATAACCTTGAATATCGGTGCAAATTCAACAGTTACCTGGAGAGCTAATTATACTGCTGCGTTAGATCATTTTTTTGTCATGGATGCTATACATGTTTTGGGTACTGGTACACTTAATGTTGCTGAAGGAAGTATAAATTCTACTGGTGGGCATAGAGCAATTGGTACATCTTCAAATATTATTGTTTCAGGTGGAATTGTAAGCGCAACTGGTAACAACAGCCAAACAATTAATGCCAGTGGTACTTCTAGTACTGTTACGGTTTCTGGCGGAGTTGTAAGCGCAACTACAGGAATCGCGATTAGAGCTAGCGGTACATCTAGCACTGTTACAGTTTCTGGTAATGGAGTTGTAAGCGCAACTACAGGAACTGCGATTGATTCACACGCTAGTGGTATATTAAATATTACAGGCGGTTTAGTGATTGCGCAAAGAAGTAGCAATGATTTTTTAGGTGCTAACGGTGTTATCACTAGAAATAATTGGAATGCTTTTTCTGGCGGTGCAATTGCACGTTATTCAGGAAGTACGTTTAATGCGGGTACAACGACTAATTTATTCTTTCATCCATCAGGAGCAACTGGTACTTGGGCGCGAAGTGGTACGCAAAGTGGAATTAATATACAGGGAATGTTTCGCCCAGTTCCAAATGTAACGGTTAATCCGTAAAAGCGCATCACTTAAATTTTTGTTAAAAGGCTGTCTGGGGTAATAACCAGGCAGCCTTTTTTTATATTGCGAACACAAAAGCGCCTGACACCTGGGTTCTGTAGATAGTGTGCTGAATACCCCCACAGTCTGGGTATCCGCAACAACTCCTCCTCGGGCAGTATCATTGTTAAATTGAAGCAACCTGTACATTTGTGCTGTATATAGGGGCATGAATACAAACAGAAAATTTAAAAATAGTGTGTTTACTTCATTATTTGACAACCCTGATTTGCTTCGAGAGCTATACTCTGCACTTAAAGGCATCTCTCTGGACAGGGACATTCCAGTTTCCATTAACACTTTGGAAAATGTGTTGTTTATGGATATTAACAATGACATCTCTTTTGAGATTGGCGGAAAGCTTGTAGTGCTTATTGAACATCAGAGTTCGATAAACCCGAACATGGCTTTTAGGCTGTTGCTCTACATAGCCCGTGTGCTTGAGAAAAGAACCAAAGGGAAAACTTTGTATTCAAAAAGCTCCTTTGGCCGCGTCCCTATGGACACTGCCCGCCTGCGCGCGTAAGGAAAGCTGCGCTTGGCGTCCCCTGGCCGGAGTTTTTTGTACTCTACAACGGGAAAGAAGATTTTCCGGATGAGCATGTTTACAGGCTATCAGACCTTTTTGAAAAACCAGAATTTTCAGAGAACATTAAACCTTTGCTGGAATTAGAGGTAAGGGTACTAAACATCAATGAGGGGAGAAACAAGGATATTGTAAGCCGATGTAGAAAGCTGAGAGAGTATAGTGTGTTTATAGCCAAGATACATTATTATTGGATAGAGTTGGGAAACTTAGAGGAAGCAATAAAAAAAGCTATAAAATATTGTTATAGTCATGATATTCTAAGAGAGTATCTGGAAGTTCATGGATCGGAGGTTCTGAATATGATATTAACTGAATGGAATACCGATGATGCGATAGCCTTTGCCCGCGAGGAAGGTCGTGAAGAAGGCTTGGAAAAAGGTCGTGAGGAAGGGCTTGAAAGAGGTCGCGAAGAAGGTCTGGAAAAGGGTAGAGAAGAAGGCTTGGAGATAGGGCGAGAGGAAAAACGAACAATTGCGCGGAACCTGTTAGCAAAGGGCTCTATTCCTGAATTTGTACAAGAAGTCACAGGCTTATCGCTGGACGAAATCAAGAAACTTTGAGTCCTGCGCTTTATTGCTTGGCAGCGTCCCTATGGACACTGCCCGCCTGCGCGCGCAAGGTAAGCTGCGCTTGGCGTCCATGTCGCGGCGCGGTGTGTGGCATCCGTGTTGCGACCCACGTGCTTTTTTATGGCTTGGCAGCGCAGGGGGAACACAGCTTGGCTTTCCTGCTTAGCGAGAACTTAATTCAAAGTTTGAAAATATTCTTTTATAGCATCTGCCAACGCAAAATAATCTTCTCTTTTGCTGTATATGCCTGTTGAAATTCTTATTGATTTTTTTGCTCTCTCAGGAGGGCAACCCATTGCTGTAAGAATTTCAGATGGCGCTTTTTCATTCTCAGAACAGGCGCTAAAGCGGCTTATGCAAATACCTTTTAAATAAAGAAAATCCATAAATGGTTCTATCTCTTTTACTTCCGGAAGGCTTAGGCAAAGTATTCCAGGTGTTCTGTTTTCCGGGGACTCAAGAATTATTTTGTAGGGGAGGCTCTGCAAAATTTTTAGCCCTTCATCTGTTAATGTTTTTAATCTGCTTATTTCTGATTTAAAATTGATTGATAAATATTCAACAGATTTTGCAAAAGCAGATATTGCAGGAGTATTTTCTGTTCCAGGGAAAAGCCCATTTTCCTGATTTCCGCCATACCTGAATGGTTTTAGCGCATACTCTTTTGTTGATGCAAGAAACCCGCTCCCTTTTGGCGCATATAGTTTGTGACTGCTCACTGCAAATATATTACAATAAGGTTGCCACTCATTTACAGGAAGTCGTGCAGCAGCCTGTACTGCATCAAGAAATACCAAAGCATTATATTCTTTTGCTTTTTGATAAATTTCTTTTACAGGAGCAATAACACCTGTTTCATGGTTTACAGGAGAGTAAATAATAACAATATTTTTCCCCTTGTTTTTCTCCAGTACTTTGGAAAACTCTTCCATATTGATTATTCCATTGCTTGAAACTTTAAGCAGGTGGTATTGCTCATGGGGCAGGCTAGAAATATTTTTTATTACTGACGAATGTTCTATTACTGATGAAATAAAAAAAGTTTTTGGACTATTGATTCCATGTATGCCGGCAAAGATAGCTTCTGAGCCTGATGAGCAGAAAAAAATATTTTCTTTTTTTATGTTAAAATATTTTGTAATTGTCTCTCTGTTTTTTTCAAGCTCCTCCCATGCTCTTACTCCTGCTGTATGGCAGTTTGAAGGGTTGCCCCAATTTTTTCTGCATGACCTTTCAAATGCGCCTATGCTTTCTGCAAGGACAGGAGTTGTTGCATTGTAATCCATATAAGTAATTTTTTTTTCTATATGGGTATCAGCGATTTTTTTTAATAATCTCTCTTTTCTTTCACAGTTACTACATGCCATATATTTTTGTTATGTTCCAGCTTTGGATTTATGAAGCCCTTCTATTTTTTTAAAGAGGTCAGATAATTTATCTCTTTCAATATCATTGATCGAAGCTCTTGAAAAAATATCGCGTAAAAATGTTCTTATATCTTTATCATCTGTTATTTTAAAAAACCCCATTGTTTTGAGAGAGCTTGTAATTTTTGCAGTAAGTTCTTCTATTTCTGGTAAATCTATTTTGGGCTGATTAATTTTTTCTGCTGATTGGTTTTTGTGTAATAGCGCTTTTGTATATAACGAATAAGTGACAACCTGTACAGCATGGGAAAGGTTCAGGGAAGGGAAGTCAGGGGAAGAGGGGATGTGTACACTCATATTGCAGCAGTCAAGCTCTGCACCTGTGAGGCCATGCTCTTCATTGCCAAAGATAATAGCTATTTTCCCATATTCTTTTTCTAAAATGAAATTTCCAAATTCTTCAACAGTAAAAATATTATATTTTCTTTTTTTCCCTATCCTGCTTGTTGTTCCTGCTGCTATGGAGATATCGTGCAATGCTTCACCCAGCGAAGGAAAATCCTGCCTGTTGTTATAAACATCAAAAGCATGCAGGGAAATATATTTGATTTGATTTTCATCATACACTTTTGGGCACGCTATGCGCAAATTTGTAAAGCCCATTGTTTTCATTGCCCTGCAGGTTGCTGCGATATTGCTGCTTTCATCCGGCGATACAAGGATTATATAAAAATTATCCAGCATTTTATCCAGGCCCTCATTCCCCAATAATCTTGATAAGCACTCGTTTGTCGCGCATACCGTCAAATTCACCGTAGAATATCTGCTCCCAGGTTCCAAAGTCCAGCCTGCCGTCTGTAATGGCAACAACAACTTCGCGCCCCATAACAGTACGCTTCAAGTGTGCGTCAGCATTATCTTCGTAGCCATTGTGGTCGTACTGGCTATGTGGTTTTTCCGGAGCGAGTTTTTCAAGCCAACGCTCAAAGTCGCGGTGCAGCCCGCTTTCATTATCATTGATAAATACGCTTGCTGTGATATTCATTGCATTTACAAGACACAAGCCTTCCCGAACTCCGCTTTCTGCAAGGCTGGCTTCGACTTGGGATGTGATGTTGACGTAAGCCCGGCGGGTTTTTGTGCGAAATGTCAATTCTTTGCGAAAGGTTTTCATGTTCTGCTCCTATACATCGATGCTTTTGATGTCCAGCGTTCTGTTTTTTACCTGATTATATCTGATTATGCTTGATTATACACTACATCAGGATGCTAAAAAAGTGATTTCTTATAGAACAAAAACACTAAATTGAGTATAATTCCCAGTATGAACAAATTTACAAAAAATATCGAAGATGTATATTTTCCACCAATAGTGGAGTTTAAGGCGCAAGCAGCAAAAAGGCTTGACCATTCAAAACCTATATTTAATCTCAATCAGGCTATTCCAAATTATCAGCCTCCTGATGTTATTAAAAAAGCAATACGCGAAGAGCTTGAAAAGCCTTCATACTGTTTCTACACATTTGACGAAGGTATTCCGGAGCTTAGAGACGCGATTGCAGATTCTTTAAACAAAACTTTTGTAAAAAAAGTATCGCGCCCTAATATATGCGTTGTTCCAGGAGCGAATAACGCTTACTTTTCTATGCTTCCTGTTATTGCTTCTTCCGGAGACGAGGTAATACTTTTGACCCCATACTATTTTAATCACTATATGTCTCTTAAAATCGCAGGGATAAAACCAGTTGAAATTATTCTTGACCCTGCTGATTCTTTTTCCCTCCCGTATGATAAAATAGAATCCTCTGTTACAGATAAGACAAAAGCCATTGTTTTTGTTAACCCATGCAACCCTACAGGAAGGTCATACACTCAGGCAGAGGTTGATAAACTTTACGAGATCTGCAGAAAGAAAAAAATATATCTTATAAGCGATGAAGTTTACTCATGCTTTCACGATTCATATCCCAAGCCTGCATCAGTTTTAAATAATAATGCTTTTCCTGATTACTGTATTTGCATCAACTCCTTTTCAAAAACATACAGCATTACAGGGCTGCGCGCAGGATTTATAACTGCATCCGAAGAGTTTATATATCACTTTACAAAAGTTCAGGATTCCAATGTTGTTTGCGTTTCAACACTTTCCCAGGCAGCAGCGCTTGCGGGAATCAAATATGCAGACGAGTGGCTTAATGAAAAAATTGCTTTTTTAAAAAACAAAAAAGAAAAATTTATAGATCTATTCAAAAAATCAGGTACCAAATTTAAACTGATTTCTTCTGGCTCTTTTTTTATTTATCTTAACTATGATGACCATTCAATTAAAGCAAAAGATTTATGTTTTATGATGATGGAAAAAGAAAATATTGTAGCTCTTCCGGGAGAATATTTTGGTTCGTGTCAGGATTATGCAGTAAGACTCGCGCTGGGAAATCTTCAGGAAAGTGAAATTGAACCAGTAATTGAAAAACTCGCGAAGATTATGTAACTGATTCCATTGGATTGCTTGGGCTGTCCGATAAGTAATGGCAGCCCTGTCATTTTCAAAAAAAGTTATCTACGCAAATCATTAGCTCTTATTTGAGCTGCGTTAATAACCGCATTTGCCTGATTCTCACCTTCTTGTTCCAGTCTTTGAGCATTTGTTTCACCTTCACTGCGAAGCCTGTTTGCTGCAGTTTGGGCGACTTGTCTTTCTATAACACTTCTCCCTGCAGCTTCGCTTATAAGTCTGTCTGCTGCTACATTAGCTTCTCTTCGTAATCTATCTGCTGACTGATTTACATTATTACGAATATTATCTGCTTGTCTTTGAGCTTCGGCCATTATTTGCTCTATTTGACGATTTATTTCTTCACTAGCCTGAGTTCTGACTTCGCCAACCCTATGTGTTACTGTTTCAGTTACCTGATCCCTTATTGCTGTGGTAATTGTACTAGCCATATCAGCAACGCTAAGACTTATATCAGGACTTCTGACATTACCACGAATAAAACCAGCAAGCTGGATTTCACTTATGTTAGAACCTCCAGGTATTCTGTTAAGAATATCGGTTGCACCTGATCCAATAGCTGAAAAAGGCATGGTAGCGCCTATTCTGTAATTTAATGTCATATCAAGACCTTGATCACCTCTGATTTCAATTCTGGCTGGCAGTAAATTCATTCTTATTGGTTCTTCAATCCATAAGCGGCCATCTCTTATTTCGTAGCCAATATTAATATTACCAGGTGCAGGATTACGCCATCTTTCATTATTTGTTACATTAGCCAATGTACCAAAAAGCGGGCTATTACGTATTTCCAAATTATGTGTTTGCAGTTGCCCTCTTGAATTTACTGAATCTAAAACAGGAGAAAGCTGCTCATCTAATACACTGTAAAGAGTAAGTGTCGCTGACACTCTGCCAATATAATTTTGGGGGTTAGGCAATATTGATTCAAGCATTGAAAATGATGATATTGCAGAACTTATATCAAATTGTCTTATGTTCATACCAAAATCAATAAATGGTTCTTTTATATTTTGAGTATTATATTCGCCATTTAGTACCATACTCCCCTCAAGCAGATTCATTCCAAGATTACGCATCGTAACTTTGCCGTCTCTTACTATTAATGCTCCAGCAGTATTTGTTATTAATAGATTATCAAAAATAATATTATTGATGTTTACATTCATCGTAAAATCAATATTTTTGGGAATTTCAATTATACTTAATTGAGGTTCTTCCGCGGAAGATGAATCCTCTCCCTCTGGCAAAGAGCTCATTATTTCATTAAGGTCAATTTTATCAGATCTTAATGTTAGTGTTCCTCTTATAGTTTCATCTTTAAATATGAAAGGTATGAAATTTTCCAGTCTTCCATTCATAGAAATATCTGTTTGACCTGTTATGGCATCGAAATTAATAAGTTCAACAAACCGTGGTGTAAAATGTAATTGAGTGCTTGTAATTTCTATTCCTTGTGGAAAATCAGAACTGATAAAATTGAATCCACTTAACTTTAAAAATCCTTTTGCCTGAAAATCTTCAAACTGTTCATTTTCAAGTGTAGATAATCTTCCGGCAAGCGAAATATCACATTCCAGCAAACCATTTAAAACCATATCTTCCAAATGTATAATATCTGCGAGCGAATCAATATCTATCTTACCTGCAAATTTTGCAGCAATCTGTAAGTCACTTTCAGGTGTTTTTAAATTAAGCGAAGCGCTAAAAGGATTGCCCGCCATTTCAAAACTGAATCTGTCTATATCTACTGTGGTACGATCAAATACCACCCCATCATAGAATGCCCTAACAGCGATGTTTATATTTTCAACTGATTTGGGAAGATCAGGATAGCTGAACATTGCATTCTCGACAAGCAGATTCACGTTAGCGCTTGGCATAATATTTTCGTTGAATGTTCCTTTTATATCACCATTTAAAGAAAGGATTCCTGTTGTTCTTAAATCTTTAAAATCATTCATATAAACTATAGGAATGAGTGAAAGAAGACTTTTAAAATCTGTTCTTTCAGTAGCAAAGACAACATCTATATTTATATCATCATCCTGTAGGTCTACAGAACCATCAAATTTTAATACTATATCATTAAGATTGAATATGTTGTCTTTAATTACAAAACCCATATTTCTTAGGTCAGCTGCAACTACTGAAGTAAAACCAATATTCGCACTATTCACCAAGCGGATACCGTCAAGCCAGAAATCTATTCCGTCAATATCCAATTTCAAATCTAAATCTACATTTTCTTTCCTCATATCGCCACGAAGAATAAAGTTGAGCAATTGGACTTCTGCAGCAATTTTATTAACATCATCACGAAATGATAACTCCATATTGCGTATTTCAAATCTGTGTAATCTTACATTAAAAATAAATGGATCTGTTTCTGTGATTTCAACTGGCGCAACTTCTTCTGTACTGGAAACATCATCAACTTTGAATATTTCCCAGTTTGCCCGTCCATCCTCTAAAATGCGTCCGTTCAGACGCGGGCGATCAAGTAAAATTGATTTAACTTCAATTCTTTGCATTCTGATTATACTTAAAATATCTGCTGTCACGCTTAATCTGTCAAAAGCTACCAGAAGTTCATCTTCAAAATCATCTATTCCGGTCACTTCTAAATTTTCCAGAGCTATGTAAGCATTTGGAAAATTACGAATAAATGATAATCTTAAATCAGAAAATTCTACTTTAGCCAACAGCATCTTGTTTAACTCAGTTTTGGCTAATTCCATTAATTGATTTTTAAAAAGAAGTGGGGTAACTAATAAAATAATGAAAATTGATAAAATAATACCTAATGGAATAAAAATTATTTTTTTTATTAATTTTGAACCATTAAACATGATTAAATCTCCTTTTTAGTGCGGTTGAATGACTATACATTAAAGTCTATCATAAAACAATATTTCATGATACCTCCGAAAAAGTATTATAATTCCATCATTAGGCAAATGATTTTTTAATGGCTTTTATAGCGATTTATGTTTCACTCTGAATCAGTTGAATAATATGTATTATCAGGAGACATTGTTTCCTGGTTAAGTGAATATTGCTTTTTTATGTGCTGTGATTATAGTGTAACTTTTTGCATTTATAGTTAAAACAATATTTTTATCAGACACATACCAATTTTTCCCATTCTTATAAATTTCATTCATTTTCATTATTTTTTGTTTACACCAATCTACAACATCATCTGTTTCTAATTCAAGGTTACGTTTTATTCGTAATATTCCTAATTCTGTTGTATGAATTTTATCGATATTTTTTATTATTTCATTGTTATTTTTCATTTAAATTTCAAAATCTTCCAGTGTATAATTTGAGTATAATCTGCCATATTCGGGGACAAATTTAAGCAAACAAAAATCAGGATCAGTGTATGATTTTTGCGGATAAGCGTCTTTGAATTTATTCTGCCAATATTTTTCTTTTATTGTTAAATCTGAAACAATTTCCATTTTACCTTTGAGCATACAACCTTTCCAAACCAATAATTTTCGGCTATAAAAATATACACTTGCTTTTGGATTTTTGTTTATTTCAACAGCAAAATTTGATGATGTATTTGTACAAAAATACATTTCGTTTATCGATTCTCTGTGTTTGCCTGGAACTACCGCTTTACTAAGAGGATAACCATCTGTCCCTACGCAGGTTAAAATAAACGTATTAACCTTTTTATGCAGTTTTTCAGCTTTTTGTTTTGTTGTCATAATATTCCTCTATTTTATATGTGTTAGGCGATGTGCCACCCGTATACTATTTGAGTTCACATTATAATTATATTTTCATTTATTTTCATTAAATATTCTACTGAAGCCTCAAACAAACGCTGTATCTCTATCATATCAATTGTTTCTCTTGTTAAATCAACATTTTCTGTATCATCAACTACTTCAACGCCATTTTCAACAGTAATTTTTACATATTTTCTTAAATAATTTTCAGTATTTACATTTGCAATATTATTGGCAATTACATCCAATTTCAAACGAGCTATTCCAATTAATTCCAATAATGCTTCTTCACTTATGTTTTTTATTATCCAAAAATTCCCATTATCTATTATTTCCATATTATAATTTTTGTATAAAATTACATTCTCAAAAATGTTTTTATGGTTTTCGTTAAATATTATCATTTTAGTTTCTTTATTTCCTGCACAAGAACCCATTAAAAATAAAATGATGAGAAAATATATTAAATTTCTGATTAATTTTTTCATATATAATTCCTACAAGAGTTTTATAATTCATATTACATATATATTTACCTTTTGGCAATTAGCGGAAAAGCCGCTTTGCTTGGCATAATTTTCTGGATATTCAGGGTGATATTTCGTCTAACGTAAAAGGTTGGTAACCTGTGGTGGAAGTTTTGCGTGAATGGGCTATTCAGGCAGTGGGTAACCCATCGTACCTGCTGTATCTCTTACAATTTTAATCATATTATCAATAATCTCTTTAAGAGGAGCATCTTGGTTGGTGGTGGCCGGAATCCATAATTTTCCAATATGCGGTCCTCTTGTCTGCGAATAAAGATAACAGTTATTATATATTTTTTTTATTATTGGTTCTTGATCATCAATCCATTTTCTATCATTCCCAGAACTCTCCCAAACAACTTGCCAGATTTCGTTTTCTCTTTTATCGCCAGCTTTGCATCTGAAATGAGGCGTAAAAAATATACCATTTTTGTTTATTGATTTAGTCCAATCCTGATCACAGACGTGATCCTTCATCTCAAAGCCTTCTTGTTCAAATGCTTCAATTACTTCAGCAAAATCCCGATTGCGCTCAGGGTATTCTTGTTTAAGTAGATCTACGGTGCCAGGTTGCTTTCCATGATCAGGGATAAGAGTAGGATACGGCTCTGATCCGCCTCCTTTTGTTTTAATTGCGTATAATCTGAATTTTTCTAAATTTTCTTTGGTACAATAGTTAAATTTTAATACTTCTCCAAACAATAAACCTATTTTATCATTAATGTCAAATTCTATAGTTGCATATGATTCAAACTTTGGGGGAGCATCGTCATAAAAATATATAATTTTGCTTCCAATTAAAAATCCATATTTGTATCCCATTATTCTCATGTAACTCATTAATTGATTTTTTCCCTCTTCAAGGGTTAAACCAGGTCTTTTTAGCTCCAGGACGATTCCAAAGTCATCTTTTAATAATACAAAATCTGCACGTTTTTTATCTTTCGCCATTGTTACCATATATTCATCACCAATATCATTCCATTCAAATGTGGTTTTTAATTCTTTACTAATGACTTCATTAAGTTTACTTTCTGAGGCATTATGGGCAATCAATGGTTTAACAGCTTTACATAATTTATTCCAATTTTCCATACTAAAATTATATACTTAATACATGCCTTGTCAAGAATTCATAACGTATTATGTGCACTCATCGAAAACATTATTCGTTTTTCTTCTACCAGTTTTTCTTGTTCTTGTTTATTCACATCATACCTCCGAAAAAAGCATTTCAACCAGGAAATATAATTTTAGGATTTGTTATATTTTTTTTCAAATTTATTCTTAACATCAATACCTCCCATACTTTCACAATTCAACTTTATTAGATTAAGTTGCTCTTGATTCAAGTTAAACCATTGATCTTTAATACGATATTGTTCTAAGGAGTGATGAAAAAATGCATCTACTGTTTTATAATCTTTAAATGAATATGCAAAAAGAATTTCAATTTGACCAGGCAATTCTTCAAAGTCGAAATATCTATTTGTGCCAGTAATACCAATCTTATAAGGCATTTCTTTTGTTTCAGGATTACTAATCCTTTTATTAAAAGCAACATAAAATATTCTAGCCATTATATACCTCATATAAATAATAAAATTCATTTTATTATTTATCAAGCATATATGTTTTTGTAATATTTTCTGTATTTATAATATTTTCCATTTTTTTATTCTTATAACAAATAATGGGGCTATGGATTATTTGCTCAGACAGGTTGATGGTTGAAAATAGTCCGCGCCCTTTTTCGGTTTCTTTGTAGCGTACCATAATATATTATTTTATCATGGCACAGGTCGAAGTGCCAGCTTATTTTATATTCGTTATCTACTATATTACTTTTCTGCAACCTCCATAATAACTTTTTTTAATCTGCAGTCATTAAAATTATTTTTTCCCAAGCTTTATCTAATCCATTAATGACACGATTAACTGCATATCTACAACTATCTTCCCCAAGGTTTTCTAAACAAATAATATCATCAAAAGCATAAATTTGTCTGTAAGCAATTGCTGGATATTGACCAAATATTAATAAAAAAGCACTGCAAAAAGGAAATATTGATTTTATCATATTTACTTTTTCAGAATAGGCAAGTAATATATGTGTATCTATATTTTTTGCCATTTTAGTTTCAACAATCGTTAAAGGCATACCGACATTTTCTGTGTTTTGTACATTACTTTTTTCAAGTCTTATTTGCATTTTTTCATTTCCCGCAGTGATAAATGCTTCCTTATATCCAACTGATTTATCGAATAATTTTTCGTAAATACAAATATCTTGCTTGAAACACCATATCTCAAGTTCCCTTCTATGTGGCATATAGATATGCCTATAGGGAACAGGGATTTCTTTTCCAACAAACAATTTTGAAAATAAATTATCTCCAATAACTTTAATTTTTACTTCTTGATCTATTAAATTTAAAAGATGATCTCTGTTTTCCTTTTCTTTAGAAAATAATTGCATTGATTCTGTCCAATATTTAACGAATAGCGAAAGCAGGAGCAAAGCCTATAGGGCGATGTCTATAATGATCTACCGTGCTACTACTAGCAGGATGTCCAGGCCCAGGATCACCTTCAAACCACATACCAAGGTCACTATGTCCAACTGTACCAACAGTATTAAAATTTCCTAAAGTAGCTGAAGTTGAATCAGCAAATGCAACTGGAGAAGATGTCCACCAAAAAACTGCTTCACCACTAGCATTGTATTTTATACGTTGAAAAGAATCTTGATAATATTCAAGACGAGCCTGATTTTCAGCGGTTTCGAATGTAAAATATTGAAATCCAAACAATTCCCACATCGTAGGCAACCAAACTAAATCTGAAATAACCATTTCACGACTAAATCCAGCTCCAGCCACAATATGGCGAGTAGGTGCGTACAAAATATTTTCTGGCACACCAGCAGCAATTAAACCTCGCATAAAACTGGTTGTTAGATAACGACGCATTTCACTTTCCCTATATACGTTATGATTCGAATCATTCATTCTACGAGTACCGGGTATATTCTGGAATTGAAAAACAACATGAGCAGGGGCATCTTTGTTTGTTGTAATAAAGCTATCTATTCCTACTACAATCAAGCGGAGTAATTTCCCATTTTCACCTAAGTCAATATTATAAGTTGCTATAGCACCACCACCTGTACCTCCTTGAACTGTCAGATTGGGCAAGTCGATCCAATCACCAAGTAATATCTGGCGATTAATACGTTCACGTCTATCGTTGGTACTTTCATTACAAGATTGAAGAAAAGCATGGAGAGCGTTGAAGGTGTCTGCTACTCCAACAGTGCCAAAAACATCTGCTAAATCTCTAGGCATTACCCGTTGAGTAATTTGTGGTGCAGAGAGAGTAGTTGAACTACTTTGTCCCATAAAATGTACAATTCTTCTGTCATTTATTCGAACATCAAAACCTGGCATAGATTCAACTGTTGCGCTTTCTACATTGATAGCCTTAACACTAAAACGAAAGGAACTCCTCAAGTCTGTCAATACTCCTGTAATAACTGATTGGGCTCCCAGCATTCTGCCAAGTGCTTGTGCAGATTCATCGCTTACTTCTCCAGAAAGATTAAATTGTAATTCTTCGCGCACAATATCAAGTTCTCTCCGGTCAACCACAGTCACTGTACGAGAACTCACCAAAGCTCTGGTCAACTCTTCAATAATGTAAACTGACAAAGCCTCTGATCCAGATCCGAAAGCTACTACCGCCACTATCTTTTCTTCAAGATCAGTACTAAGTTGTTCAGCCGCAGCCGCTATAGCAATGTCAAGGCTAAGAAGATTAATATTTTCAGGAACTGATGCACATGAAAAGACCATTATAATGAATGCAAGAGACATAAATAAATATAATATTCCTTTTTGTTTCATAATATTGACTTTATTCCATAATTCATAATTTGTCTAGTAGTACAGTAGTAGCTTATGATTATTATTAAATACTTTTTCACAATTGCGCCTAACGCAAATTTGCGGGGCAGGCGAAATGTGGCGGAGTGAGGCGTGGGAATGAAATGACCTAGCCAAACGTAGCCCAAGCCGCCGTCCGTTAGGCGGCGCAGCTTTTATCGCGTGTTGCGCGACGTTTGCCTGTTTTATTATATCAAATATAGATTAAAAACTCACGGGATTATTATAGCGAGTTTTCATATCGAAAAATCCTACTCCGTTATTCATTAAAAAAACAGAATAATTCCAATAACGAGTACCTCTTATATTTGTTCCAGAAGTATCCATTGTGAATGCGGCCCCAAATCCTTGTTCACGCATAACAGAAAATATTTGTTGTATATAAATAGGTATACTACCTTGAGGCTGTCTCCATCGATAACCGGAACTATTACTACCGGGAAGATCGCATCTTGGAAAACCAGTTAAAGCTTCCATAGATCTCAAATCTCTAAAAAAAAATACTCTTTGTTGGGTAAAGGTACCTAGAAGCCGATTATCAACCGTAACATCTAAGTACCAATAGGGAATGTTGGAAGTTTGAGCAAATAAAGGATTGACAGAAGAAAGCAAAATAATAATTACTGTCATACAAAAAAATATAAAATATTTCTTTTTCATTTATTCCCCCAGAACCTTTTGCAATTATGCTTAATTAAAAAATCGTCAATACTTTCTGACTTCTCATAAAGCTTAAATGCTACTTCGGCAACTTCCTTATTTACATTTTCCCATGTAACTGTAAACTCCGGCAATAAAGTAACTGATGTTTCTCCATCAGTAATTCGAATTTTCTTTTCAATTCCATCGTAAATGAAGCCGTTCATTTAATATTTCTCCTTAATATTATGAAATATTCCAAATTTTTAACAAAAAATCAGCAATAAAATACAGGATATTCTTCCTGTAAAGCAAGTATACTTCACTATACGGCAGTAAGACAATCCCTAAAAAACACATATTATTGCTTTAGGGGCATATATGTCAAAGAAAAAGTTAAAAATTAGAGATTTATTAGCTTTAAATTTGAAGGAAAATAGAAAAAAATGTGGTTTTACTCAAGAAAAATTGGCCGAAAAGGCTGGGATTTCTGCACATTATTTAGCAATGATTGAAGTATCTAAGAAATTTCCAACACCAGAAATGCTTGACCGCATTGCCACGGCTCTTGAAATAGAGACATATCAACTTTTTGATGTTTCTGCGACACCAGAGGGTGCATTACTACATTTAGAACAATCAATTCTTACAAATGTTGAGCAACTTATTAATGTTACAATAAAACAAGCTATTGCCAATGAATTTAAGAACAATAAAAAATATTAATTTTCATAATTATTCAATAATTACTTTCTTATTTTAATTCATTGTAAATGCCGTATAACGGTATAGTCGTATATGACTTTGCTTCTCTGTTAATAAAGCAGTTCGCAGACTTGTGGTGTTTTGAATACAGCCGGAATATCCATTGTATAAAGCCAAGGTGTTACTATCCAATCGCCGGTTTTCTCTGAATAAGTAATACCGCAATGACATAGTAATTCATTAACATTCTGCATTGGCTCATTATCACCATGAAAGATTCCATCTGTTCCAATCCAAAAGCCAGATTCATAATCTGTTTTTACATTATTTATTTTGTTTATTATGCCGGCTACATCATTATAATCCATAATCTCTCCTTAGTTGGCACTCTTCTGATATTAATTTATTTTGAATATATTTTTTAAAAAAGATAATATCACGTCTTCCCGCAGGATTTACATTTTTTTGTAAAGACCCCACTGATGGTACCGCCGCAGTATTGACACAGACCCTGCTGCTTCCAGCTATTTGATTGCTGTTCTTCTTTCTCCCTCTTGCGTTGCTCATCTTCTTGCGCTCGTTTCAATAAAAGTTCTTTGTTCGCAAGTCCAATATTACGAAAGCCATCAGTGTTGCACTGACCATTGGAATTGGTCCCGACTGCCACAACTGTACTGTCAGATTTTAAGCCGACTGTATGATAGGGGCCTGTAGAAATCATCAGAATATCATTCCAATCCTTAACGTTACACTGACCCTCATCCTTCTTCCCTGCTGCTACAACCGTACCATCAGATTTCAAACCAACTGTATGGTAATAACCAGCAAAAATCGCAGCAATATCCCGCCATTCCAAAGTTTTGCACTGATCATACATATCATCTCCCACTGTTACAACCGTACCATCAGATTTCAAACCAACTATATGATGTTCACCCGCAGTAATATCTACAATATTCTGCCATCCCCCAGTGTTGCACATATCTTGATAATTACTCCCCACTGCTACCACTGTGCCGTCTGATTTCAAGCCTGCTGTGTAATTAAAGCCCGCAGTAATAGTTACAATATTATTCCAATCCTTGACATTACACTGGTCATCATCATTTAACCCCACTGCTACAACCGTGCCATCTGTTTTTAAGCCAAGTGTATGAAAATTACCTGTAAAAATCGCCGCAATATCCTGCCATCCATTGGTGTTGCACTCTCCATATTTATTGCTTCCAACCGCTACAACAGTACCATCAGATTTCAAGCCAACAGAATGAAAATTACCTGCAGAGATCGCAACTATATTTTTCCATCCTTTAGTGTTACACTGACCTTCGGCAGTGTTTCCAACTGCTACAACTGTGCCGTCAGATTTTAAGCCTAAAATATGCAAAGCTCTATCGTAAATAGCCACTACATTCCGCCATCCATCAGTACTCCATTCATTTTTAAAATTTTCATCTCCAACCATAATAACTGTACCGTCAGTTCTTAAACAGACTGTTCTATTATGAGATGTTGCAATACAATCTTTAAGCTTGCTGATTTTTTTGCGAATATCATTTAAACGTTCTTTGTCCCTGCGTTTTCCTGTATGATCACGTTGCTCTTTTTCAAGGATAAATAAAATTGCCGGCAGATTAACGCTTGCCTTTAATATATCAAAAGGAGGCATTTTTTCAGTGAAGGTATTTGGAAGATATCTGCAAATAAGCTGGGTAAGATTATCAGAGTAGGGGCCTTGAAAATCAGTTTTTATTGTTTTTATACGATCAAAAACATCTTTGGTTTTTTGATATAAATCTTTTTTTAATTGGCTAAAAAGCTTTTCCTTAAATGCATTGTTAAAATCAGCTTCTGTGTAAGATTTTATACAATAGCCATGATCATTAACAATCACAACCTTTAAATCCTGTATAGCTCCATCTTCATCATTGGTTAATGTTTTGCATCGTGCAATATTGTATAAAGATTCCAGCATATTGTTTGAATAGTTCCACGATTCTGTATAGGCTGCTTTTGCTTCATTAAGGAGTTTTTTATAGTCTGATTTATTTGAATGATGAAGGTCATCGTTTGCTTTATTATGGTAAGCCAATCCCAAATAAAACCAAATTTCCGCAGCTAATAAACGCGCCGGATTTTTGGCTACTGATTGATTTCCACTACCGGTTGGGGTATTGCCGGCATCATGTTCTATATACTTTGCAGCATTTATTAAAGACTCTATAGCAGCATTTAAGTCAATCACATTGTCGTATTTGCTTATTCCGTATAAGTAAGTCTGGCCTAAAAGAAAATAAGAAAACGGATCGGTTGGATTTTTTTTAATAGCTTTTCGTAAATCTTCCAAAGCTTCTTTAAACAATCTTTTATTATAATTCTGTAATGCTCTATTATATAATTCTCTTGATTCAGTATATAATGGATTTTTTAAAGTTTCATGAATATCATCCAGTTTCTCACAAATCGCCTTTGTGGATGCTTGTACCGCACTATTCAAAAAAGCAAACCCAATATTTATGGCAGAGCTCATAAATCCTAATTCTCTTGAAATTCCCGATAAACCTGTCTGTAATTGATTTGACATATCTGAGAACCCTGCCGTGAGGGTGCCGTCAATCTGTTGTGTATGATTGTACAGGGCTTTTTCAGTTGCAATTTGATTACTGATGAGTGTTGATTTTATTTCTTCAGCAAACATCGCATCTGCAGCGATTTGTCTATTTGTATTTTCATGAATATCAGAACTGAGTGATTTATTAATTTCTCCCATATAATTAACATATGAACGCTCTTTTGCTGTATATTGGTTATAATAAAAGGGTACAGGTGCATTTGCCATAATTTACTCCTTGTTAATATTATATATTGCTTTTTTTTATTTACAAGTTTATTTTCAATCTCTTTCCCTAAGTCTATAATCTGAACATTTTAACGTATTGCGTTTAACGGTTAAGATTAACAGCGCTGATGCCCAGATGGATCAACATTATTATTGACATCTTAAAATGACTGTACGCAATATAGAGCAATCGCTTTAATCAACTCATACGGAATCGGCTTATTCCACGGTAACTGAATTACTCCCTTGTTACTCTTAAATCCTTCTTTTTCAAT
>WQZP01000030.1 GCA_009780675.1 Spirochaetaceae bacterium | reverse complement strand
TCTCTAATCTTCGTTATCTTCTCTCATTTCTTTTTTCCGCCCATACATTAATCCATCGGCATTGTTGATTAGTTTGGTAAGATTATTGTCTCCGGGAGCGCCAATAAAATACCCTGTTGCAAAGGCTATTGTTTTTACATTGTTGTCAGCACGGATATCATTATATTCCGCAACTTTTTTATTGACTTTTTTGATATATTCTTTTGCTTTTTCTTCTGAGCAGTTTTTAAAAATCCCAAGAAATTCATCTCCGCCATATCTTCCTACAAACCCATATTCTTCTGCTTCTTCTTTTAAGATTCTACCAAGTTCTGCCAGAAGCCTGTCTCCACCCTGTCGCCCTATTATGTCGTTAGTCTTTTTTAAATTGTTCATATCAAATAAAAACACTGCAAAATTAAAATCCTGAGGAATTTTTTTTCTATATTTGTCAATTTCAATTTCACAGCAAGCGCGGTTAGGCATTTGTGTTAAAGCATCAACATAGGCTATTTCATTAATGATTGCTGACTTCTTTTTTAATTCTCCGGTTTTTAAGAAATAAATTAATCCTGTCATTATAAATATAATAAAAATAATATTTGCGAATCGGAGGAAAAATCTGGAAAGGTTTACTTTGCGGTCAGCAAATGTTTCTGCTGCAATTGCTGCTTTAGCGACAAGGTTAAAATATTCTCCGCTAAGGTCTGCAAGGGAAGAAAAATTTTCATCGGTGTTTATACGCAAAATAGTATCTTTGATTTTTCCCCAACAAACCAGTATTTGAGCCATGAGATCCAGGAATACTGTATCCTGGATAACAATTAATCCTATTTCTCCTTTATCATGCATTAAGTCATAAATAATAGAATCTATGTAAACAATAAGGTTATTATCAAAAGTTCCACGCATTTCTTCTATTAGCAGTTTTTCTGTTGTACTTCTTAGAATACCTATGTAATTAACTACTTCTACATTTTTTTGAAGTCTGTTGATATATGAAAGAGAGAGTTGGTTAACAAATATTATTGAAAACACAAAGATAAATACTAAAAGATACTCTTTTTTACCTAAAATTGATCTTATCATGCATAATCTCTATTCAATAATATTGAAAATATTGAAGGAAAAAATAAAAGTTCCGGATTATCTGATTGTTTTGGTGACCCGGAACATATAATTATTAATCTAATAACCGAAATAATTCAGCTTTTCTTCTGTTTATTAAGGCAAGATCATTATTATTGATTGAATCTCTTAATGGTTTTATCCCATTCCTAAGCTCTCTTATATATTCTGCAACTCCTGGATCTGTACTGCCAGCCATGCCATCAATAGCTTCTTCCATATAAATTAACCCAATTGCCTGGATAATAACCATTGCTTTTTCAAAGCCATTTTCGCCAAGTCCATTGTTTATTAGAATATTTTGTATTTCTGCTGGCACCGCGATTGAACGTATTCTGATAAGCGCTTGCAAACCATCAGCTTCTCCTAATTCAGCGAAAAGGTGGTCGTACTTATCTCCCAACTCATCAATAGCATCCATTATTCGGTCATAATTGGCAATAAAATTATTAACATCTCTTTCAGATAAAACCTGTCTTGGCGCAGTTTGAGCAAAAGCAAAACTACTTATAAAACAAAATAATAAAATTGTGGCTAATTTTTTTAGCATATCTCTACCTCATTTTTCATTTATTAATAATCAAAATTGATATACTATAGTAGATATATTTATAGTATTTATACAATATAAATAAACCATTTTTAACTAAAATAGTTTCAAATATAATTTTTAGGGCGCATATAAATTTTAATAGGGGGATTTTATGAAACTGAATTTTTTCTGTTTATTTTTGCTGGTATTTGCTATGTGTTTTAGCGGAGCTATTTTTGCACAGGATTCCCGGACCACTTTTACATATAGAGTGGGTGATTATGAAGTAATCTTACTTGTAGAAACCGTAAGGGAAAGAGATACTTCGCTTATTATTGCCGATGATGCTACAATTCGAAGACACATTCCCACTGGGATGTTCTTTTCACCAGTAAATACCTTTCTTGTAAGAACACCCAGCAATACAATAATGGTTGATACTGCTTTTGGCACAGCTATTTTTGAACGCCTGGAAAGCTTGGGAGTAGATCCGGCAGATATTGATACTATCCTTATAACACATATGCATAGAGATCATATTGGAGGGCTTGTTAAAGATGGGAAAGCTACATTTCCAAATGCAACAATTTACCTTTCAAGGCAGGAGAGAAAACACTGGACAAGTAAGAGAGCAATGGCAAATGCTACGGAAGCCAGACAAGACAACTTTAGACTGGCGCAAGATACGTTAGCAATATATGGCAGAAATGTAAGGACTTTTAACCCTGCTGCTATTGACAGAAGACGGAGAGAACTTCTTCCCGGAATAACACCTATTGCAACATTTGGGCACACACCAGGACATACTATATTTATGGTAAGCTCCGGGGAAGAGAGGTTACTTATAACCGGTGATTTAATGAATATTATAGAAATACAAATACCTGCGCCTGATGTGGCAACTATTTTTGATTTTGATCAAAGAGCTGCTTCTGAAACACGCAAGAAAATTTTAAGGTATGCAGCAGAAAATAAAATTCCAATAGCAGGAACACATTTTTCTTATCCGGGAATAGGATTCCTTGAAAAACAGAGTGACGGGGGATATAGGCTTATTCCTGTAAGGTAAGTAAAATTTCCCAAAATCTGTGGTATTTATAGTTTATAAACAAAAAGCGCCTCTTTTAGGCGCCTTTAAAACAATTTTTAATACCATAATTACGCCCAAGAGGATTCGAACCTCTGACCTACGGCTTAGAAGGCCGTTGCTCTATCCAGCTGAGCTATGGACGCGTAATTCGGGATAGAAGGACTCGAACCTTCGGTCTCCAGTTCCCAAAACTGGCGCCTTAGCCACTAGGCTACATCCCGAAATCTTATCAATTATACTGTTTTTGCACTAAAATGGTCAAGTATTGTGATTTCACCTATTTTTATGATAAATTCAAGGAATCACGCATGAATATATCAGTAGAAAAAAATGAAATAAAAGATATTGCATATAAAGTATGTACACTTCTTGATAAAAACTACCCCAAAGAAATTTCTTTTTTGCAATTCAGAAACAATTTTCAGCTCCTTATATCAGTAATACTTTCTGCTCAGACAACAGACAGGCAAGTAATGGCTGTAGTTCCTGCATTGTTTGAAAAATACCCTGATCCTTTATCGCTATCAAAAGGGACTCTGGATGATATTATGGATATAATAAAATCAGTTGGGTTTTTCAGGACAAAAGCAACAAATATAAAAAAAACCGCTGTAAAACTTTTGGAGGACTTTAACAGCACAGTTCCTGACACAATAGAAGAATTGCTGACATTGCCAGGTGTTGGGAGAAAAAGCGCTAATGTGGTTGTGGGATCTTTATTTGAAAAACCTGCTATTATAGTAGATACCCATTTTGGCAGAGTTGTAAGAAGAATTGGTTTAACTCAGGCAAAAATTCCCGAAAAAATTGAAAAAGATATAGCGTTATTGATACCTGAAAAAAAACAATACAGATTTTCCATGACAGCGAATCTTCACGGAAGAAAAATATGCCACTCCAGAAAACCATCATGTAATATCTGTTTTCTTAAATCTTTATGTAAAAGTGTGCCATTATTCTGCTAGCTTGTTGATTTTCCTGATTATGCAGTTTCAGTTTTGGCATTTTTTAATTAGTTGAATTTTTTATTTTGTTTTGCTAAGCTATAATAGCTTATAATAAATAGATTAGTGTCCTGTAATATACAGGTTTCATAATCATAATAAATGTAACTCCTTTATATCTATGATTGTCTTAGATATGCGACGAGGTGAAAATTGAGTATAGAAGATATACAAGAATTTGAAGATTTCGATGAATTAGAGAAACATTATTTAACTAATCTCCCTCTTAACATTGAAGATATTTATGAGAAAATTTTAAAAATAAGTGAATCTAAAAAGCTGGAGATAAAAGACATTTCTGAGGTAAGAAATGATATCCACAAACTTGCCGGCTCTACAGGGACCTTTGGGTTTCTTCATGTAGGTAATATTTTAAAAAACCTTGATATATATCTATTAAAATTTCTGCCAAAAGATAATTTAACCGATAAAAAGTATAAAAAAAAGAAAAAACCAGACTTTGACTATATAATAAATACAATCAGGGAGATAAAGGAAATCCTTTTCGGAAAAGAACCAGAAAAAGGGTTTAAGCAGAGCAACACACTGTCTGCTATTCCATCACCTTCTATGTGGTTTTTAAAAAAAATTCCTGAGGACTGGAATAGAAAGGTTGTTATTTGTGATTACGACAATAGAAAATATCTTTCAGATCTTAGGGATAGACTTCCATATTTTGGATATGAGGTTGATTTTTATAAAGAAATAGATGTTGCAAAAGAGAAAATACTTAATGAAGATATCCATTTAATTGTACTTGATACTGAACTAGCTGAGAAAAATGAAAGTATCGTACAATGGTTAAGAACAGTCAAAGAAAAACGTAATTCTTTTAAAATTTTTTTTGTATCTGCGACTAATGATTTTAAAACAAGGCTATTTGCCATAAGAAGTGGTGGAGATGCTTTTTTTGAAAGTACTGTTGATGTAGCCAAGCTTGCTCATAAAGTAGAATATTTTGCAGACACCCGCAAGACGAAACCAGATCATGTCCTTATTGTTGATGATGATATAGATACTCTTTCTTATTATGCGAGGCTTTTCCAACAAAATGGGATGGTCACATCTGTAACTACAGATCCTTTTGCTGTATTTAATTTAATAGTTGAATCAACCCCTGATTTGATTTTTATAGATATGCTTATGCCGGGCTGTAATGGCATAGAACTTACAGCCATGATAAGGCAACATGATGAATTTCTTCCAATACCAATAATTATTTATTCAGCTTTTGACAAACCTTTGTCAGTTGACTTGGAGCTCTCATTTTCCGGTTATGAATTTATAAGTAAATTTACTGATGATGAGACATTTATCTCTATTGCAATAAACAGGATAGACAGATCAAGAAACTTAAGATATTTCATGGAGAGGGATTCTCTAACAGGCCTTTTAAACCATTCCAATATATGTGATAGCTTTCAGAGAGAATTTGTTAGAGCAATAAGAACAAATCTCCCTTTAAGTTATGTGATAATTGATATTGATAACTTTAAGTCCGTGAATGATAAGTATGGGCATTTTGTTGGTGATACAGTTTTAAAAAGTCTTGCCTATATGCTTTTAGAAAGGCTTAGGGTTACAGATATTGTAGGAAGATATGGTGGAGAAGAATTTGTTGTGATTATGAGTAATACTAAAGTTCAAAGTGCAAAAAAAGTAATGGATACTCTAAGGGAAAATTTTAACAGTATTGTTCATAATGCTTTTGGTCAGGAATTTAATGTTACTTTTAGCTGCGGTATTGCAGGTTTTCCTGAATTTCATGTTACAAAGACCATTTTTGATAATGCAGATAAAGCTTTATACATAGCAAAAAAAAGTGGAAAAAATCAGGTTGTTATCTATCAAGATGAATAAGTTTTTTTCTGCTCTTTTTTTTCTTATACTATTTTTTGCTATTTTTTCCTGTAACCGTAGTGAAGAAAAATCCCCCCCCATAAATTTGGATGTTCGCGGAATGCGTGCAGAAACCCTTTCCATAAGTGGAAAAGAACAATTAGGGCCAACTCACGTCCTCTATAACCTTGAAAGAGTATATAGAGTTAATACACATAATCCTGTTTTTTTTAGAGCAGAAATAGAGAGATCAGAAGGGCCATATATATTTTCTGTTCATACATCTGAATGGGCAAGAGAGATAGAATTTATTGCGGTAAATAAAAAGACAGTCATTTATTTTACGGTTTCCGGGCCATGTGAAATAAAGGCATTCTCTATCAGAGTTTCAGAAAATTCCAGCAGATATTTTTCTGGAAATATTACAATGCCTTTGCTTGAAGAAGTAAGAATAATTGGTAGAGACGATTTTGCTGAAGGGTTTGTAATATCTCATAATTCTGTTTCACAAAGTGAAAATTTCAAAAATACAATTTCGGACAACAAAAACTCTTTTATTTTTGATCTTGATGGGTATTTTGACACCAGGCTATTATCCCATATTATAATCGAGGTTAATCCAAGACCATTAAATCAAATAAGATGGATATATGTTAATTTTTATACAGGCACGATAAGAAATACTATAAGAGCATTTCCTGTACAAGGGAGAGTCACTATTACTGCTACAGACCTGTCCGAGATTATCCCCGGATTCCGGCAAGGAGTAACAAAAGCAGATACAATTGTTACAGTAAACTCATCAGATAATACCAATATTTTTAATAGAATCTCACTTGTCCGTAACCCAGTCGATACTTCGCCGCTTATAGGTCTTGAAGCAGATCTGGGCACAATTCTTAACTATAGAATGGAAAGATGGAGACAAAGAGATTTTGAGCTTTTTACATGGACGATTTTCCCTGAATTTTTATTTATGGATCTTATAAATTATCGTTATCAGGAATTAATGTTTAAAAGATTGGCATTTTTTGTGGAAAAAGCTGGATTTGCCGGAACCCTTTTGACACATGCTGAAATGGATGGGTTGCATGGGTGGAATGCCCATAATTACAAAGCTGATGATTTATGCAATTTTTTTAATTTAGCGCGACGGACAAATTTTAAACTTACTGAAGAAGAAGAACTTCTTATAGTAATATTGCAAAAAAATAATATAATAAAAAAAGAGGGAGATATATTTGTCCCCATAAAAGGGGGAATATTGACTATAGCGCGGGAAGCAACCCCAGCTCTTAGAAGAACTTTTCTTAATCATGAAGGGTACCATGGCGTATTCTTTACTATGGAAGAATTTAGGGAAAAATCGTGGGAAATATGGAATAATATTTCCCCTAATAAACAACGGTTTTGGGAAATTTTTCTTTCACATAGAGAATATGATATAACAAATGAATATCTGCTTGTTAATGAAGTTATGGCATTCCATCTTCAGCAAACTCCAGAAAGAGGCAGGGATTATTTTAATCGCCAAATAGCTGCGCTTAGAAGAGATTATCCTGAGGAAAGACATTTTTTTGATAATTTGCGGGCAAATTATTTTGAAGAATTTTTTCAAACAAGTATTGCATATGCAAATGCTCTTTTTGCCCTTACAGGGCTTCCTCCTGGCAATCTCGTTTTAATAGAAAGAGTTCGCTAGAAAGAGCCTGCCCATAAAGTTATTTTTTCTCAACTTCTGTAATTGCTTCTTCAATAGCATTGAGCGCAAAATCCATTTCATCTTTTGTAATAACCAGGGCAGGTGTAAGAGTAAGGATATTACCCATTGTTAATTTAAAGCTTACCCCTTTTGAAAGAGCCCTATACATTACCTCTTCTGCTTCTTCTATTGCAAGCTCTCTTGTTTCTCTGTTTTTTAAAAGTTCGATCCCTATAAAAAGACCTATTCCTCTAACAGCTCCAATAAGAGGGTGCCTCTCCATCATTTCCATAGATTTTTTTAGGGCATATTCACCAAGAGTTTTTACATGGTCAATAATATTGTTTTTCTCAATATAATTGATCGTAGCAAGCCCTGCAGCAGCGCCAAGTGTGCTTTTTTCATGCGTAAAGTGCCCAATGGCAATATGGCCTGCAACATCCAGTTTTTCACTTGCTATTGTTGCAGCTATAGGGAAAACTCCTCCCCCTAATCCTTTACCAATTACAAGAATGTCCGGATCAACATCGAAATTTTGGCAAGTAAACCATTTGCCGGTCCTTCCAAGCGCATGCGGCACTTCATCAAAAATCAGTAAAGCTCCATATTTGTCACAAGCTTTTCTTATTATTTGCCAATATTCTTTTGATGGCACATACGGCGTGCTTCTTACAGGTTCAGAAATTACAGCAGCAATATCTCCCTCTTTTTCAAGAATATATTCAATATATTTTGCCCAAAGTATTTCCCATTCTTCGGGTTTTCCAATATCCATAAATCGTCTGTGAATATCTGGCGGCGGTACATGATGTGTTCCGCTGCTCAGTGGGCCAATTCCTTGCCTAAAAACAGCTTCGCCACCAAGAGAAATTGTATCAAGTGTTGCGCCATGAAAAGAATCCCACATAGAAATTGTTTTGTGCCTGCCTGTTGCCAGTCTGGCTAATTTTATGGCTATTGAATTAGCTTCCGCTCCTCCGGGGGCAAATAGCATTTTATTTAAATTACCTGGGGTAAGAGATGCAATTTTCTCTGCAAAATCAATAACAATTTCATTTGTATAGCGTCTTGTACAGAATGGGAGCTCATCAAGCTGCTTTTTTACAGCATCAATAACATCTTTATTCCCAAATCCTACCTGATGCACATTATTTCCATGAAAATCAAGGTAGCGCCTTCCTTGCGTATCTTCTATCCAGGCGCCTTTTGCAGATTTAAGCACATTTAAACAAGGAGTAGATAATGATTGTTTTAAGAAATACTTACTATCTCTATCAAGAATTTTTTGTGTTTTGCTATCAATATTTTCCTTTTGCCACTTTGCTCTCTGCTCAGAAATATTAATATCCCCTTCTGATTTTAGCTGATTATTGATTTTTTCACTCATTTTCTCTCCTTGTATATAGCAAAATACGCTTTGTATATACAAAGCGTATTTTGTCTGAAAACAATAATCTATAAATTATATTTTATAAGGCAATAAAAATCTATATTCTGCATCATATAAAAAAATGAAATCTAAAAATGATGTAGTTGAAATATTGGCTTAAAAATTGGTTGACAAAAGGAAGAAACAGAGAGATAATTTAGGTATTAAAAAAAACTAATTTAATAGTAAATTTAAGGAGAAAAAAGTATGAAAAAATTATTCCTTTTTCTGCTAATAGCTGCAATGCTTACTACGTTTGCATGTGATGGTGCTGGAAGAGAAAGACCATTTACTGCGATCATGGGAAGCTCCAGCTTGGGTGGATCATGGTATCCATTTGCAGCAAGAATGGCGGGAGTCGCAATGAGACATGGTAACGTTATTGTTACTGTTCAGGCTTCAGGCGGCGGAGCAGAAAATGTTAGACTTATGAGACAAGGTCAGTACGACATGGGTCTTTGTGAACCAAATGTTGCGATACACGCATATTGGGGAACAGGTCCTTTTGAAAGAGATGGAAGATATGATCACCTTCGCTTTCTTTTCAACATGTATCCACTTCCAATAACAGCAATTGTTCATAGGGATGGACCAATTAGAAGTATGGCAGATTTTAATCCTGCTATATCAGGCAGAAGATTCAGCTTTTCACCAGGAAGCCCAGGATCTGGCGATGAATTTGCTTGGCTTGAAATTTTTGAAGCAGGTTGGGGAGTTACCAGAGACATGGTAGTTTGGAGACCCCTTTCACACAATGAAAGAGTTATGGCATTCAAAGACAGAATTCTTGATTCTGTAGGCTTTCAAACAGCTCAGCCATCAGGTGCTATAATCGAGCTTTCTGCTCAGAATCCAATAAGAATTCTCCCAATTGATGGAGATGTTAGAGACAGAATTATGAGAGAACTTCTTTGGGTAGACAGATATACATTACCAGGTGGAATGTATAATGGACAAGATACTCCAGTTGAAACAATCTTCATTGGTGGATTCGTTCTTGCTAACTATTATGTACCAGATGACTTTGTTTATTCTTATATGGCAGCTATTTTCGGACCAGGACTCGAAGATGTTCAGAGTGTATTCCCTGTAGCTAGAGAATTTGGCCTTGATCAGTCAATGAGAGGAAATCCATATGGAAATCCAGCTTCAATTACTTATCATCCAGGCGCTATAAGATTCTTCAGAGGAGTAGGGCTTATTCCATAATAAAATCGCGTAATTTAATTATTTAAGTGATTTTTATTAAGCTGCTGTATTACTACAGCAGCTTTTTTTTGTCTATATTTTAGTAATTAAAATCAGCTATTTCTCTTTCGCTTTGATGTATTTTTATTCCAATTGGTTCGAGCATTTCAAAAACATCTTTAGGATCAAAAGCTTCTTCGGGAATTATACACCCTGTTCCAAAAGACTTGCCTTCAGCAATAAGAATAGCTGCTACGCCCATTGGGGTGCCAACATTTCTTATATAAGCAGTAAGACCTTCCCACCCTTTTACAGAGCCATCAGATTTCGGGTGTGTATGATAAAGAACTTGTTCATATTTTTTCCCGCCTCTTTCTCCAAGTATTTGTATATAGAGACAGTATCCATAAACATCTGTTGTTGTTCCTGCTTCTTTTTGCTGTAAATATGCGCCAATAACATCTATAATCTTCATTTCTTGATTATTGTATGTAAAAGATTCATTTTTCATTATTCCCCATTCATAAAGAGCTTTAATAAGCCTCATGTTTTTTTGCGGCCATGTTCCACGAACTTCTACGAGCCTTGGGGGTTTCCCAATTTTTTTAAGATATTCTGTTGCAGTATGGACTTCTGCATGAGGAATTATATATTGGGGGTTTGTCCCATATGGTTGTGGCGCTGGTATAAGCCTTTCTCTTGCAAATGGGGGAACTTGTTTTAGTTGTCCATCTTCATAAACTACCCTGGTTTCAAGATCCGGGTTATATTCATATTGGGTTGTTTCAAATATTGCAGGAGAATATGCAATTGGTCTGTATGAACAATGGCTTACTCTTACAGTGTCTACTTTATCAAATTTTTCAGCGCCTGCTCTTACCATAGAATCAGTAAGTCCAGGAGTCATTCCATATCCTGGAATGTGTATTTTGTTATTCTTCTTGAAAAGATCACTATATTTATACTCTGCTCCAAATCCATTCAGATTAATCCCACTACATCCAGCTTCTGCAATAATTCTTGTTGATATGTCGTTCAGTTTTATTGTTGTTCCGTCAATAACCAAGTCATAACCCTTTATTTTTTTTATTGCATCTGCTTCATCGTTAACATCAATTTTTACAACATCAACTCTGGGATCCCCCATCTCTTTTTTTAGAGCTTCTGCAGCATCAAGATTGTATTCGCCAATAGTAATTTTTTCGAATAAATCTTTGTTTGAGTATTGAGCAGCAGTTCTCAAAGCCCACCCGCATATTCTCCCTGCTCCTGCCATGGCAAATAATTTTTTACCCATACAACACCTCTCTCATTATAAAATTGTATAACCTTTTACATTAGATAATTATTATGCCTGACAGACTTTCTGTCAAAGCTTTATTTTTTGGCAGTAGATATATTCATCAATGAGAGGGGTGTAGCGTTTACATAATTGGCGAGAATATTCTCATTACAGAATTGCGAAAACTTTTTATTATACCAATATTATCAAGATATTCTTTAGATACAGTTTCGCAAAATCTCAGATCATCATAAAAATTTTCAATCATTTCACTTGCAAGATTTGAATCATATATTACTGCATTTAATTCAAAATTTATATGAAAGCTTCTAATATCAAAATTACAACTTCCTATTGAAAGCATATTCCCGTCAACTATTACAATTTTTGAATGCATAAACCCTTTTTTATACAGGAAAATATTTACACCTGCTTTTAAAAGAGGCTTGAAATAGGTGTGAGCAGTCCAAAAAGGTATTTTTTTATCAGGAATTCCTGTCATAAGAAGATTAACACTTATCCCGCTTAATGCGGCTGTTTCAAGAGCAGTCATTACACTCTGGTCAGGAATAAAATATGGTGTTTGAATATATATTTCTTTATTTGCATTAGTTATCATTGTAAAGTACATTTGCTGAATTGAATCCCATTCTGAATCTGCTCCGCTGATTGCAATTTGTACCAGCATTTCTGAAATAGTATCTGAATTTTGGGGAAAGTATTTATCATCAAGAAGAAGCGCATTTTTACTATTATACCAGTCCACAAGAAATACTGTCTGAATAAGCCTTACACTATCTCCAATAAGTTTTATTTGGATATCCCGCCAGGATGCAAACCTTTTTCCACCTGTAATATATTCAGAACCTACGTTCATTCCGCCTGTGTAGGCAATTTTTCCATCTATAACCACGATTTTTCTGTGATTGCTATAATTTATTTTTATTATTGAAAAAGGAGCCACAAGATCAAGATAATATTTATATTCAATTCCTGCTTGCTTTAATTCTCTTCGATATTTGTAAGATATTCTTCCAAAAGAGCCTACGCCATCAAAAATAAGCCTTATTTCAACACCTTCTTTAGCTTTTTTGATTAAAATATTTTTTATTTCTTCACCAAGGCTATCTGAAGTCCATATAAAAAACTCCATATGTATTGAACTTTTGGCATTTTTTAGCTCTTTTAACAAATCTTCAAAAAAATCTTCTCCTGCATTATAAATTTTGCATTTGTTATTAAGTGTTATGATTGAGCTATTTGAATTGAGCAGCAGATTCATTAATTTATATTTGTCACTTTCGTTCTCATCAGAAGCAACCATTCCGCTTAGAAAATATTTTTGATTTTTTAATATTGCTTCAAGTGTTTTTGCAAATATAGTGTCCGGACTTTGCTTTGTAAGTTTTGTCTTTTTCCAGTTTATTCCAAACAATATAAAGGAAATGAGTCCAAAAATTGGTAAAAAGATTATAAGCAATATCCATGCTATTGAGCTTTGCGGAGACCTGTTATCCCGAATGATTATAGAAATTGCTATAACTGCATTTATTCCAAAAATATAAGTTAATAGTTGTGAAAATGTAATATCCATAATTTTCTGATAAAGAATAATCAAATTATAACATAAAGCGCTAAAATTCAAAATATTATCTGTATAATTATTTACAAAAACCCGAAAATTTGATATGTTTTTTTGATAACAGGCTTTTGGCTGTAATTTTGAACATAATTTTATAATATATATAAGGTGGAAAAAAATGGCTCGTAGATGTGATCTATGTGGAAAAGGTGTTCTCACAGGAAATAAAGTGAGTCATGCTAATAATAAGACAAGAAAGGTATGGAGACCTAATTTGAAAAAGGTTAGGGGAGTTGTAGAAGGTAAAGTGCAATCAGTAAAAATCTGTACATCTTGTATTAAAAGAGGCAAAGTCACCAAAGTTTAAAAATTTTCTTTAAGTCTCTTCGTATGCTGGTTTAACATGAACTGGAAATTCATTTTCCAGTTTTTTATTATCAATAACATGGCAAAATTATGGAAGAAAATACAGAGGCCGATGGTTTTTACCGATTAGAAAATACAAATAAAAATTCCATTAGAGCGATAAAAATTGTCTATACAATTTTTCTGTCTCCTCTTTTGATTTTAGTTACCTTATTAGCGCTATTCAGGCTAAGCTTATCCTCATCAATAATTGTTATGCTACTGTTGCTTGTTATGGCAATAGGTTTTGCAACTACTCTGCTTTGGTTTTTAACTGTATATTACTTTGATCATCTGGATAAACCAGGAACAGAACCCAAAAATAATTTTTTTAAGATGATGCGGAACCTGGATAAAGTTTGTCATAGTCCAAAAGTTGCGATATTCCGGATAATTGTTACTGCAGCTTTCTTTATTTTAATAATACTCTTTTTGTTGAAATACTATCCCTATATACAGGAATATATGAGGGGATTATATTCTTAAACATGGAAAAAATCTTTCCAGATGTATTTCCCTTTTTTAATTTTTCCTTCTGTCGCAAGCTTATCAACAGCTTCTTCTATATAGCTCCTCTGCCAGTGCGATAGGACACCAAAATTTTTTGACATTCTATACCAGATATTATTATCGTGTTCGTCCCTTGCCCCTGCAAGAATATCCACAATTTCTCTTTTTTTAAGTTTTCTGTTGTTGTTTTTTATGAGGCTTATAATTTCTGCAATTCCTTCTGGTTCTGGTATAAAACTTTTGTTGCATATATCACAACCACTGCATACAGAAATTTCATCTGTAAAGTAAGAAAGAAGCTTATGCCTTCTGCAGGTTGAATTATTTTCCGCATAATCCAGCATTTGAATCATTCTTGAAAAATTATCATCTTTTTTATCATAAAACCTCATTTTCTGCTTTTTTTCCGCAGCGTCAAATAAAAGAATAGCTTCTGAAATATTTCCATCCCTGCCCCCTCTTCCTGCTTCCTGGAGATAAGCTTCTACTGATTGAGGGGTATTGCGGTGGATAACGGTTCTTATATCCGGTTTATCTATACCCATTCCGTACGCGCAGGTTGCTACAAGTATTCCTGTCCTGGAAGGGAAAAACCATTTTTCAATATTGCTTTTTTCTTCTTTTTCAAGACCTGCATGATAAAAAAATATATCTTTGCTTCCAAGAGCTCTTCTTAAAAAACGGGCAGTCATCTCTGTATCGGTTCTGCTTCTGCAGAAAATAATAAGAGGTTTGGGGGAAATTTTTGCAAGAGAATATGTTTCTCTGTCTATGGATAGAGTTTGTACAACCCTGTAAAATAAGTTAGTTCTGTCTGGGTTGCCTGTTATTAAATTTATTTGTTCATTGCCAAAAATATGGTTTTGGATTTTTTTAAGTATTAAAGGGGTTGCTGTAGCTGTAAAAGCTGTTACACAATCTGGTTTGATTATATTGATTATATCTTTTATTTTTAGTAAAGCGCTTCTGAAAGTTTCTCCCCATTCAGGCAAGGTATGTGCTTCATCAATTACAAGATGGTTTATATAAGAGCTAAAAGTACCATCACTGCTTTCCTGCGGTTTAAAAGAATCCAAAAAAAGAATAAGGGATTCCGGGTTTGTAAGGAGAATTTTACTTTTCCCTGCTTTTATATTATTAATTGACTCCAGTTTTTCCTTGTTATCAAGAAACCCTGCAAGAACACTAAAGCTAATTCCGGCATTTTCAAGTCTTCTTGATTGATCTTTGATAAGACTTAACAAAGGCGACAAAACTATTGTTGGTTTTTCCAAAATAACTGCAGGAAGCATATAACATAATGATTTTCCATATCCTGTGGGCAATATTACTATTTGCCCTGGAAGTGAATCGCTATTTCCCTTAGAAGATGCAGATGTTAATATATTTGATATTACAAGCCGTTGGTAGGGGAATAGATATTTTATCCCAAAAGTATTTTCTGCAAGGTCATTAAAATAATCTTTTTCGTTTTCCATTTATAGTATAACAAGTTAATCGCTATAATGCTTCATATATACTTCTGCTTTTTCCACTATTTTGCTTATTTCTGCAATGTTTCTTAAAAGAGTCCTTCTTATTTTGTTTAGATATGAAACACTGTTTTCAAGCTTAATAATGTCAAAAAATAGATCAGAATCTCCATCTTCCTGATACTCCATATCCCATCTTTTTTCTTCAATTAATTGTTCAACTTGCTCTCTAAGAGGGGCAATATTTTGCACACAATTGATTAAAAGTTGTTTTACAGAAAAAGAGAGGATAAACAACTTTTCTTTTGCTTTGTTATTGGTATCTGTGCTGTCTGCCAATACTTCACCGTTATATGTGAATATCCCGTCGCTCTTTTTCATTGAAAACTCAAAAGCTTTTTCTGCAGATTCAATTATTGCAAGCTCTTTCATAATCTCCTGCATAGTATCATCTTCGTTGTATACCATAAAAAAACTGATACTTGCTTCTTCAAACATCTCTTGCAGCAGGGAATAGATAATAGAAGTGCTATAATTGTAGCCGCGGGATCTAAGAGTTCTAATTATATCTTCCTGAAAAATATCTCTGATGTGGAGTTCTACGAGATCTGTGTCTCTACTCCCGCCAGAAGAGGGCCCAAAGGGGAAGGTGGCGCAGGAACATAAAAACATTATAACAAAGGTTATAAATAGCCCTGCCCCAAAAAGCAGTTTTTTGTAATTATAAAAAATAATCAAATGTTATTCCTGCGCCATTTTCAATTTTCTTTTTTACAGTTTTTCCTGTAATTATTTTTGCATATTCAGGGCTAAGTCCGGGCAAAAGGTTTTTTTCGCTCCTGAGCGCCGCAAAATCTTTTGCTGTTATTGTTTCCCCTTCATTGATTTTTCTTAATGCAATTAGGGATCTGTTTGTAGTTTTGTAGTTTTCTTTTTCAGAAGGGGCAAGCTGCTTTATGCCGCTCCCTATGATCCTGTTGACACATTCTTTTCCAAATCTTTTTTTTACTTCCTCCAGGAGAGCGTTATCGCAATCAGAACTTGATTTTTTTCCCATGTCTGCTGAGTCAGAATATTTATTCTCCCCCTTCCTGTTATTCCCGGATAATAAAGACCTGATTTCTGATACCATCAGTTTAAAATCATCAGGATTTAAAGCAATAAGGTCATCAAGACCATCACCACTATTGGAGAGAGTAAAATGCTTTTCCAGCGCTACACCGCCAAGCGCTGCTGCGGTTAACGGTACAAGAAGTGGATCTGTTGAGTGGTCAGAAACGCCTGCTTTAAAGCCAAAAACCGCAGATAATGTTTGCAAAAGAGCCAGATTGTAATCTTCTGCCGGCGCAGGGTAGGCAGTTACAGCATGAAGAAATGTTATATTTTGCCCTGTAATTTCAACAGCTTTTTCTATATCCGAAATAGTAGAAACTCCGCCCGAAAGTATTAGCGGCAAATTATATGATGCCACTTCTTCAATCAAGGCAAAGTGGTTTATCTCCGGAGATGCTATTTTTATTACCGAAACCCCAATATTTCTTAACATTCTGGCACTCTCTATCCCAAAAGGTGTTGCTAAAAATATTAAACCGCTTCTTTCTGCTTCCTGCTTCAATTTAAAGAAAAAATTTTCATTTTGTTCAAGTTCTTTGAATTTTTCATATAAACTGATATCCCCCCCAGGCAACTTTACTTTTCCCGAAAGAGGGTGGATTATTTCATCAGCAAAAACAACCTGAAATTTTACACAATTTGCCCCTGCCCAGGCTGCTTTTTCTATAAGTTTATACCCTTTTTCAACAGAACCCTGATGAGATGTCCCTGCTTCTGCAATAATAAACATATAATTTCCTTTTTGCTGATGTTATTTTTATGCTATTATATATTAAAATAGCTCGACAAGAGTATGATGTTGTTATAATATTTTGTTAAGAGGTAAATTATGTATTATTTATCATGTGACATGTGTAAAAAAATGATTCAAGATCCCAGAAGAGGAAAAGCCTATACTACATTAAAGCATTTACATATTTGCAAAAAGTGTATGCTAACAGTAAGAAGGGATTTCCAGGATAAGGCTGAAGCAGAAGCTAAACCATATGATTTTCTTACGAAAAAAGAGGAATTCTGGGCAACTATTGCGAAAAATTGCTCCAGATAAGAAGGGAATCCTTCTTCACACCTGTTGTGCCCCTTGCGGATCATCTTCAGTAGAAAGGTTACTTCATGAAAAATATGAAGTAACCATTTTTTTTTCAAATTCCAATATCTTTCCCAAAGAAGAATTTTTAAAAAGACTCTATTTTGTTGAAAAACTTGCAAATTTTTATAAAATTGCCCTGATTCAGGATGTTTATGACCATGAAGCATGGAAAAAAAGGGTTTCGGGCCTTGAAGATGAGCCGGAAACAGGAAAAAGATGCTTTGAATGTTTTAAATTTAATCTTGAAAGAACAGCGCAAAAAGCCAGAGAGCTTTCAATACCTTCTTTTACAACAACACTTAGTGTAAGCCCTCATAAAAACTCAGCACAGATATTTGAGGCAGGTACAAACTTTCCTGAATTCAGCAAATATGATTTTAAAAAGCAAAATGGGTTTTTTCGCAGCATAGAACTTTCAACAAAACTTGATCTTTACAGGCAGGATTATTGCGGCTGCGAGTTTAGCCAGCGACACGGATGTCGCGTCCAGCGCCGCGACACGAGGTCGCAATAAAGCGCTGGGCAGCGACACGGACGCCAAGCTGTGTTCCCCGTGCGCTGATCGCCATCCCTGGCTAGCGCACGGGGCGCAACATCCCTGTTGCAGTCCTTACGCCACAGGCGGTCAGCGTCCATCGGGGACGCTGACAAGCGACAAAGCGCGGGGTCGCGACACGGACGTCGCATCCAGCGCCGCGACACGAGGTCGCGATAAAGCGCTGGGCTATATAGCAGGCTTTATTGTTTCAAGTTCCTGAATTATATAAAGAGGGAGCGTATCAAAATCTACTTCAACCTGAAATATGTTTTTATCAAGTTCTTTATAGAAATTTATCAATGGCATTGTTTGCTGCCCAAAGATTTCAAGTTTTCTGTATATCTCCTCAAGCGAATCATCTGTTCTCCCTGCTCTGTCTCCCCCTGCATCTGAATTTATTCTATCCAAAAGCACAGAAGGTGGCGCTTCAAAATGTATTACTGTTCTTACATTTATAATATTAGCCAATAATTTTGCCTGTGCAACATTGCGCGGAAGACCATTCAGTATTACAACATCCGAAAATATATCATTGCATCTTTCTGTTACAAATTTCTTTAGTAGCTTTTCTGCAATAGGAAAATCTTTGTTTCCAAGCAGGGAATTTGTTTTAAGAGAATTTTCTACTATAGAAAGTTCTTCTTTTGAAAGAAGCCCGGTTTCTTTTTCTGCTACAGCGTCTCTAAGTTTTTGTCCAAAATCAAAGTGGTGCCATTTCATTGACCAAAGGCGTTGTGTTTCAAGCTGCTGCCCAAACGGTGTTTTGCCAGATCCTGTTGCTCCAATAAGTAAAAGTGCCCTGTACAACACATTCATAAAAAAAACTCCAATAATTTATTTTAACATAGTTATTTTGCTTGCTGGCTTGTGTAGCAAACCAGCATACCTCGCCCCTTCAGGACTGGTTGCAAATTAAATCTGATATATATCTGTTCGTCTATCCTGAAATAAAGAACAAAGAGGGGTTATTGATTTATTTTTTGCAAGTTCCGGGTTTATATCTACGGCGAAAAATCCCTCTTCAAGTTCTCCTGCCTGCACCATTATTCGCCCATCTGGGTCTGATATTTGACTTAACCCTGAATAAGTGAATTTTTTGTCACCTCGTACTTCTGAGCCTGTTCTGTTTGCCAATATCCAGAATACTTTATTTTCAATAGATCTTGTTCTTGTAGTTAGCTGCGCTTTAAACGGGATCACCAAATTCGAAGGGTGACATATAATTTGCGCGCCCTGCAAAGCTAATGTTCTGGCAGCTTCGGGAAAGAAGTGGTCAAAACATATAAGTAAACCTATTTTTACCCCTTTTACTGTAAAAACCGGAAACCCTAAATCCCCTGGTTCGAAAAAAAGCTTTTCTTCATGAAAAAGATGATTTTTTCTGTAGATTTTTATATCACCTTCGGGAGTTACAAGAAAAGCGCTATTGTAAGCTTTATCGCCTCCGGCACTGTTGAGTTCTGCAAATCCAGTGACAATTGTCATCCCTTTTTTTATTGCGATTTCCCTAAGTGTGTCGGAAATTGGTCCAGGTATTGTCTCCGAAAGGGTTAAAACTTCTTTTTTTTCAATAAAAAGATATCCTGAAAAAGCAAGTTCTGGCAAAACTACAAGGTCTGCATCACATTTTAATAATTGTTCTACAATTTTTTCAAGATTTTTTTTTGGTTCACCAAAAACAGGTGAAAATTGATAGAATCCTACCTTCATTTATTCTCCAAAATAGTCTATAATTGACTATAAATGAATATCAATAGTAAAGTCAACGGTCAACCTTCTGGCTTAACATCAGAAGCAAATAATGCGGCATAAACTATTCATTTGATTTTTTTTGAAAAAAAATTATAATACTTTTTTCGAGGAGGATATATGAAAAAAAGATTTATGGTTTTAGGGTTAGTAATGTTGTTTGCAGTGGCTTCGCTTTCTGCGCAGACTGTAGATATAAAGATAAATAACATTGCGGGTATAGAGTTTGACGAGCTTGAAAGGATTTTAGTTGGCGAGTTTACAGCTGAAATAAGGTCTGGGCTTGAAGAGTTTCAGAGAATGAATAAGCTTGCAAGAGGGATGTCAAATGCAAGTTCTTTTGCAGCAGATGGGGCAACACAAAGAAATTTTATTGGATATAGAATGTTTGCAATAGGTATTGGCGGAATGGTTGGTGTTCAAGCTCCGTCATTTGATTTTGTTGATTCTTTAGAAGATTTTGAAGGCGAAAATGACATTTTTTTGGGTATAAGCGCCCAGGCGCTAACAGTAAGCGCTGGAGTTAATCTGGGATTCCTTGTAGAAGGGCTGTATGCTTCTGCTAAAGTTGGTAAATTTTCACTTAATGATATTTCTGGTTTTAGTATTGATACATTTTCTTTTGGACTTATGGCACATTATCAATTAATAAAGCCCAGATCTACGTTATTGGCTTCATGGAGAGGTGTGCAGGTAGGGACAGGTTTTATTTATTATCGTGGTGATATTTCTTTTAATGCTACTCCTGACCGTATTACTTTAGAAGAAGTTAAAGTAGATGTGATGGGTTATGGAACTGTAAGTGCAGATTTCCATTTTTATCCTTCATTAGATTTAAAACTCGCTACATCTGGTGTAAAAATTCCTCTTGAAATTATGACAGGGGTAAGGCTTGCAGTTCTTAATCTCTCTTTTGGTCTGGGTGTTGATATAAATGTGAGTAGTAATTCAGACTTAACTTATAGAGCAGGTGGACCAGTAGATATTTCGCAGAATTACTTATCTCCACAAACACAACGTGCAGGCTCTGCTCATGTTGAAGGCGGAACAACAGGAGGGAGCGCAGATAATTTTAATTTTAAGCTAATGGCAGGAGTTGGCCTTACACTTGGGCCTGTCAGGCTTGATGTTCCTTTGACATATTACTTTGGAGGAGATGGACCTGGCGCTAACGTTGGGGTAACAGGCGCTGTTGTTTTTTAATCCGGGATTAAGATAACAGGAACATCACACAAAAACGCTAAGGCGCAGAGGGGATATTGTCTTTCTTTGCGTCTCCGCGTTTTTGCATGAAAACTTTAAGGAAAACAGAATGCTCCAGAATAAAATTTCTTCCGAAGTGTTGTGCGCAAGAATGTTCCCAAGGGAAGAAGATGAACGGGGCGCCTATTTTCGGGATATTACTGCAATTATCCATTCATATCCATTCAGAAGATTAAAGCATAAAACTCAGGTTTTTTTCTCTCCGAAAAATGACCATATATGTACCAGAATCGAGCACGTTATGCATGTTGCAACAATATCTGTAACAATTTGCAAAGCTCTGGGGCTTGAAACAGAACTTGCCTGGGCAATAAGTCTGGCGCATGATCTTGGGCATACTCCATTTGGGCATACCGGAGAAAATATCGTATCGGAATTTAATAAAGATAACGG
>WQZP01000029.1 GCA_009780675.1 Spirochaetaceae bacterium | reverse complement strand
TTGATTATCACGAAACGCCATATTCCCAATAGTAGCAACTCTATTGCCAATGGTTACACGAGTGAGTTGATTCCCCCAAAATGCTCCTTCTCTGATAGACGTAACACTGTTCGGAACAACTATGTTGCTAAGTTGATTATCACGAAACGCCATATTCCCAATAGTAGCAACTCTATTGCCAATGGTTACACGAGTGAGTTGATTCCCCCAAAATGCCCCTTCTCCGATAGACGTAACACTGTTCGGAACAACTATGTTGCTAAGTTGATTATCACGAAACGCCATATTCCCAATAGTAGCAACACTATTGGGAATAGTTACGCTGGTGAGCTCAACACGACGGAAAAATGCGTTATCGCCAATTCTGATAACAGGCATTCCTTGTATCTGCGGAGGAATCCGTACAGCCGCATCTCTCCCTATATACTCAGTAATTATTACACCATTACCATCTCTCTCCCATCTGAATTCTTGTTCTCTGGTAAATTGTTGCCCATAAGCCGCAAAATTCATCACCATCATAAAAGCAAGTAGGCCAAATATTTTCTTCACATTCATATCAATACTCCTGTTAAATTTTCCTTATTTTTGTATTCTAAAAGCAATCTCTTTCCTTAATCTCCTGAAGAAAACAAAAGCTAACATAGAAGCAGTGTTCTATAATACCATATTTCTTCTTCCTTCACTCTAAGCAGAAGCAGCCTTCGCTTCAATCGGAATATACAAGTGAAAGGTCGTCCCTTTTCCGTATTTGCTGGACACTTTTATATTACCTTGAAGGTCTTTAATTCGGCCTCGTACCAGATTAAGCCCTATGCCCCTCCCGGCATGGATATCGGTGGCATTGGTAGTACTGAAGCCAGGTGAAAAAAGGGCCTTGATAAGTTGCCCTTGATCCTCCGCATTTTCTTCGCGAAGAAGTTTAAGACTAAGCGCTTTTTCCCGAATTTCTTTAAAGTTAAGCCCTTTGCCATCATCGGAAAGTTTTATGTATACCTGATTGTTTTCCCGAGTAATGGCAAGCTGTATGCTTCCCTCTGCTTTCTTGCCAATGGCTGTTCTCTCCTCAGGGCTTTCAATGCCGTGGGAAACAGCATTCCGCACCAGTTGGATCAACACCTCCTTGATTATCCGGCGGTGGCTTTTTTCAAGGATTGAAGAATCCAGGTTGTCTATGGAAAAATCTACTTTTTTGTTCATCGCCAAAGCAGCCTTTTCGCAAGCCTTGCTAAGAGCTTCCGTTAGCACATATTGTTCTTGGCTGGCATTTTCTCCAGCAGTGGCAACAGTAGCTTTATAAAATTCTACTTTACTTACAATGTCCTGGAATTTATCCTTTTCTCTCATGATTTTTTCCAGCTCAACAGCCACATGGAGTGTGTTTTCAAAAGTAACTTCGCCACTGTCACGAAACGTTTTAATAATGCTTTCCAGCTCATGAAGCTTGGCGCTAAAGCTGTCAAACCCCAGTATGATGGCATTGGACTTAATCGCATGAATAGATTGGTAAATATCTACCATTGCGTCTTTGGCTAAGATAGAACTGTTTTTTAATGTTTCGTTAATGTGTTTGAACTCATATTCAGTATCTTCAATGAAATCGTTGAATATAACCGGATCAACCTGTATAACCTGAAACAGTGTCCGCATTTCTTCTTCCCGCCTAGCTGTCTCTTCAGCTAACTGCCGTTCCAGTTTCCTGGTTGCGGAAATATCTTCAATGTTTCCCAGTATGTAATTGCTCGAACCCATGTCTACAGAAGAAAAAACAGTTTTTATGATTTTCTCTTCCTTGATATTCGTATCAATATATGTAAATTCCGCAATGGGATTAATCTCTTCCAACATTTTTGTATCAAACTGACGTGTCAGCACCATATCAAAGTAATCTTTCATGGAATTCAATTCTTTTGTGTTAATGGAGTTTGTCAGAAAATCGGTAAGTTTTTTTCCTTCAACTTCATTATCGCCTAAAATACTTTCCAGTGGTTTTGAATAGGAACCTTGAATCACCAAATCTTTATCCATCATAAACAAACCTACACTAAGGTTGTCTTTCATGGCTGCAATAAAATCCCTTTCTATACGTAACTCCTGCCGGGTCCGACTAAGAGTATCAAATGCATATTTACCAATTTGTAGAATAATAAAGAAAACAATGAGAACACCCATAATAATAAGGAAGAAGTAAGTCATGCCTGTACCAAGGTAGTCCGCAAGAGAAAGGGGTTGAATAGCAACTATATACCAACCCACTGCCGGTATCGGGCATACTGCGATTTCGCCTTCGGAACCGGAAAAAGTCCGCATATAATATGGAGAATAATTACTCACCCAGTCAAGAATTTTAGGTCCTGTAGTGGGAAGCAGGCTATCCAGGATTACTCTGTCTGCGACGAGTTGCGTGTCTGGCGCGCCAGTTATTTCCCCAAGCGCGTTAAAAAAATACAACCTTGCAGCGCCCCTGTGATTCCGGTATATGGTATCGATAAATTCTGTCAGCAGAGTTCCCGTCCCTAAAAGTCCGATAGGCATACCATCAAAGTCAAAAACCGGCGCATTGATCCAGAAGTTAGTCACCTGTAGGTCCGGATTGTAGTTGATATTGAAATTAAATACCTCAGTTTCGAACATAGTTCTATTATACCAAGGGTTTGCAGGGTTATCAGGATCAACCAAATAGCTAATATCCTCACCCATGAAGAATACTCTATCAACGTCACTAACCCAAAAAGCTCTTCCACTCACTAGAGCCTGGCTGAATCTATATATTTCATCAAAGGCAATTCTTCTCAGTGCTTCATCTGCGGGGTTCAGGAAGTGTTGCATTATTAACGGCGAATTTGCCATCTCTAGAACTATGGCAATCTCGTTGTTAACCGATGCTTCCAAACTGAATCGCTGAATTTCCACTGTTTGCAGTAGTTCAGTACGCGTATTGGTATGAATAATATGCCTCATGGAAAGGATAAAGCCAATACTGCTTGCTATTAGAATAAATGCAAATGGAATAATGGAAAATAATAAAAATCTCTTTTGCGTTATTGGAATTGTTCGCTTTTTAGATGCTTTGGCCTCGGCAATATGTTGCTCCATAATTAACTCCTTTTTCTATGCGCTATTCATTGACTCTATGGCTACTGAAAGTATAAAAGTTTCAGATTCAAAAACATTGCATGGAATACAGATTATCCGCGTCTGTCCCTGCGGCCACTTAATCTGGTGCCGCTGTCCCTGGACAATAGTAGGCAGACTTATTACAAGCCGGAAAATTTCTTCCAGCCCTTTTTTAGCATTCCCTGCAATGATGTTTACAATTTCGCCAATCGCATCTACCACTTCCTCATCTATCACTTCATGCTGTTTGCCAGTAAGCATCCCCGTCAGCCTTGCAGCCAAGCCAGTCCTCATACTGATAACTACTGCACCCCGTGCTTCACCGCTCAGTCCAATAATGCCGGAAATGTCCCATTCATTGATTTCGTTTTTTTCCTTAAAAAACGGACGCCCCACACTTAGCTCTGTGCCGATAAAGGTTGAGAATGTACTTTTTGTTACATCAATAAAAGGTTGAATGTAGTATTCCATAAAAAGCGCCTCCGCTTGACATTGATCGGCTATTTCAAAATCTGATATTTTAGAATAGCTAAAAAGCTATTTTTGTCATTTTTTCTTTGAATATCTGTTCATTAACAGGTTTGACAATATAATCGGTCGCACCAGCTTTAAGCGCATCTATGATATTGTACTTGGCAGATTCGCTGGTTACCATAATTACGGGCAGGGTCTTGTACAGATCCATATCCCGCACTTTCTTTAGAAAGTCAAATCCCGATAATTCCGGCATATTCCAGTCCAAAAGCACCAAATCTACCTTTTGGCTCAGCAAAAGCTCAAGACCCTTCTTGCCATTTTCAGCTTCAATGAATTGGCAAGGCGTTCCAATCTGAGAGAAGGTGTTTTTCACGATGTTTCGCATGATTCGGGAATCATCTACTACCAAAACTGTTTTCATATTCTCCCCTTCCTCGTTTCAAAAGCGCAATAGATATATAGAAGCAGAAAAAGCCCAAAGAAAATTTTACTGCTGACTAAGTGATAATGAGAAAAATTATTAGTTTTTAGGAAAAAAAATAAATTTAAGCCGTGAAGTACTTGACTAAGTAACGAATCGCCATATAATTGTCTGTCTGTCTGTCTGTCTGTCTGTCTGTCTGTCTGTCTGTCTGTCTGTCTGTTGGGAACAATTATGTCCTAAAAATAGCAACTCCATGTTATTTTTTTATATGTTTTATAGCAAAAGGTCAACTCTTTTTTTGACCTGCCAACATTCTTCAACAGGGTGCATTTTCGCTAGTTTTTAGCATCTTCAGTAAGGCAAAGTAACTGATAGGCCGGGCAGACAGGAAATTAATTCACAAAAAAGAAAAATCTATTATCTACAAAAGGATTTCTTGGCATATATATTTTTACAAGAAAAATTTCTTCATTTACCAGAACGTTATCTGGAGATATTCTTATGCCGCCATTCCTGATCAAAACCCTTACATAAGTAGTAAAACTATACATACCTTCGCTATCCATTCTAAAAGGATTTTCAAATATTTCAGGAAAAATAATATTAATATCCTCGCCTGATGAAAGCATTGTACTTATATCAACTAAAGGTGAGGAATCTCTTGCTACAGGATAAAAAATTCTTTGCATTATTTGTTCTGAACTTACTCTCGCTACATTAAGTCTGTTTAAAACAGGCGGCGGAACTGTTCTTTCAATAAAGCGATTGACCCTTTTTGCTTCCAGATGCTGTTTTGACTCAATAAAAAAAGCGCGAAGACCTTGCACTGTATTTACTGTTCTTACAGGTAAAAACCTTCCTCCAGTAAATCTGTACCAGGTTATGAAAGTTTCAACCCCAAGCCCATCAACAAATACTTTTTCATAACGTAAAAGATCAATTACCCCATTACCAGTAATATCTCTTTTTATTGTTGAATCTGACAATGAGTTTCTTATACTGGTTATTGAATATGTTCCTCTTGCTTTAATGATTATATCTTCATGCGTGCCAGCGCTTGTAATAAAATTTATTGAAAGCCCATGAATTTTGTTGTTTTTATCTATCTCTATCTCTTCTAATGAAGAAAAAACACTTTTGCTTTCCAAAATTATATTTTGTCTATGTACAAATTTTCTTTCCGCACCAGTATCATCGAAATTATATACTGCTAAAAGAAATTGCCTGGAATAAATATCTTCCCTAAAAATATTGCGCAAATCTCTTAATGACTCTGCTGGTATATGCGAACCATCTTCTTCTAAAATACTTTCCGCAAATAAAACAAAAAACTCTGCAAAACCCTCATCATTACAGTCAATAACAATATAAACAGGTCTTCGATTTTCTGTTACAGGTAGAAAAACTTTACCTCTGTCTATTATTCTATCACCCAGCGCCGTATTATAAAAAAGCTGCATTTCTCTCTGGGTAAATTGAGATTTTGACATCCTTGTTATTGCAGCGCTACTTATTGCAGTGCTGCGCCTGGCTGATTCTACCCCTTCCCATCTTTCCAGAGAAGAACTGGTTACGCATGAGATTAGCGACCCTGTGAAGAGCAGAACAAGGGGAATATAGAAGAGAATTATCCCTTTTTTTAGGGAAATAGTGCTAATTTTTTTAAAAAATCCCTGAAATAGAGCTATTTTTTGCAAAAAAACCCCTTTTTCCTTTAAAATTCCACTATCAGCCTGGAAATTCTGATTTCCAGCAAGATGATGAAGTTTTTTAATTATACAGTAAAATTTGGACTTTTTTCCATAATTTTTTATATAATAATGTAGTAAAAAATACTTATTTAAACAGATAAAAAATGATATAAATATTATTCGTCAATTTAAAAAAAAGGGAAATAAATGATTAAAGTAATGAAGTTTGGCGGAAGCTCTGTGCAAGATGCCGAAAAAATCAAACATGTATGCTCAATAGTTATTGAGGAAAGTAAAAAGTCAAAAGTAGCGCTTGTTTGTTCAGCAATGAAAGGAATCACAGATCTGTTGCTTAGTTCTGCTAAAATTGCAGCAAAAGGGGACCCCGGGTATAAGGAAAATATTGAAATTCTGTTTTCAAAACAGGAAAAAGCTGTAAATGAGCTTATGAGCGGCACTTTTGCAAAAGATGCAATGACACACATCAACGAAAAGATTATTGGCGAGCTAAAAAACATCATTAAAGGTGTTGAGCTAATAAAAGAGTGCTCTCCAAGAACCCTTGACCTTATTGCAAGCTTTGGAGAAAGGCTAAATAACTTTATTATTGCCTCATATTTAAAATCAATAGGGCAAAAAGCTTCGTATATAGATTCAAGGAATATTGTAAAAACAAATAAACAGTACACAAGAGCTGTTGTAAATTATGATGAAACATATAAAAAAATAAAAGAAAGGGTTTTCAAGGAAGAAGATATTCCTGTAATTACAGGTTTTATTGGGTCAGCAGAAGATGGTTCAACAACTACTCTGGGAAGGAATGGCTCGGACTTTTCAGCGTCAATAATAGCTGCGGGATTAAACGCAAATATAGTTGAAATATGGACAGATGTTGATGGTGTTTTAAGCGCAGATCCCAGAATTGTAAAAGATGCGTTTGTAGTCCCAGAGATAAGCGAGGAAGAGGCAATGGAGCTTTCCTACTTTGGCGCAAAAGTAATACACCCCAGCACTGTAATCCCTGCTTTTGAAAAAGAAATTCCTATTTGTATTAAAAATACTCTTAATCCTGCGGCTCCTGGGACAATGATCGTTAAAAATCCCAAGCCTCATAATAGACCCATAACAGGGATTGCCAGTGTCAGCAATGTTTCAATTATAAATATTGTTGGCGGAGGAATGATTGGTACTCCGGGATTTGCATCCAAAGTTTTTGAAACTTTTGCAAAAAATGATATAAATATGATAATGATTTCCCAAGCTTCCTCTGAGCATACAATATCTATTGTATGTATTACTGATGATGCAAAAAGGGCAATTACGCTTATGGAAAAAGACCTGAGTTTTGAACTTGAATCCAAAGCAATTAAAAACTTTGAGCTTAAGGAAAATCTTGAAATAGTATCAATAATTGGCGACAACATGATAGGCACTCCGGGGATTGCAGGGAAATTATTCAGCACTTTGGGTGATAATGGAATAAATGTTTATGCAATTGCACAGGGGTCATCTGAAAGAAATATTTCATGTGTAATAAAAAAAGAAGAAACAGAAAAAGCCATTAGGGTTATTCATAAATCTTTTCTTGGGGTTTAGACAGAATGTTTAAAAGGGAATTTGACAGGGAGCAGCTATGAAGTTTTATAGTACAAGAAATAAAAACCATTTAGTTAGTTTTAAAGAAGCGATATTCCAGGGGATTTCTCCAGAGGGCGGGTTATATAATCCTGCAGAAATGCCTAATCTTTCAAATTTATTTAACTCAATGGATGAAAAAACTTCTTTTATTGATTCATCTGCAATGCTGGCTTCAGAAATTTTAAAAGATGATCTATCTGCTGACAGGGTAAAGAGTATATGCGAAAAAGCTTTTCCATTTAGCCCGGAAATTACAAAAGCTGGCGACAACCTTTTTATACTTGAACTTTATCATGGCCCTTCATGCGCGTTTAAAGACTTTGGCGCTTTTTTTCTTGCAGCAGCTATGGAGGAATTACTGGCCGGGGATGATCGAAAAGCAATTATTTTAACAGCAACTTCCGGAGATACAGGGAGCGCTGTTGCGCAAGCTTTTCATAATAAAAAAAATATTGATGTAGTTATATTATATCCTTCGGGAAGGGTAAGTCCTCTTCAGGAAAAACAACTGACAACTCTTGGCGGAAACGTTACTGCGCTTGAAGTAAAAGGCTCTTTTGATGATTGCCAAAAAATGGTAAAAGAAGCTTTTCTTTGCAAAGAGCTTTCAAAATTTCCGCTTACTTCGGCGAACTCCATTAATCTTGGAAGACTTATTCCTCAATCATTTTACTATGTCTATGCTGTTAATCAACTCAAGAGAAAATACGACAACCTGGTTTTTACTGTACCAAGCGGAAATTTTGGGAATCTTACAGCAGGAATACTTGCCGCGAAGTGGGGGCTTCCTGTAAAAAACTTTGTTGCAGCAACCAACGCAAACAAAGAAGTTCCGGAGTATCTTGAGTCAGGGATATTTTCCCCAAGACCATCTCTTCAAACTTATTCGAATGCAATGGATGTGGGAAATCCAAGTAATTTTGAAAGACTTAAAGACATTTTTAATGATGATTATAAAAAAATGGGAGAAGTTATTATTGGCGAATGGGTTACTGATGATGAAACTATTGAGGCAGTAAAAAACTTTTATGCGATAAAAGGGAGTTTTATTGACCCGCATACAGCAGTGGGATATGTTGCTTCAAAAAGATATATAAAAAAATCAGGTTGCTTTTCTACAATCTGCTCCAGTAAACGCAATACTGCAATAATAACTTTATCAACTGCTCATCCCGGAAAATTCCTTGAGGTTGTTGAACAAGCAACAGGAATAAAGCAAATACTTCCGCCACGGCTTGAAAAAATACTTGCGCTAAAAAAAGAATCTGTGTTAATCGATAACACAACAGATGCGCTTAAAGATTATTTGCAGAAAAAATTCAGTTAATAAAAAAGGGCTGTCTGAATAGCGCTTCCCGGACAGCCCTTTTTTATTATATCAATAATTAATAGCTACATAACTTGCCCTTATCTTATTACTCACCTGCCTTAAAATTGTACACTGGTTTAATATGTAAGATTATCTCTGCCGTAGGTGTAATTTGGCTAATAATTGATTCCATGCTTTTATATGCCATTGGTGATTCATCAAGTGTGTCTTTTCCCACGCAGGTTGTAAATATACCTGCCATTTCCGCCCTGTATTTTTCCATTGAAAGTTCGCGCAATGCAGCAGTACGGCTCATTATCCTGCCTGCGCCATGGGGAGCAGATTGATTCCAGTCATTGTTGCCTTTGCCAATGCAAATTAAGCTGCCATCGCGCATATTTATTGGGATTAGCAATTTCTCGCCTTTTTTTGCTGATACTGCTCCCTTTCGGAGTATCATGGAATCCATGTCAATATAATTGTGGATGGTTGTGAATTCTGTAGCTTTTGTTAATCCTGTTTTGCTCAAAATTACATCCATCATTGCTTTGCGGTTAAGAACAGCAAAAAGCTGAATAATTTTCATATCATGAATGTAGTCATTGAATAAATCGCCTGAAACATACGCTAAATCTTTGGGAACAGCTCCATTATATGCCTTAGAGCTGCCGGAAAGCTGTTTGCAAGCTTCTTTCTGGTAATGGTCAGCAACTTCTGTTCCAATGTGCCGGCTGCCGGAATGTATCACAACATAGAGTGTTCCATTGTCTGCCCGGTCGATCTCAATAAAGTGGTTGCCTCCGCCCAGTGTTCCAATACTGTGGCGGGCGCGGTTAAGATCAACTTTGCGCGCGCAACGCAACTTAGTTAAGTTGATTTCTGAATTAAAAGGATGCTGATTATCGCGTATTTTACGCCCTGCAGGGATACTGGTACGAATCACTTTTTCCAGCTTCTCATAGTTGATTTCTCTTTCTGAAAGCTCTGCAGTTTCCATGCCGCACCCTATATCAACTCCTACCATACCCGGAACAATTTTATTTGTGATAGTCATTGTTGTGCCAATCGTACAACCTTTGCCAGCATGTACATCCGGCATTATGCGAATCTTGCTTTCGGCAAATTCTGCCTGGTCACAAACTATCTTAATTTGTTCTGATGCTTTTTCATCCAGTTCATCACAATAGCAAAGAGCAGAATTATGCGCGCCTTTTATTTCAATCATTTATCTGTTCCAACCTGTTCTCATTTTAGCAGCCTTTTGATTATTTTTTCTATTTCATAAAAATCTTTAACCGAATAATCTGCGTCTGTATGTCTATTATCGTTATTTACCAAAATTGTTTTCATGCCAACACTTTTTCCGAATCCTATATCGCCATCGCTATCGCCTATTAGAATTGCTTTTTCAAAATCTATGTGGGGGAAATCGTTTTTTGCCATGTATGCCATCCCGGGTCTGGGTTTTCTGCAAAGACAATTTTCATCTTTAAGGTGAATACAAGAATAAATTTTATCGATTTTACCTGGCAGGACATTGATCTTATTAACCATTTTATTATGAACTGTTTCAAGCTCCTGGAGTGTCATAAGCCCTTTGCCTACTCCCGACTGATTTGTAACTACAAAAATATAACCAAACAAGGGGGCAATTTTAGGAAAAATGTCGAGAAAATCTTTTTTAAATTTAAAGTCTTTAAAATCTTTTACATATACGCCCGCGATACTTTCACTAATGACTCCATCTCTGTCAAGAAAAAGAGACCACTGATTGCGGGGCTGTTGATTGGACAAAAATTCATTGGTACAGGCAGTAGATGTTTTTTCGCGCATAATAATTACCTAATTTAATATCTGGAATCTTGGTTATGTAAGAGATTTTACTTTAAAAACATACACACTTAAAGTATTTTTAATCAAAGAAAAAACATTATTTAGAGTCCAATATAAAACAAGAGCCGAAGGCAGGTTATATAACAACAATAGAAACAGAAGCGCCAAAAGCCATAGTTGGACCTTGTCGTTTTTTCCCAAATTTTTTGTATAAATATATGCAGATAAAATATTTACAACTGTCATAATAAAAGGGAGAATATTTATAACAACATTATTAAAACTTAATAATCTATCTGGTTGTGATAAATCATTTATAAACAAAAACGAAACACCTGCGATTCCATCATAGTGTGATAAAAAATGGTATGCTGCAACAAAAAAAGGGACCTGAATTAAAAATCCAAAACTTACCCGGATTGAATTTATAGGGTGATAATTAAATCTTTTATATATAGCTTTTGTATAATAATAACGCTTTTCCCCTTTAAATGCGTTATTTATTTTATCAAGCTCTGGCTGCATCTTTTTTCTTATTTCCCGCTCTTTGCCCTGCCAATGTTCAGCAAGATAATAGAGTGGCAGCAATACAATATTAACAACAAGACTCATTAATATTATTGCTATTCCATAATTATTAAAAAGATTATAGGTGTGAATTAAAACAAATCTCATCCCACTTTCAAGTGGGAAAATAAAAATGTAATAGAGAATTTCCACCATTATTTTTTCAAACTTTCCTTTAGTTCAATCAATTGTTTTGCCGCAACATCTCCTGTTTTACCGAAATTATAAATACTTTCTTCTATTATATTTTCGATATTTTCCTTGCCGAATAACATGAGTAATTCTTCGACATAAGCCGGAAGATTTGAAATATTTTCTTCTTTAACAAGCTTTCCCAGTTTATCCCTGGTATTAAGCTCCCACAACTTATCCTGGCTCATATCTTCAAGCTCAAGGCCTGTATCAATTATTGGAGCATCAATAGAAATTACTGGCTTTTTAAAAACAAATGAATAGTCAAAAATTATACCTGACAAGTCTGATATTAGGATATCTGACTCATTCATTGAATCTTCGCCAGATGGTTTGTCATCCCAAACAAGATTGGAGTAATTACTGCTTTCTCTCTTTATTTCTTCAATCAATTTTTTCTGTGAAATATACATTTGCGGATGAGGTCTTAATATGATTTTATACTTTTCTGTTAAAAGAGGTTTTAAAATATTAAAACCAAACTTTGCAAGCAAACTGTTATCTCCCCATGTAGGCGCAACTAAAATAACAGGCTTTTGATTCTTTTCCGTGCGCTGTTCTTTTTTAAGTAAAACATCATAATATGTGCAGCCTGTTTCAAAAAGCTTTTTTGGATTAGTGCCTCTTTTTTCCTCAAACTCCCTTATATGAACAACCTGGTGGTTGCCAACGCATAATATGGAATCAAAATTATCAAACGCGAATTTTCCATAAATTCCAATATCTGTAGGCGCATGAAAAACATAGGAATAATGTTTGACTTTTTTTGACTTCTTAAGGGTAAGAATATCCAGCTGAGGTGTTGTCATTGTTACAATATCTGCTTTTACATTATTAAGATATGTTGCTGCTTTTACCCCTTCCCCAATATATTTTGATTTAACATTATCTGCTTTATATGACAGACCTGGGTCATCGCTGCTTGAAGTCAGGTAAATACATTTTTTACCATATTTATCCAAACTCTCAAGCATTGGAGAAAATACATTCCAATATACTTTGCCTTCAGAATAAAATACAAAATCATATTCTGTTAGATCAGAGTCAAGACTATAACCCTTTCCTGTAATTTTGCTTTTTAACTTATAAAAATATCCCTTAAAAGCATATAACAAAGCTGCGCTAATACCAATAATAGCATAAAGAAGCATGCTGCCTGTTCCTGGATCTATATATGAATACGCAGGAAAACACATAATTAATAAAAAAAAGATAGTCAAAAATAACTTCATTTTATTCTACATTACCTCCTGACCTGCATATTGGTTTTCACGATTATTTTTCCAATTTTTTTCAACACCTCTTTAATCTGTGGATACTGCTCAATCACTGCTTTAATCTGTCTGTCATTTTCACTCGGTATTTGCTCAGGTTCAATATTCTGCAAATTCCATGAAGACTTGTTTTCAACAACAATATATGGGGGCTCTTCTCCAAAATATTCCTTGTTTATCACTGTCATTGCCCAAAACCAAATATCAGTGGTATGCGGAGCAAGATTCATAAACAGTTCTTTGTTTGCAACATCTTTGCAAAAACATTTCGGAGGGTATAAAATTCCACCAGCACCTGCCGGAAACACGCTTTCCGATGTGTGGTATCCCCCTTGTGACACAAAAGTATGTTCATAAACCATACTCGGTTCAATATCAAAACCCCACTGTGTGTATGGAAGCAAATTATGATTTTCATCAACTCTTATTCCATGAGCCCGGTGGCAAATAATTTTTTTTGGATTTTTCTTATGTTCTGCCATCAATAATTCAAACCAGGTTTTCGTATAATAAACATTATCATCGGCAATAACTATGTAATCTTCCGGAAAATTTTCAAGCGCGGGAATCAATTTTTTATGTGCTTTTATATCTTCGCAGAAGCGGATTTCCAGCCCCTTTTCGGTCAATTTTTCCATGCCTTGCGGAATATTTGTCTTGTCTTCATTTGCAACCCACAAAATAATTCTGTCGGGTTTAACTCTTTGATTAAGAAGCGTAATAATCGCAAAGGGAGCAGTATCTGTAAGCCGGTTTCCGCAAGAAGTCAGGGAAACAATATATTGGGGAGAATTTTTTATCTCAAGCGGCTTCAGTCTTGGGATTAAACTAAAAATTTGACGCTTTTTATGATTAACGTAAATTTGTCGCAGTCTTGTCCATAATTTAACTGGCAGAAAAAATTTTAAAATCTGCTTAATAAGGCGTTTAAATTCTGCTATTAACAATTCTTTTTTCCTCCATTCAATCGATCTCTTTTACGATTTCTCCGTTAACTACTTTAATAACATGAGTAGTAGATATTTCTTTTGTCCTTGGAACAATAACAACTTTTCCCTGGTTATAAAGGTAACCAAACCAGTATTTCACATACTCATCATCATCGGCAGCAACAAAAACTGCATCTATATTATATTGTTCCATAAATTCATCTACTTTTACAGGGTCAAATGCATGCGGACCATAGGATCTGTCAACAACAACAACATCATCAACATAGCGGCAAGCTTTTAATATTTCAACTCGTTCATTCTGCTTAAAAATAGGCCTTCTCTTTTCTTCTTCAGTAAGCTCATCGGAGTCTAAAGTAACAATAACTTCTTTAAACATCTCTTTTGCTCTTTTTAAAAGCCTTACATGCCCAACATGAAAAAGGTCAAATACTCCATTTACTGCACATCTATTATAGTTCAAAGCTGCTCCTCACTTTCTGCCTACAGCAAAGTATGCAAATCCTGCTTTTTCAACGAATTTCGCTCCAAAGCCAGTCTGTACATAAGTATATTTAATCATCTAAAAATACTCCATGAGTCAGGATCAAACATTGACCCACTTACTCGATAAGATCTATACCTTGTATTATCTCTGTTTAAAAAATTGTTCCACGTATCATCAAGACTACTATAAATACGATCTCTTTCTTCTGTTATTTGACGGGGATCTTTATCAGAAGAGAAATGTATATTAGTCTCTGTTGTTAATATTGCAGGAATATCAGCAGAACTTAACCTGGCTGGGCTAACCCTTAATGCGCCAGTAGCGCCAAAACCTTTTACAAGCATTAATGCCTGCGCACGAGAAATATCATTAATAACTCTGGAGTTATTTAATTCTTCCGGCAATATTATATCATTATCATTTGAACTGTTACCATGATCAGAAAAAATCATAATCATTGTATTATCATATACATTATTTTCCTTCATCCAGTTAAGCCAGTTTGCCATCACATTTATAAACTTTCTTGCAGAATAATAGGCTGCTCTGGGAGAATTTAAGTTGCTAATATTGTTATTATCAGGAAATTCATATCTTACAGGATTTCCACTTGAATCTATACCAAAAGGGCTATGGGGAAGTTCGTTGTGAATATAAAAAAATCTATTTCTGCTACCGTTTGTCGATGATATTACAGGAAGCAAATCAATATAGGCAAGTTGAGATATTGCATTATTTCTTAAGTGTCTTAGCAAAGCTGACCTTCTGAGTATTATCCAGGCAGAGTTGTCATATATGATGTATTTCCAGTGAGAGGGCGCTGAATTGAAGATTGAAAGCATAAATAATATTGCTGCTCTGTTTGATTCTCTTTCATCGTCATACCCCCGCTTCATTTTCCAGTAATTTATATACCTTCTTGAATACTCTATTGAAGCGCCCCATGTTTCAGCAGCAGAGAAATACAGAGGATCTGTCACTGTCATTTGATAGCCAGCATTATAAATATTTGAGAAAAAAGCAGATGCAGCTTCTCTTATTTCTTCAATACCTGTCTTGCCATTATTATTTAATCTCACAGGAATATAATCATGACCGCGAAATATCCCGGGGAAAGAAGATGCTGTGATATATGAAATAGCAAGGCAATCAGGGTAGTATGTAAAACCTGAAAATATCTCTGAATACTTTTCATTTTCATTAAGTATTCTTCCAAAATAATTACCATTAAACATATCTGCTATCATAAATATGATATTCTTCCCATCCAGAGAAAACTCATGGCTGCTGAATGCTGAATCTGGCAGCTCAGCGCTTACGCTTTTTCTAACTGTTAAGGCTTTATGATCTGCCCTAATTACTCTTTCCCCTATTGTAAACAACATTATTGCTATAAATACAGGGCAAGATAATTTTACTATATTTATTTTTTTTCCAAGCAAATACCCTGTAAAAATCCATAGACCTGCTATTATAAAACAGTCCAATAAATACTTTATCAACGGCATATTAAATAATGCCTGCTCATTTTGAAACGTTACTGCATCCAGCATGCCGGTATTTATTCTTAATATCATGCTAAATACAAAAGCGCTTATTAGCAACAGCAGAATAATCCTGATAAATAAAACTTTTCCCTTATCTTGTAAAATAAAAAATAATGTAAGCAAAATAATAAATGGTATTATAAAAGCAATGGTTAGTATCAGCAAAAGAGAGTTTAACGATATGCCTATATCTGTTGGTGCAGAAAGATAATAAACAAGGGGCTGATAAAATAATAAAAAAAATAAAAAAGTAAAAATAATCAAAAATGCCATATTTCTGTTTGGTGCAGCAATATCTTTATTTGTTTTTTTATTTCTGGGAAAAAAAGGAAAAAGCATAATAATATTTAACAAAAATACTGTTAGTAATTTTATGTTTTCATTTGAGATATATGGGTTATGATTTCTGTATTTTAAAAATATGTAAAAAACAGGTAAAGATAAAAGCCATATTAAAATTAATATGGCTGTGCTCTTTGAAACTTTGAATTTAAATAAAGAAAAAATAGAAGATAATACGGAAAGAGAAAAAGCTATAGCCATAATATACTTAAAAGTAAGAGGCCAATTAGCTATCCACCATACTTGAAGTGAAAAAATAAGTACGACCAGAAAAAGCACAATAATATTTTGCTCTCTTTCTATTGTTTTTTTACAAATATTTTTGACAGATAGAAATATATTATACATTCCTCAAATCTCTTTTATAATTTTTAACAATACCCTGTAAAATATCATAAATATTAGTCATATGAAAGCCCCTTAATCCCCTTCTGCGGGCAGGTGACTTGCTTCTGGATAACAAATTTTGTTATAATTTATTCATCAACTACGGGATGGAGGTGTGATGGCAATTGTTACTTTGGAAAATGTAAAAAAAATTTATCCCCTGGGGAAGACAGAAGTAATTGCTTTAAAAGAAATCTCTTTTGAAATAGAAAAAGGGGATTTTATCTCAATAGTTGGCCCTTCCGGCTCTGGAAAATCTACAATATTAAATCTGATTGGGTGTATAGATATTCCAACAGAAGGTATTGTAAAAATAAATGGCACTGAAACAAAAAATTTATCAGATACAAAAATAACAGAACTTAGACATTCAACAATTGGGTTTATTTTTCAATCATTCAATCTTCTTCCTGTTTTGAATGTATATGAAAATATTGAGTTTCCCCTGTTAATAGGCAAGAGTAAATTGTCAAAAACCGAAAAAACCATACAGGCAGAACACATAGACTATTTAATATCATCTGTAGGGCTTTTAAAATGGAAAACACATAAACCTAATGAATTGTCCGGAGGGCAACGACAGCGCGTTGCAATTGCAAGGGCGCTTGTAACAAAACCTCAAATAGTGCTTGCAGATGAGCCAACAGCCAATCTTGACAGCAAAACAGGTGAAGAAATAATAGAACTCATGAAACATATAAATAAAGAACTAAATACTACCTTTATTTTTTCAACTCATGACCAAAATATTTTCTCTATTGCCGACCATATAATAAAACTTAAAGACGGCGTTATTGTTGAAAATTTCAGGCAAAAAGCATAATGTTTTTTACACTTTTAGCACTTAGAAAGAATAAGATAATCCAATCGAAAACAGAAAAGAAATTCCCCGATTTGAAGGCAGATGATAAGTAATACTTTCTTTATCATCCTCATCTCTATCTACAAGAAGACTTCTTGTAGCATCATCTCCATAAAGGATGGGAATACCAAAATTAATTCTTATAAGTGGCCACGGAGAAAAAGTGATTGCCGGGAAAACCCTTCCTGAATTATCAACAAATGCATGGCGCCATTCAACGCCAACATCAACAGGACCTGAAAATATATTTTTATATCCTATTGCAAAACCCAGATTATGTCCTTTGTTCTCTTCCATCAACCCATCAAAATAATATTCGCCGTACATTTGCAATTTTTCCCATTCCCGAAAAAATCCGGCAACTGTCCGAAAATAAAAACCTTCTTCGTTATCATGGTGAAGCACCAAATCTGTAAAAACATCTGTTCTTAGAACTACTGTTTTAAAGGCAGCAAGCGCCGCCGTAGTATTAGTCAGATCACGATGAGATCTGCCACCAAGCGCGAAGTGAACACTTCCAAAAACTTTTTCAAGAAGAACTGCTCCGACTGTATCTCGCTTAATAAGAAAAGGGGTGCCGGGTGCTGCGCTATAATGGTCATTGGCAAGAGCAGCAATTGTAACACCATCCATAACAGTAGGTAAGGTGGCTCTGAAAGTCAGCCCTTTTTCGCTTTGAATCATCAGATTCCCGGGACCAAAAATGCGACCATTACCCCATGCCATTGGAAATTTCCCCATCCTAAAAAAAGCCTTGTCATTCCATATATAATCGGCATAAAGTTCATCTATAGCAATATCTGTCCAGTCAGGAACTACGCTATGATGATCAACTTCTGTAAAAACACTTCCGCCCATGCTAAAAATCGGGCTGGGGCGTGCTATAAAAGAGAGCCTTGCTTCGGCAACTGCGCCAGGTATAACGTCAAATCCTTCCGATAAGTTATTGAGTTGTGGAAAGCCTGTCCAGCCTGCAGAAGCAGCTGCGGTTGAATTAAAGCTTTTTCTTAATATAATTCCATCTCTTTCTTCAAATTGTCTTCTATGCTCTATACCTGTATCCGGGACAATAATATCTTCTGGTGGATCATAAAATAAATCATCAAAAAACCCTCTTTCCTCTGCTGTGCCAAAAGAGGATGTCAAACAAAAAAGCACAACAAAAATTTTTCGAAAAAATCTTCTAGCTGCTATTTGTTTTTGAAAAACTTTTGTTGCCAATCACTTACCTTCTTCTTTCGTTTACCCTTTCAAGATATTCTTTAGTATAAACCGAATTCGGAAGAGTTTGCAAGGATGGGTCTCTTATTGTTATTGTTGTCCGTTCATATTCTCTTCTGCCCCCTATATTTTGAAAAACAAGGTGGTCAAGTATAACCATAGTTACAGGGAGCCATTTATCCCCTACCCTTTGATAAGTAGGAATAGCCGTTGTCCTCATAAGTTGCCCGGAAAGGCTGAAGTCCTGTATCTGTCTGACAAGATTATTTTCACATACCCAAAGACGTACTCTTGGAAAAGAAACTCTGGTGTTCACTGCTTGAAGATCCAAAACTGTACAATTAAATGTGCCAAGCCTCTCGCTTCTTGCAGAGACAACAGTATAATCTTCGGAATAACTTGATCTGTTAAAGTCAGAATTACGGGCGCTGGAATTTTGAAACCTTTCTCTTGCGCTTGTGAACGTAAAACTTCTGCTTACAGGATCATATAGCCACAAGTTATCTCCTTGCTTTAAATACCCTTTGCCCCTATCACTCAGGGGTTCCAAAATTAAAATAAGAAATTGATCTGTTCTGTCACGCCTGAACATAGTTGCTACTGTGGTTGAGACAGCGCCGCCCGGGTCTCTTCTCTGTATTGTATATTCTGCAGAAAGGTCGTGTTCCGTAAAATTTACCAAGTAATCTACTTTTCTTAGTAAATTCATATGTTCACTGTTAGGCGTTGCAAAAACCAATAGTGGAAATGATAAAAAAATTATAGCAAAAGTAAGTAAAAGGCTAATTTTTTTTTCTCTATTATACATTATATCCCCTTTCCAAGCGCCTGAACTGGCGGCAAATTTGAAGCTTTTGTAGCAGGTCCCCATGCAGCAAGAAGCACTGCAAAAAGCATAAAAATGGTGTTATACAAAACCATTTTTGGGTCAATAAAAAAACTAAGTTTCCCGTTTTCAGTAAATAACCCTGCAAAAAACAAGGCGCTTAAATCTACAAATTTGACAATAACATTAAGACTAATAACTCCTAATAAAAAACCGAAAAAAGAAGAAATAAGAGAGAGCGCTGCAGCTTCAATCAAAAAAAGAAGCTTGACTTGTGACTTTTGCATTCCCATAGCTCTCATAGTCCCTATTTCTCTTGTTCTTTCATGTACAAGAACCCTATATGTATTTAAAATCCCAATCATAACAATAACAATAAAAATTGCTAAAATAAAATATGTGCCTATAAGAAAAGCATTAAGAACATCTCTTATTTCTGAAAGCTGCGCATCAACAGGAATAACTCCTAAAGTTTCTATTGTCGGGTGTGATGCACTTATATTACTAAAATCCTGGTTAGTATTAATTCTTGGAGAAACAGTAAAACTTTTTCCTAAAGTCACCCTGATCCTTTCAGCAAGCCTTTCAAAATTAACCCCTTCTTTTATATGCAAAGCAATATCTGTAACAGCATCTTCTTTTTTGTTATGAAGCATATTTAAGTCATCTATCCTCATATATGATGTATATCCAAAAATGCTTGTCTCATTAAAAATTCCCCGCACAATCATTATTGCTGTATTATGTTGGCCTTCTTTTGTAGGCATATAAAATATAACATCATCGCCAACCCTTGCTCCAAGAATTTCAGCAGCTACTCTGCTTATTAAAATTCCCCCCCTGCCATTATCACCAAGCATTGAATCATAGCTTCCTTCCAAAAAGGATAAACTTTTAAACAATTCTCTTTCTGCTTCAAAATCTATCCCAATAGCCCTTCTCTGCGAAATAGAGTTGCCACTAAAAAATATTCTGGCTCCACCATCATAATAAACACTTCTTTTTGCTATTGCTTTCAATGGGAATCTTGCTTTTTTTAGTTTTTCAATTATTTCATCTGGGTTACTTATAGCAAAATCCGGCCCGTCAAAACCAATTACTGCAATATGCCCTGAAAAATACCGGGCTGCTTTTGTCTTAATTGTTTCAAGAGTGCCAAAAGCCATACTGGATAATACTGTAATTAAACTGAATCCTAAAAGTATAGCAATAGCCATAAGCGCATATCTTTTTCGGCGCATAAATAAATTTCGCAAAGCAAGATACATAATTGTCATAAAACTATTCTTTTCCCATAACAGAAGCGGGATTAATGTGCATAGCAATAGAAACTGGATAAATCCACGCTAAAGAAGCAATAATAAATGCCATAGCAATATTAATAAATACACCAAATAGAGCTATAGATGGTTCTATTATATTTCCCCCAAATAAATTAACAAATAATTCATTCTCAACAGTTATACCTTTTACAGATACAACAAGGCAAATTATTATTCCCAACAAAATACCTAAAATCGAAGCTGTTAGTGTAAGTAACATTGATTCAGCAATAAATAGTTTTCTTATAAAAGTTTTTCCCGCACCTATGCCGCGCATTGTCCCTATCTCGGAACTTCTCTCGAGCACAGATATTACGAGAGCATTCATAATTACAAGAATTGCCCCTGCTGCAATAAATATCATCCCTATATAAAATGCATATTGAAGCGCAAAAACAGTCTGCGCGCTTAACCCGGCAGCCTGGCGCCAATTTAATACTCTTACATCCCAGTCACGGTTCTTTGCTTCTCTTTCAAGCGAATTTATAAGACGTCTTGAGTTTCCATCTGTTCTAAAAAGAACAAAACTCCATGCAGCAAGATTAGGCATTACCATTGCCTGAGTTTCATCTGTCTGCGCTAACAGCTCTTCAACTCTGTCAATAGTTAAACCTTCTTCTGCTTCTATAGTTACATCTTCGGCAAATAAAAAAAGGTCTGCCAAATCAAAAAAATCTTCTGTGCCTTGGCTTTCTGTTTCAGTTGTATCAAAAACATATCCCATTGTGTAATTTGCAATACGCCTTACAGAATTGGGATCAGCTAAAACAATGCGATCAAGAACTTGCGTTGTTCCGACATAACTGTGAATTCCCGCAAGAAAGCCTCTTGCTATTCTAAAAGATCCACCCGAAAACATCGTTAATTGAAGAGGGTCTCCGATTTCAAGAGTACGTCCAATCCTCTCTTCTATAATAGAGGCAATTTTTCTATTAAGAAAAACTCCTTCTTCTTTCAATGATGAAACACACCCTTTCTCTATAATTATATCCTGGCAAACAGAAAAATAAGTTTTGTAGTCAACGCCAAATAAAATAGCAGCTGTCCTATTGCCATCTATTTCCACAAATCCAGCAGCAGATACTATGGGTGTCCATTCTGACACATGTTCAATAGAAGAAAAAACTTCTACCATAGATGAATAGCCCCTGATAGCAGGAATAACTTCATAAGCGCTTATAATGGGAGTCTCATTTCCAAACAAACCATAAATAACTGGAGTATTTGCAGCTAAAACAGCATTCCCTGTCAAGCTTCTTATAAAAGAGCTTTCCAGCCCTTTATTTGTACTTTCAAAAACAGCATTTACAAAAAAAAGCATTGCTGTTCCCAGCATAATTATCATTCCCAAAAGAAGTGTTTTTCGTGTATGTCTTAATAGATTTCTGCTTGCCAATTTTAAAATGAGCATGGATAGATACTATAATGTTTTTGTATTTTTAAAAAGAGGGCGTACTTTATTTTACTCTCCGATATTTGAAAACACCATTGATTGCCCATGAAAGTAAATAAAAACTGCTTTTGAAAAAGTTAAGTTTAAGAACATTCCTGTAGATATTCCACTGAGGATAAATCATTTTCTTTTTTGAGGCAGTAAGAGAATCGTCCCGCATGCGATAGTCTGCCAAAATATCATCATACCCTTGCGCAATTAAGCCTTGTGCCATGATATCAAGCCAAAAAACATAATCGTCCCGCAAATTTCTTAATTCTTCACGGAAGCGAACCTTTTTCTTGAGTTTTTGCGTGTCCAAAATAGTGGCAGACGGGAAAATCGGGCAGTGAAAAAGCATTTTTTTAAAACTCTTTTTTCCTGCGCTTTTATAAGGGGGCAATAGATCTTTTTCGCACTTACTGTCTTTACGGCGGTATCCGCAAAAATAAATCGCCACAGCTTCGTCTTTATTTTCTTCAATATGCTTTCTCATTTTTTCAAGATAATCTTTATCCCAAAGATCATC
>WQZP01000028.1 GCA_009780675.1 Spirochaetaceae bacterium | reverse complement strand
CCAGGAAACTGACCGAAAATTCCAGGAAGACAGAGCGCAAATGAAAGAAGCTGCCCAGGAAGTTAGAGAACTTCAGAAAGAAGCTGCCCGGGAAATTAAAGAACTTGCAGAGAGGCAGAAAAAAACCGACCGGCAGATGAAAAAAACCGAAAGACTGATAGGCAACCTGACCAACCGTTTTGGTGAGCTGGCAGAGCATCTGGTTGCTCCAAGCATACACAAGCGCTTTAACAAACTGGGATATTCTTTTAGCGAAATAGTCGGTGGGTATAAAATTTTGGAAAATGATAAAACAAAAACAGAGATAGATCTATTATTACAAAACGGTGAAATAATAATGGCAGTTGAAATAAAAGCAACACCTGTAGTAAAGGATGTGGAGCATCACATCAAACGTCTGGAAATATTAAGCGATCATTATCGCAAAAAGAATGACTATCGTAGAATCCAGGGAGCCATAGCAGGAGCTATATTTGGCAACGTGGAAAAGAAAAAAGTTTTAGAGGCTGGTTTTTATGTCATAGAACAATCTGGCGACACAATGAAGATAGAAGTTCCAGAAGGCTTTACCCCTCGCGAATGGTAATACACAAGCTGGAAGGATTCACTTACGGCAATATATCCAGCAGGAAAATGCTGTATAGGCTTGGATATAATCATTTTTTATTGTTTGCGCCTGAAATTTCCCACAACCATCTGTTTTAATGATTTCGCTGCTTCACGCGGGTTTTCGCTCTTCATGATTGCCGTAACTACTGCTATGCCCTGAGCCATGCTGTCATACAATACATACATATTGGAAGCATTAAGCCCGCCTATGGCAACAACAGGCACATTTGTTTGGCGAACAATGTCATTTAGTGTTGCCACTTCGGTGATCACTGTTACAACTTTTGTGGTTGTTGGGTATATTGCCCCAACTCCAAGATAATCCGCCCCTTCTTCCTTTGCTTTCTGTGCCTGAGGCACTGTTTTAGCTGTTGCGCCAACTATTTTGTCTTTGCCAAGCAGCTTCCTGGCTGCAAAAACCGGTATATCGCTTTGCCCAACATGGACACCTGCTGCATCCACTGCCAAGGCTATATCAACCCTGTCGTCAATAATAAGAGGAATATTATACTTATCAGTTACTTCCTTGACTTTCTCTGCAAGTTTAAAATATTCGAGCCCGCTTTTTTCTTTTTCCCGCAGTTGAACAATAGTCACGCCACCTTCACAAGCCTGCTGCACAATATACAGAAAATCTTTTTCCTGCATCCCTGTACTGTCTGTAACTAAATATAATGTTAAATCAAGATTTTTCATTATTAACCCCCAAAGTAACCCCTAATCCCTGTAATCTCACATAAGCCTGATATAGTCGGTATAAACAGGCTGAAGCCCACGGTCAATAATCATTGTATGCACCTGGGAAACATCCCTGGGATCTGCTACTTCAAACTGCTCGTCTCCCTTTTTATCTGCATCATGTCCGCCAACGCCAACTTTTACACCAGCAGAGATTTTGTTTGCCGCAAGCCCTATAACATTATCCCGGAAACCTGCCCGCTCCCTCGTGGAAATCGTTATCGAAGTAAAAGGCATAAAAAGCCGGTAAGCCAGCAGCACCTGCAAAAGCTGCTTTTCGCGGACACCGCGGAGCTCTACGCTCCCATCCGGATTATTTTTATGCCCCCGTATGCGTGGCACAGAAAACCCTATTTCCGCGTGCGGATACTTCTGCTGCAGATAATACGCGTGCAATCCAGCAGAGAACGCATCACGGCGAAAGTCCCCCAGCCCCAGCAATGCTCCGAAAACAACGCCACGCATACCCCCCTTTACTGCCCGCTCCTGAGCATTAAAACGGTAAGGGTACACCCGCTTTGGCCCAGCCAGATGATATTTCTCATAAACATCAGCGTCATACGATTCCTGATACACACTTACAAAATCAGCGCCGCATTTATGAAGATAAGCGTATTCGTCTGTATTCAAAGGATAAACCTCAAGACCAGTGGTTGAAAAATAGTTCTTTGAAAGCTTTACTGCTTCGCCTATGTATTCGATATTTGATTGCTTTCTGGACTCTCCAGTCAACAGCAGAATTTCCTTAAGCCCTGTGGCAGCAATGGCTTTGAGTTCTTTTTCGATCTCTTCGATAGAGAGCTTTCCCCTCAGGATTTTGTTTGTGCAGTTAAACCCGCAATATGTGCAATGATTTTCGCAATAATTTGAAATATATAACGGTGTATACAAACTGACTGAATTGCCAAAATATCTTCTTGTTTCTGCCTGCGCCTGTTTTGCCAGCTCTTCGAAAAAATCTTCTGCTGCCGGGGATAATATCGCAGCGTAATCCTCGATCGTTAAGAAGTCTTTCCCCAAAGCTCTTCTAACGTTACTTGCATTATATTTTTCATAATCATATTCTTTTGCCCGTTCCAGCACCTTATCCATGATATCTGACTCAATGGCTTCCATGTAATCAAGATGCTGCATAGGATCTGATTTTCCGACTGACTCCAGCATCACTAGTCCTCCAAAAATCCAGTCAAGGGGCTTGAAGCCTCCCCCTCGCTCTCCAGTACCCTGCCCAGCCCCGCAAGCCATGCTTTTCGTCCTGATTCTATGGCCTGTTTAAACGCGTTTGCCATCATCCCGACATTATTTGAGGTTGCAATGGCTGTATTGGCCATTACTGCTGCAACACCCAATTCCATTGCTTCACAAGCCTGGGATGGCCTGCCTATGCCTGCATCTACAATAATGGGCAGGTCTATCTCTTCCACGAGAATTTTGATAAATTCTCTGGTCAATAGCCCTTTATTGCTGCCAATAGGAGCGCCAAGAGGCATGATTGTTGCTGCTCCGGCATCTGCCAGACGCCTTCCTGCAATCAAATCCGGATACATATATGGCATAACGATAAATCCTTCTTTAGCAAGTATTTCCGTTGCTTTTATGGTTTCCTGATTATCCGGCAACAGATACTTTGAGTCATTTATAACTTCTATTTTGACAAAATCTCCGCAACCAAGTTCCCTTGCAAGCCGCGCAATACGCACTGCTTCCTGGGCATTTCTCGCTCCGGAAGTGTTGGGTAAAAGCGTTATCCCTTTTGGGATATAGTCCAGGATATTTTCCCTTCCGTCTGTATTTGCCCTTCTTAGGGCAAGAGTCACCATCTCTACACCACCGTTTTCAATAACAGCTTTTGTAAGCTCAAGGGAAAACTTGCCCGATCCCAGGATAAAACGGGAAAGAAATGTTTTATTGCCGATTACCAATGGATCGTTCATACTATTCTCTACTCCTTATCAATATCTAGATCTAATAAAAACCTCACAACCAGATTGGCCTGATGCCCTGCGCAGATCATCACCCTGGGCGCCATAAAGCCGGCGCGGTCATGCAAAGAGGGTTCTGAATCTCCGCATACATAGAGGTTTGCAAACATTTGTTTGGTTTGAATTTTATTTGCGCTGCCAACACCAGCCATTCCAGAAGCAGCAATTATCTTTTTTCCGCGCTCCTGCAGCAAAGTATTTACCAGCACTGCCTTATTAGCCGGGTCGTCAAAAGCCTCGCACACAATAAGATATTCCTTAAAAATATCCCGTGCATTTTCCTCTGTTACCTTATTGGCACAGGTTTCCATTTCAATAAATGGATTGATTTTACTGATCTGACTTTTTAAAGCCTCGGTTTTTAGCATCCCCAAATGGGAAATATTATAATGTTGCCGGTTGAGATTACTCGGCTCCACGCTGTCATAATCAACCAGCAGCAGCTTTCCCACTCCAATTCGCGCAAGCATAACAGCAATATTGGAACCAAGTCCACCCAGCCCCGCTATTGCGACTTTTCCGCTTTTTAATTTTTCCTGAATGCCCGGCATATTTCGGGCTGTCATGGCTATTTCCAGCTCGGCGCTGACACTCTCCATTTTTATCAGCCCCCGCCCACAAAACAAACGATTTCCAACTTATCACTACTGGAGAGCATTTCAGTTGCAAAGGATTTTTTTGGCACAATACAGCCGTTTTTTTCAACAGCTACTTTTTGCGTATCATATCCTTCCTGGCTAAGAAATTCATTTAAAGAGATTTCACTGGGGATTTTCTTTTCTTTTCCATTTACAACCATTTTTCTCTACTCCCATTTATGTCGAATATTGTCGCATAGTTTTTCTTTGATGTAAATAATAAATCTATAAATTGTGTTTTTTTACAACTTTTTACATAGAAAAAAGTTATAAACTAATATTTATATTAGTTTTTCTATGTTTTTTAGCTGTTTTTTTAATGAAAAATTAAATTATATACATACTTTAGGATATTTTAAGTTGATTTTTACTTAAATTTGATATTGTAAAGATAAATTTCAAAATTTTATCTTTTTTCATTGACATTTTTTTGATATTGCAATATTTATATATAACTTATTCTGTAAATATATAGAAAATTAGAGGGAAAAATGAGTACTACAATGAAAAAAGGGGCGGAAATCCTTATAGATGCTGTTCATAAGGAAGGAGTTGAATATATTTTTGGCTATCCAGGAGGTTCAGCTATACCAATTTTTGATGCTCTACTGGATTCTCCCATAAAATTCGTATTAACAAGGCATGAGCAAGGCGCTACTCACATGGCAGATGGGTATGCAAGAGCAACCGGAAGACCCGGAGTTGTGCTTGTAACATCTGGTCCTGGCGCTACAAACACAATAACAGGTATTTTTACAGCTCACATGGACTCTGTTCCAATTGTTATAATCTGCGGACAAATGCCAACATTCACGCTTGGGCTTGATGCTTTTCAGGAAGCAGATGTTTGGGGGATTTCATCACCTATCGTAAAGCACTCCTATCTTATAAAAAAGATAGAAGATATTCCAAGAATTGTCAAAGAGGCTTTTCATATTGCGCAAACAGGGAGACCTGGTCCTGTTTTAATTGATATGCCAAGAGATGTATCAAGTAAAATAATAGACCCAATAGGTATATCTCCTAATATTACTCTGCCAGGCTACCGGATTCCGGATAAAATTGATCAGAAAGATATTGAAACAGCTGCAAAGTATCTCTCAGAAGCAAAAAAGCCAATTATTATGATTGGGCATGGGGCAATTATTTCAAAAGCATATAAAGCAATCTCTTTTCTTATAGAGAAAATGAGGATCCCTGTAGTAAATACGTTACTCGGCAAAGGGTGTTTTCCGGAAACTCACGAACTAAACTTAGGTATGCCGGGAATGCACGGTACAGCGTATGCAAATAAGGCTCTTGAGGAATGTGATTTGATAATGGCTATTGGGGCGCGCTGGGATGACAGAATAACAAGTAAAGCAGATGCTTTTTGCGCTAAAGCCATCAAAATTCATATTGATATAGACCCTGCTGAAATCAATAAAATTATTGAAGTTGACCTTGCAATTATAGGAGATGCAAAAGAAGTTGTAGAAGCAATCAATGTTGTTGCAAAAAAAGGGAATACAGAAGAGTGGATAAAATTTGTTAACAAATTAAAAAAACAGTTTCCGCTTAAATATAAAAAAGAAGGGAAACTTAAAGTGCAGCATGTATTGGATGAACTTTATAAACTTACAGAAGGGAAATCTATTGTTGCAACAGATGTAGGTCAGCACCAGATGTGGACAGCGCAATTTTACAAAACATCTTTTCCAAATCAGTGGATATCATCGGGTGGCGCGGGAACAATGGGATTCGGGCTGCCATCAGCTATTGGGGCGCAGATAGGTATGCCAGAGAGGCAAGTTGTAGTTATCGTAGGTGACGGCGGATTCCAGATGACAATGAGTGAACTTGCAACTGCCAGCAGACTTAAATTGCCTATCAAAATCATTCTTATAAACAACAACTATCTTGGGATGGTAAGACAGTGGCAAAATATATTTTATGAAAACAGATTGTCAGGAGTAGTGCTGGAAGGGAACCCCAATTTCGTACAAATTGCGAAAGGTTATGGTATTAAGGGGTTTTTTATAAAAAGAAGCGCAGATGTCCGAAAGGTTTTAGGCGAAGCCTTAAAGTATAACGAGGGGCCTTGCTTGATAGATATCGAAGTGGAAAAAGAAGATAATGTTTATCCTATGGTTCCTGCAGGAGCTCCACTTAGCAGCATGATCCTTGAGCCACCAAAAAAGAAAACCAATAAATCTACAGGAGGCGCATAACTTATGGAAGAAAATAAACATATAATAAGTTTGCTTGTAAGCAATAAGCCCGGAGTTCTTATAAGAATAGCTCTTGTTTTTTCAAGAAGAGCTTATAACATAGACAGCCTTGTTGTTTCAGAAAGCAACAGCCCTGATTTTTCAAGAATGACAATAACTGCGACAGGCAACAGAAAAACACTTGTTCAGATTATTAAACAGCTTAATAAACTGGTTGATGTAGTGCATGCTATAGATAATACAGATAAAAGTATAATAAAAAGAGAGCTTGCATTAATGAAAATAAGGTGCGATGCAGATAAAAGAGCAGATCTTCTCATGCTTATAAACGCATGCAAGGGGGCTGCTGTTGATATAGGGGAAAAAACAATGTCTTTTGAAGTAAGCGGCCCTCCAGATAAAATCGATGCGATCAAAAAAATATTTGAACCTTACGGCATATTGGAAATTGTAAGAACAGGCGCTACTCTTATGGCGCGCGGAGATGAGGGCACAGCATAAGGGTTTGAATCAAGCTATTGCAGAGAGTGATATCAGGTTGCTATACGCATATTTTTTATCAAAATCCTTTTTTGCTTAATTCTTCTACTATTTTTATATAAATATCTGGTATATTTTTACCAGATATTTTTTTCTTTTTAAAATCACATATTTCTGAATGTGATATTCCGTTTTCGCTTTTGATTATATTATTTCCCCACTTAGTCGAAGACTCACTTACTATTCCATCATTCTTTCCACTAACTTTTTTTAGATACAAATATGTATAAAAAAATACTAAATCATCAAAGGCATTATCCATTGTTGCGCACAAACTTTGATAAAATACTCTATTATCCATTATTACTTTTTCATTAAATTCCTTCATTTTTGCTGTTGTTAAATTGTAATTTACATTGTAGAGATTGGGGTTTGTATCCCCATACAGTTTTCCAAAAATTGATAATACTTTTTTAATTAATCTTGTGTGTGTAATTTTTTGATCATAGATCAGATCTGCGATCTCTGCTCCAAGATGAGGCGTACATATTGAAGTTAAACTTGCTATTTTATCACCAAAGCCATGTTTCCAAATAAGGTAACGTGTATCCAGCCCGCCTTTAGAATGTGCGATAATATTTACTTTTTCTTTTTTGGTTTCTACCAATATATTTTCTATAGTATTTTTCAAAATCAATGCATTTGATTCAAAATCGCCCCAGGAATCAGTATTGCCCAAAAATACCTTTATTCCCCTGCTTGTTAGGGCTTCAGGGATCCTTCCCCAAAAATCAATAAAGCTTTTTCTGTCATGTGCGAAAATTCCATGCACTAATCCTACAGGATATTTTAAAGATACATTAGTAGCCATATTTTTTCGTATCCTGCGCTCCAAGTGTTTTTATTACACGACGCCTTACTCCTGTATTTATTTTTTTTCAAAAATAAATACGCTTGGTAAAGTTGGATCTTTCAGATGCTTACGGGCTTCTTCAAGATGATGAGCAGCGCAAATATCACGAGGATCCGCAGCCACAACTTTTTCAAAACGCTTGACAGCAGCAGCATAATCCTTCATGTGAAATTTTCGCACCCCTGATTCAAAAACATTTTTGGTAGCAAGACGTGACTGTTTGTCCTTTGGAGAAAGAGCATCCAGCATATCAAATAAGCCCACTACAACATTTACCCCTGCTGCCTGCACCATGCCAATAAAGCGGTACGCAAATTTTTCCGCATGCCCGGCAAGCTGGTTAAGTGTTTCGCGGGTAATCAGCAAACCAGAGCCTGTTTGTTTGGAAAGACCTTCAACGCGGGAAGCCAGGTTAACGTTAGCCGAAATAACAGTGCTGGAAAGCCTCTCGTTTTCACCAACAATACCCATCATAACAGAGCCGGAGTGAATTCCCACTCCAATATTGATACCATCTACCCCTACTTTTACTTTTGTATTCTTGTCAAGCACCAAAGTCTGATATAATTCAATACCAGCGCGTACAGCATCCATACCATTAATAAACAACGCCATTGCTGCATCACCAATAAATTTATCTACAAAACCATTGTTTTTGCGTATAACAGGGCCGGCAATGCCAAGTATTTTATTGATCCATTCAAAATTCTCCCGCGCAGTCATCATCTCCGAATTGATGGAGAAGTAACGTATATCAAAGAACAACACACTAATGTCCCGCTGTACGTTATCACCCAACTTCATTTTGGTAATATCTGAAACCCCCAGATGTTCCATAAACTGCACTGGCACAAACCGAATGGTTGATTCGTTTAAGCGCGCTATACGATCAAACTGATCCTGAAGCTCTTCTGCCATACCATTAAGTCCGAGGCTAACTATACCAAGCTCATCCCGCGCTTTATACTGCACCCGTTTATCACGGTTCCCGCTTGCTATAGCGCTCATGGCGCTGGCAACAGAGGAAAGCTGCTTGACAACAATAGAAACCATAATTCCAAGCGCCAGCAAAATAACTACGCACACTATGGCAACAACAAACGATATATCTCTTTTGAGTTTTGCGCTGCTAATTTCATAGCCAGTCATGTCAAATCCAATTTCGAACATACCGGCAATCTCTCCTGCACTGTTGTATATTGGAGTCAGGACAACAGCCCAGTCACCAGTATGTAGACTATAGATGCCGCCAACAGGTTGCCCGCTCATAAGCATATCGAGATCTTCACCTTCAATCATCTCCTCAGGGCGGAAGAGATTAATCTCCTCGCCAGAAATCACCACATAATATTCAAAATTGTTGCCCTTAAAAATAGCTGCATAATAGCTTCTGTTCCAGGGATCTGCATTGTATCCCACAATCTCCCTTACCAATTTTGAAAGCCGTTTGTACGAATCGCTATGAACATCTTTAATAGTTGTAATGTTATCAACATCATCACCGTCAATCAATTTTGCGGATACTATTGCCAACGCTGTCATATCATTAAACAATGATTCCTTCTGCTGTTCTGACATAATATTGAATGTAACAGAAAACACAATGACAAATGAAATTATCATTAGAGGAATGATAATAACAGTTTGCTTGATAAACAGCGAAATATAGTTGTTCAGAATACCAATAAACAGTACACACAATCCAATAATAAGAGCTAAAATTCCCAGAAATGGTGATATTTGTCCAATTATTATGCGAAGTCTTTCGCCAAACGGAAGTCTCAAATCACCATCGTAAGTTGTGAAATCCACACCATCGTACAGCCATACTACATCGCCGTATACGCCGGCAAAAGTATTTCCGTAAAAGCCAAAACCTTTGAGCGCTGGCCTCTCTCCCTGCGCCCGCAATGGTTCAAAATATCTTTCAGGAACAATGCGCTGTAAATTTGTACCAACAATGCGGAACAATGCGTTAGACCCCATATCAAAGAACACAAGATTATCGTCCGAATCATAAAAAATATGCCAGGGATGAATACCGCCATCATTTATGCACCAGTTAAACGAAGCACGCAGCTCTGGTTTGCCATTGTTTCTTACTTCATAAATATCCCCATCGCGCCGGACAAAAGCAAAATTCTGCATATCTTTCAGGACAAGCTGAGCAACAATAAAATTCTCTACTCCATCAGTAAATTCCGACTGCCGCAATACATTCCGGATGGTATCGTACTGATAAAGAATAACCATGTCTTGTTTTGTTTGAGAAAAAGTGAGTATTCCGTCTTCGTACCTGAATGAACCAAATTGAAAAAACAGACGCGGGTTACTATGCACATCATCATAACTTATACTAAGGATGTCTCTGACAAAACGTCCGCGGTTATCATACTTCCTGATTATGTCCCGTCTTGTAAGTAAGGCATCATATTCTGCTTCTATTGTATATACATAAAGATTTCCCGCATCATCAATAGCAGCATCCACAATTCGGATATATTCTTTAAACTTGTTTACATTAATGGTGTACCGAATTTTTCCGCTTGGCTCCATACAAACAAGTCGAAATGCGCCACTGTCTATGATGTATAGATTACCATCCCGCTCAAATTTTGCCATAGCAGGTGCGATAAAAGATGTTGTTTGTTGAAAAGGTCTTTTATTAAATACATCTAAATTAAAAACAAAAAATAATCCAGAAATAAGAAATACTAGCATTAAAGTAGAAAACAAAAGCCACATTGCAGATTTTTTCATAATATTATATTTTATGATATTTTTTATGAATTGTCAATGTTATGACATGTTATGAATTGCCATACTCACCCGTGCAGTAACATTACTTTTTTTATCCCGGAATTTCTGGCAACTTTTCTTTTGAGTATTTCTTTTATTACATTTTCGTCGCTGAAAATCACAATTTCTTTTTTTGCTCTTGTGACTGCTGTATAAAGCACTTCTCTGGTAACTATTTTTAATTGACCTGTTTCTGTTGCTATGACAACAGCTATTGAGTCATATTCATTGCCTTGACTCTTGTGAACAGTTTGGGCATAAGAAACTTCCCACTCTTTTAAAATAGATGTGGATATTTTTTTTACTCCCCCATCCGCAGTTTTGAATATGGCATAATAGATGAAGTCATCATAAATTATCACTCCCCTGTCGCCATTATAGAGCCCATTATCATAATCATTTTTTGTTATCATAATTGGCAGCCCCTGGAAAAAAAGTTTTTTCTCTTTTGAAAAATAATCTGCAAGTTTATTATTAAAATTTTTTACACCAAACAACCCATGATTATATGGAGCAAGAAGAACAAAAGAAGAGAGAGCATCAAGCATCTTTTCTACATCTCCTTCTTTTGCATAAAGCGAAAGTGTTTTATATTTTTCTATCGCAAAAGAAAAAAGATCATCAAAAACAGGCGGCAGAAGTTTTATAGTGTCATTATTTTCAAAATCATCTTTTTTGAAAAATCCTTTTCGTATATTTTCTGCGAAATCCGGAATTGCGCCATGCGATCTTTTTACCTGCTCAAGGATAACATAATTTTGATACAGCGCATGAGAGTTGTTTTCAATGTCATCAGTCATATCAGAAAAAAGTGTTCCACTACCAACAGCAGGGAGTTGCTGCGGATCCCCAACCATTACAAGTGAACACTCTGTGTGAAACATTGCCATAAGTTCCTGCATCATTTTTAAGTCAAGCATTGATGATTCATCTATAATAATCATCCTATATGGAAGAAGTGAAAACAAATCCTTTTGCCTGTAACCAATCTTAAGAAGAGTGTGCATTGTCTGTGGCTGTTTTACTTTTCCATCAGTAACAAGATTTCCAAGCACTGCTTCAAGGCGTCGCGCTGCTTTGCCTGTAGGCGCAGCCACAGCAATCATTCCGGATAAAGATGGATCAATTAAAAGATGTGTTTCTATAACTGCCTTGATTACTGTTGTTTTTCCTGTACCCGGACCTCCTGCTATTATTAGAAATTTTTTAGCAAATGATTTTATCACAGCTTCTTTCTGTTTTTCTTCAAGAACAATATTGTTATATTTTTCAACAGAAGCAATAACAGAAACAATAGCTGGAGTCATATTTTTTTTATCGCTGCTTGATTTAAGATAATTTAAAAAATTGTCTGTAAATCTTTTTTCTTCAAAATAAAGTTTCTCTGTAGAAATTTGTTTTCCATCATCAAGCAAAAGATACGGCGCTCTTTTTTCATGCCCAGACTTTTCAGAATACTCAATAGGCATAAATATATCAGGGTTATTTTTTATTATTTTACTGGGATCTGTTATCTCCTTTGTAATAAGAGAATAAAATTCTTTTTCAGAATCATCAGACAATGAGAGCTTGACTACTTCAAGTTCGTTTATTATTTCATCAACAGGGATTCTGATATGCCCTTTATCAAAAATAAGTGACAATGCAATTATAAAATAAAAAAGACTGCTCTCCTCTTTTTTCCCATACTGAGTACAGATAAATCTTGCGAGCATAAAATTTACAGGAGCAATTCCATAGTTAAAATATTTATCAAAAAAAGATTTTTCTCTTTGCAAGACCAGCTCCTATTCCAAAAATGTTTTTTTAAAATTATTTATTGCATCATGATCAGGAGGGGCAAAATAAATTCCTGTACCAGCATTACTTACTTTTGCTTCACTCCCATGGAGTCCTCTTAGGAAAAGATAAAAACATCCACCTATGACAGGCCGGCTAGAGCATGCAGCCCCTTTATTATCCGAACTTTCTGTAAAGTTGTTATTGTTTTCAGACGCGACCAGCATATCAAGCGCAATTGTATAAAGGTACATTTGGAGTTTGTAGTTGTTGCTGATCATTGCGTTCTCAAGACTTACCTGATCATAATCATTTAATGAAGTCCCAAGAAAATTTGTTTTCCAGTCAATGATATAATAATATCCATTGAAACGGAAAATCATATCTATGAATCCTTTTATAAAACCATCTTCTAAAGTAAAACCTCTTAACTCTTTTCCAAAATTTATTTTTCCCTGCTTTATTTTAAACATAAAATCAAGCTCATGCTTCATGTCAGATTCAGGTATATCTCCTATCCTTATAAATGCGCCTCCGGCATTTATGGGAGTAGTAAGTGTTTTATACAGAAGCTTTATAACTGGTATGCGTGACTCATGCGCAAGATCAGAGTTGACAAATCCACGCGCGCAACTTTCTGCAAGATCAAGAAGCTCTTTATCTTTTACAGCAGAATCTATCTCTTTATGCTGCATCACTTTAGAATAAGTAGCTGTCTCAAGCACTTTGTGCATTATATTTCCAAAATCTGCTCCCTTTATATCTATACTCTCCTCACTTTCAATATCTTTTTCTGCTTCGTACCCAGGGTCTTTTTCAGGGACTTCAAGATTTCTTATTTCTGTATCATGCAGAGGAGTATGTCCTTTGCTTTTCGCAAGCATGGAATAACTGTAAACCCAAAAACCTTTTTCAACATCTTCTTTTTTATATGATGGCTCAGGGCATGAAAGTACGGACAGCATCTCACCTTGGGGCTTTTCTGCACGCTCATCCGCATGTACTGTACTGCCATGAAAAAAATCTTTGCTTTTATTTTTTTTGAATTTAAAATATTGTTTGCCTTTGCAAAAATCTTCTACAAGTTCAAATATTTTATCACATAATGTTTCCTTATATTCTGTCACGCTCATTTTAGCTGGTAAAAATTCTTTTCGAATATTCACAGGTATTGATAATACCATTTTGTTTTCTGCAAACTCTTCTGATAATTTATCAAACACTAATGATGCATAAAAACTTACAAGATCTGTTCCCGGAGAATTTTTTATAAGCGGTATATATAATTTTTTTGATGCTCTTGTCATTGCAACATAATAAAGTCTTTTCTTTTCTTCCCAAAGTTCAAAAAATTCTTTTTCCCTTCCCAAACTGCTTTTTGAAAAATCTATATATCTTTTCCCTTTTTCTATAAATTCATAATAGTTTTCTCTGGCAGACAAAGGGTTTGAACTTCCAAGCCCCCCGGAAAAAAACACAACAGGGAACTCCCGCCCCTTACTGTTGTGTATTGTCATGATTTTTACACACACAGGTTCATTTTCAAGGCGCATTGATTTTTCTTCAATATGTTCATACCCTTTCATTGCAGATATCATATAGCGCAAAAGAGAAACAGCATCTTGCTTCTCCTTCATATTTTTTACAATAAGCATTTCAAATATCTGCATGGCATTGGCAACTTTTCTTTTGCCGCCAAGTTCTTCGAGTGTTCTTGGAATATATGGCCTTACATCTTTATCTTCATTGATCAATGATGCAACAGGATTATGCTGATAAAATATTTCATCCATAACTTCATAAAATTTTCCTTGCGCAGTTTTTTCGCTCCAGCATGAAAATTTCTCCGCAATACGATCCATATCAAGACTGTTTTCGATTTTAATTATATCTTCTGCAGAGAGCGCAAAGAATTCAGAGAAAAGAGATTTACGCGCAATGGCCATATCATTTGGATAAGAGAGAGCATAAAGCAAGTCAACAAACTGATAAGCTTCGCATGAATCAAAAATATTTAGCTCCCCTTCATAAATTGCAGGGACTCCAAGTTTTTTAAGATGATCAAGCATTGATGCACAACTGTTGTTTGTTTCCATAAGGATCGCTATCGAAGAAGGCGATACTCCCTGCGCAAGGAGGTTTACTATTTCATTAGCATAGACACTTTCAATAATTGTTTCCACTTCTGGTCTTGATTTTTCATCTGCCCCATTTTCAATTGCAATCAGTTCAATAATACTTTCAATGGATTTGCTTTCTGTTTTAAGCTTTGGATTATCTTCACAACTTTTTACATTTGAGTATGTGATTTTATGCCCTCCGCCTGATGAGTGCGAAAAAACTTTACTGAAAATATCATTAACACCTCTAACGATGTTGTCGCTGGACCTGTAGCATGTTGCAAGCCTGTAAGCAGATGCACCTGGAAGAGTATTTACAGCTTCAAAATATACTTCAAGATCCCCGCCGCGAAATCTGTATATAGATTGTTTGGGATCTCCTATAAGCACGATCTTATGCTGATCTCCACTGAAGATCGTACTGAATATCTCCCACTGTGAAATATCTGTATCCTGAAACTCATCAATAAGAACCACTTTATATTTTCTTCTAAGTTCATTTGTCAAAGCAGAATTTTCATTATCCATTGTTACTGCTTTTCTTGTAAGCTCAACCAGATCATCAAAATCAAATATAGCAGCATTTTTCTTTTTCTGTTGCGCAAATTCTATTATTTTCAAAGATGCTCTTTTAATAAAAATATAAGAAGCTATATTATGAAAAATATAATTATCTTCATCTGCTGCATTGTCTTTAAACATTTCAAGAGCATCAAAAATATTCGATATAGTTTTTGTTAAAAGCAGTTCGCCTGGATCAAGGATCGAGGTACTTTTATTTTCTGAAAGATAATCAAAAGAATATTTTCTCAACCTGTCTGCATTTTTAATAAAAGTTTCAGAAAAAATTTCTCCAATAGTTTGCGCCATTGCAATAAGTTCCAGCAATTGCGAAAGAGTCTCAAATGTTTTCCCGCGCAATCCCAGTTTTGTCTTTTTTGAAATCTCTTCCATTGTTGCCGGAGAATAGTCACACTCAGATAGTTTTTTTATCGCAGTATATAATTTTCCTTTGCCTGCTAAAAAATCAGCGCAATATTTTTCTGTTTTCTCTATAAGATTCTGATCAGGTATTATTTCACTTTCCTCAAGAACATAGCGTGTTTCGATTATAGAAATAAATAATTGGATTATATCTGAAAAATTTTTATATTTTTTTCTAAAGCTTAAATAAAAATCTGAAAGCTCGCTGCTCGCTGCTGTTCTTAAATAATCGTAGCTGGCTTCTGTATAAATATCTTTTGAATTCATTACAGAAGTTCTAAAAGATACTCCGCTCTCAAAAGGAAAATTATGGAGACAATATTGACAAAAACCATGTATCGTATAAATTTGCGATTCAGCAAAACGGGAAAAAGCTTCCTTTACCCTTTTTGCATACACTTTATTTTTAGTGGAATCGATTTCCACTACTTTACTTTTTAAAAGAGCTCTTATTCTGTTATCAAGTTCAAATGTTGCTTTTTTTGTAAAAGTTACTACAAGGATTTCAGAAATGTCATATCCTTTTTCAACTATATAACGGACAACAAGATGTTCAAGGCTGTATGTCTTTCCGGTTCCGGCAGAAGCTTCTATTACCATATTTTTATCAAGGTTTGCTAAACTTATTTCAAACTCTTCCATATTATTCTTCTGATTACCCATGTTTCCTTCTCAGCCTCATTTCAAAACGCAAGATGAAGATAAAAATTTTTCATAAGACTTCTAAAAATCTCATCATCAAACTCTGGCGCAACTGAATTAAACCCTTCAAGATATTTTACATCGCCAAAAGTATTTCGGTCATAATATTTTTCCATTGCAGAAATTATTTCATCAATAGTGTTTCCATTTTTTAATTGCTTAACCCCAAATGTTATGCAATCTATATCAACAACATACGGAGTTTGAAGATTTGAAATATATGCATCTGCAATGGAAATTGCTGAAGCTTTTGCATCAATTCCTGCAGAATCTGAAAATGTAAAAATCTTTTCTCCAGTATTGTCATAAATCGTATATGAGTTACATCCAGCAGTTGCTCCAGTAAAATCTTTTTCAGAAAGCCTTAACAGCAGATAGCAAAGAAAATGGGGAACAATATTTTTTAAATTATTGCTCCCATTGATTATTGCATGAAAATCAAAACGTCCTTCTTTCTTGGCCAACCTAATCCCTTTTATAAGCCCGCTTATCTCAAGCTCGCCATACTTGGTGTCAAGTAAAACAGGCTTTGTTGTAATCCCATTATCAATTAGCTGTGCAGTTACAGCAGAGTTATGTCCAAAAATCACATCAACAACATCAGAGTCAAAATACCCATGCTCCTGCAGGTTAATATACAGGTCAGATACTTTTATTTTAAACATTTCATATTCTTTTTTTACAACTGAAACATCTGCCACTCTGCTTTCCAAAATTTTTCTTTTATAAATCGAGTCAATAAAAGAATCGCAGTCAAAATTTCCTGTTACTTTTCCCAATTCCTGAACAAGATGAAGTTGTTCAAAATAATCGATCCCTAAATTTTCAAGAACATCATTTTCCATAAGCTCAAGAGAATTTACATAAATAGAAAGTTCGCTTCTAAGAAAATAACTCAAAGGAGTTTTTAAAAACATGGCAACATCTTTTATAGTTACAGGATAGAGAGTGCGTTCCGGTCCATAAGTATTTTTTCCAAACACAGGAACAGATAAAGCATTTTTTTTATCCAGAAAAAAAGAACAGGCAGGCTCATAGTTTTTTTTATCATAAGAGACACCATATTTTGAATCTTCCATATAATAAGCAGGGTTGTATGGAAAGAGCGGGTGGGATATAGTTGCTTTCTGCACAACTTCTTTTCCAATGATATCACTAATATCGGAAACAACAACAGAAGGCTCTCTTGTTTCTCCGGTCACAGGATCTGTTCCATTATATGATATGCCTAAAAATTTTCCTGCGGATATTATTGTTTCAAGAAAAGCAAATGAATCGCTGTTCTGTTTTGAAAGATCAATACTTTTTTCTGTAACATTTCTAAGATCATAGCTTAATGGTGTTTCTTTGCCAGGGAAAACATTAATATCCATCCCTATCATAAAAATTACAGAAAAAGGGATTGCGCGAAGAGGCTTGATTGACGAAAAGCAAACACCTGCAGAAAGATACCGCCCCTTATAGTGCCCTCCGCTTTTTGAATACTCATCAAGGAGCGCTTTGAAAACAGGAAATTCAACCAGAAGGTTTTCATTATTGGAATCCACACAATCCCCAAAAGAGATAAGGTTTGATGCTTTTAAATTATTGATCCGCCTGAAAATATTTTTAAGAAAGCTTCTGCTTTTATCATCATCTGCTCCCTTTGCAGGCACAAGATATTTATCCATTATTTTTTCAAAAAAAGAACTCCACTCAGGAAGTTGCATTCTTGCTTTTTTTATATGATAAAGATCATTATAAAGCGACTGCACAACAGCAAACATGATTGACACTTTTTTTTCTTCGCTGTTGCCGGAAAGACTATATGGCAAAATTTTTTTATTACCCGGAAGAGATAATGCCTCTTCCCTGTCATCAAAAACAAGTCCGGCAATTATTCGCTGGTACCCATAGTCCCATGTACTTGAATCATCTTCATAAGAAAGAATATCTTTTCTGTGCTTGTGGTCAACACCCCATTTTATGGAAAGCTCATCGCAGATAGAAAGCCACTCATCAATATCTTTTTTTGATAACCCATATCTTTCCATAAAACATTGACTTGAAAATATTTTAAAAAGATCTTTGCGGGAAAATCTGGATCCGCACAGCTCTGCAAGGTCAAGAAATGTTTTTACATAAGCTGATTCTTTGTTAATATCTATATCCATAATATTGTATGGGATATCAAGCAGGTCATCACTGGATGGAAAAACAGATTCTATAAACGGAACATATTCATTTATATCTGGAGCAGCTACCCCTATTTCGTGGAATTTAATCCCTTTCTCTGACACAAGTTGTATAATATTATTTTTTAGAATTTCTATTTCCCTTTTTTTTCCTGATGTTGAAATAATTGCTATTGAATTATCATTGGAACTCCCATTGGAACTATCATCAAGCTTATCAGACAGAGGTGTATTGTTAAAAATCGCTAACTTTAGTTTTTCCAGACTCGTTCCAGACTGCGGAAGCTCATAGCGTTCTTCGATCACTACATTTTTTTTACAAAGTATATCAGAAAGTCCTTTTACAATCGATGCCCATTTTTCAACTGTAGGAAGCCCTGGCTCCTGGCAATTGGGAAAAGAAATAGAATTGCTGTAAAGAGGAGATGGAGATAGTATAAAGTGGTTAACAGAGATTCCGCAGTTTTTGGAAAGATAGCATAAAAAATTCACAGCCTGCTCACTTAAAAAAGAAGAACCAAAAATTACAATATTATTTTTAAGCTGTGGTATTGGGAATTTGTCTTCAAGAATATCTGTGATCAATTGCCCGATATGCAAATATGGAGATGGTTTTGAAAAAATAATTCTCCATAATTCAGCCTGCCATTTTTCATGATGCAGGAGATAATCAAACTCACCCTTTTCTATAAAACTTTTTCCTGCTTCCCATGCTGTAACCATTTCCGGACAGTTAAGTCCATAGTAATAAAATAATCCCGCAATGCTGTCTGCAAGAAAAAAAAGTCGTTCGCTTTTAATAAGCTTTGCATCTGGATCATCTTTTTCCGATGATTCATCAATATATTTTTTAATGATTTGAAAATCCGGATAATCTTTGATTTTTAAAAAAATCAATTCGAGCTGTCTGTATATTATTACTTTTAGGTCATCAAGATAAACAATGCTTTTTTTTTCAAGCAATTCTGGCACACCTGGAAATTTTTCCAGGATATCTCTTAATGCCTGATCCTGAAACTTAAAATTGATCCCACTGCAAAGCCCTGTCAAAGACGCTATTTCAAATTTCAGCCACTCTTCCATGTTTTTATTCTGGATTATAACTATTGTGTTATTATCAAAAATTTTTGCAGTGGACGAACTTTCAATATAAAGAGGCGCCAACTTTTTTAATGAATTGCTAAAATAAGCAGTATAATCTGGCATCATTACCACTATAATATCATATATTTTATTCTTTCAACACCTTTTAAAACAGTTATGCGTCATTACTCATGCAATAACTTCTTAAATATGATACTTGTTAATAAAAGAAATGAGAATTGACTGAATAATTAGAATCTTGTAAAATATTATTTAATCATGATTAAAAAGCTAGATATGATATTTCCAAAAGATTATGTAGATAAAATAATATGCGGAGATTGCTTAGAAATAATGAAACAAATGCCAGACGAGTGCATTGACCTTGCTATAACATCACCTCCATATAATCTAAAAAATTCAACAGGAAATGGGTTAAAAAATGGAAAAGGCGGAAAATGGGCAAATGCTGCACTTATAAATGGCTACAAAGATCATGATGATAATATGCCCTATAATGAATACATTGAATGGCAAAGAAAATGTTTATCAGAGATGTTCAGGTTATTGAAAACTGATGGAGCAATATTTTACAATCACAAGTGGAGAGTTCAAGCAGGTCTATTACAAGATAGGCGCGAAATTATTGATGGTTTTCCTGTTAGACAAATTATTATTTGGAGAAGAAAAGGTGGTATAAATTTTAATAAAGGATATTTTTTACCTACTTATGAAGTAATATATATGATTGCAAAAAAGAAATTTGTATTGTCAAAAGGAGCAAATTCTTATGGCGATGTATGGGATTTTACTCAAGATATGAATAATATTCATCCTGCGCCTTTCCCAATTGATTTAATCTATAGAATTGTCTCTTCAACTAATGCAAAACTTATTTTGGACCCTTTTTCTGGAAGTGGAACAACAGCTGTAGCATCATTATTATTAAAAAGAAATTATATTGGAATTGAATTGTCTAAAGAATATTGTTCTTTATCTGAAAAAAGAATTAAACGTAATAAAAAGAGCCCTGAATATATGAAAGAAGGAGAATTATTTTTTGGAAAATAACTACTTCAATACTTTTTCAAAAGAAGATTTAATTACTAAATTGAAAGATATTCGAAACATGGGTTGGATTAAAACTTCTCGTACTGGCAATGCCGGGAATGCTGGTAATACATTAGAAGATCTACTAGGAATCCAAGAGAATAATTTGCCTATTCCAAATGCTGCTGAATGGGAATTAAAAACTCAAAGAGAAAACACCACTTCCTTAGCAACATTATTTCATATAGAACCATCACCAAGAGCACTAAAATTTGTTCCTTGCGTTTTTTTGCAATTGTATGGATGGAAACACAAAAAAGCAGGTGAATCATACCCTGCTGGGGAAATGAGTTTTAGACAAACCATTCACGGATTAAAGCATAGTGATAGAGGTTTTATTGTTAAAATAGATAGGATAAATGAAAAAGTAACAATATCTTTTGACCACACTAAAGTTGATATACGACATTCAAAATGGCTTAACAATGTTAAAGAAAAAGTGGGCTTAGATGAATTATGTCCGCAACCTTATTGGGGATTCGATGATTTATCAAGTAAGGCAAGGACAAAATTATTAAATTGTTTCTTTGTTCAAGCAAAATCAAAAATTCAAAATGGTGTTGAATATGTAAGTTATACAACTATAAAAATGCTAAAACTGTTTTCTTTTGAAAAGTTTTTAAATCTAATAGAAAATGGCAATATTTTAGTCGATTTTGATGCTAGAACTGGACATAACCATGGTACAAAATTTAGAATCCGACAGAATCATTTACCATTTTTATATAATGAATTTACTGACATATAGGCAAAAGGGTACTCGATTCACACACAATTAGTACACACCATCAGGGTTCAAGCTTTGTCTGGTTGACTAGCCCATGATCCACTTCCACAACTCCCTCATTCCTTTACAAATCAGAAAAGCTATTCTTTTCGGTTGTGGGGAATATTTAAAATATCTCTTGGCTTGCTTCCGTTTTGAGGCCCCACGATTCCTCTCCGCTCCATTTCTTCGACAAGGCGGGCAGCCCTGTTGTAGCCAATCTTTAATCTTCTTTGCAGATACGAGGCAGAGGCTTTTCCTGCCATTGAAACAATTTCAACAGCTTTATCCAAAAGCGGGTCTTCGCCATAATCATTTTCATATCCCGCGAACTCATCATCATCTTCATCATCTATAAAAATTTCATCATCAATATATTCAGGTTCGCCATACTCTTTTACTTTTTCCGCAACTCTTTCAGCTTCGCTTTCTGAAATATATGCTCCCTGAAGCCTTGTAAGATATGGATTCCATGATGATGTAAAAAGCATATCCCCTTTTCCAAGCAACATTTCCGCCCCTACAGAATCTATTATAATTCTTGAATCTGTTTTACTTGCAACCATAAATGCAATGCGCGAGGGGATATTCGCTTTTATAAGCCCTGTAATAACATCGATCGATGGCCTTTGTGTAGCAAGAACAAGATGGATACCAACTGCTCTTGACATTGCAGCAAGCCTCGCAACTGTTGACTCAAGCTCCTTGCCGGTTGTTGCCATAAGGTCTGCAAATTCATCGATGACTACAACAATATATGGAAGTGGCATTGTCGCGATTTTATTGCTTTTTATCTTTTTATTAAAAGAGTGGATATTCCTCACGCCAAGGGCATCGAGAAGCGCATAACGCTTTTCCATTTCACAAATACAGTACTGTAACGCCTGAAATGCTTTTTTTGAATCTGTTATAACAGGAGTTAAAAGATGGGGGATATCATTATAAAGTTTAAGCTCCACGATTTTTGGATCAATAAGTATCATCTTTACTTCCTGAGGACTTCTGTTATAAAGAAGCGATACTATTATTGAGTTGACACATACAGATTTCCCGGAACCTGTTGCGCCTGCTATAAGAAGATGGGGAGTTTGCGTAAGATCGATTATTTGCTCTTCGCCTGTAATATCTTTTCCAAGAATAATCGGAAGATGATATTTTGAATATTGCGGATAATCCACACAAATAAGTTCTCTAAAAGAAACAATAGCCCTCTTTCTGTTTGGCACCTCTATTCCAACCGCATGTTTTCCAGGGATTGGAGCAACAATCCTTACCCTTGATGCAGCAAGACGCAGCGCAATATTATCTGCAAGATTTGTAATTTTTGAAAGCTTTACTCCGGGCGCAGGAAGTATTTCAAACATTGTAATTACAGGACCTCTTTTTATTCCAGTAACTTCT
>WQZP01000027.1 GCA_009780675.1 Spirochaetaceae bacterium | reverse complement strand
GTGGCTCCAGGCATTGTGGATAAGTTTAATGATCTTGGATTTGATTTTGACGATATTTCCCCCAGTGGCCGCGCATTCAAAGATCCTAAAACCAGACAATTTTTAGCAGAAGTAGATATAGTTTTGGAAAACAGCGAGATGTTCATTGCCATAGAAGTTAAGTCAAAATTGAATAAAAAAGATGTGAACGAACATCTCGCGCGCATGGAAGTTCTTCGGCGCATAGCAGATTCCAAGAAAGACAATAGAAAATATCTTGGAGCAGTTGCAGGAGCTGTAATGACAAATGAAACGCGCAGCCACGCTTACAAGTCTGGGTTCTTTGTTATTGAACAGAGCGGCGAGACTATGAAGATCGATATTCCCGAAGGGTTTACGCCGCGAGAGTGGTAACGCAATATTTTAGAGCCAGCAGATTATATATAGCGCCAAGCGCCACTTAACAGCAGAGCCTTCTGTTGAGCCATAATATTATCTTTCTTCTCTGTTCTCTGTGTTCTTCGCGCTTCTCAATCCTTCGTCCAAGTCGTATCTGGAGGCGTCCTGGTATATCTGCCTGCGCCGCCGCCTGGAGCAAAATATACATCCCGTAAGTCTCCTGGGAATCCACTATCAGTGTGAAAATTCGCTTCTGTTATTGTACCAAGTGTTACATCCGCAAGCGCTGTACAGCCAGAGAAGGCGCCGTTGCCTATGTTGGTCACTAACGGAAAATCCACTGTGGTTAAGCTGGTGCAGCCAAAAAAGACATTCCAGCCCATGCTAGTCACCAACGGAAAGCTCGCTGAGGTTAGATTGGTACAGTTCGCGAAGGTAGCGCTGTCGATGATGGTCACCAACGGGAAGCTCACCGAGGTTAGGCTGGTACAGTTCACAAAGGCATCGCGGCCGATGATGGTCACCAACGGGAAGTCCACTGTGGTTAGACTGGCACAGTTTCTGAAGGCTCCTTCGCCGATGCTGGTCAGCGCAGGGAAGTTCACTGTGGCTAGACTGATACAGCCTTCGAAGGCCCAATTGCCTATGATGGTCACCAACGGGAAGTCTACCGTGGTTAAGCTGGTACAGTTCAGGAAGGCATTGCTGGCTATACCGGTCACCAACGGGAAGTCCGCTGTGGTTAGGTTGGTACAGCCAGCGAAGGCCTGAAAACCGATGGTGGTCGCCGCAGGGAAGTTCGCTGTAGTTAAGCTGGTACAGCCAGTGAAGGCAACTATGCCGATGCTGGTTATATCCGCTCCACTAACCGATTCAAGGTTAGTGAAGTGTGCGAAGGTGGGAATTGTAGGAGACCCAGGAGTCCCGCCGGCTATGCTTGTCGATACAGTGGGTAGGTCTATGGACACGATGTAGTTTTTACCTGTTGAGATGGATGACACGGGATTAAAATTCGTCCCCACCATTGTGCAAGCGGTCAAGTCCAATTCTACATACAAGCCTGCATTGGCTATGGTCTGCAATAACTCCTGCCAGTTACTAGCAGCGTTTGTCATGTCACCAAGATTCAGCGCTATCTCCAGATGGATTGGATTAGCGGGGGTGTTGACCGGAGGATATGTTGCAAGGTAGGCTACAATTTCTGGAATACTAGTGAGCGGCCCCCCTCCGGGTGGCGTAACAGTAACCACCGTCACATTAGAACTTACCGAAGCAGCGCCAGGCGCGCTAACTACGCAGTAGAAATAGTGCGTACCAGCCATAATGCTGCCACCAAGACCAGCCGGGATATTCAAGCTCGCGCTTGTCGCGCCTGGTATAGAAGTACCGCCACTATTACTATTTGTAGTGTTGCGAAACCACTGGTACGTAAGCAATCCGGCTGGATAAACATTGGCCTGCACAGAGAGAGTGCCTGAACCACTGGGGAGTGCTATCGTCAATGCAAGAGCAGGTTGCGAGATAATTGCAATGATTGGGTCGTTTGTGTGAATAGATACTGCATTTATCGTTATAACTCCATTATCTGCATGGTCAGAGTATACAGTGTAAACAAGGTATCCCTCCCCGGGTATCCCAGGTCCGAGTAATGGAGACCCTTCTATATAATAAGCATTAATATTGAGTCTAAGTATGTTAGCATTATGCGTACTAGCCAGTGTGTAATCAATATAAACCATTCCGTTGCTTACAGCAAAAGTATTGAGGGCATTGCCGGAGCGGAATGACGCAGTACTGGGGCTGGTTAAACCTGCTGTATTAAGAACCAAATCAAACGCCACTTCCTGACCGTGGGCTGTAACGCTGCCAGCTATATCGGAGCGCGTGATAACACAGGTAATGACCCTGCCAGCATCAGCCCCTTGTATGGTATAAGTGTCGCTATTCGCTCCAGCAATATCAACACCACCTGCTCTCCACTGAAAGAGAAAATCCCCTTCGCCGCCTGTAATATTTTCTGTGTTCACGGTCAATGTTTCGCCCATCCTGTATGTTCCGGAAATTGTTGCTGTTCCGGAAAGCGAAGGGCCTGTTATTAATTCATTATTTTTGCTGCCTTCCATAATCCACTCCACCATGGGATTAGGACACGAAATAAATATACAAGCAGAAAAAAGCAAGAGCAAAGAAAATAATAAAGTTGGCATATTATTCAAACCAATTTTATTGGTCTTTAACAATAGTTTTATACTCACTTTATATCCCTCTAGAACCTAAAGCCAGAAGAGAGTCCTGCTCCAGCAATATATGGAAAACCACCCCTAACAACAGGTTCGATATACCAGTTGCGGCCTATAAGAAAGCGCCAACCAACACTAAGACCTATGCAGATCACTCCTCTAATACTCTCGTCTTCTTCATAAAAAAGAGCTGTTCCATAGTTTATTTGGGCAAATAACCCAGAGTTTTCGCCAGAAGGAAAAAACCGGATAAAAGTTGTCATTTCCAGGGTTGTCAAGTTGTCAAAATCCTGATTGTAAAGAATCCTAAGCCCAATAGCAATGTTATTGCCATAACCAATAGCAAGGCCATAGCCAATAGCTGCTGTACTTGAAATAGTATAGAGGTTAAGCTCAACTATGGGAGCTATCCATATATCTGCCCGTGTTTTGTCCGGGCTTTGGGCAAAAGAGGTAAAACTTATAACAAAAAACAATACTGGAATCAGTATAGCTTTTTTCATGCTGCTATCCTGTAATAATTTAGGTTCATTTTAAAAAATATATACCTTATTTAAAGTGTTAAAGTCAATTATAAACGATATTTTCCAATAATAAAAGAAATTATTCCAATGGCTCTATATGGATTGTCGCGCTCATATCAAATTGTTCTTTGATCATATTTTCAATATCTGTAGCTATTTTATGCCCGATTTCAATAGTTACATCTCCTTTAAGCATTATATGGAAGGTTATTTCTTTTTGCGTAATATAATTATGTAAGTGAAAATGATGTAATTTAAGGTCATTATTATAGATTTTTCTTACTTCTTCATTGATTTTATCGATTAGTTTTTGGTCAGGCCCTTCTCCCAATAACTTTGATATTGCTTCTTTCATAATTTGAATTGCTGCGTAAAATATTGCCAATGAGCAGAACATCCCTAAAATGCTGTCCATCCACCAAAATTCTGTTGTAAATTTTGTTATAATAATACCAATCAGAACAACTACTGATGACAAAGAATCTGATCTATGATGCCAACCCTCTGCTTTCATAATCACATTATCTGTTTTTCTGCCAATATAAAATGCGTATTGCGCCAAAAGTTCTTTTGCAACTATCGAGGCTGCTGTTACTACAAGCGCCAATGTTCCAAATATAATACCTTCTTTGCTCCTGAATCTATCTATGGAATTTATCATAAAATCATAGGCAATAATCCCCAGTACAAAAGCAATAAAAATCGAAGAGATTTGCTCCCATCGCCCGTGTCCAAAGGGGTGATTTTTGTCAGGTTTTTTTGATGATAATTTTGCTGAAAATATTACAAATATTGATGTCAATGAATCAGAAAGGGTATGCCACGCATCTGCTATTAATGCAATTGATCCAGTTATTAAGCCTACCCAAAATTTTGCTACAAATAATACAGCATTAACAATAACAGATAGTATACCTTCAAAAATCTGTGCTTTTAATTTGTCCATAACAATTACTGCCTGGCCTGACTAAAAAGCTTGCGCTGTATTGGATCTACTTCCATACGCCCACTCTTTTGCCTGATTGATAATTTTTGATAAAAACAAAATATGAATATCGCCTTTTTCTACATCTAATTTTTTCTCAAATTTTGCAGCATCTATTCTTCTGACAAAATTTATTCTTAAGTGATCTATATTTTTCTGATCTTCATGACGAGATGCTATATACATAAAATATAACCAGGTCAATTCAAGAACAGGCTCGTTTTTGGACTTTTCTATTTTTTTAAGCGCCCCAAGAGCTTTGTCAAACTCCCTTTCGGAAATAAGCACAAAAGCATAATTTATAAAAATCCAGTCCCGTCCTTTAAGAGACTTGTTATTAACAGCTCCTTCAAAATAGGTTTTAAGATTATTACTTGAATCTGATATAAGATTGGCACAGCAAAACATAAGGAATGCTTTATTATATATAGATTTCCTACGCTCTCTTACATACTTTTCCAGAGCTTTTGTTCTATATTCTTTTCCAAGTAAAAAATATGAATACACCAGCAGTTTTACATTTGAGTATGTTATAAATCTTCTTTCATAAATTCTTTTTTCAAGTACATTGACAACCGCGTCCCAGTTGCCTGTTTTGGTATAGTGGATAATTGACCAGTTAAATATAAAAAAGAAATTTATTGTCAGAATAGTTATAAAAAAAATAATCGGCAAAAACCAGTAATTAAGCCAAAATTCTGTAATATAAGCAAAATCAAAGATAACTATTGGCAGAAAAAAGAGAGTCAAAAATGAAAAAATCATAAAAATATTAAAAAAAATTATAATTAGTTTATATTTCAAGAAAAAACTCCAATAATTATAGTATATGATATTATTATCGTATAATATACACTGATATTATAAAAGAGTTATGAAAGAACTTGATGTAAAATCTTTAAAACCAGATAGTTACTATACTGACCCTGTATTTGTAGATGAAGGGTATATCCTTACCACTCCAGATTTGCCTCTAAGTAATAGTATTCTTGAAAAACTAAAAAAGTGGCAGTTTTCCCGTATTTATACTGAGGGGCAGACAAGCAACAAGCCTGTAGTAGCTGCAGATGAAGAAGGTTTACAGGCAACAAACCTTAATGAAGATTTGACAGTTGTAGAAGTAAGAAAAGAAACTCAGGTTTTTTTTCGTGAATTGTGTGGTTTTCTTGAAAATACATTTGAAACTTATAAATCCAGAGAAGTAATAAATTACAATAATATAGTAGAGCAGATTAAAAAAATTAATCCGTTTATCAAAGAAAAAAGAAATTTTATTCTTGATATGTCAAATCTTAAACTTACTGAACACAACTATCTTATATCCCATTCAGTAAAAACCGCGATATTAAGCATTGCTTTGGCAGATTTTCTTAAAATTCCGCAGCACAAAACCATAGAGCTTGGAGCAGCAGCCATAACCCACAAGATTGGTATGCTTAAGCTGCCGGAAACAATAGTAAGTAATCCAGGCGGACTCAAGGAAAATGAATGGAAAGCAATAAGAGCATATCCCATACTGGGGTATAAAATATTGCAGACAGCTTCTTTTCCCAATGCAGTATCTCTTGCTGTGCTTGAGCATCAGGAACGGAATAATGGGACTGGTTATCCAAGAAACTTGGTAGGAGACCAGGTTTCTCTTTACGGTAAAATTCTGGCTGTTATAAGCTCATATTGCGCTGCTATTGAAAAAAGGCCTTTTAAGAGCGGAAAAGATGCTCATACAGGAATTATGGATATACTTAAAAGCATGGGAAAACAATATGATGATAAAGTCGTAAGAGCCCTTATTTTTACCTTATCATTATATCCTATTGGAACAAGAGTGCTTCTCACAAATAATTCTGTAGCTGTTGTAGTAAAAACAAACACTTCAAACCCTAAAGAGCCTGTAGTAAGAGTCCTAACAAATGAAGAAGGAGATCCTTTGACAGATAATGTTGTAATAAACCTGGCGCAAAACCAAAAAATGCAAATTTCGCGACTTTTAACCCAGAGTGAAATAATAAAACTCACTGCTAAATGATTTTTTAATTTTTCCTTACAACTTCCTAAACAAACTATAACTTTCAAAAAAAATATTGATTATCATCCATATCATGCCATATATTAAAAGAATATACATTATAAGGAGAATCGAATGTATATCAAAAAATTTCTTTTAGCACTAATGCTTGTTATGATATTTTTTTTGATTTTAGGATGTTTTGCAGCAAGAGATGAGAATCTTGAAACACGAAGTATCTCACAAATACACGAAGAAGAAGGGATCCCTGTAAGGACAATGAGTGTAAAAGCACAGGAATTTACAGTGGCTCTCAGACACAGTGCCGCAGTTACCGGAATTACCGAATCTTCCGCTTCAGCAATGATAAGCGATGCTGTTGAGCAGATTCTTTTCAGAGTTGGGGACTTTGTAGAAAAAGATACTGTTGTTATAAGATTTCCGCGAAGCAATCCTTCTGCGAATTTCTTTCAGGCCAGAGCTGCTCATGAAAATTCACGGGAAACATTCAGAAGAGTTGAACAACTTTTCAGAAGCGGCGGGGTTTCACGGCAGGACTATGACAACGCAAAAACCGGCTATGATGTGGCAAGAGCGAATTGGGATACTGTGAATAAAATGGTTAATGTTACTGCCCCAATAAGCGGATACATAACAAGGCTCGATGCAAGGGTTTCCGAAAACGTTAGCCACGGCGATCATCTTTTTACCGTTACAAATTACGACACCCTTGTAGGACAAGTCTGGATACAGGAAAGAGATATTTCCAGAGTCAGAAACGGGCTTAATGCAGAAGCAACATGGGAGGGAAATACAATAAGAGGAAACGTAGTGCAGGTAGACCGCTCCCTGAATCCCTCAAGACAGGCTTTTGGCGCATTTATTGAGTTTGACAACAGAGACCATAAAATTTTAAGCGGAGTTAACGCAGATATAAGTATATTTATATATGAAAGCAACTCAACAATAGTAATTGAAAGAAAATATCTTCTTAATAGCAGCCAGGAAAGTTATGTATATATTATTGAACATGGAAACAGACCCATAAGAAGAGTTGTAAGAACAGGCTGGCAATCAGGTGAAAATATAGAAATTACTCATGGCTTATATGAAGGCGATATCTTGATTACAGAAGGCAGCAGATTTATTACAGAATCAAGCAGAATTAGAGTAATAGCAGCAGGAGAATAATCATGTTTTTAACACGCCTTTCTGTTAAGCGTCCCATAATGGTAAGTATGTTTCTTGCAGCGCTTATTCTATTTGGAATAATAGCATTTATAGCGCTGCCCCTTAACCTTTTTCCAAATATAGAGTTCCCTTTTATAGTTATACGAACTATTTATCCCGGAGCAAACCCGGAGCAGATAGAAATGCAGATCACGAGAAAAATCGAGGACTCGGTTACAACGATCAGCGGTATAAGAACCATGACATCTTATTCTTTGGATAGCGCGTCCATTATAATTCTGCAGTTTGAGCTATCAAAAAATCAGGATGTCGCGTTTCAGGAAGTAAGGGCAAAAGTTGATGCAATTCTGAATGAATTGCCGGATGGAGCGTTAGCCCCAATTGTAGATAAATTTGATATTCAGGCAATTCCTATTATAGATCTGGTCCTTTCCGGAAATATCTCCATGCAGGAATTATATGACCTGGGAGACAGAAGGATCAAAGATATTCTATCTCAAATCCCAAATGTTGGTAATGTTTCCCTTACAGGAGGGCAGAAGAGAGAGATACACATGGAATTTGAAAACAGAACTCTTTTGCAGCATGGAGTATCTCTTGCAGTCATAAACCAACTACTCGCTGCTTCAAATATAAATATGCCTGCAGGCACTTTCAGGAGCAGAAGGCAGGAATACAGCGTAAAAATAGAAGGTGAATTCAGATCCCTTGATGAAATCAGGGACTTTCCCATAATGACAGCTTCCGGACAAAAAAGACTTGGAGAAATCGCGGAAATTATTGACAGCGGAGAAGAGATACGGGAAAGAACATTTTTTTTTGACGGAAGAACGCAGACCAGAGATGAAAATGTAGTTCTCCTGAGTATAATAAAAAGCCCGGAAGGTAACGCAGTTACAATTGCCCAGGATGTAAGAAGAGTAATTGCTGAACTAAACAAAGAGCTTCCTCCTGGAGTGCACCTGGAAATAGTAAGTGAGATGGCAACAAATATTGAGGCTTCTGTAAATGACACAATGACTAACATAATTTTGGGTATAATCCTTACGTCGTTGATACTCCTTTTCTTTCTGCATGATTTACGCTCTACAGTTATAGTAGCGCTTACAATGCCTTTTTCTCTTATCCCTACATTTCTTATTTTTCAGTTAATGGGGTATTCCATTAACATGATGACATTAATGGGGCTCTCGGTATCTGTAGGTATCCTTGTTATAAATTCTGTTGTAATTCTTGAAAACATTTTCAGGCATAAAAGCCTTGGGCATGGAAGAAAAGATGCAGCGCTTAACGGCACAAATGAAGTCCTTGTCGCTGTATTTGCATCAACAATTACAAATATCGCAGTATTTCTCCCTGTTGCGACAATGGGCAGTATGGCCGGGCTTTTTCTGAGGGAATTTGCAATGGCAGTAGTATTTGCAACTCTTTTTTCACTTTTAATAGCCATTACTTTAACTCCAATGATGGCATCTCTTATTCTTCCGGATCATGTTATTAAAATCAGCAAAGTTGGTGATTTATTGGAAAGGCTTTTCAAAAAAACAGAAAGAATATATAAGAGGATTCTTGAGGGGGTACTTAAAACAAAAAAAAGAAGCTTTGCTGTAATGGTAGCTACTTTTTTACTTTTTATATTCTCTTTGGGTTTATTTGCCAGGTTTGTTAATTTTGAATTTGCTCCGGATATGGACCACGGGCGAATATCTGTTACTGTAGAATTGCCTCAGGGGTATAATCTTAATGAAACAGAAAGAATAGCTACCGCAATAGAAAGAAGGCTTACAGACATAGAAAGCATAGAACATATAATAACAACACTTGGAAGACTTACAACTTTGGATATTGGAACAAATATGGCAAATATTGATATACAGTTGGTGGAAAAAAAGCATAGAAGACGTTCCAACTTCCAATATGCTTCCATTATAACATCGCGCCTTGCAGATATTCCGGGCGCCGTAATACAGGTATCTGCGATTTCAGGCTTTGGCGGCGGCGGTAGTCAGCCAATAAATTTTTCTCTTCTTGGGCAGGATTTTGACGAACTGGAAAAATATAAAAATATTCTCCTGGGAAATCTTAGAGCAGTACCGGGATTTCTTAACCTTGACACATCTTTCAGACCAGGAAAACCGGAAATAACAATAATTCCTGACAGGGAAAGAATAGCAAATGCAGGGATTACTGTTGCTTCTCTTGCCATAGTTGTAAGAAGCGCGATCGAAGGCATGGTTATGACACAGTTCAGGGATGGCGGAAATGAGTATGATATAAGAGTGTTATTAAGAGATGAGGAAGTGCAGTCGCATGAAGATGTCCAAAATCTTGCTATCGCGACTCCCATGGGGATATGGCCATTATCTCACTTTGCAGATATTGAATTTACTACAGGATATAACAGAATTTTGCGCAAAGATAAGTTCAGGGCAATCGAATTTACTTCGGATATAGCTCCGGGGTTTGCGCAAAGCCAGCTTATGAGCATTATATATGAAGAAGTTGAAAAACTTAATCTTCCGCTTGGGTATTCAATTTCTTTGGGTGGCGATGCCGAAGAAATGGAAAACATATTGCAGGAAATGATTTTTGCTTTTATTATTGCAATAATTATTACCTATATGCTTCTGGCAGCAATACTTGAAAAAATATTTCAGCCAATTATTATTCTTACAACAATTCCCCTTTCTTTGATAGGTGTTATTTTTACGTTTATTATAACAGGCAGCAACATGAACTTTGTTTCGATGATGGCCATAATAATGCTCGCTGGTATGGTAGTTACTAACGCGATTTTGATACTTGATTATTCAAACAAGCTGGTGGCAAAAGGGTTAACAAAGAGGGAAGCTTTGCTGGAAGCGTGTCCCACAAAATTCAAGCCAATACTTATGGCAAATATCGCGGTAATACTTGGGATGCTTCCCATGGCGCTTGGAATAGGAGCTGCTGGAGCAGAAATGAGGCAACCTATGGGGTTGGTAACCATTGGCGGTGTTATTACTTCAACAATCCTTTCACTTCTTGTAATCCCTGCCATTGAAAACATTATGGCGCGCAAGAAAATCAAAACAATGGAGGCTCTCCAGTGAGAAAACTATTACTGGCTTTTATATTTACAGCAGTTGCAATTAATCTGCCTGCTCTTGAAATAACTCTTGATGATTATGTAAGACTTGTTATAAGAAACAGCAAACAACTTATGGTTGCGGCAAAAGACCTTGAGATCGCACATTCAACAGGAAGAGCTGCAAGGTCTCAGGCATTGCCGTTAATTGGTGCAGAAGCTGGATACAGAAGAAACCTCCTTGAAATCACACACCCTGTGCCAATAGGAGTTATAGTAGACCCATCAGCCCCCGGATTTTCACAACTTATGTTTCAGGATATGCGTGTAAACACAGACAATGAATTTACTCTTGGGCTTTCCCTTAGTCAGCAGATTTTCAACCTCAAAGTTTTTAATGCAATAAGAGCAAGCAGAGAATTTAACCGTATGTCTGGCCATATTTACGAAGCGCAAAGAGCAGCAATTATTAATATTGCGAAAAAAGTTTATTATCAAAATTATCTTCTTGAAAAACTTTTGGATGTAAGAAGAAATATCGAAAGCAATACTCATGAAAATTATTTAAATGCAAAAGAGAAATTTGAAGTTGGAATGGTTTCGGAATTTGATTTTCTGAGAACAAAAGTTGAATGGAAAACAAGAATACCAGAAACACTTCAAGCGCAAAGAAATCTTGACCTTGCAAGGATCAATCTTAAAAATCTTGCTGGAATAAATGCAAACACAGAAGTAGTTCTTATAACTACGCTGGATGAATATCCAGAGCTGCCGCAGCTTGTCCCTTTGTCTGATATTTTTGCAGCAAGACCTGACTTTAGAGCAGCTACTGCAGAAGTCGCTCTCAGAAGAATAAACCTAAGAGCAGCAAGAGCAGATCATTTTCCAACGCTAAGGGGAAATGTCCTTTTTGCTGTAAGCGCCGCATCTGATCAGTTTTCAATTGATAACAGTACAAGAGTTGCACAGGCTGGCATTACAGCTTCGCTGCCTGTTTTTACAGGCGGAGGTTTATATGCTCAAACCAGAAGAGCGAAAAGTGAATATGAGCAATCCGCGATAAGGCTACAGCAATTAAGAGAAGATGTTGTAGCAAATATAAGAAGTATTTATCTGACTCTTGGAGAAGCGCACCAGAGGATTATTACAGCAGAAGCTACTCTAAACATTGCCAGAAGAGCTTATGATATAGCGCAAACCTCTTACAGAGCAGGGCTGGCTACGCAACTTGATCTTAAAGATGCTACAACGAGCTATGAGCTTGCCAATATTCACTATATTTCATCTGTTTTTGAATATCTTTCAGCTTATTTTGACTGGCAGCAGGCAACAGGGCGAACAACAGTCCGATAATTTTTTTTACCCCCTATTTATAATTTTAAATTGATATGATAAAATAAAAGCAGTATCTGAAAAACTATAATGCTTACATTTTTGGATATCCGAAAATGTAAAAGCAGCATATTAGTATGTTATGCATATCAATTTTACAAAGGACTTATTATGAAAGATTTAAATGTAACACTTCTCCCATCCGGCAAAGTAATAACAGCTCCCTATGGCACGCGAATAGAATCTTTTTTAAAAGAAGATGAATTCAAATCAATCAAAGATAACACTGTTGGGGCATTTGTAAATAATGAGCTTGTAAGTATAAATTTCAGAATAGTAGTAAACTGCGAAATAAAACCTGTAAGTATTGATTCATTTACAGGAAACAGAATATACAGAGATTCACTTTGTTATTTACTGACAAAGTCTGTAAGAAAACTTTTTCCAGAAAGAAGACTTGTTATAAGTAATTCGCTTAGCAATAGTTATTATTATCATTTTGATAATTTTTCAGAAATAAGTGAAAAAGAACTTGAAATTATTGAAAAGACAATGCGGGATGATGTTGCAAAAGATATCCCCATTGTCAGAGAAGCTGTTTCATATAAGGAAGCAATTAATTATTTTAGCGAGAATAGCAACTGGAAAGATACACATCTCCTTTTAAAGCACTTGAATTTTAGTAACGTTATTCTTTACACATGTGGAGATTATAAAGATGTTGCGCATACACCGCTGGCGCCCCGCACAGGGTTTCTTAAATATTTTGAAATAAAAAAATATTCCGAAGGCTTTCTTTTAAGATATCCGGATAAAGAAAAGCCAGATTTTATAAAACCATTTAAAGATATCCCTATTATTTCAAAAACATATCAGGAGTATAAAGCATGGGGGAAAATACAGAATTTTAGTTCTGTAGGAGAATTAAATGAACACATAGCTGCCGGCCGGGTAGAAGACATAATATTGATGGCAGAAGCTTTGCATGATAAAAAAGCAGCGCAAATCGCAGACCAAATTGCAGAAAAGCGTGACAAGGTAAAAATAGTGTGCATTGCGGGTCCAACATCATCAGGGAAGACAACATTTGCAAAGAAACTTTCTATTCAGTTGCGTGTTGTGGGTTTTAACCCAACACCTATTTCTCTTGATGACTATTATGTTGACAGGGAAAACACTCCAAAAGACAAAAATGGGAATTATGATTTTGAATCTGTTGAAGCCATAGACCTTGAGCTTTTTAATCAGGATCTTGTTAAGCTGTTTAAAGGGGAAGAAGTTTTAATCCCTTCCTTTGATTTTATCACAGGCAAACGGGATTACAAAAAAGGGCATAAAGTCAAAATGGATAATAAAACACTTCTTATAGTAGAGGGCATTCATGCTCTTAATGAAAGACTTACAAATAAAATCAATCGTGAATTTAAGCATAAAATTTACATTTCTGCGCTTACACAGCTTAATCTTGATGATCATAACAGAATTCCCACAACAGATAACAGGCTTCTTAGAAGAATGATAAGAGATTATCAATATAGAGGGTATTCTGCTGCTGATACACTTTCAAGATGGCCTTCTGTAAGAAGAGGGGAAACAAGAAACATATTTCCATTCCAGAACGAAGCTGACAGTGTTTTTAATTCTGCCCTTGATTATGAGCTTGCGGTTTTAAAATCTTTTGCACAGCCCATATTAAAAACTGTAAAGCCGTACCATGAATTTTATTCAGAAGCAATACGGCTTGAGAAATTTCTTGCAAATTTCAGCAATATTCCGGTAAAACTTGTTCCCAGAACATCCTTACTCAGAGAATTCATAGGTGACAGTGATTTTAAATACTAAGTTTTACAATATTTTTGATGCCCGAAACTACTAAAATCAGAAAAAAATATTGTCGATAATCTAAATGTAAGCTTTGACATTCGTCTTGTTTCATCTAGGAAAAGGTTTATATTAGGAGGAGACAATGGGTGACGGCAGAATAATACCAACGAATCATATTGCTGAATATATGCAATTTGTAAATTACCCTGGGGAATCTTCAAGCACAATAACCGTAATGATAAAAGCTTGTACAGGACGGGCTGCAAGTATTTATGATACTGATAATTTTACTGCCAGGAATCAGGAAGAAGCTACTTGTCATGAATGTAAGAAATTATCAGACGAATTTTTACAGTATTTTAAAAAGCAATCAAGAGGGTGTTTGTTGAAATGCGCAGCTTATCGGAAAGCATTTGCGCAAGGGGACGTCGAGGAGGCTATACGTATTTATAAAGATGCCTGGGAAACTTACTATGATGGAAAAATGTAGTTACCTCTCCGAATGCCTTTCTGGGTACATAGTAAGGTCTATCATACTTTCCATATTAAAATAAATAGCTGCTGCCCTCATAATATCCTGTTCTGTAATGTTCTCAATCATAAGTTCATATATATCAAGCCACCTAAGACCAGAGTTATCGAATTCACTATCTCTGATTATGGAGAGCCAGAAATTATTATCTCTTAGCTGATTTTCAAAACCAAGTAACGAAGAATTAATAAAATTCATTAGTGCTCCTTCGGGAACTTCCCTGGAAAGGGCAGCGATCTCATTAATGGCAATTTGTTTTAACTCTTCTGTTCTTTCAGGAGCGCATACAAAATATACTATTATTTGATATTGAGAAAAAGGGAATCTGCTTATAACAGGATAAACATTGATGCTGTATGTCCCGCTTTCATCTTCCCTTATTACATTCCTGAGCCTTATATTCGCTACATGCGTAAGAGCGTTTAACAGAACAACGTTTTCTCTTGTCCAATTAAAGTTACCTTTAAAACATAATACTACTTGCGCTCTTTCTTCTTTGCCCATAAAAATCGTTTCTTTGATATTGCCTTTTGGATATCTTAATCCATTATCTCTCCACATATTTTTTCTGGCAGTGTCAAGATTGTTTTCATCAGGGGTAAAGGCAAGGTATTTTTCAGCAAGAGGAACAAGAATATCAGCCCCTGCAGCTCCTGTAAATATAAATGTAAAATCTCCTGGATTTGAAAATCTTCTTCTAAAAAAATCATAAGCTGTGTAGATATCTATTTCCGGAATAGAAGAGGTGTCAAAGTAAAGCCCCCTGAAATTCCCATCCGCAAGAATTCTAAAAAGTTTGCGGGCAAATACTACATCAGGAGAACGGCCACGATTTTCCATCTGGATCATTAGCCGGGATATATATGAATCAAAAGCGGTTCTATCTTTTTCCACTTGAGTAAAATAGAGATATACAAGTTGAAAAAGTGTTTCAATATCTTCTATTGAAGATCTGCCAGAAAACCCTTCTGATGTTTCGGAAATAAGTGGAGATACACTTACAACTTTTCCCTGAAGATATTTATCGAGTTGCACTTGTGTCAAATTACCTATTCTCCCACTTGAGACAATAGCAGGCGCAAAATTTACAGAAACCCATTCATCTTCTGTTGCAAGAGAATTTCCTCCGCGACTAAACGCAGAAAACAATACCTGGTCATTTCTGAAATCTGTTTGTTTGATAATAAGCCTGGCTCCATTCGAAAGTCTGTAATAGAGAATACCTTTTTTATCATCGCTTTTTTCAAGAACAGCTTTTCCGCGCGCAGGCATATTCTTGACAAGGTCTCCATCATAAACATCGTCTGTATACGGCTCCAGTTTTTTTACGAGAATATCATGAAACATTTTTAAAATCATTTCTTTATCTGCGTTGGATTCGCTGACTTCTGAACCTTCTGGAACACTTATTAAAATAGTAACGCCCTTATCCCTGATAAAATAATTCGACAGCCTGTTTACCTCATCAATAGTTATGCCTTGAATAAGCTCCATTGTTAAGTGATACTCCATTTCAATGCCTGGCACAAATTCTCCCTGAAGAAAATGCCTGGAATATTCTGAGGCAAGTACATCCGAGCGTGTGTTTGCTGCTTCAAGATAAAGAGTGCGGAAAAGCCTTATATGGCTCTCTTTGGCTCTTTCGAATTCACTCTCAATAAAGCCATGCTGCCTGGCTCTTGATAGTTCTTCAACAAGCGCAGCAAAACCTCCTGTAACATTTCCGGGCGCTGCCACGCCTGTTGCAGAGAATCCTGATTTAGTGCGAACAAGTCTTCCAACTCCGGCAGAAGCTCTTGAAAAAGGGGGATTGGGTTCTGTTGTCCTTATCCTGTATCTGCTATTAAGCATTGATGCATACAAAGAAGATATAATCGAATTTCTGTAATCCCTTACAGTGCTTTCTCCGGGATTATCAAGAAGAAATAATACTGAAATATTCGCAGAAGTAGCTTCTGCATCTGTTATAATAGAAACAACATCCTCGGTTCTGGCTGGCACGGGGAATTCGATCCTTTCTCTTCTTGGCTCTGTTAAATAAAGTCGCGAGAATTTTTCCCTGATTTTCTTTTCAAGGCTATTTTTATCAACATCTCCTACGACTATTAACGCCATAAGGTCTGGTCTGTACCAATCATTATAAAAAGATACAACATCTTCCCGCGTGAAATTCTCAAGGACTTCCAGTGTTCCAATTGGGTGTCTTTCTGTATACCTTGAGTCGCCAAAAATAACGCTCCTTTGTATTTCTCCAATTCTTTCTCTGGCGCCTCTGCTATGTCTCCACTCTTCAATTACAACACCTCTTTCTTTTTCAAGCTGCTCAATGTCATTTGTAATTGCAGTAGCCCAATCAAACATTATAAGCAATGCTGCATCCAGGAGTTCTTCTCTTCCCGAAGGGATATTAAGCCAATAAGTAGTGTTGTCAAAACTTACAGATGCATTTAAATCCCGACCAAATCTTATTCCTTCTTTTTCCAGAAACTCAATAAGCGAATTGTCCGGAAAATTTTCTGTTCCATTGAATGCCATGTGTTCAAGAACATGGGCAAGCCCTCTTTGATGATCATCTTCAAGGATCGAGCCTGCATTGACAACAAGTCTTAAGAAAATCCTGTTTTGAGGTTCATGATTTTCTTTTATGTAAAAAGTAAACTCATTATCCAGTTGTACAACTAAAATAGATGGGTCTGTAGGGATAATATCATCAAGACTTTGAAAAAGCGGCTGTGCAAATAAATTTTTTGCCATGAGCAAAGTAAGCAGCGAAAATACAAGAAAACTCTTTTTTGCTATTTCTTTCATTTTAATCCTTTTTTGATCATATCAATAAATTGGCTGCGCGGGATCATCTCTGCGCCAAACCTTTCGAGATTGTCTGTTTTTGTCTGGCAGTCTATAATATCAACACCCTCTTGTTTAAGGTAATCTACAAATTTTACAAATCCATATTTTGATGCGTTATCTGTTTTTGTAAACATGGATTCTCCAAAAAAGCATTTGCCCATTTTTACTCCATATACTCCGGCTACAAGCTCATTGGAGTCTGGCTCTGTTACTGCCGCGCAAAATATATAGCCAAGATCAAAAAGTTTTATATAAGCTTTTTCCAGCTCATTTGTTATCCACGTACCATCTTGTCCTGGTCTTGGCATTTTGCGACACTCTTTTATTATTTCAGAAAACCTTGTATTAAAAAAAATATTAAATAAATTCTTTTTTAAATCTTTTTTAAGACTTTTTGAAATATGAAGCTTATCAGGAAAAAGTACATAACGGGGATCCGGAGACCACCACAAAATAGGGTCTCCTTCGCTATACCATGGAAATATCCCTTGCTTATATGCTGATATAAGCATTCCAGGCGACAGATTTCCCCCCATAGCAAGAAGCCCATTCGGGTATGCTCTTTCCACAGGAGGAAATTCAAAAAAAACAGACTCATCAAAATAAGGAAATCTATTCTTCATAATTTGGACAGACTCGGATTATGTGCCCTCTGCAACAAGTTCTTTTAAAACTACTGTGTCATCCTGCACATCAACAAAAATCTGACCTCCATCTTCAAGGTCTCCAAAAATAACCCTGTCAACAAAAAGGTCTTTTACTTTTTCTCTGAATATTCTGGAGATGTTTCTGGCTCCGAACTCTCTTGAAAAACCATTTTCAGCAATAAAAGTTACAAGGCTTTCTGAAAACTCGGCTATTATATTTTTCGCTTCCAGTTGAACTTTAAAAGCTGTTATCTCTTTTCTTACAATATTTTTTGCATTTTCAATATCAAGATTATTGAACACAATAATTCTATCAAGTCTGTTCCGGAATTCGGGCGAAAAAGTTTGCTCTATGGCTTTTGACAAAGCGCTCTCCCCTATCCTGAGTTCCCCAAATCCTATAAGTGGCTTCCCAAGTTCTCCGGCGCCAGCATTTGAAGTCATAATAAGGACAATATTTCTAAAATCAGCTTTTCTTCCATTATTATCTGTGAGTGTCGCGTAATCCATTACCTGAAGCAGTATATTAAAAATATCGCGGTGAGCTTTTTCTACTTCATCAAGCAATAACACTGCATGAGGGGCTTTTATTATGGCATCTGTTAAAAGCCCGCCCTCTTCATATCCCACATAACCTGGGGGAGCTCCTATAAGGCGCGCAACAGTATGTTTTTCCTGATACTCGCTCATATCGAATCTTATAAAAGATATGCCAAGATTTGCAGCAAGTTGTTTGGAAAGTTCTGTTTTTCCTACGCCTGTAGGTCCTACAAATAAAAATGATGATACTGGTTTGCTTGGTTCCCTAAAGCCTGCTCTTGAGCGCTTTACAGCCTGCACAACTTCGCATACTGCATCGTCCTGACCAAAAAGAACTTCTTTTATTTTTTGTTCAAGATTGTACAGCTTTGTTTTTTCCGAAGCTGCCATACTTGCTACAGGAATTCTTGCGATGCTCGCAACGATTTTTTCTATTATTTTTTCATCTATGGTAACAGGTTCGGCAGCAACATTTTCCACCTGCGCTTTATCGCGACATCCTGTTGCAGCGTTGGATGCTTCACAAACATCCATGTTGCTGCCCTGCGTAGTGGTGGTCACTGGATCTAAAGGCTTATCATCAGCTATCGTACCAGGAGCTGCATTGGGCGCATCAGCTCCGGAAATCGCATCAGGAGTCGCAGCAGGAATTACATCAGGAGTTGTACCAGAAGTTGCATCAGCTACATCAGCCCCAGAAATTGCGTTATTCGAATTTTCAAAAATAATGCGGTTATTTTTAAAGTTCATCATTTTTACATGAGCTCCTGCTTCGTCAATAACATCTATAGCTTTGTCGGGCAGATGTCTGTCGTTTATATATTGCGAAGAAAGAGTTACAGCAGCTTTAATTGCATCATCAGTATATTTGACATTATGATAAGACTCATATCTTGTCTTTAGCCCTTTTAAAATTAGTTCTGTTTCTTCTATAGTAGTCTCAGGTATTTCGATTTTCTGGAATCTCCTTGAGAGCGCTTTTTCTTTTTCAAATATTTTTTTGTATTCATCAAAAGAAGTTGAGCCAATACAGCGCAACACGCCAGAAGAGAGAACTGGTTTTAATAAATTGGATGCATCAAGCGAACCGCCGGACACAGAGCCTGCTCCTATTATGGTATGAATTTCATCAATAAAAATAATAACCTCTTTTTTAGCTTCAAGTTCACTTAGTATTTTCTTTAACCTTTCTTCAAAATCTCCTCTATACTTAGTCCCTGCAACAATAGTCCCCATATCAATCTGGTAAACTAAATAGTTTTCAAGAAAATGAGGAACTTTTTTCTCTGCGATCATGGCAGCGATCCCTTCTGCCATTGCTGTTTTTCCTACGCCTGGGTCTCCGACAAGAATTGGGTTATTTTTCATTCTTCTGCAAAGTACCTGCATAATTCTTTCAAGAAGATCCAGCCTTCCTATCAGAGGCTCAAGTTTTCCATTTTTAGCTTCATGCGTAAGTTCTTTTGTATATTTTTCAAGAAAAGTTTTTTCTCTGCTTTTTTTGCCTGGCGCTGCCTGCTCTTCTCCTTCCGGCGCGCTATTCTCTTTTTTATTTTTCTGGGAGGAATTTTCTTTTTCTATATTATTATCTTCGACTTCATGGGATACGGTCCTTAAGAGCCCCACTTTGGTAAGTCCAAGTTTTCTCATGTAATAAGAGGCATAGCACTCTTTTTGTTCAAATATGGCAACAAGGATATCTGCAAATGTTATATCTTCTTTTGCAGCGCTTTCATTGTGGAAAATAGCTCTGTCAATAATTCTTTGGAGGCCAATTGTCTGAATAGGGTCTCTTTTTTCTGATTTGGGAATTTCTGTATCAAGATATCTTAAAACTTCTTTTTTAAGATTTTCCGTGTCTATTCCACATTTATTAAAAATGGCAACTGGTCCATTAAAAAAAAGAGCTGTATAAATTATATGTTCAGGAGTAAAAAATTCATGCCGCCTTGAAAGCGCTTCATCGTATGCTGCATTTAGTATAACCTGAACTTCCTCATTTATTTTCATTATTCTTTCTCCATTGTACACCTAAGAGGGAAACCTGCTCGGGCTGATAGGTTTTCGACCTGACATACTTTCGTAGCAGCTATATCATAAGGATATACAGCTACTTTGCTCCGTCCATTTTTATGAACATCAAGCATCAATTTGTTAGCTTCTGCCGGTGTTTTGTGAAACACCTCTTTTAGTATGGTTACGACAAAATCCATTGTTGTATAGTGGTCATTATGCAATATTACTACGAATTTGCCCGGCTCTTTTACTTCATCTTTAACATTTTCTTCTACATCAAATAATGTTTTTTCTGCCATACATTAATAATATAACTCCAAAAATAAATATCTACAATTATATAAGTAATATTTATGGAAAATTTTGCTGGTCTGCGGTGTTGTTCGTCATTCCGTTATAAAACAAAAGCCTTTACTTCATGAAGGATTGGAATACTGATATTTTGAGATGTTTTTTCCTGATATATGATGCGAAACATAAGTATAAACAATAGTGAAGTGCGCCCCCTCTTCGCTGGAGGGGGATTTTTGTTGTTTATCAGAAAAACATTGCGCTGAATACTTTGTCTGCATTTTCCTTATTTGTAAGATATGTGATTATCGCAGATGAAAATTCTGCGGAAGCGCCTGCTGCTTTTCCTGTGATAACATTTCCATCAACAACAACTCTTTCATCAGTATATTTTGCGTCTGCTGGAAAAAATTTCTCAAAACTTGGATAACACGTTGCTTTTTTTCCTGAAAGAACTTTGGTCTTGCCCAAAACAATTCCCGGAGTAGCGCATATCGCAGCAATAAGGCAGCCTCGGCCAAACATATCATTTATATAATCTATAACCTCTTTGGTAGCAGCCATGTTTTCAGCGCCACCCTTTCCGCCTGGCAGAAAAACAGCATCAAAATCTTCTCCTGTTATTTCACCAAATTCACAATCCGCAAGAAGTGTTATACCATGAGAGCCCGCAATATCAATACCCGAAAGACCCGCTACAATGACCTCAATACCTGCGCGCCTTATCATATCAACAGGCGTTACTGCTTCAACTTCTTCAAACCCTTCTGCAAGAATACATAAAACTCTTTTAGCCATACAAAACTCCTCTTTCCATTATAAGGCGATACCTTCTACAAGTTCGCCTTTACGGCAAATTCTATACCTGAATGTTTCAGGCATACTATATCTAATAATATTTTCAAGTTTATTATAACAATTATTTGTATCTGACAGATGACACAAGTATGTCATTCTGTTTTTCATCTGCATAAAACTATATATACCGGAAAGAAATCCAATTGCATCATCATTCGAGAGATGCCCGTGGTGCGATTCTATTCTTTTTTTTAGATATAGAGGATAGGGGCCATCTGCAAGCATCTGCGGACAATAATTTGCTTCAAGAAAAAGTATATCTGCATTTATGGCATACTGCTCCATATCTTTAAGTATTTTTCCAGTATCTGTAATTATTGTAAAAGTATAGCCACTAAAATTAAAACTGTAACTTACAGAACCTTCAGAGTCATGGGAAGTTGAAAATACCGAAAAGCCAAGCTCTCCATAGCAATACTCTTTCCCTGGTTCTACATTAAGTCTTTTATAAATTTTCTTCATTTCTGATTTGTTAAGAAATACATCGCGGCTCATTACAACAGGAATTTTTAGTTCCTTTGAAAGTTTATCTATGCCTCGCGCGTGGTCAGCATGTTTATGTGTAAGAAAAATAAATTTTATTTTTGAAATATCAAACCCCAAATCCGAAGCTCTGGCAGCAAATTCTTTTAGAGAAAAACCATTGTCAACAATAAAAGCAAAATCATCGTGTTCAAATATATATGAGTTTGCGCTCGAACCACTTCCAAGGATTGCATATTTCATAAAAAAATTTATTCCTCCCAATATTTATTTAACAAAATCTTTTAATACTACTTCATCATACCCAAAAATCGCCCGGTTCTTCTCCCTGATGATTGGAGTAAAAAGCAATTTCTGGTTTGATAATAATTCTTCTTCCGGATCAAAATCCATATATTTTAATCCCTTTTTTTCAAACTCTTTTGAATTTTTATTTATAAGATCAACAGGCGTTATGGAATTAAATATGCTTTTTAGCTCTCCGGGAGATAATTCCTTTTTATCAAGATCAACATAGTGAAAATCTATTTTTCTTTCTTTAAGGAACCTTTCTGCTTTACGCGTTTCTTTACAGGAAGGTCTCCCAATAAGCTGGAGCATAAAAACCTCAAAATAATTATTTTAATCACCCGTAAAGGTGTTCATACCCATGCAAAAGTTCTTTTGCTTCTTTGATGCACTTGCCACATCCTGTTCCAAGAGATGTTTTTTTCTGAAGCTCTTCAAAACCCTTTCCGCCAGTTTTCACAAAGTTTTCAATATCCTTATCTGTTACATTCTTACAAGAGCAGATGACTTTTGCTTCTATAATCTCAATTTCACTCTCAAGTCCGTTTCTTCTATAGTAGTCTTCAATTGCTGCCCGCAACGCCATGTCACCCAGGACCGAGCAATGCACTTTATGTTCAGGCAGCCCGCCAAGTTTTTTTACAATGTCATCTGGTTTTATACGGTAGGCTTCTTTCAGTGTCATTCCCACAACCATTTCGGACATCATGGATGTGCTTGCAATTGCGCTGGCGCATCCGTATGTTTTCCATTTGCAGTCTGTGACTATGTTATCTTTTATTTTTAAAACAACAAGCATCTGGTCGCCGCAGGCCATGCTGCCTACTTCTCCCCTGCCATCACTTTCATATTTATCTTCATCATCCAAAACATTTCTTGGATTCATAAAGTGTTCTTTAACTTTTTCTGAATAAAGCCAATTTCCACTCATTTTTTACTCCTGTTATACGCTGTAGACATCTTTCGTATTTTTGCAATAATAGGGGGAAGTTTTTGAAGCACATAGTCTATGTCGCTTTCGGTATTTTCTCTTCCCAAACTGAACCTTATAGAACCATGCGCGAGTTCGGGTGTAAGCCCAAGCGCAAGCAAAACATGGGAAGGCTCAAGAGAATCCGAAGAACACGCAGAACCTGTTGATACAGCTATCCCCTCCATATCAAGGTATAAAAGTATGGTTTCGCCTTCCGCTCCCATAAAAGAGATATTGAGGGTATTTGGAAGAATATCTTCCTGATCTCCGTTAATCGAAACATCAGGAATAGATTTTACAATACCATCCCTGAGTTTATCTCTTAACAGTTTAAGTCTTGGCGATTCTGCACCCATTTCACGAAGAGCAAGTTCCGCTGCCTTACCCATTGCAACTATTCCAAGATTGTTTAATGTTCCGGCCCGCCTGCCTGCCTCCTGATGCCCACCATGTATAAAAGCACAGTAAGGTGAACCTTTTTTAACATAGAGGATCCCAATCCCTTTTGGCGCATATATTTTATGTCCTGAAAGAGAAAGATAATCAACTCCAAGTTCTTTTACATCTATTTTAATTCTACCGGCTGCTGCTACAGCATCTGTATGCATTAAAACTCCATGTTTTTTCGCAATCTCTGTAATTTTTTTAATATTTTCGATTACCCCAATTTCGTTATTTGCCATCATAATTGAAATCAAAGCTGTTTTATGTGTAATGCTTTTTTTAAAAACATCCAGGTCGATTTTTCCATTTGACTTTACTCCAAGCACAACAGGTTTGCCACCCTGCTGTTTTATAAAATCCATAGTTGAAATTATACTTGGGTGCTCTATCGCAGAAGTGATTATTTCATCTTTTCCAGCACAGGCAATGCAGGTTTCGTTGCAGCCAGACTGAGGGCTGCATACAACATATTTGAGAACAGTATTATTTGATTCCGAAGCTCCTGCTGTAAAAATAATTTCTTCGGGGTCTGCATTAATAAGTTTTGCCACACTGGCTCTTGCTTCATTGATTTTTTCCATAGCTATTCTGCCGGGAGTATGAAGGCTTGATGGGTTCCCAAAAATATCAAAATTTTCCACAATAGTTTTTTTAACTTCTGGATGGATTGGAGTAGTTGCATTATAATCAAGATAGATAATTTTTTCATTCATACATACATATTTAATATGATATTATCAAATATGTATAGTACACCGGCAACTGATTTAAGCGGGAATTTAGCCACTGGAATAGCTAAAAGCAACAAGTTTCTTCTATTATATAGAGGTATTGCTGGCATAAAAGCAAAGAAGAAATATGTTTTCGCGCATTAATTCTTCTTGAGCCAAAACAGGTTTTTATGTAGACTTGCTTTATGGAATGGAGAGCAAGTCATATATTGGTAAAAGATAGGTCTTTGGCGCAAGAGCTTCTTAAAAAAATAAAACAAGGCGCTAATTTTGAATCTGTTGCAAGAGAATTTTCTACCTGCCCCAGCAAGTCAAAAGGCGGAGATTTAGGGTGGTTTGGGCCAGGCTCAATGGTTAAGCCTTTTGAGGATGCAGTAAGAAAATTGGGCAGCGGTTCTGTAAGCGATATTGTTTCAACACAATTCGGCTACCACATAATCAAAGTTACAGGGAAAAAGTAAAAGAATTAAACTGCAGCAGACCCTTCTGTTTCAGGCAATGCTTTTATTCTTTTTCTTTCCTTTGCCACAGTGGATAATGTAGAAAATATATATATTCCCAAAAGGATAATAAGTACACCCACAACAACTAATACAATAATATTCACAATCTTCATGATGCCTGTATGTAAGCCATTTAATAATGATGAAACTGTTACGAAGTTATTTTCGTCAACAAATAAATTTGTCGCAGCTCCTCCTGCAAAATTCACAACAACAAGTCTTTTTTGCACTTCATCTGCAACAAAACCAGCAGCCATATCATATGCAAATTTAGGAAGACCCAGCTCATTAGCGCGAGGCCACAAAACTGTAGTTAATTCAGTAACGGCGCTATTCAATCTGGCAACATCATTTTGTATTGCTTCCACAGCAAGCCCGTTTCTAACAAAAGCAAGATTTGAATGGTTTTCCGCAACATATTGTTCCAGCTCATGTGAAAAATATTTTATGGAAGAATCTATCTTGATTTTTGCGCTTACAACTCCAAACAATGCAACAGTTATTACAAGAAAAACTACAACCGACATGATATAGTTACCTTTTCTTTCGCTTTCAGGATAATTCTTAATAACCAATTTACTGTATAAAAGACCAAGACCAATACCAAGAGCAGCAAACAATACAAACAACATAGCAATTCCTCCATTTATATTTTCATTAATATATTATAGCAAGTTCAATTTTAACTTATTTTAATTTAAGAGTTTTTCTTTCAGGTCAAGTAAAGAATCTTCTTTTATTTTATTAATATATAATGCTTTATTGAGTATGATGTTAAAACTTTCCATTTCTTTTTTTGCTCCATTGCAGTTTGATGTTGATGCAGTTGTTATAAGCGAAGCTAATTTTATATTATCGCTGTTTTTTCTTATATATGTTCTTATAGCAGGCGCAAAAGTGCCAGCCCAAACTGGCGACATGATTATTAACTCATCATAATATGATGGATTATATCTGGTAGCACAAATCTCTGTATATGATTTTGCTTTAAATATACCTTTTATATAACCAATCACCCCTTTGTAACTTTTTTTATCAACAATTTCTTCGCAGTCTGCGTTTAATTGGTTTTGTAAATATTCAGCCACTTTTTTTGTTCTTTCAGTCCTTGAAAAATATATTATCAAATATTTTTTACTCATAAAAAATCTCCCCCATTATTATTCCGCGACATTATACCATCAACGCAATCATCGTACAAGCACATTTATATTTTTTTCAGGGAAGAGATTATACATGAATTCTCTCGCTTATTCTGCCTATTTTGTCTGGATGCATCATCTTACCCTTTGAACTTCATACATTCTATTACCAAAAATCACTTCTATATTTCCAGAATCAAGAATTCTGCAGCTCATGTCGCCAGTCCCATCTACTTTGAATTTAAGCATACGGTTATCCCTTGCATTTTTCATATAGACATAATTCCTTCCATCTACTTCGCCTACTATCCCAACAAATGAAAGCCATGTAACTAATTCCCTTCCTGGCCTCTCTGGCGCTCTTGCTGGCGCAGACTCATTTTGCCTTATTGCTGCTCTTTGAGGAGCAACAAAATAATTTCTTGCAATCTCTACTACCCCTTTTTCAATTATTGTTATCTCGTTTTCAAATACTGTTTTAGAACAGGAATTATCTGCACCAAAATCTCCCCTTATGCGTATTACGATATCAAGAACATCTCTTGGAAAAAGATTTCTTACTTGCACAAGGGAAAAATCCCAATTATATGATGGCATTGATGCCAGACTTAGAAAATTAAAAAAATTTCTGCTACTGCCCTGGATCGAAAATTCAATTTCTCTTTCATTGCCATAACCAAGATATTGATAACTCTTAATAAAACAATTATTTCTTCTTAAAATATCTCTTACAGACATTCCAAAAATAGAAGCTGTAAGTCTATCAGCAGCCCTCTGGCTCCTTTCTTTTTGAACAAGAACTTCAAATATTTTTATTTTTTCTTCTATTATATAGTCTTCTGATACATAGTGTTTTGCTGGTAATACAGTTCCATTCATACTAAATCTTTCCCGATTTTGCTCAGGACGGATTTGATTCATCTTTAAATTACTGATCTGATTATTTTCTTCAAAGTTCCTGAGTATTCCAAGTGAATCATTGGCAAGAGCTTCAATCTGAAAATTATTTTCTCTAATAGTTAGTGCTAAAACCAAAACACTTCTGTCAAGGCATGAGGAAATTACGCCTAATATTTCAAATGGTTTTAATCTTTTTCTTTCGATTAAATTCACATATTCGAGCTCAAGATTTGATAATTTCTCTTTTTGAGCTAATTCTCTTTGCAATCTTCTTTTAATGTATATTTGCTCTTCTTTTTGTTGCCAGTTCTTTTCTTCCGTAATTATTTTATATTGATACAATCCATTTGCTGTTAAAAAAATAACAATAAATGCAAAAACAGCAAAACCTATTTTTTCATATTTTCTTCTTGAACTATATTGATTATAGAGACAAATAGAATCAAAAGATATTTTTTTTATTGCCCCCGCAATATCTCTAAAAATAATATTTTCATTATTCAAAACAGTTTTTAGATTATGTACTAAGTCGCGCAAATTATTATCACAAAATATTTCAACAGAGATTTCTTTAGCGCAATAAGTTTTTATATAGCTACAAATATCTGAAATATTTTTTACGCCCTTGACAATAGATTCACTTATTGCCCCTTGCTCTATTTTTACAATTTCAATAAAGCTATTATCAATATAAAAAGCTGTAGCTGTTTTTTTCTTTAGCGCTTGCTGTAACAGTAGTGTGGAGATTGGAATTGGTTTTTTAGGCAAATCTTTTGGAACTACAAAAACAAGGTATGACTCTTTTAGTTTTCCATTTTTCTTTATAATTATCTCGAAATCATTTAAGTCTCCTGGATAAAGCATTTTAAGTTTATAACAGACAGCAAGACGAAGCTCTTTTCCTCTAAGCTGTGGGATTTGAAGAACAAAGACAGAGTAATTAATTCGGGGAAAGAAATTAATTATTTTATCTGACATTCAAAAATCTCCTGTCAACCAAAACATATTTATCAACAACTCTGGGGTTATTCCTTTCGTCAGGAATCGCAACAACTATTGCCTGTACAATATATTTTTCTTCTGCAGCAAAAGTAATTTTCCAAAAAGAAGTTTTACTGCCAATGTAAGTAAAAATATTATTTGCCAAAGTGGCTTCAAGTATCTCAATAATATCAATGTCATCAATGGGTCTGCTTTCTAGTCGTGTTTTTAGCCTCTTATATTTTTCTTTTGCCTCTTTTATTTCGAATGATGGCTGCAAAATAAAAAGTTCTATTACTTCGGGCTTAACATAATTTATATTCATTAATGGAAAACTGTTAATGAGCGGAAAAAGTTTATCTGGATCTGTTGTATTAAAATTCCTGCTTATCTCTTTAAACGCAAAAGAATTCTCATGTGATCTGTGCAGCCAACCATAAGTGACACATGAAGAAATTGCAGAGTCTGTTACATACTCTCTCCAATCATCGGTACTACTTGAAAGTCCATAGTTATTTCTAAAATCAATAAACCTGGTAGACTGATTATTTATAAATACATATTGCGAGAAAAAAGGATCTCTTAAAACAGTATCAGGCAAGAAATCAAGGTGAAGCCCGCTAGAAATATCTTCCATATTTAGATTCAAGTTGCGATATTTATTTATTAAATAAATGATATATTTGTTTTCATGACTGTCATATTTTTCTTCTTTCAGATATTGGATATCATGCATAATTTTACTAAGCAAAACATCTGCTTCTTTTTTTATTTTGTGATCACTTTGATTTGTTCTAAAATAAATATTGCTTGTAGTTACTATAAGCGCAAGACCTGACACCATGGCTGTTATGAGTAAGAGAAACAACATTGAGGCAGCGCTTATCCACCCATCTTCTTTTTGATACATTATCTATCCCCAGAATAAAAAATTTGCTCTGCCAGAAACCAGAGACTTGCTTGAAAAAAGAGCTACAGTTGTAAAAGTGTTATTCTCTATTGAGTATCGAACTTCAATGCCCCTTATCAATCCTTCTGAATTGTAAATTAGTTTTACTGATTCTATATGCTTTCCAATATCAGATGCCCAAAGTTGGTC
>WQZP01000026.1 GCA_009780675.1 Spirochaetaceae bacterium | reverse complement strand
TCAAATACTCAATTACCGTTCTGCACATACACAGGAAGAAGTACCAACACTTGTACCTAACAAGATAATGGAACACTTGCTCGAAGGTGATGATGATCCATTCTATAAAACCGAAGTCTTAGACTATCCAGGTATTGGAGAATTTTGCCCCTATATGCTAAGATAATAATATATTATGAAAACCATGAAAGAAATCAAAGAGAAAGAACTAAGTCGTGCAAATGGTTTAAATCAACTACTAGCTGATATTAATAAAAACAATATAAAAGCAAGCGATATTCTTCGCGCAAGCAATTTCTCCGAAGAAGACTTGAAGCTTTTAACAAATAAATTAAATCTGTTTCTTGATAGCATTGTGAACTCGATCCACTTAGTCCTTGACCAAGTGCCCGCACAAGTAGCTATCCGTAATTATGGATTAAGCACAGGAAAACCCGATACGATTAAGGATATAGCAGAGGCATTCTCTCTTCCAATAGAAGGGGTGAACCAATTACACCAAGAGACATTAAGACTGCTTGAAAAAAAGATTGAAAAAATCATAGTTAGCGCTGCCTCAACAGCAATTGGAAAGATATTAACCCAAGAAATAAAGATAGATATGCATTTAAAAAATGATACTATCAATCAAGTCGCAAAACCTAATTTAAGCAATGTTTTCATCTCATTTGACAAAGACAAAGCAGAGTTTTTTGCACTTAATAACTATATTAGCCAATCAAAGATTGAAAAGTTTAAAAGTAATTATAAAGAATATTACCTGCTGATCAAGTCTTTACTTGCTGAGGACAAAGTTTCAGGCCTTGATTTAGTCGCCTCCAAAGAATTTGTCAATATTTTTGAAAGCATAGATAATCTGAGCAAAGAACAAAACCATAAATTTATTGAACACAACTTAGCAATCAACAAAGAATACTTTGACAATCTATTAAAAGATGTGGACAGCAACGTGATGCTGGATAAAGAACAAAGGAGAGCTATTCTCGAAGATGAAGATTATTGTTTACTTGTAGCCGGAGCAGGTGCAGGCAAAACAACAACAATGGCAGCCAAAGTCAAATACCTGACAGAAAAACAAAAGATACACCCTCAAGATATTATTGTAATATCGTACACAAATAAAGCAATTGATGAACTTAAAGAAAGAATACAAAGCAGACTTAAAATACCGGCGAATATCACGACATTTCATAAGTTTGGATATGATCTCTTACGGAGTTCAACAGCGAATATGCCAACTGTGGAGTATTCAGCCGCACGCTATGTATTTGATTGCCTTGAGAAACAAATATTTAACAACAAGCCGCTACTTCGCAAAGTTATGTTATTTCTTGGATATTATTTAAATATTCCGGAAGAAGCCCTGAATTTCGAAAATCTAAATTCATACTTTGATTATAAAGCTGATAATTTTTTCCAAACCATACGTAGTGATGCTGGTGATTATATTAAAGAAGTAGCAGACAAACGAAAAAGTCAGAAGCGAACAATTACAGGAGAATATGTACGCTCTAATCAAGAAGTCCAAATAGCTAATTTTTTGTACCTGAATGGCATTGAGTATGAATATGAAAAAAAATACCCTCATCAAATTGACGGCGCAAAGAAGCTATATACCCCAGACTTTACGATTGAGCAAGATGGCAAGGTGTTATACCTTGAGCATTTTGGAATTTCGCAAAATTATTTAAACAGTAGGTTTTCAAACACAGATCTTGAAAAGTATAAAAATTCAATTCTGCTCAAAAGAAAATTGCACAAGGATAATGGCACAACGCTTATAGAAACATTTTCGGAATATAACGATAGGCAGGAATTGACCGAACATTTGAAAGAAGAACTTGAGAAGTTTGGAATTGAACTAAAATCAAGAAGTGATGAAGAAGTTTATAAAAAACTTGTGCGTACCTCAAAAGACAAGTATGTATATAGATTCGGACACCTCATTTTAGACTTCATAAATCGGTACAAGGAATATGGTTATGATAAGGACGGATTCAAAATATTGCGAAAAAAACAAGATAATGTTCGAACAAACTTGTTTTTAGAGATTGTTGAAGAAATTTACAATTACTATCAAGAACAGCTTAGACTCAAAAATTCAATTGATTTTGCTGATATGATAAACAATGCCTACCAGATGTTAAAAGAGGCTGAAAAAAACAAAATTTATCTACCTTATAAATATATAATCATTGATGAATTTCAAGACATTGCAAGACAAAGGTTTAATTTTACTAAAGCCCTTGCTAACTTAACTGGTGCAAAAATAATAGCTGTTGGTGATGATTGGCAATCTGTTTTTGCATTTGCAGGCTCGGACATAACGCTTTTCCAAAAATTTCTGGAATTAATGGGGCATGGTGTTGAAATGCAGATAATACATACTTACCGCAACTCTCAGGAACTTATTGATATTGCAGGAGGATTTATACAAAAAAATCCCACTCAAATAAAAAAAAGGCTGTTATCTCCTAAAAGTATAAAAGACCCAATCGAAATTGTTGAGTACGACAGAACGAAAAGCGGCGAAATAGAAAGGAACTGGGTTGGAACAATTGATCGTTGTGTTGAATGTATAGTTAAGGAATATGGCGAGAAAAATAAAATTCTCTTTATCTCGCGATATAATTTTGAAATTGATAAACTATGTCATTCCGGCTTTTTTTATGAGGGGAAAGGTGAAAAAATTATATGGAAAAAGAATAAAAAGGTTGATATAACATGTTTGACAGCACATAGCTCAAAAGGACTCGGCTTTGATAATGTAATCATTTTGAATTTGATTGAAGCTCGTTTTGGTTTTCCGAGTCAACTTGATGATGACCCTATTCTTAAGCTTGTTACAACACAAGACCTATCTATCCCTTTTGCAGAAGAACGAAGACTTTTCTATGTAGCACTCACAAGAACAAAAAATAAAGTATATATGGTAACACCATCCAATGCACCATCACGATTTGTGTTGGAACTTATAAAAGACTATGGCATCAAACATAGCGAAAAATTGCGCCTTGAAGTTAATGAAACAAACAAACTGCAATGCCCAATGTGTAAGGCTTCTTTAAAGTACCAATCAAATAATAAATTTGGACTACCGCTTTATATGTGTACAAATGACCCTGAGATTTGCGATTTCATGACAAATAAAAAAGAAGTCCTTGCAGATATTTTTAAGTGCATACATTGTAAAGATGGTTATATGATAGTTAAGAAAGATAAAAAAAATGACTATTTCTACGGCTGCACAGAATTTTATAATTCAAAATGTATGAATCGACAGTCAATTCCTGAAAGCTTGAAGACATCAACCAAATGAGATTGTGAAAAGTAATAATGATATGAAATATTTTATTGCGTAGAATGACGGAGGAAAGCACAGTTTTTTATTATAATTGTTTTTGCCACAAATAAAGCATATACTTAAAAAAAATACTGGGAGATGCTGACTTATGCCCTTGTCGTGGAACGAGATAAAAACTAGAGCCGCTGCATTTGTTCTTGAGTGGAAAGATAAAGGTGCAACTGTAAAAGAAAAAGCCGAAGCGCAAACCTTTGAGACAGAATTTCTTAAAATTTTTGGAGTAGACAGAAAAAAAGTTGCTCTGTTTGAAAAGGAAGTCCGTTTTGAAAACAGCTCAGAGCGTGGTTACATTGATCTTTTTTGGAAAAGTCAAATCATTATAGAAATGAAAACCCCAGGGAAAGACCTGGATAAAGCTTACGAACAGGCCAAGACCTACGCATTGAGCCTGCCGCAAAAAGAAATACCCAAAGGCATATTAACCTGCGATTTTTTAAATTTTCAATATTATGATTTAGAAGATGATGCCAAGTGTTACAGTTTTCAACTTGATGAACTTCCTGCTCATGTAAACCTGTTCGGTCATCTGGCAGGCTATAAAGACATCGACCCATTCAAACAGTGGGATCCGGTAAATATTGATGCTGCAATAGAAATGGGAAAACTTCACAATCGCCTAAAAGAAATTGGGTATTCTGGTTATCAACTCGAATTGTATCTTGTCCGCCTCATGTTTTGTCTTTTCGCGGACGACACCGGCATATTTGAGCCACCCAATATGTTCAATAGGTACATCCTTGAACGCACCAACGAGGACGGAAGTGACCTTGCCCTACATATTCAAAAAATATTTGAAACCTTAAACAAACCTAAAGACAAGCGCCTAAAAACCATAGACGAGCAGTTAAATCTATTTCCCTATATCAACGGACAGTTGTTTGAAGAAACAATAGAAACTGCCGACTTTGATCGCCCTATGAGAGACACTATAATTGGATGCTGTACACTTGATTGGAGTAAAATCTCCCCAGCTATTTTTGGGGCTATGTTTCAGAGTGTAATGGATGATGAAGCCAGGCACGATATTGGAGCACATTATACCAGCGAAGAAAACATTTTAAAATTGATTCGCTCTCTTTTCCTTGACAACTTACGGGAAGAATTTGAAAAAATAAAAAAACTTTCACCGGCTTTGCGGCGTGAGCGCCTAATCAAGTTTCATGACAAGTTGGCTTCTCTCACTTTTTTTGATCCTGCCTGCGGGTGCGGAAATTTTTTGGTTATCAGTTACCGAGAACTTCGTCTTTTGGAGCTTGATATATTAGAATTGCTGCTGGGTAAAGAGCAAGTTCTTGATGTACACAGTGAAATCAAAGTCAATGTTAACCAATTCTACGGAATAGAGATTGAGGAATTCCCAGCGCAAATAGCACAGGTTGCTTTGTGGCTGGTTGACCACCAGATGAACCTGCTTGTTCGCGAACGCTTCGGGACTTATTTTGTCCGCATACCGCTTACGGTTTCTGCTTCGATTCATCATGCTAATGCCCTGACGCGTGATTGGGAGAGTGTTATCCCGAAGACAGGGTTATCTTATATTTTGGGCAATCCGCCGTTTTTAGGCGCTTCAGTAATGAGTAAAGAGCAAAAAAAGGAATTGGAAAATGTTTTTAGTCATCTTAAAGGATGCAATAGCCTTGATTATGTAACCTGCTGGTATAAAAAAGCAGCGCAATATATTCAGGGAACAGGGATTGAAGTTGCCTTTGTATCAACCAACAGTATTTGTCAAGGAGAACAAGTTCCAATTCTTTGGCCAGAACTAATTAATAAATATGGAATAAAAATTAATTTTGCACATCAGACATTTAAGTGGAGCAATGAAGCAAGGGGTAAAGCGGCGGTGTATTGCATAATAATTGGCTTTGGCTTAATTGAGCGCGAGAAAAAAGCAATATTTCAATATGCAACAGTTACAAGTGAGCCTCATAAAATATCCGTCAAGCGAATAAATTCATATTTAATTGAAGCAGATCAATTTATAATTCAAAAACGAAGTAAGCCTTTATTTGATGTTCCTACAATGGTTTATGGCAGTAAGCCTAGTGATGGAGGAAATCTAATATTTACTGAACAAGAAAAATATGACTTTTTAAAAATTGAACCAGCTGCAGAACCATATATAAGACGATTTATTGGTTCACAGGAATATATTAATAATGTAAAACGATATTGTTTATGGTTGGTTAATATTAATCCTACGAAACTAAGACAAATGCCTCATGTACTCAAGCGAATTGAAGCGGTTAAACAGATGCGATTAAGCAGTACCAGTAGTACAACACAAGTTGCGGCATCTCGTCCCACTCTTTTTTTTACTGTTGCCCAGCCAGATACCGATTACCTTGTATTACCTGAAGTATCGTCCGAAAGAAGACAATACATACCTATTGGCTTTATGACTCAAGATGTAATAGCAAGTAATAAATGCCTAGTTATTTCAACAGCAAATTTGTATTTGTTTGGTATTCTTAGTTCTACAATGCACATGGCTTGGACTCGTTGTATAACTGGTCGATTAAAAAGTGATTATCAATATTCCGCTTCAATAGTATACAATAATTTTCCTTGGCCTAATCCGACAGAAAAGCAGAAAGAGGTTATTGAGAAAGCAGCGCAGGAAGTACTGGATGCTCGCGCAAAATTCCCTGATGCCAGCCTTGCGGATTTATACGATCCTGTTACAATGCCTCCTGCTTTAGTCAAAGCCCACCAAAAACTTGATAAAGCTGTAGAAGCAGCCTATGGGCGTTCTTTTGGCGATGACAGCCAACGTGTCGCGTTTCTGTTTGAGTTGTATCAGACGCTTACAGAGGAATTGTTTGTTGAGAGGAAGAAGGGGAAGAGGTGAAAAAAGAAATTGCTGATGAAAGCATAGAACAAGAAGCCATTCCTTTTTTACATGAAATTGCAGAACGATTAAGAACTGGTCACGCTAGCGTTATGGTTGGAGCTGGTTTTAGCAAAAATGCATTAAGGAGTAGCAAAACGCAAATAATCCCTGATTGGAATGAGCTAATCGATAGATTTTATGAAAAGCTCAACGCAGGGTGTGAAAAAAATGTAAAAAAAGAATATCTGAACCCGTTAAAATTGGCTAGTGAAATAGAGGCTGCTTATGGCAGATCAACTTTAAACAATATTATTAAATCCAGTATACCAGATCATGAATATCAACCTTCCGAATTGCATAAAAAAATGTTGAATCTGCCATGGATTGATGTATTCACAACAAACTATGATACATTATTGGAACGTGCTGCAGAAAGTATAATACAATTCAGATACGAACCTGTAATAAATATAGATGATCTAGTTTGGTCAACAAAACCAAGAATAATAAAATTGCATGGAAGTTTTCCTTCTGAGCGTCCATTTATTATCACAGAAGAAGATTATCGAACATATCCTAGTAAATATACTCCTTTTGTAAATACTGTGCAACAATCTTTATTGGAAAATACACTTTGTTTAATAGGATTTTCAGGTCATGATCCTAATTTTCTTAATTGGATAGGCTGGATTCGGGACAATTTAGGTACAGAAAATTTGCATAAAATGTATCTCATTGGAGTTCTTGATTTATCAAATGCTCAAAAAAAACTGCTGCAAGATAGATGTATAGTTCCGATAGATATTTCTTTTTATTCAAAAAACCATTATGATGCTTTTTCACATTTTTTTGATTTTTTATTGAAACAATGTCAAAATGATGATGCTCTTAAGTGGCCGGAAGAAGAATATGTTCATTTTGATTCATCAATGGATAAGTTAGAATTTGAAATGAAAAAAGCCGTTAAAATGTGGGAAAATACACGAGAGAAATATCCTAATTGGTTGATAATGCCTTATAACCGTAGAGTATCATTACAACAACTAATCTCAAATACAAATTTTATTCATTATGTTGATGAAGCAAAAGAACCGTTGGATATAATTATACTCTATGAGTTTAATTGGCGTTTGGAAAAGTCATTTTATCCATTGCTTTCGGCCTGGCTCCCTATTTATCGTTCAGTTTTAGATAAATATAACCCATATCAGGACGAATTAGAAACTTCTGATATTCATGAAATTGATAGAGATAGAATAAAAACGTATTGGGTTGAAATAAACCTCTCTTTATTATCGTTCTATCGTTATAATGGAATGGATAATGATTGGGACCTATTATCATGTAAGTTAGAAACCATAAGTAATTTATTGCCGCCAGAACAAAATGCAAAATATCACTACGAGCGATGTCTTAAGAAATTGTTTGCATTAGATTTTCCTGCATTAAGAGAAGAAATAAAAGCATGGGTCATTAATTCTCCTCTTCCATATTGGGAAGCAAAGAAAGCTGGATTAATTGCAGAAACTAGCGATCTAAATATTGCAAAATCTATTCTTGAGGCATCATTAATACAAGTGAGAAATAATTTATTCTTGAATCCTGTCAAAGATGATTACTATAATATTTCTCAAGAAGCATATATTTTGCAACTCTTATCATATGTCCAGGATAGCATACGATTTATCAACCAAAAATATTCACAAGACGATGAACGTGATAAATATAGAAAACGCTGGCAAGAGATTGTAAAATATGAATGTGATCCATGGGGGGAGGTAAAACAGTATGAGGCACTATTCAAACTTAAGGCACCACCATATACAAGTACAGAAAAAGTATATGGATTCAATATAGGACACTATTCAATTCATCAAAAATGGGGAAATGATGAATACACATTAAAAGCTTATTCTTTTTTAAAATACATGGAAGAGGCAGGTATTCCCCTTAAACTTTCAGGAATATCGTTTAACAATGAAGTTTCGAGTAGAGTTGTAGAACGTATTGTTGGTTATTGGCCGAAATGGGCTTTTGTCACATTTATTAGAATTGCAGATGTGAAAAATGTTAGTGTTCTATTTGATAGAAAATCACTAATCTCAATGAGTCAAGAAGATGTGGATGATCTTAGCAAATCGGGTATAAATATTTTACAAGAAATTATTATAACGCTTGATAATGAAAATTCGGACAATAAAAATAGCTTTTCCATTAATATGGCAAAAATAATACCTCAAACTTTAGCACATCTTTGTGTAAAGAATAGCTTCGCGGTTAAAAAAATAATTTTATCGGTTCTTAAAAATATTTATTCGTTGGAAAAGAGAAATATTTTTGAAAATGTTTCTATGCTAACAGAAAATCTTATAAACTCTTTTTCAAATAAGGAACAACAGCAGCTTTTTTCTGCTTTTTTTGAATTTCCGATAATTCCTGATGTTTTACATTATATATATCCAGACCCTTTTAAATATGTTGACATCGAACATGAATTTAAAGCAGAGTGTAATATTCAATCTGAATTGATAGATAAATTTTTAACTGTAAATTTCAATGATGAACCGCCTGATAATCCTGAAATTTCGTTAGGGATACGACGGAAATATATTACGCGCCTTGTTGTGTTATGGCGGTATGGATTGTTAAGTGATGAGCAAACCAATATTTTTTCAACTTTGTTGTGGACAAAAAGAAAACTAAATGGTTTTCCTGCAAGTACTGACTATTATGAATTTGCATTTATTACATTTCCTTATCCGGAAACACTCAATCAACCCCCGATTCAACTGTTGAAAGATCACATAAATCAAACAGATATTAGTTTTGATTCTGCTTCACTTTCAATATGTGGAATAAAGATAACAAGGGGACACTCGACAATTGTTCAAAATATTCTGGCGACACAAGGTAAGAGTTTTACATATCAATGGGACAAAGAAAGTATAAATAATTTATTATTGAAAATAATTCAGTGGTGGAATTCAGATAAAAAATATTTGAAAGAGAAACACAATAAATCAAAGGATGATTCTGTCGTTAATGAATTCAAAGCACGTTTTACGAAAATGATTAGTTTATTTCATTATATCTTTTCCCCGAATATCGAAAAAGTGGATGTAAAATATATTGGAGATATTAAATTGCTTCTTAGTGAACTTCCTGAGTATAAAATGAATGATCTTACAGCGATAACATCGTTTTTTAAATTATTCCCGGATAGAGAAGAACATATTATATCTCGTATAGAAAATCAATTGTTATCACAAGAAGAAGAAAAAACTATTGATGCCCTTAATGCTGTTTTAGTACTTCTCAAGCAAAATAATCAACGGATTACTGGACTTATTGGCTTAATTTTTCAAAGTATAAAGTTCCGTCCCAGGAAATGTTTGATTCATTTTCTTACTACTGCAATCATTATTATTAAGTCACATTCACATTACTTAAGTGAAAGCATGATTGACGACGTGAATATTGGCTTGGCGCAATTATTGGACGAATTAAAAATTGATGATGAAGATGATGTAAAATGTATTCATGAAAAGCTACAATGCCGATTAATAGGAATCGAGCTACTACATGCGCTAAAAAGCTATTATAATGTTAATAATCTTGAAATACCCCCATACATGAATCAGTGGGAAGATTGTTGTTTGAATAAAGACGAATTTTCTGAAATTCGAAATGCTTGGAAAAATGCTGTAACATAATGCCGAAGGATTTAGTTTTGCTGTCCTTAGCAGGGCAAAGGAGCACACCATGCCTGACTCAAAACACGGAATAGTATACGTCCTCACCAACCCCTCAATGCCTGGATTTGTCAAAATAGGTCAAACAACCCAAGAAGCCTTTGAAAAAAGTCTTACAATGTTTTCTGATGATTTTTTATTCTCTGGAAGAGAACAACCCAAAATGCAGAAACGAGAATCATTATGATATGCAAAGAAAATTGACTACCGGATAGAGAACCCTCAAGCCACTTAAAATATTTCTAATTCTATATCAAGTATATTGAATCAAGATGTTCATTTAGCCAGTATTATAGTACATATAGTTTTGGTTTTTTTTAAATCTGTGTTATAATTTTAAATGAGGTTAGTCTATGCTTGAAAGAGAATTTGAATTTTACGAGAATAACAAGGCAGAAATCCGCGAAAAATATCTTGGGAAAAGGATTGTCATTGTCGGGGAGCAAATCATAGCCGCATATGATGATATAGACGAAGCTTATCAGGAGACAATAAAAACCTACACACCCGGCACTTTTATGATCCACGATGTGCCTGTAAACATTGAAGATGAAGTCGCCAATCTTTTTCCGGTAAATTTTTAAACAAAAAATATGGCAATTCCTAAACACTTAACACTTTCCTATTATTTTGCTAAAAAGCAAAAAAAAATTATTACTCCTGTAAATTTATATTCTGTTCAATTAAATTCAGCACCATTTTTATCTATTGATGCTATCTGGGATACAGGCGCAAGTATGTCTGTGGTTACTCCTGAAATTAAAGACAAACTTAAATTAACTCCAATAGATAAAAAAACAATTGCCGGAGTACATAGCACTCAAGTAGTCGATATTGTCTTTATAACACTTGAATTACCAAATAATGTTATCAAGAAAAATATTGAAGCAGCTGTTTGCAATATACCCTCCAATGCTGGAATGATCCTTGGCATGGATATTATCTCACTTGGCGATTTTGCTCTGAGCCATGGCAGTGATCAAACGTTTCTATCTTTTGCAGTTCCTCCCTTTCAGGAAAAAACAGATTTTTCAAAAAGACAATATGAACCGTAGCAAGCAATACCTGGCGCGTTCAGGACTCCAGCTACTGCTTTTTTTGACACCTTCGCAAATTTGTTATACAATACTCACATAAAATCATCAGGAGTATTGCGGCATTGAAAACAATATGCAGGCACGCCACAAAATATTGGCTTACAAAGAGAAGTAATATATGAAAGAGAATAAGCTCAATGTAAAAACAACATTTTTATTGTCTTTTGGTTTTTTCGCATCCACAATTGCGTGGAGTGTCTACAATGCTTATGTGCCGCAAATCTTAGAGGGCTTTATCGCAAGCACCACACTTATCGGTCTTATCATGACAATCGATAATATCTTTGGCGTAATCTTTCAGCCAATGTTTGGAGCGCTAAGCGACAAAACCCGCACACGCTTTGGCCGCCGCTTACCGTATGTTTTTATTGGTCTGCCAATTTGCGCTGTAGCATTTGTACTGGTACCGTACATGAACACACTCTGGTCCCTTATGCTGATTCTGATTATTTTCACCTTTGTAATGTCTGCGTGGCGCACACCTGTTGTGTCGCTCATGCCTGACCTCACTCCAGGCCCGCTGCGCAGTCAAGCTAACGGTATCGTCAACCTCATGGGCGGAGTGGGCGCTGTGTTTGCGTTCCTTGTGGGCGGCATCCTGTTCAACATTTGGCTTCAAAAAACAGGTAATGGATTCCCAATGCCTTTTATAATGAGCGCTGTCATGATGATGCTTGCGCTTGCAGTGCTTGCGCTTTTCGTGCGTGAGCCGAAGCATGCGTACGAACCAGAGCCTGTTGTTGAGAAAAAACCAAAAACAACTGTGAAGCTCAGCAAGGACGAGAAAAAAAGCCTCCTATTGATCCTCTTCGGCATATTTTTCTGGTTTACAGGTTATAACGCTATTGAAACATTCTTTACTTTGTATGCCACAAACACCTTAGGGATGACAGCCGGTGATGCCTCAATAACTCTTTCAATTTTTTCTCTTACTTTTTTAGCCTTTGCGATCCCGGCAGGTTTTATTGGCGCAAAGATAGGCCGGCGCAGAGCAATCCTGATTGGCCTCACAGGACTTACCCTGTTGTTCATCCCAATGATATTTATTGCCGATGTATTGATGACGCGCATCATTTTGTTTGCAGGCGGATTCTTCTGGGCATTTGTCAATATCAACTCTTTGCCAATGGTTGTGCGGCTTTCAGGTGATGCTAAAATCGGCACTTATATTGGTTATTACTATTTCTTTTCTTTCAGCTCACAAATCATATCGCCGATTTTGTTCGGCTTTATTCGTGACATGGTTGGTCATTACAAGGTGCTGTTCCTGTATGCCTGCATAGCTTTTGCATTGGCAATAGTATGCCTGTTCTTTGTGCGCCACGGCGAAGAGGAGCCGGAAAAAACAACCGTAACACAAGTGCTTGATGGACTTGATGATTAAATCGAAACAAGTATAAAATAGAAGTTATGGAAAATTATATCAGCCAATTAGTAGAAGCGCTCAAGCAATCAGATCCATACAGAATTATTCTATTTGGTTCATGCGCCAGAAATATTGCCACAGAAAACAGCGATATAGATATGGTAGTAATACTGGACAACGATGATGTCGCAAAAACATATCAGGAGAGATTAAACAAAAAGTTGTACATCAATAGATTAGTAAGAAATATAAATTATAAAGTCCCTCTTGATATCATAGTATATTCAAAGGCAGAGTATAAAATCGTTAAAGATTATGGTAATTATTTTATTGATGAAATTGAAAGAACAGGAAAAATAATATATGAAAAAGCAGGTTGAGGCATGGCTGAATTTTGCTGAAAAAGATTTATTAACAGTTTCTGATACGATTTGATGGCAACTATAAATGATGTATATCTGGAGTCCAGATACCCTGGAGAAATAGGATTACTGGATGATGGTTCAATGCCGACTACTGAACAGGCAATGCTATTTTTTGCATTTGCAAAAGAAGTAAAAGCACATATAAAAAAGGAATTAGGCGTTGATTGAAGAGTGAATCCTCCCTAAAATAAACCGCAAGGGATTAATATCTTATTTCTTCTATATTAATTTTCTCTCTTATACTTTTTTAAAGAAAATGTTATTATCTTATATAAAATAATAAATAAGGAGTTTGAGTTATGAATATTTTGATTTTTGGGCCAAATGGCAGCGGAAAAGGGACAATGGGAGCAATTGTAAAAGATAAATTTCCAACTGCGCACATTGAATCAGGAGTTATATTCAGGGAAAACATCAAGGGCGGTACAGACCTTGGTAAAAAAGCAAAAGAGTTTATAGACAAAGGCGATCTTGTACCAGACGACATCACAATACCTATGATCCTTGACAGACTCAAAAAAGATGATTGCAAAAAAGGTTGGCTTCTTGATGGATTTCCAAGAAATGATGTGCAAGCAAAAAAATTGGCAGAAGCTCTTAAAGCATCCAATATGAAACTGGATTTTGTGATTGAAATACTTCTCGACAGAGACATTGCGAAAAAGAGAATTATGGGAAGAAGGCTTTGCGCAAATGATAACAACCATCCCAACAACATCTATTTTGATGCAATAAAGCCAAATGGTGATAAATGCAGGGTTTGTGGCGGCAGCCTCTCAACAAGAGCAGATGACCAGGATGAAACTGCAATAAATAAAAGACACGATATCTATTATGATAAAAATACCGGAACACTTGCAGCAGCATATTTTTTCAAAGACCTCTCAAAGAAAGAAGGGACAAAATATATTGAACTTGATGCATCCGCAGATGTTAAGACAGTTGCAGATGCTCTCATGAAACAGCTTGTGTAAGTTAGTTGAAATCCCCCTTGCAAGGGGGGGGGTCGCGTAGCGAGGCTGCGACATGGACGTCGCGCCCAGCGCTAGCCATGGATGGCGATCCGCGCTGGGAAGCGCGAGTCTGGCCGACTGCAGGCTTTGCCCGCGTTTTGTAATTAGTGCTTAAAGTTTATCGATGAGCATGGAACACTTTCCCGAAGGAATAGGAAGCGTCTTCTTTTTAACCCCAATTATGTTGATTGTAAAATAATAAAGTTTTTCGGACTCAAGCCTGATTTCCCAGCCCCGTCCGCTTTTGTTGGCAAGTATTGTAATCATATTCCGCTTGAGAGATAAATCTTCTATACCCATTATTTCTATTGTAGGAACAATCCAGTCAACTGTTTTTCTTGGCAAACTTATATACAACCCTATAACATTTTCAATCATAAGGGTAATTGTGCTTAATGCTGTGTAGTTTAAAAAAAGCTCTCTTGGGAATTTATCATTTTTATCAATAGGTTTTGCGGGCCCTTCCCTCATTGGAAGATAAGCCTCGTAAATATTCCCCTTTTTTTCACCATCAGGATGAAGAGTATCAAGAATAAAATAAAGATGTCTTATAGTACATTCTCTTGCAAGATCGTTCCTTGCATATTTTTCCAGCCCCTTAACAACCATAAATGTAAGATGCGGAAAAACAGAACCCCTAAACCCATGACCATCTTCGCTAAAAAGAGGAGAACTGGTAGAAAGGGATGGAAAAGGGTTTTCTGTGACAAATTCATCTTTTGAAAGCTTATTTATCATGATATTGGCTTTATCTTCATTTGGTATTTCCGCAAGAAGAGTCCAGTAAGAAGCTATTGTTTCTACTTTTACCAAATTACCTTCTATATCAAGGTCATAGTAAAAGCCAAAATCTTTATCCCACATAAGAGAATTTATTCTGGTTTTAAGCGAAAAATATTTCTTTTTATATTTAAAACTTATTTCTTTATCATTAAGAATATCGCCAATAGCAGATATATAAAGAGCATTTACTGCCTGCATTGCATTAAAATCAACAAGATAATAGGCTTTTTCCCTTGGAGTATTTCCCATCTCAACAGATGCCAGAGGTGTTGCATACAAACCATTCTCTTTCTGAAATGTTGCTTCAAGCCAAGTGTAATATTTTTCAAGTGTCGGAAGAATTTCCTTTAACCTTTTTTTAATACCTATTTTATGATAAAGATTATACTCAGCCCACGAAAAAAGCGGAGGTTGCACCCCTTCCGGATTATCTTCTTTAAGAATTGGCTTACCATCTTCTTCGCTATATAATCCCCTGATAGCTCCTGATTCCTCCTGCTTGGAATAGAAATTATCCAGCGCTGCAAAGGGGGGGAACATATTGTTGCTATATACCAAAAAAAAGGTTGAAAAACACGCTTCATACTGATTTATATAATTACTGTTAGGGTAATTAAAATATTTCTGCTGTAATGCGTTTCTTTTTGTCCCTTTTTTCCAAAAGTCATAAAGCCATGTCCAGGTTTTATTATATATATCAACAAAGTCTTGATCGTAAAAATGCACAATAGGAAACCCTGTTTTCGCCACCTACCCCTAACTCCTTCGCACGAACGTAATTATACCATAATCAAAAAAAAGTGATAATTTTTTATATTTATGGAAATTTAATTTGATAACAAACTGAGGATAATCAATATTATCAGAACAAAGGTTAGAAGTCAAATCTTATTTTTTCCGGATTTTTTCCGACAAATTGACTTTTATCATTATAAAACGTATTAAAATATATTATGAAGATTTTTCTGCCACTCAATTTAACTGAAGCAAAAAAAAGAGGTTGGGAAACAGTAGATTTTGTCCTGGTTACAGGTGATGCTTATGTAGACCACCCATCATTCGGAGCAGCAATAGTAGCGCGGCTTCTTGAAAAAGAAGGGTATTCTATAGGAATTATTGCTCAGCCAGACTGGAAAAATCTGGAAGCATTTAAAACTTTTGGCCGCCCAAACCTGGGTTTTCTTGTGACCTCAGGCAATATTGATTCAATGGTTGCAAAATATACCTCATTCAAAAAAAAGAGGGGCGAAGACCTCTATTCTCCGGGAGGAGTTCCCGACAAGCGGCCGGACAGGGCGCTACTGGTATATACATCAGCAATAAGGCAAGCATACAGAAATATTCCCATTATTCTTGGTGGTCTTGAAGCATCTTTAAGGAGGCTTTCCCACTATGATTACTGGAGCAATAGTATAAGGCGGAGCGCGCTTATTGACTCAAAGGCTGATATTCTTGTTTATGGAATGGGTGAAAAAAGTATGAAGGAAATAGCTGGCCGGCTTAAAAAAGGGGAGAATATCAAAGCAATTACAGATGTGCGGGGAACAGTCTGCAAAGTTTCCCAAACGCCGGAAGAAGCAGAAATTGCCATAAAAGATATTAAGTATCTCTATTCTTACGAAGAAGCTTCTATAGATAAAGAATTATTTGCCAGAAATTTTTCTACTGCCTACAAAAACAACGACCCTGTAACTGCTTCTGTTCTTGCAGAAAAAACAGGAGAACAGTATGTGATCCAAAATAAGCCGGCTTTTCCCTTAACAACAGAAGAGCTTGATGCTATATATAGCCTTCCATTTACAAGGGAAGCTCACCCATCTTATGACAGTAGCGGTGGGATTCCTGCTTTATCGGAAATAAAATTCAGTATAACAAGTTCAAGAGGGTGCTTTGGCAGTTGCAGTTTTTGCGCACTTGCTTTTCACCAAGGGGCGCGGGTATCCAGCAGGAGTCACAACTCCATTCTGGAAGAAGCGCGGCAAATTACGAACATGGAAGATTTTAAGGGGTACATACATGATGTCGGCGGACCAACAGCAAATTTCAGAGCCCCTGCATGTAAAAATCAGCTTGAAAAAGGGTGCTGCGACCGAAGATGCCTTACCCCTTCTCCGTGTAAAAATCTTGAAACAAGCCATAAAGATTATATTGAGCTACTAAGAAAATTAAGAAAAATTGATAAGGTAAAAAAAGTATTTATTCGGTCAGGAATAAGGTTTGATTATCTCCTGCTCGACCCTGATGTTGCTTCCGGGAAAAAAGGGAATTTCCTGAAAGAGCTTTGTGAGCACCATATTAGCGGTCAGCTTAGGGTAGCGCCTGAACATGTTTCGGACAAAGTTCTTAAAATTATGGGAAAACCAAAAATAAAAATCTATGAGGAATTTCTTTTTAGATTTAAAAAAGAAAATGAAATATTGGAGAAAAAACAATATGTTATTCCATATTTTATCTCCGCGCATCCCGGATCAACAATTGAAGATGCAATAGAGCTTGCCCTGTATCTTAAAGAAAACAAATTTATCCCTGACCAGGTGCAGGATTTTTACCCTACTCCCGGAACTCTTTCAAGCTGCATGTATTATACAGGAATTGATCCACTCACACTAAAAAAAATCTATGTCCCGCAAACAGAAGAAGAAAAGAGGATGCAGAAAGCGTTACTCCACTTTCACAAACCGGAAAATTACTTTCTTGTAAAAAAGGCTCTTGAAAAAGCAGGTCGAAGAGACTTGATTGGGAATCATTCAAAAGCGCTGATTTCTGCAAGAGGGCCTGTTGCCTCAACAAAATATAAATCAGGGTCTGTCATTCAAAATAAGCAACCTCGCGCCGGACGCCATCCGCGGCGCAAAAACGAAACTTACTAAAAAATTATTACAAAATTTAAAATCATTTTAACAATAGCGCTGTATATGTTATTATGGAAAAAGAAGAAAAAGATATATTAAAGCATATAAGCAAAACTCTTGATGAGATTTTGCTTGTACTAAAAACGCCTGCGGATAAACTCGCTAAGGGTATGAAAACCTTCAGTGTATTTGTTGGTGCTTTGGGGATTTTTGGAGTTATAGATATAATCCTTAAATGGATTAGAGGAGGCTAAAATGTTGTTTCAGTTGATTGTTAGTATTGCATTAGTGTTTATTGGTATTACTCTTTTTTTGATTGCTAAAGTTCTTGAACGTCGCCAATAGGAGGAGGCTAAAATGTTGTTTCAGTTGCTTGTTGGTATAACATTATTGATTATTGGTATCACTCTTAGGTTGATTGCCAGATATCTTGAACGTCGCCAAAGAGGGGGCTAAAATGTTTTTTGAGTTGATTGTTAGTATTGCATTACTAATTTCTGCTATATCTCTTTTTTTAATCGTCAGATATATTAGGCAGCATCATAGATAATAGTATATTTTAGACATTTCCCGGATGAAAAACAAATAACGCCCCTTTTTACAGGGGCGCTATTGCTCAGCTCTAGTGCTGTTTTATTGTGTGACAGTAAGGTCCGAGCCAGTGATGCTCATCACCCAACCCAGCAATTTATGATTAGTATGAAGGTCAAAATTTCCATCGAAAGCAGCTCCTCCATCCACTGCAATACCTGCGCTGATAGAAGGCATAAGAAGTATGAATCTTTGATTGCCTGGGGTAAATGTTGCTACCCTCAAGATGCCTATATTCACATGAATTATGCCTGTAATAGTAGGAGCATTGCGTAGATAAACAGCAGAACCTGTAGCTATGGAATGTATAGCTGCAGCGGTATCGCCTGTATTGGCAGTAATTGTTCCACCGTTGATATTTACAGTTCCAGTACTTGCATTGGTAATCGCTCTGGAATTGTTTGCTGCTGCACTTACTGTTCCTGCACTAACAGTCACAGTTCCAGTAGCAGCAGCATTGTTAATTGCAGAGGAGTTTGCGCCTGTTGCACTTACTGTTCCTCCGCTAACAGTTACAGCTCCAGCAACAGCATTGTTAATTGCAAAGGAGTCTGCGCCTGTTGCTCTTACTGTTCCTGTTGCACTAATAGCTACAGGTCCAGCACCAACGTTGTTAATTGCATAGGAACCTGTACCTGCTGCAATTACTACTCCTCCGCTAACAGCTACAGAATTAGCAGCAGTACTGTTGTTAACAATCGCATGGGTAGCTGCTCCTGTTACGTTCACTGTTCCTCCGCTAACAGCTACAGTTCCACCAGTAGCGTTAGTAATCGTATTTGAAACTGTTCCGCCTTCGATGATCAGGGCTCCAGAGTTAACAATCGCACCTGAAACTTCTCCTCCGTCAACAGTCAAAGTTCCAGCATTGGTAATATCACCTGAAATTATTCCTTCGCTAACAATTACAGTTCCAGCAACAGCATTGGCAATATCACCTGAAACTTCTCCTCCAAAAACAATTACATCTCCATCAACAGCATTGCTAATATCACCTGAAACTTCTCCTCCAAAAACAATTACATCTCCATCAGCAGCATTGGTAATATCACCTAAAACTTCTCCTCCGCCAACAATTACAGTTCCATCATCAGCATTGGTAATATCACCTGAAACTTCTCCTCCAAAAACAATTACAATTCCATCAGCAGCATTGGTAATATCACCTGGAACTTCTCCTCCGCCAACAATTACAGTTCCATCATCAGCATTGGTAATCGCATTGCCTCCAGCAGTATTAGCAATAATCGCCCCGCTGATTACAGTAACCCCAGTATCAACACTGATTGTTGCTGCTGGGTCTGCAGAGGTTATGCGGCCTACCAGTCTAATTATCCCCCATGCTCCAGTAAAGTTTATGTTATCTGTGCCGATGTTCAACGGACTGCTGCCTTGAAATCGAATAGTTACATTATTTCCGGCGGCATGGTCCCTAATGTGACCTATTGCGCTCGTTATTGATTGACCTGGGGTTACTACTGCATTACCTCCTCTGTGTACCGAAAAAATATTCGCGCCGGTATTCGTGATGATATAGCTGTTGGCTCCAGAGGGGGTGGCGCTAATATTGGCACGGCTTCCGCTGCCATTGGTATTGAGAGCACGAACACTGAAATTGTGTACAGCGTCGTTGTTCAAACCAAAAAATGTATAACTTGTAATGCTTGGGTCTGGTATTGTTATCCATGTACTTCCGTTATTGCTGGATACCTGATACCCAATAATTGTGCCATTTTGCGGAGCTGTCCATGAAAGCATAACCAGCCCATCGCATGCTGCAGCGACTAAGCTCCGTGGCGCCGAAGGGGTGTTGCTGGATCCACCACCACTGCCACCACCACTGACACTGCTATAACTAAATCCACTGTTGTCGCAAGCGATTACAGCAAATCCAAAGAGGATTACGGCAATAATCCCTATCAATTTAATTGTGTTTTTCATAAAAACTTTCTCCTTAATTTATTAATGTGTTTCCCTGTTGTAAAGAAACATATTATATAGACCAAAATCTTGTGGTCTGCGTATAAAAAAAGCCAGTATTTCCCCATACGGAGAAACCTGGCGTTTAAAAAAAGAGTGAGAAAAATATTTGATTTTATATTTGTGTAGTTGACACGATTATTTAGCGTATATAATTTTGTTGCTTGTTGCTTGTTGCTTGTTGCTTGTTGCTTGTTGCTTGAGTACTCATCTTATAGAATTTATACTGTATTTGGAGTGAATTTGTCAACAAATATTTAACATTTTTATGCCTGCTAAAAAACGCTCGCAACAGCAGTGACTTTTTCTCCTGCAGCGCGCATTATTGCATCTGGGATTAACAATTGACGCCATCCACAGTGCGCAAAAACGAAATTCACTAAAAAAATTAATTATTACAAAAATTTAAATCATTTTAACAACAGCGTTGTATATGTTATTGTGGAAAAACAAATAACGCCCCTTTTTACAGGGGCGCTATTGCTCAGCTCTAGTGCTGTTTTGTCGTACTATTCTCTATAATATTACTATGGAGCAAGAGTTCTGGCGCTAGTGCTAGAATATCTTCCTGGACCATCTGCAGTGAGAGGGCGAACTCTGAAATTATGGTCAGTATTGTTGGGCAAACCAGTAAATGTATGTCCTGTATCGGTGCTTGCTGCTGTCCACGCGCCACCATTAATAGACACCTGATACCCAGTAATCGTGCTGGTTCCTAGATGCGCAGGGGCTGCCCACGAAAGCGTGACTGCTGTAGTTGTTACGTCTTCGACAGTAAGGCTCAGCGGATTACCGGGCAGACCGCTGTTGGTTGTGGCAGTGACACCAGGCTCGTAGCCATCCCATTCACTGCTGTTATAATCGCAAGCGATTACAGCAAATCCAAAGAGGATTATAGCAATAATTCCTATCAATTTAATTGTGTTTTTCATAAAAAACTTTCTCCTTAATTTATTATGTGTTTCCCTGTTGTAAAGAAACATATTGTATAGACCAAAATCTCATGGTCTGCGCATAAAAACGCAAATATTTCTCCATTAGAGAAGATACCCTGTATTGGGTGAGTTTGTCAACTAATTATTTAACATTTTTTTTGCGTGCTAAAAAATACTCGCAACAGCAGCGACTTTTTCTCCTGCAGTACGCATTATCGCATCTGGATTTTGCCCCTGGATCTCAAGCCCATCAGCATATATATCCGCAAATTGCTCTATGCCAAACTGCACACACAAATGCCTGAAGTATTGAGCGCCGCAGTCCGCGGGCATAATATATCCGGCAGCAGTAGTAATATAGATAAGCTTTTTGGCGCGACACAAGCCTTTAATACTTGTTGGCTCAAGGGCAAAAGTGATGTTGCGTGCAGATATGTGCTCCACATAGGATTTAAGCGCTGTTGGGAATGACATATCCCAGTACGGCGCGCCAATAAGGATTTTATCTGCCTGAGCAAACTGTCTCGCCAGATGGAACATCTCATGGTCTGTTTTACCTGCGTCAATGAGTTTATCCCGTGCTTTAATGGCAGCATTGTCATAATATGGCATCATTTCTTTTGTTAAATCTACTTCTTCCAGTTTAGACTCTGGATTAGCAGCAGCGTATTCATCCAAAAAAATGCGGCAAAGCTTGTATGTATTTGACAGCTCCGGGCCGCGCATACAGGCGTTAATAAATAACAATGTTTCCATAATCTGCCTCCATATCACTTTTTTAAATGGATACCGATTTTCGTCGGTATGACCCCCAGGTAAAATCCTGAAAATCTTTTTCTTCTATTATATCCCATTCCACAAGATTTAGCTCAGGAAAATAAACATCACCAGTATAATTTTTTTTAACAAAAGAGATATAGAGTGTTTTTACAAGAGGCAATGCCTGCTCATAAATCGATGCTCCGCCAATGATAAAAGGATTCCCCTCTGTTAAAAAAGAAGCATTGATAGCATTTTCAAGTGATTTAAAATAATAAACCTTTCCGGCTTCATATTCTTTTGTATTATATGGATTCTGTTTTTCAACAGAATGACAGGGGAAATCAGCAGCAGTTTTTTCTTTGAAAGCAGATGCAGATACTACAAAATTCTTTCTTCCAGGGAGTGGTTTTCCTATAGATTCAAATGTTTTTCTCCCCATTATAAGAATATTGCCCATAGTGGTCTGTTTAAACATTTTTAGGTCTTCTGGTATATGCCAGGGGAGATTATTTTCTTTTCCTATAAGGAGATTTTTTGTCATTGCAACAATAATTGCTAGTGGCTTTTCACTGGAGGCAATGGCAGGGATCAAACCGCAACCTCAAATTTTATTACAGGGTGGGGGTCATAACCTATCAGTTTAAAATCTTCAAAAATAAGTTTGTCAAAAGGTTTATCTGCGATTGAAATTTCAGGCAGTTTTCGCGGTGTGCGCTCAAGCTGTATTTTTAATCCATCAATATGATTTTCATAAATATGAGCATCTATAAGAGTATGAGCAAATTCTCCGGGGGCAAAACCACACTCTTTTGCAAGCATTATTGTTAAAAGAGAATAACAGGCAAGGTTAAAAGGGACGCCAAGAGCTATGTCTGCAGAACGCTGCGTAAGGTGGCAATTAAGCTTGCCATCAGAAACATTAAAGCAAAACGTGTAATGGCATGGAGGGAGCAGGCTTGCGGCTGCGTTTGCAGGATGCCATGCAGATACAACCAGCCGCCGACTGGCTTTTGAGGCAGGGTCAAGCTTTATCTCTTTAAGAGAATCAATAATATAACCTATTTGGTCAAAAACTTTTTCACCTGTTTCTTTGTCAACGCTAACCCATTTATCTGACCATACTTCTCCATCAAGCCCTTTGGTTGGAACTGGAAATCTTCTCCAAAACCTGCCATAAGCTGTTTGAAGCCTCCCTTCGGAATCTGCCCAATCATCCCATATTTTTGTGTGATTTCTTAAATCTTTTATATGTTCTTCGCCCGAAAGATACCAAAGAAGTTCCCTAAGCATGGAGTTAAAAAATATTTTTTTTGTTGTGAGCAGGGGATACCCTTCTGCAATGTCTACTCTATAGAAATAGGAAAAACAACTGATCGTCGCCACGCCAGTGCGGTTAACCTTTTTTTTCCCATTTTCAAGCACATATCTTACCATATCATGATATTGCTTCATTAAAATCCCTCACCCTGACTTAAATACTCTTAAATAGTAGCCATAAAGAACAGGGATAACTTCCCCTTCAAAAATTCTTGTCTCTTTTAGCCTTGCCACCACAATAAGTCCTGAATTAGTTGGAATTTCAGTGGGGCCGGGGATGCTTCTTCGCCTTTCAGGGAACATTGGCTGAAACTCCCTGCCGCTAAAAATAATTATGGCTCTATACATAAACACATCTGTAACACCATGCCATTCCCCATTTATAAGCTCAATCTCAACAGTGTAGGTTGCTGCCCTGTTATCTGTAACATTAAAAGCAACAAAAGAGCCATTCAGAATAAGATATTTTCCTTTTATGGAGTCCAAATCCCCACTTTTTACATGGGCATCGAGTTCTTTCATACATATTGCAAAATTAACATAATTATCAAAACCAGGCGCAGGGTTAGCAAATACCGCGCCACAACTAAAGCCAACTATAAAAAGAACAAATATTCTTTTTAGCATCAAAATTTCCCCCAGCTAATATAAAATGAGTAGAAAAATGTATATAAATAGTATAATATATTCACAAAATAAACCAGAAGTAATATAATTATATAATAATATAGTACGGAATACCGATATAATAATTAGAGATATTACTAATTATTTGACAAAACAAAGATAAGCTTTTATTATGTATGAGAAGTAAAAGACAAATCAATGTTTTGCAAATCATTTTTTTGATAAAGGTAAAAATATGTCAAATAATGAAATTGTGCCTGGCTTTGATGATGAAAAAGATGATAGCTTAAAAATCAGGCTACAGAAAGTTGAGGCAGATGCTAAAGGGCTTGTAATATATCTTACAGGTTATATCGATACATATAATTCTAACTCATTTCAGAAAAGAATTGCCAAAGCTGTAGATACAGGATTTATAAAACTCATTTTCAATTGTAATGGGCTTAATTATGTATCAAGTACAGGTATAGGTTCTTTTACCGCATTTCTTAAAACCCTAAAACCAAGGGGTGGGGATATTGTCCTCCTGGAGATACAACCAAAAGTTTATGAGGTTTTCCAGCTTCTTGGATTTTCTCAATTTTTTAATATCAAAGATTCTTTTGATGATGCTGTAGAATTTTTTAATAAAGGAACTGTTCAAAAAACATCCGAATTATTTCCTAAAATATTTAAATGTCCTATTTGTTCAAGAAAACTTAAAGCAACAAAAGCAGGTAGATTCCGGTGTTCAGAATGTAAAACAATCCTTGCAATTGATAATAATGGCCAGATTTTTCTTGGCTAGAGAGAATAAAAAATTTAAAACCCGGGCCTCTGGCAGCGGGGTTTTAAAAAATCCAGTTTCTTAATTTAATAAAGATTCATTGTTAATAACCTGTTAATAACTTTATTAAAATACATAAAATTTTCAATGTCAAAACAAATAAATTTACTTCCTTTCAAAATAATAAATTGTTTTTATAATTACTTATAATATAAGCAATTATTTAATCGACCCTTTTTATTTTAACTTAAAATCATCTTTGTATAAATTTTTCTGACAACATATTGCGCAGCCAAAACCTTAATTACTTGTGGATAACTTATGGATATGATAGAGTTTTATCCATAATCAACAGGGAGTAAAAATATTATATCTTTCATAAAAGGCCTTATATTTTTTCTTTTCTTCATTATTATAGCTTTTATTATAATTTTTGCTCAAAATTTCATTCCTCAAGGAGCTGGAATATTTACTTTTTTGAAAAAAAACCTCTCTTTAGTTATCCTGATTTCAGCAATTATTTATATCCCTGTTTTTTTGTGCAAGAAAAAAAAACATAGTGTTTTAAAATATTTTATAATAACCATATTATTATCATTATTGTTTTCAGCTACAGCTATCTTCTTCCCATACAAAAGCCATCCCAGTTCTTTTGAGATAGAAGCCAACCGTTTTTATACATCACAAAGAAACACTCTTTTTGTTAATAGCGCTCAAGACAACACATTATCTGGTATTATAATAAATAAAAATAATTTTTCTGTAACAAGCGCAGAAACATTTTCCGGCCCCTATTCTATTTCAGAAGACATGATATTAACACTTCAGGACAATGCTGATAGATATGTTGTTGAACCACCCAACCAATATCACAGGTTTTTTAGTTTTTTTATAAGGATATCTTCTTTTATAGCAGAAAGTATCGGGAAAAACCAAAATTCTAATTTAAGAGATATATTCATAAAGTCTTTTGCAATAATAGTTACCATATCTGCTATATCCTTCTTTTTCTCAACAGGAAGATTGCCTATTGTTAATTATTTTTTCTCCCAAACTTTGGTTATATGTTTTATATGGTTTAATCATTTTATTCAGAGAATTCCCCTTCCGGGGTTTTTACAAGGGGTAGAAAATTTAATCCCTTTTGATTCAGGTTTATATTATTTCGCGTATATTATGGTTTCTTTTTCTATTCTGCTGATGAAAATATTATCCCTTAGGGCCCACAGATGAAATTAGCAACCGGCAGAAACGTCAAATATCTTCTTCTTGCTCATTTTCTTTTCTTTATTTTAATAGCTCTTTATTGTTTATTTATTATTGAAAAACCCGCTGTACATGTACTTGTCCCGCCATATATTTTAATGTCCGCGCTTACAATTTATTCTCTGCTTTTTCTTCCAATTTCAGCAGGCGCTTTATTTGTACTCATAATCCTTGCCAATAAAAACAGGAGTCCGGAAGGGAGAAGAAAAGATGGCGCTGTTTTCCTTACTTCAACTATTCCTACATTGCTTCCAACATTGATAATCTATATTTTTCTTGTCTTTTTCGCAGAACCTTTATTACTGGAGAGAAGAAACTGGTTTCATGAACTTTCTAGAGCAGGAGAATCTTATTTACGGGAAGCAGAAAGGAGCCTGTCAACGGGAAACATAGAAGAAGCATTGATTTTTATTGATTTATATTTACACATTGACCCGAATAGCGCCAGAGCCAATGATATTAGAAGTGATATACTAATTGCATGGCCAAACCTTGTCCTCACAGATGAGATATCAGAAGAAAGAATAGAAGCTGTTTCCGGAGATTTTTTAACAGGGCAGAAACTTATTGAAGTAGCAGAAAGGTTTTATGCAATGGGGCATTATTCATCAGCTGCTTATTTTGCGCGAATGGCTGGAGTATTTAGAAATAGCAGCATTCAGGCAGATGAAATTGCAAGAAGAGCAATGGTAAGGCTTTCGGGGTTTTTTCCAGATACAAGCTTAGAAGAAAGATTATTCGATGGAAAAGTTAATATTGTAAACTTCATTGCAACAGGAAATCTTCATGACGCATATCACTTTTATCATATGCTTTCAGAACAGTTTCCCTATGACCAGGAATTGTCAGATATGGGTAGAAATCTTTTTTCATTACTTGCAGAAAACTCTTTTTTTTATGAAGACATAAGGAGTATATATTTTGCCCCTGGGAAAAGGGGAATTGCTTTTGTAAATAGCAATAGTTCTGGAAAAGAGCTTGTTTTTGCCAACAGAATTGTCTTTACAGGCGATGCTGTTTATTTTTTTGATATAAATATAATAAGTCTTTCCCCTGCCGGCCAAATAGTAAGGCATATTAAGTCACTATACGGGAAGCTTATTGGAAATTCGCTAGTAATGCAGTGTCTGGGAAGGGAAAAAAAGCTGTTAATATATCCTGAGGTTATTGTTGGGAATAGAAACGACAGAATATCCTCTATTGAGCTTGGAATTCCCCGCAATGCTATTGTTTATATGGGATTAGAGGAAAACAGGCTTTTAAAAGTAAGAACTTATTTTTTATTTGAGAATCTTGCATTGCTTTCAGATACAGGCTCAGGGAAATACGCTCCAGTGCAGACCCTTTTTATAAGATTTATACGGGTTTTCAACTATATTCTTATGTTGGTGCTGGTTACTGCATCGGGAATATCTTTTTTGAAAAGAAGAACAGATAAAAGTTATTTATCGCTTATTTTACTTCCTATAGCAGTCACTGCGATTTACTTTCTCGAAGGAAGTATTATGTATTTAAAAAACAGAATATTGCTGATTTTTATGAAAGAAATCGGAATCCTTCCTGCAGCTCTGTGCTTAATGGCGATAATAGCAATAGCGCTTGCTACTGCTATTTATTATACAATAATAAAAGCTTCGTATATTGAGGGCTATAAAGAATAGATGGTTTTATTTATTGACAGGTGGATCATTATTGTGTCATTATAATGATGCAATAAAAGTGAGGAAACTAAAATGGCTCAAATTATACCAATAAGAGATTTAAGAAAAAGCGTTGAAATTTCTGAAATGTGCAGGAATACCAATGAACCAATTTTTGTCACAAGAAACGGTTATAGCGATATGGTTATTATGAGCATGAAAACTTATGAAGAAAAAATAGCGCAAAACGAGATATACGAACAAGTCATGCTTGCAGAAGAAGACGTTAAAAATGGTGCCAAGCCAGTTCCCGCGAGAGAGGTGTTTGCATCTTTGAAAAAAAAGTATGGCGAATAAATATTCGGTAGAAATTTTACCCAGAGCAATTGAGGATTTAGATAATATATATCGATATTATTTTGAGGAATCACAGGAACGAACAGTAGCAGACAAAATGACCAATGAAATCGAAGCAGCTATACTCAATTTGGAAGAATTCCCAAAAGCCAATCCAATTTCACGAGATAAAAGACTTGCAAAAAAGGGATATCGCAAACTCATTGTTGGCAATTACATAACCCTGTACAAAATAGCAGATAAGACTAAACTGGTTACAGTTGCTCGCGTTTTTCATGGAATGATGGACTATTCAAAATATGTTTAAAAACACGACACTTCGGCATACCACCTTCGGTTTCCCGTACAAATTTGGGGAACAAAAATAAATTCACTAACAACCCTTCGGGGTAAACATTAAAGACTAACATTGAGGACTAATCGCCAGCAGGTTTTTTCTCTATTTTCGCGCCAAGGTTTTTAAGGCGTTGAACAAGGTTTTCATAACCCCGTTCTATTTGGTAAATATTCCTTATTTCGCTTTTTCCCTCTGCGCAAAGAGCTGCAATAACCATTGCCATACCAGCTCTTATATCCGGAGAAACAAGCTGGCTCCCTTTTAGCCTTGAAGGGCCGCTAACAACAGCTCTATGAGGATCGCATAAAATAATTTTCGCGCCCATTCCTATAAGTTTGTCCACAAAAAACATTCTTGATTCAAACATCTTTTCATGTATAAGGACTGTTCCTTCAACCTGAGTCGCAACTACAGTTATAATGCTTGTAAGGTCAGGTGGAAACCCGGGCCACGGGGCATCATCTATCCTGGGGATATGCCCGCCCATATCAGCAACAACCTGAAGCCTCTGCCCTGGATTTATTTTTATTACAGACCCATCTGTTTCCCAATGTATCCCAAGTTTTGCAAAAGCGATTTTAGTCATTCTAAGGTCCGAAGGCACTGCCCCTTCGATTTCAAGCTCACCGCGCGTAACAGCAGCAAGACCTATAAAAGAACCTACTTCTATAAAATCAGTCCCAATTCTGTATTGTGTACCTGAAAGACTTTTTACACCTTCAATAAAAAGTATGTTTGACCCTATTCCTGATATTTTCGCGCCCATGGAAACAAGCATTTTACATAAGTCCTGAACATGCGGTTCTGATGCAGCATTTTGTATAATGGTTTTCCCTTCTGCAAGGACAGATGCCATTATTGCATTTTCTGTTGCAGTAACAGAAGCTTCATCAAGAAAAATATCTGCGCCAATCAATTTGTTGGCAGTAAGTTTAAAAAATCCATCGGTCTCTATTCTTACTCCTAAATCTTCAAACGCCAGAAAATGGGTATCAAGCCTGCGCCTCCCAATTACATCCCCTCCGGGCGGCGGAAAAATAGCTTTGCCAGTCCTTGCAAGCAGGGGGCCAGCGAAGAGAATCGACGCGCGTATGGATTTTGCTTCTTCATGAGGAAGATCTGATTTTATATTATCACTTTTTATTGAGTATTCATTTGTCCTGATTTTTGTAACCGTTGCTCCCAGCTTGGATGCTATTGAGAGCATTACATAGACATCTTCGATTTCAGGAATATTTTCAAGAATTACTTCGCCTTCTGCAAGAAGCGCTGCTGCAATACATGGAAGAGCTGCGTTTTTGTTGCCACTTGCCTTTATTCTTCCCTTTATAGGGAAAGAGCCATCTATAAAATATCTGCACATATTATTGAAGTTATATATTTTATATAAAAGGTTGTCAATTCTTAGTAAACAACTTGCCGTTATAAGTGATAATTTCACTCCCTTTATCTGTATACTTATCTGGGTTGAAAACTCCAATTACCATTACTAAAAGTGTAGATTCCTGCTCTACGTTGATTTCCATTGTAGAATCTATTAAATCCACTCCATACTCCAAGATCTTCCGGTCCTAAAAGATTGACATTTGCACCAATACTTACCCTCGAAAGATCCCTTAAAGACCCAGCAAATACATCTCCACCAAGAGAATTTATACCGTTGCCAATGGTTATGCTAGTGAATCGATTATTTAAAAATGCTCCTTCTCCGATAGACGTAACACTGTTCGGAACAACTATGCTGCTAAGTTGATTATCACGAAACGCCATATTCCCAATAGTAGCAACTCTATTGCCAATAGTTAAACTGGTGAGTTGATTCCCCCAAAATGCTCCTTCTCCGATAGACGTAACACTGTTCGGAACAACTATGCTGCTAAGTTGATTATCACGAAACGCCATATTCCCAATAGTAGCAACTCTATTGCCAAT